>JAISYJ010000089.1:0-63693 GCA_031270005.1 Hungatella sp. | reverse complement strand
TAGCTTAATTATAACAGAAATCTTAGAATAGTGCGCAAAAACCTCTACCATTTATGACAACTTTTAAAGGGCAGTGGAATTTAGTCCTGCACTGGAATTTACTTTTTCAATTCAGCATTTCAGCAGCACACATAAGAGGCGGAGCCTCTTGTGTGAGAGCCTCCGCCTGAAAAAACAATATTCTTTAAATATTACTCATGGTTGCTTAAATATTTTTCGATTTCGGCAACCGCCTGCTCCTCATCCGTACCATCCGCAGTGATCGTAATCTGTTCTCCCGCTGCAAGTCCCAGAGTCATCATGCCCATAATACTCTTTGCATTTACCCTCTTGGATTCGATTTCAACATAAATGTTGCTTTCATACTGGCTTGCAACCTGAACCAGCATAGCAACTGGTCTTGCCTCTAAGCCTGATGCAAGTTCAACGGTGACTGTTTTTCTTACCATAATTATCCTCCTCAATCCTATGAACGGATTAATCCATTCCGCTGCTAATGCCTGTCCCCCGCAGCCGCCCTGCCAGGTCGCCAAGCTTTCTAAGTCGGTGGTTCACTCCTGATTTGCCTACAGGAGGGTCAAGAGCTTCTCCAAGCTCTTTTAATGTTGCTTCCGGCCTCTCCAATCGTTCCCTGGCAATTTCACTTAGATTGTCCGGTAGATTATCAAGTCCGATTGTATCTCTGATATATTTTATATCTTCTATCTGCTTTACCGCAGCTGATACCGTTTTATTAATATTGGCAGTCTCACAGTTCACCTGCCGGTTCACACTGTTGCGCATATCCTTTAAGATCCTGATATTCTCAAGCTCCATTAAGGCCACCGGGGCTTCCATAACATTCAGGATATCTACGATCTGGCTTCCTTCTTTTATATAAACCACAAAATAACGTTTTCTCTTCACGATCTTTGCTTCAAGATCAAAGGTCGCGATAATGGACTTTAGCTGCCTGGCTTTATCTTCTGTCGCACAAACGATTTCAAAATGGTAGAATTTCTCAGGGTCGCTTAAGGACCCGGAAGAGAGAAATGCCCCCCGGATGAATGCCCTCCTGCAGCAGGACTGCTGGATGACCACATTCTGTACAAGATTTAAGTTTTCCCCTATTTCTCCGTTTTCATCAAGAAGCTTTGTGGCGTGTAAAACACGGATCGCTTCCTCATGTTCCCGGATCGTTACCGTATAGGTACGGTTTTTATTTAAATAAGCATTTCTTCTAATCGACACATCAGTACTTATATTAAATGTTTTTTTCAATAATGTAAAGTACTTTCTTGCAACTGCCACATTTTCCGTATTAATTTTAATCGTATAGCGGTCGTTTTCCGATATGATTATTTTTCCGCAAAGGCTTATGATCGCTGCCATCTCTGCGATCTGGCAATGCCTTGCCGGACTGATCTGCCTGGATAGCTCTTCTTTTAATTTGGAAGAAAATGACATGTCTAGACCATCCTTTTCCGTATATTATCCTTGTCGATGTCCCGGTGCTCGATCTTTATCCCGAATTCTTCCCTGGATTTAAACCTGTCATAAACAGACCTGGCAATGGTAACCGACCGGTGCTTGCCGCCTGTACATCCAATGGCAATGACCAGCTGGTTTTTCCCCTCCAGAACATAATTGGGAATTAAAAATTCCAGCATATCGTTAAGCTTGTCTAAAAACAGGGCAGCGGTCCCATGCTGCATCACATAGTCCCGCACTGCTTTTTCCTCTCCGGTTTTAGGCCGCAGGTCCTCTGAATAGTAGGGATTAGGCAGGAATCTTACATCAAAAACCAGGTCTGCATCCGACGGAATCCCATACTTGAACCCAAAAGAAAGAACAGTAATATACAAATTCCGGTAGGATTCCCGGTTTATAAATATTTTTTCCAGCTCCTGCCTCAGTTCCTTTGTAAGGAGCCGGCTGGTATCGATGATATAGTCCGCTTCTTCCTTTAAAAACCCGAGCTTTACCCGTTCTTTTTCAATCCCGCTGTCGATCCTTCCGCCTGCCGCCAGGGGATGGGCTCTCCTGGTTTCCTTATAACGCTTAATCAGTGTTTCGTCACCTGCATCAAGGAAGAGTATTTCAAAGGGCACCCTTTGTCTTGACCACTCATCAAAAATCCGATTTAAAACCGATAAATCCTCCCCGCTGCGGATATCGATCCCCAAAGCTGCATTCCTGATCCCTCCATGATTGCTTAAGGTCAGCTCCGCAAACGTTTCAATCAGGGGAATGGGAAGATTATCCACACAATAGAATCCCATATCCTCCAGCATCTTAAGCGCCTGGGTCTTCCCTGCGCCTGACATGCCTGTTACAATTACAAGCCTCACGTTATTCTCCTTTGCACCGTTAAAACTTCCCTAGTGTCTTTACCTCCATCTCAAGGACTACTCCGGATTGTTTTAATACCCTTTTTTTCACCTCTTCACACAGGTTTCTGATATCAGCCGCAGTAGCGCTGTCTTTGTTAATAACAAATCCGCAGTGCTTCTCCGATACCTGGGCGCCGCCCAGGGAAAAACCTCTTAAGCCTGCCTCCTCTATGAGCTTGCCGGCAAAATGCCCCTCCGGCCTCTTAAAGGTGCTTCCTGCGCTTGGATATTCCAAAGGCTGCTTTTCCTTTCTCCTGCGGGCCAGTTCATCCATCCGGTTCTTAATAGAGACCTCATCTCCATCCCTCAACCGGATCCTGGCTTCCAGTACAACATATTGCTTTGGTATAATGCAGCTGGTCCGGTATCCTAAGGAAAGCTGGTCAGCAGGCAGCTCCTTTACTTCACCCTGAGGCATTAAAACTTTAACAGACTTAAGAACCTCCTTCATCTCCGAACCATAGGCTCCGGCGTTCATCACCACAGCCCCCCCAAGAGTGCCCGGTATCCCGGCCGCAAACTCAAAACCGGTCAATGAAGCCCTGTATGCTTCCTGGGCGATCCGTGCCAGGGACGCTCCGGCTCCGGCCTTTACGATCCCTGTCTCCTTATCCGCCTGGCAGCTTTTAAAGCAATCCATGGAAACGACCACCCCGTCAAATCCTTCGTCTCCAACCAGAAGATTGCTTCCATTCCCCAGTATAAAAAAAGGTACCTCTTCCCGGCGGCAAAGAGCCAAAACAGCAGCAAGCTCCTTCTCATCCTGCGGAGTCACAAAGCAGGCAGCAGGGCCGCCCACCCGGAACGAGGTATGCTTTCGCATCTCTTCCCCAACTTTTATATGATCTTTATCGGCTGCACCAAGAAGTTTTTCATAAAATCCAGTCATCAGACACCTCAATCATCCTGTTTTCTTGAAAGGTTTGCCTGAACGCGGTTATATAATTCCTGAGCCGCGTTGTACCCCATCTTCTTTTGTCTGTAATTGACAGCAGCAGATTCAACGATAATTGCCAGATTACGTCCCGGACGCACCGGAATGGAATGGCATACCACCCGGTTTCCCAGAAATTCCGTATACTGGTCTTCGATTCCCATTCTGTCGTATTCCTTATCTCTATCCCAGTCCTCCAGTTTAATCACCATATCAATGGCCTGGGTATCCTTTACGCTTTCAACGCCGAACAAAGTCTTGACATCAATGATGCCGATGCCCCTTAATTCAATAAAATGCCTGGTAATTTCCGGGGCGCTTCCAATCAGCGTTTCATCGCTTACCTTGCGGATCTCCACTACATCATCGGTTACAAGACGGTGGCCTCGTTTGATCAGCTCCAGTGCAGCCTCGCTTTTCCCGATGCCGCTCTCTCCCATAATCAGCACGCCTTCGCCGAACACATCAACCAAAACTCCGTGAATGCTGATGCAGGGCGCCAGCTTCACCTTAAGCCAGCGGATGATCTCCGCCATGAGATCGGAAGTGGTCTTATCTGATACAAGGCATGGTACGCCGTAATGATTACAAAACGCCAGCATATCCTCATCCGGACTCTGGCTCCGGCTATATACGAGGCACGGAATCTGGCTGGACAAAAGCTTGTCGTACATCTCAAGCTTTCTCTCATGATTCATCTGATGAATGTATTCCTGCTCCACATAACCGATGATCTGCACCCGCTCGTTGTCAAAATGATCGTAAAATCCGGCCAACTGTAAAGCCGGGCGATTGACATCCGGATGGCTGATCACAATTTTTTCCGCGTCAATCTCCGGAGTCATGTTCCGGAAATTCATCTTCTTTATCAAATCTGTAATAGCTACTCCATGCATGGCGAACGCTCCTCTTTTCCATCTGTTTTTTTCATACTAACACAGATTTCGTATTTTGAAAAGCTATATATGGAAGAACTCGTAAACGCTCTTCGCAGCCCGGGCATTCATGCCCGGTACTTCGGACAGTTCCTCCACGGTCGCTTCCTTTATGGCTTCCAGCCCTTTAAACTGGCGCATCAGCGCCTTTCTCCTGTTAGGGCCGATGCCTGGAATGTCGTCAAGAATGGATTTCACCTGTCCTTTGCTTCTTAAGCTTCTATGGTATTCGATGGCAAACCGGTGGGCTTCATCCTGGATCCTGGTGATCAGCTTGAATCCTTCGGAATGCCTGTCAATGGGAATCTCCACGTTATGATAGTAAAGCCCTCTGGTTCTGTGATTGTCATCCTTTACCATACCACAGACAGGAATGGAAATATCCAGTTCCTTTAAAACCTCCAGGGCAATGTTTACCTGCCCCCGTCCTCCATCCATCATGATTAGGTCAGGGAAACGGGTAAAGCTCCCAAGCTCCTCATCCACGCCTTTTTCCCTTAAGCTTTCCGCTTCCTTAAGGCCATGGGAAAACCTTCTTGTGAGCACCTCGTTCATGGAAGCGTAATCATTGGCCCCCTTGACCCATTTGATCTTAAATTTCCTGTAATCATTTCTCTTGGGCTTCCCGTCCTCATAGACGATCATGGAGCCCACAGACTCAAAGCCGCTTATGTTGGAAATATCAAATGCCTCAATCCGTTTAATGCCGGAAAGTCCCAGCCAGCCGCCCACCTCATTCATGGCGCCGATGGTGCGAAGCTCTTCCCGCTTTATCTTTTCCTTATCCTGAGAAAGTACCAGCGCGGCATTTTTCTCCGCCAGCTCCATCAGGCGCTCCTTCTGGCCTTTCCGGGGAACCACGATCTTGACCTTCTGGCCTCGTTTCGCAGAAAGCCATTCCTCTATGACGCCTTCATCCTCAAGACCGGTCTGGACCCACAGCTCTTTCGGAACAAAAGGCGTTCCTGCATAGAACTGTTTGACAAAGCTGGTCAGGATCTGCTTATTATCCTCTGCCGTTGCTATGCTTACGTGGAAATGCTCCCGGCCAATGAGCCTGCCTTCCCGGACAAAGAATACCTGGACAACCGCATCCTTCTCATCCTTTGCCATGGCAATGATATCCCGGTCTTCCATGCCGCTGTCCGTGATCTTCTGCTTCTGGGCGATCTGCTTTACGCTGTTTAACAGATCCCGGTACTCAATGGCCTTTTCATAATCCATTTCTTCCGAAGCCGCCTGCATCTTCTCTTCCAGCATATGAATCACAGGGCCGTATTTTCCGCCTAAAAATTCCAGTGCCCTGTTAATGGATTTCCAGTATTCTTCCCTGCTGATATAATCCTGGCACGGTGCCGAACACTGCTTGATATGGTAATTTAAGCAGGGGCGTTCCTTCCCAATATCCCTTGGCAGGTTCCGGTTGCAGGTTCTGATCTGATAAAGCTTGTGGATCAGCTCAATGGTATTCTTTACCGCTCCTGCGCTTGTATACGGTCCAAAATACTTGCTTTTATCCTTTTTCATATCCCTGGAAAATAAGATCCTTGGATAATCCTCGTACACGGTTACCTTGATATAGGGATAGGTCTTATCATCCTTTAGCATGGTATTGTAACGGGGACGGTGTTCCTTAATGAGATTGCATTCCAGCACAAGGGCTTCCAGCTCAGAGTCTGTTATAATGTATTCAAACCAGGCGATCCTCGATACCATTTGTTCAATTTTTGACGTCTTATTTCTGCTGCTTTGAAAGTACTGCCTGACCCTGTTTTTTAAGCTGATGGCTTTTCCCACATAGATGATTTCGTCCCGCTTGTCGTGCATGAGATACACGCCAGGCTGGGACGGCAGTTTTTTTAATTCTTCTTCTATATTAAATGACCTATGGTCCACTGAAACAAATCACCTCAATCTTGATCCCTCGTATTTATTCTGCAGCTCCAAATACCTTTTCACCGCATAGTATTTCTCTTCAGGTTCAGAATCCGGCCTTCCGATCTCCATAATCTCGCAGATGGCCAGAAGCTCTTCTGCTGAAAACCGGTCCTTCCGATTCTCAAGAACCTCCAGCTTCTCATGATACGTCCCTGCGTCAAGAAATGCAAGAAGATTCTTATTATTGTGTGAGCAGCCAGCCGAGGGCAGGCTCTCCTGACTTTGACGGCTGCACACAGAGCTTTCTTCATTCTCTTCTTCCGGCTTCTGGGGACAGACTTTTACCACAGGCTGTTCAGAATCCATATCCACCCTTTCAAACCTGTATTCCTGGTTTACCTCCGGATACTTTTCATGATCCACCTCACTGATGAACATGGAAAGCGGGCGGACATACGTTCCGAAGGTTCCATACAGAGCCTGATACACAACCATCTCTTCTCCTGTTTCGGAATGAACCGCAACGGTTATCACCTGGTACATCTTGTCTTTAAAATGCCGGTAGAAATCTCCTGGTCTGGGTGTTCTGTCCATGGTTTTCCTCACTTCCTAATCTCCCTGGCCGCCTGTGGTCACGATGACGACATCAGGCTTTATTCTGGTTTTCTTTTTATTTTCCTTCTTCGTCTCCTGTGACCCTTCTGCTGCCGCTGTGCTTCCCTCAAGGCTCTTTTCTGTCTTTTCTTCTTTGCCTTCCGTCTGTGCCTCAGATGATAAATCCTTTGTTTCGGCGGCAGACGGGGAAGCGGTCTCCAGCCTTTGCCTCACGCTGGCAAGCTTTTTTGCTTCCTCTTGCGCTGCCTCAAGACTTAAGAGGCCTTCCCAGGTATACCGGTTGGATGCGCTCCAGAGGATCCACTCATCATAACCCGAATCATAAACCGCCTGAATCTGTGCCCTGACTTCCCCTGCTCCATAGGGAATATGGTGCTTCAGATAGGAAGCCGTAAAATCCTGGAGCCAGGGACGGACAATAGCCTGATGCTTCCCAGCCTGTCCGGCAGATTCTAAATCCTGCCTGGAAAGCTTAAGCGCCGCACGGATGGTACGGTAAGGCTCCATATCCGGATGATCGATGCCAAAGTTTCCGTCTCCGTAATGGGACGGATAGATCATGGGACAGATATAATCCAAATGGCATGCCATATCACTATAGATCTGTCCCACTGCCTCCGCATCCACCTTGCTTCCGATGATGGTACCAAACACATCTGCCGAAACAAAAATTTTCTGGGAAGACAGCTTTTCATATGCATACTGGATAAATTCCGTAATAATATCCGTTTTGGAACGGCCCATAGTATCCTTTTCGTCAAATACCACCTGTTTCATGGAGCTGTCCGTGGAAAAACGAATGTAATCAAATTGAACCTCATCAAATCCGGCCTTGGAAGCCTGGGTTCCCACCTCCACCAGATAGTCCCATACTTCTGTCCGGTAAGGATTTACCCAGGCCAGTCCCTTGTTATCCCGGTGCAGGCTTCCATCCTTATTCTTAAGCGCCCACTCCGGCTTTTTCTCAGCCAGATAAGGATCCCTGAATGCCACCACCCGGGCAATGGTATAAAGCCCCCTGGACTTTAACTGAGCCATGAGACTGTCAATATCCTTGATGTACTTTTCTGTGGCACCGATTTCATTCACCGTAGGTGCATCCTCCATAGCAAAGGTGATCCGTCCGTCGTCATTCTTCACGTCAATGACAACCGTATTGATCTCCGTACCCTGGATCTTGTCCAAAATCGCCTGCAGCCCCTCAGAGCCGGCCATATAGCTGGAAATATAAATTCCCTTTACCTTAACCGGCTTCTTTCCCGGTAAAACGGAAACTTCCATGGGAAGCTGCCCGGATTCTTCTGTGCTCTGCTGAGATTCATCTGTTTTGCTGTCTGTTTCTGAAGGTTCGGAAATTCCTTTGTACCTGCTGCATCCGGAGGCCACCAACGACAATGCAATTACTGCCAAAAGCCATCTTTTCATAATACTCCTGTTCACTTTCTTTATGGTTTCAGGTGTTTAATGTAATAAATATTTAACATTTTACCATAATTTGTAAAATTTTCCAATAATAAAATTACATTTTCCGGATGCAGCCGTATTTAATTAGGTTAACCTCTCATTCCATAAGCTATGTATTCTTTCCCCAAATAATGCCCCCGCTTTTTCTTTGCATTATCTACCTCTGTTTCCAGCCCTTTTAACTGCCTTCCCGGCAGAAGCAGGACAGCTCATGATCATTGACCACGCCTATTGCCTGGAGATAGGAATAGATGGTAACAGAACCTACAAAAGCCATTCCCCGCTTCTTTAAATCTTTTGAAACCAGATCGGACAGCTCCGTTTTTACAGGGAAGCAGTCATCCTGATTGATGATGACCTCATTGTTTGTGAATCCCCACAAATACTTTGAAAAAGAGCCGAACTCCCCCTGGATCTTTAGGAAGACACGGGAATTGTTCACAGCAGCTTCTATTTTTCTCCTGTTTCTGATGATGCCCCTATTCTCCATTAAGTCTTTTATTTTTTCTTCTCCGTAACACGCCACTTTTTCCACATCAAAGCCATCAAAGGCTTCCCGGAAGGACTCTCTCTTTCTCAGTATGGTGATCCAGGAAAGTCCTGCCTGAAAGGTTTCTAAAAGGAACATTTCATAAAGCTTTTTATCATCGTAAACTGGAATTCCCCACTCTTCGTCATGGTATTTCGTATAAACCGGCGAGGATTCATCCACCCAAAAACATCGTTTTTTCTCCATTTATCTTGACAGTATCTCCGGCCCTTCCTCTGTAATCAGAATCGTATATTCCCACTGGGCTGACAGGCTTCCATCCTTTGTGTAAATGGTCCAGCCGTCATCGTCATCCTGTACTACATCTGCTTTTCCTGCATTAACCATAGGCTCAATGGTAAATATCATCCCAGGTACAAGAAGCATATCGGTTCCTCTGGTGCCGATATGACTGACCCATGGCTCCTCATGGATATCCAGCCCCACACCGTGTCCGCCGATTTCCCTTACTACCGTATAGCCATTGGCATAGATATACTCCGAAATAGCTGCTCCGATATCTCCCAGATGGCCCCAGGCTCTGGCTTCTTTTACTGCCAGATCCACACTCTCTTTGGTTACCTGGACAAGCTTCAATGCCTCGTCCGATACCTTTCCGATGCAATACATTCTGGAGGCATCGGCATAGAAGCCGTCTACAATGGTGGTCACATCCACATTGATAATATCCCCTTCCTGCAAGATCCGGTTAGGATCCGGGATTCCGTGGCATACTACCTCATTGACCGACGTGCACACACTTTTTGGATATCCTTCAAAATTAAGAGTGGCGGGGATTCCTCCCAGCCTGACGGTAGTCTCATGTACCAGGGTATTGATATCTTCCGTACTCATGCCCGGCTTAATATTCTCATCCACCTGATCAAGAACCTTGTTGTTAATCACTCCTGCACGGCGGATTCCTTCAATCTGTGCCGGTGTTTTTATCATATAGTGCTCCGGGACCTCAACTCCCATGACCGCATAATTTTCAATCTTTTGGTCAAAAGGCAGGTGACAGTTTTTATATTTCTTTCCGCTTCCGCACCAGCATGCATCATTTCTTCCTATTTTAAGCATTTCTATCCTCCTTCTTACTACAACGTTTTAACACGTTTAAAGCCAGTTGTAAAGGGTTTCAGGAAAAAGAAGGGGGCAGGAAAAAATCCGTGGCAATTTCATAATTAATATGATACAATTTATAAGTACTATGGTCAAAAAGTTCGTGCATGCGTTATGGTTCGTTGGTACCATTGCTGAACCATAAGCACACATCATGGAGGGACAAATGAAATTTGGATTTGATAACAATAAATATTTAACCATGCAGTCAGAGCACATCAGGGAACGAATCAGCCAGTTTGGTGACAAGCTCTATCTGGAATTCGGCGGCAAGCTGTTTGACGATTACCACGCTTCCAGAGTGCTTCCCGGATTTGAACCTGACAGTAAGCTCCGCATGCTGATGCAGCTTTCAGACCAGGCAGAGATCGTAATCGCCATCAATGCTGCAGATATTGAGAAGAACAAGATCCGCCATGATCTGGGCATCACTTATGATGTGGATGTTTTACGGCTGATCCAGTCCTTTACGGATAAGGGGCTTTATGTGGGAAGCGTTGTTATCACACAGTATTCCGGGCAGAAGGCGGCTGATTTATTTAAAAGCAAGCTGGAAAAAATGGGGATCAGAGTATACCGCCACTATATCATTGACGGTTATCCAAGCAATGTTTCTCTCATTGTCAGTGACGAAGGATACGGCAGAAATGATTATATAGAAACCGCAAAGCCCCTTGTTATCATTACGGCTCCGGGGCCTGGCAGCGGAAAGATGGCAACCTGCTTATCCCAGCTTTACCACGAGAACAAACGGGGAATTAAGGCCGGATATGCGAAATTTGAGACATTCCCCATCTGGAACATCCCATTAAAGCATCCGGTAAATTTAGCCTACGAGGCCGCTACCGCAGATTTAAACGATGTGAATATGATCGATCCTTTTCACTTAGAGGCCTATGGAAAGACCACTGTTAATTACAACCGTGATGTAGAGATCTTTCCTGTATTAAGCGCTATCTTTGAGGGAATTTACGGAGAATGTCCTTACAAATCCCCCACCGATATGGGCGTTAATATGGTTGGCTTCTGTATTGTGGATGATGAGGTATGCCGGGAGGCTTCCATGCAGGAAATCATAAGACGTTATTACCAGGCCCTTTCCCGGCTGGCAAGAGATATGGGTTCCAAAGATGAAGTCTATAAAATTGAGCTTCTCATGAAGCAGGCGAAAATAACCACCGACATGAGAAAGGTAGTGAATGCCGCCAAGAACCTGGCCGAAATAAAAGGCTCTCCGGCTGCTGCACTTGAATTAGAGGGCGGAACCATTGTCACAGGAAAGACTACCAACTTATTAGGTGCTTCTGCTGCCCTTTTGTTAAATACAGTCAAGGTTTTAGGAAATATTCCTCATGACATTCATCTGATCTCTCCCTCTGCCATTGAGCCGATTCAGAAATTAAAAATCAACTATCTGGGCAGCAAAAATCCCAGGCTTCATACGGATGAGGTTTTAATTGCACTGTCCGCCAGCGCTGCGACTGATCCCAACGCCCAGATCGCGCTGGAACAGCTTCCGAAATTAAAGGGATGCGATGCTCATACTTCTGTACTGTTATCCGATGTGGATGTTAAGATATTTAAGAAATTGGGCGTAAACCTGACTTGCGAGCCCATTTATGAAGAGAAGAAAATTTATCATTAATTAATAAAAATGCGCTTTGGTTTGTGATATCACATTCCAAGGCGCATTTTTTGCAATAATCCTTAATGATTTATGGCTTCCGGACCGGATTAAGTCTTTCGGATCCCAGTTCTGATCACTCAGCCTTCACCCGCGTAACCACCATGTCTTTCACCACGGCCGGCTCCATTTCTAAAGCTGCCGCAAGTTCATAGTAAAGCAGATCTTCCGCCATCTTGAAATAAGATTCATCCTTTGCCGAACATTTCTTTTCATCTGCCGCCGCATTTTGTTTCTTTAAATAAAGGGTCTTGATGATCTGGAGCCAGCCCGTGCACTCATTTTTCACCATGATTTCCTTATAGATCCCTTCACGCTGTCTTTCATCAAACACCCACATGGTCGGAGTATCAGGAATCTGGTTAATCAGTTCTATGGCTTCTTCCCTGGTAGATGCAGCTCTCACGGGCGCTTTTAGATTGTCTACAGGCGTGTAAACAACACAATGCTGTGCCTCATTAAGAGGCTTTAGCGTATAGTAAAGGCGGTCTTCATCTGCCGAGGACATGTCGAGTCTTCCTATCGCCTCTACCCTGCATATTCCATGGGTTCCGAATACTACTAGATCATTTACCTGAAACATAACAATACCTCCTGCCTGAATGCCAACACGTTGATACATAAATTTACTTCTATATCTTAAGTTTAACACTTCAATAGCTTGTT
Organism: Hungatella sp.; assembly: GCA_031270005.1. Lineage (GTDB taxonomy): Bacteria > Bacillota > Clostridia > Lachnospirales > Lachnospiraceae > Lacrimispora. The sequence goes on along the minus strand of JAISYJ010000089.1, from coordinate 51,494 downwards.
TGTCAGTTTTTTTTGTATATTTAAACATTTTCGTGAAAAATAGCCAGAAATGACTTTACTGTCATTTGTGGAAATTGTATAAAAAAACATGTAAAAACGCCCCAAAAGGCAGACACTTATAAAGAGTCTCTTTTGGAGCGCTTAAATTATATATTATCGAAAGGAACGAGCACTTTCGATAATCGGATGAATTGGCTATTATTTTCCGGAAGCAGCATTCTCCTTTTCCGCCGCCAGCCTGACAGCTGCACTGGCCCCCACACGGCTGCAGCCAGCTTCAATGTAAGCCCTTAAATCCTCCAGGGTTCTCACCCCGCCGGCCGCTTTTATCTTTACATTGGGACCGATGTGCTTTTTAAATAGCTGGATATCCTCCAGGGTCGCTCCGCCGGTTCCAAACCCGGTGGAGGTCTTGATATAATCAGCTCCGGCTGCCGTAACTGCCTTGCACATGGCAATCTTCTCTTCTTCGGTCAGATAGCAGGCCTCAATGATGACCTTTAAGATGTTTTCGCCGGCCGCTTTTTTCAGTTCTGCGATTTCCTTTTCTACTTTGCCGTAATCTCCATTTTTCACATCGCTGATATTCACTACCATATCCACCTCAGAGGCTCCGTCTTCAATGGCTTTCTTTGTCTCAAGGACCTTTGATTCAGTTACGCTGTAGCCAAGAGGGAATCCGACCACGGTACAGATATTAAGCCCCGGGAAATTTTCATGTACCCGGCTGATATAGCAGGGAGGGATGCACACGGAAGCAGTTTTATATTCCACGGCTTCCTTACAAAGCTCCTCAATGTCCTCCCATGTGGCAAACGCCTTTAATTGGGTATGATCTACGTAACTTAACATTTCTAAATCTGTCATTATTGTTTCCTACCTTTCTATTCTGTCAGGCGCTTTACGCCTTCTCTGGTAACGCTTGCATAAATCAGGGGCTCTGCCGCCGGCTGTTGCCCGCTGATGGTGACTGCTTTTAAAAATTCTTCCTCAGCAGCCGCAAACAGCTCTTCCTTTGAAGTATACAGCACGGCAATGGTCTCTCCCTCTTCCACCTTCTGGCCTGCTTTTTTCTTAAGGGCAATTCCCGCGGTATAATCGATCACGCTCTCCTTTGTGACTCTTCCGGCGCCCAAAAGTGAGGAGGCGATCCCGCATTGCTCTGTGTTCATATGGGTGATATAGCCGCTCTTTAAGGCCTTCACTTCTCTTTCAAAGGCTGCTTTGGCAAAAAGCGAGGTGTCCCTGATCACCGAAGGATCCCCTCCCTGGGCTTCTACCATGGCCATAAGCCGTTCCAATGCGTTTCCATCGGCAATGGCTCTTTCTGCCAGCGCCCGGCATTCCTCCATGCTGCCTTTTCCTGCCAGATAGAGCATACCGGCAGCCAGGCTTAAGCAAACCGACTTTAAGTCTTCAGGTCCTCTTCCGCGGAGGGTTTCCGCTGCCTCAATGACTTCCAGGCTGTTGCCGATCAGGCTTCCCAGCGGAATATCCATGTTGGTTATAAGAGCCATGGTCCTCTTTCCTGCATGCTCCCCGATGGCCACCATCTTTTCTGCCAGGGTGATGGAATCTTCCAGGGTCTTCATAAATGCTCCGCTGCCGGTTTTAACATCCAGAAGAATGCAGTCATTTCCTGCTGCCAGCTTTTTGCTCATAATGGAAGCGGCAATTAAGGGAATGCTGTCCACGGTTGCAGTCACATCACGAAGGGCATAAAGTTTTTTATCCGCAGGAGCCAGATTTCCTGACTGGCCGATAACGGAAAGGCCGGTGGTATTGACCACCTGAAAGAATTCTTCCTCTGTCAGCATAGTCCGCATACCGGGTATGGATTCCATTTTGTCAACGGTTCCTCCTGTATGGCCTAAGCCCCGGCCCGACATCTTTGCAACCTTGACTCCACAGGCAGCTACAATGGGTGCAACCACCAGAGTCGTCTTATCTCCCACCCCTCCGGTGGAGTGCTTATCTACTTTTACTCCCTGAATCGGAGATAAATCCACCATATCGCCGGAATGGGCCACCGCATCGGTAAGAATGGCTGTTTCCTCATCACTCATACCTTTAAAGTAAATGGCCATCAGCATGGCAGACATCTGGTAATCAGGAATATCCCCCTTTACGTAGCCGTTTATCATGAAGCGGATCTCTTCCTCTGTCAGAGTTTCTCCGTTCCTCTTTTTTGCAATTACATCGTACATTCTCATGACACACCAAAACCTCCCTTTTGCCTCATCAGGAATTTAAATTCTTTTTTGTGAATCCCAAAGGAAGCAGCTCCTTTAAGGTATACACGGAAGTTTCCTCTCCCGCTCCCAGAATGATCTTAAATTCCTCAGGATCACAGAATTCCGCCATTACCTGCCGGCAGACTCCGCAAGGAGCACATATATCTCCCTTTTCTCCCTTTTTATTCCCCACAATAGCAATGGCATCAAATTCCGTGACTCCTTCTGAGACCGCTTTGAAAAACGCGGTGCGCTCCGCACAGTTAGTGGGTGTAAAGGCTGCATTTTCAATGTTGCAGCCACGGTAGACCTTTCCGTTCTTTGCAAGCAGGGCCGCTCCCACGCAAAAATCCGAATAAGGAACATAAGCCATCTTCTGGGCTTCATATGCCTCTGCCACCAGCATATTTTTAGTCATCTCATCCAGTTTCAAAAACACACCTCCTGTCATTTTTTTACTTTTCCTCCGGCCTGTCAATTCCAGCAGTTGCGAAAAGGGATTGCTCTGCAATCCCTTTGCTGATTTCTCAAATCTTCTCGAATCGTTCTACGTCGGTTACAAATATAGTAGCTCCGCCAAGTTCCACTGTCATCGGCATCATCATATATCCGGCTGATACAGACGCGATATTCGGCGCCGGAACGTTGCAGGTAATCTTTTGGCGTTTTCCGCAGGTATCTTTAATCAGAGTGATGACTTCTTCTACCTGTCCGTCATCCGTACCGATCATTAATGTAGAGTTGCCCTTCTTTAAGAAACCACCTGTTGTGGCAAGTTTTGTCACGCTGAACTGGTGTTCATTCAGCACATCAGTCACCCTGTTTCCATCATCTGAGCTGACGATTGCGTAAATAATCTTCATATCTACCACCTCGCTGTCTTATTTGGCAAAACTTTATCTGTTAGATTCCTCTATTATAAATCATTATCTGGAAAAATAAAACAGTAAAATGGAAAATAGTTATCATTTTTTTGTTAATATCTTATATTTCTCATCTTATCAAGCAGTTTCCGGTAAATCCGTTCCCTCATCCAGGGCTCATTGACTGACGTTAAGCATTCTTCCAAACCAAACCAGCCTACTGCACTGTTTTCATCCGCTTTCTTATGAAGGGCCTCCCTGTCATCTGCTTCCAGAAGATAGGTCACATTTAAGTGAAGGTGGGAGGAAACATAAGCTCCCCTCTTCTCATGTCCGTCCACTGTAAGCACCTCCAGAGAAAAAATATCCTCTGTAACCGGCCTTACCTTTGTAATCCCGGTCTCTTCCATGGCTTCCCGGATTGCTACCTTAAGCAGGTCCATTTCCCCGTCAGCGTGGCCTCCGGTCCATGCCCAGGAATCATAGATGTTATGGTAGGCCATAAGAACCTTATCATGGGACTGATTTACCACCCAGGCCGATGCTGACATATGGGCGCCTAAACTTTCACGGGAAAATATAGATTCCCCTGACGAGAGATATTGGAGCAGCATCTCCTTATCCCTTTCTTCCTGCTGGTTAAACGGTAAAAAATCTTCCACTGTTTTCTTAAATTTTTCTTTACAGTCCATGTCCTTGGTTCCTCCATCTTCTTGTGTTTTTAAGTCATACTATACCATCTGGCGGATATATTTAAATAGAATAAATTGAAATGAGGGTATTATATGGATTTATCTGCTCTTGTTTTTTCAGGCAACGATCCCTGGCCTCCCATAGAGATCCTTTCTCAAAATAAGCGGTATGCCGCAGCCATGCTTTCAAACATAGGCGACTGTAATTCCGAAATGTCCGCAATCAGTCTTTATACTTACAACAGCATGATTACCAGAAACTTCTTCTTTGATATAGCGGAATGTTTCCATAAGATCAGCATTGTTGAAATGCATCATTTAAATACCTTTGGAGAATTGGCCATCATGCTGGGCGCAGATCCCAGGCTTTGGAGCTATAAAAACGGGCGCTTAAAGTATTGGACTCCCGCCTGTAACCGCTATCCCACCCGGATCGGTCCCCTGGTCTCCAACGCCCTGGCAAGTGAACTGGAAGCTATCCGGAAATACCAGGACCAGGCAGAGTGGATCGATGACTGTAAGATCAAGGCAATCTTAAACCGGATCATTGCAGATGAGCTTTGCCATGTACAGATTTTCCGGCTCATCCTGGCTGAGCTTAACGACGAACTTTTTATTCCGCCTCCCAGCTGTTAAATTCGCGGAGAGGAAACCTGGCCTTAAGGCCACATCTCCTAAGATACATAAAATTATAACATCATTTCAAAGAAGGGGGCCATGTACACCAAGGCTCCCTTCCTGAAAAATCATTCCATTCTTATCTCCAGCCCCTCCTGATATCCCTTTTCCATCTTATGCCTTGCTTTTCTGTTTTCCACAGTATCAAAAATTATGGAAAAATCATAATCCTCCGGGTATAGCTCCTCTGCGGCGACCAAAAGCTTTACCCTTTTCTGGTTGACCCAGATTTTCTTATCCGGCATCTGGACCTGCAGCACTCCCTTTTCATTGACTGGCCTGCATACAATTCCCTTTTTCTTATCCGGATAAACATACACACTGTCCCCGATGGTAAACTTTTTTTCTGTGAGATTTTTATTCACCACCGTTTTTTTCAGTTTTTCAATTCTGGGACCGCTTAAGCTTATGCCTTCGGCCTTCTCTGTTAATGCATCCGTCTCCTCCTTACAGAAGCCTTCCGGCTCTCCGTAAGCGTATCTTCTGGCCCTCCTTATCATGGCCTCCGGCATTCCCAGCCGTTTGGCGATATAAAGAGCGCAGCTTTCTCCGGCTTCTCCGATTTCCATGCGGTAAAGAGGCCTAAGGGTTTCTTTATCAAAAGCCATACGTGCATTGGTAATTCCCTCCGCCTCCTTGGCGTATGTCTTTACCTCAGGATAATGGGTGGTTGCCAGAAAAAGGCATCCGTTGCTTCTTAACTCTTCCAGTATGGCAATGGCGATCCCCATTCCTTCCGCCGGGTCTGTTCCTGATCCCAGCTCATCTAAAATAACCAGGCTCTCCGGGCCGGCTGCCTTAAGAATCTTCATTACATTGGTAATATGGGCGGAAAAGGTGGATAAGTTCTCCGTAATGTTCTGACCGTCACCAATATCGCAGAGCACCTGGCTGTTCATACAAAGCTCAGCTTCCCCGCAGGGCAGGTGAAGACCGCATTGGGCCATAAGGGAGAAAAGTCCCACCGTCTTAATGGATACAGTTTTTCCTCCTGTATTAGGCCCTGTAATAACGATTCCCCGTTCCTTCTTTCCCAGTTCAAAGGTCAGGGGTACCACGGTTTCCGGGTTCATGAACGGATGGCGGCCATTTACGATCTTTATGATCCGGTCCGTATTGATATCTGGACGAATACCGTCCATGGAGGCACTTAAGCTTCCCTTTGCAAACAGGAAATCCAGTTTTTCAAGAAGGCGTTTATTCCCTTCCAGAATCTCTAAATTTTCTTCCACTGAGGCAGTGAGCATATACAGGATCCTTCTTGCCTCATTTTCCTCCTCGATCCTTAAATGCTCCAGTTCCCCGTTAAGCTCTGTAATGGCTGCCGGTTCGATAAAAAGGGTGGAGCCGGTTGCGGACTGGTCAATGACACTGCCAGGCACCCATGTTCTGTAATCTTTTTTCACCGGAAGGCAATGCCTGCCGTTTCTTAAGGTCACATAAGAATCTGAAAAATACTTTTTGTTTCCCCTTAAAATGGCTTCTGCCTTAGCCCGCAGCTTTTCTTCCAGTCTGGCCACATCCTGACGGATGCCTTTTAGATACTTGCTGGCACTGTCCTCTACTTTGCCGTTTCTGACGCTTTCATAAATCTCCCTTGCCAGATCCTCCAGCGGATTTAAGTCCTGCTCATAATAGGGCAGGCCAATCTCCAAGTATCTGCTCCGGTTTAAAAAGTCCTTAAACCGCTTTACTGCGGTGAGCATTCCCCCTGTCCGCTCCAGCTCTTCAGCAGACAGGCAGCCCCCCTGCCTTACTATGTTCATGATCTCCTGCAAACCATTTAAGCTGACTGCGGGAGGAAGCCCCATCCGATCTATGATGATCCTGGCCTCTGACGTATCACGAAGGCTCTTTTTCACCTCGCCTTCCTTCAGGCTTGGGGTCAAATTTCTAATTCTCTCCTTCGCTGCTTCGCTGTGTGCAAATTCTTCAAGTTTTTCTAAAATAAGATTAAATTCTAAAATCCGAAATGTATGTTCCATGTAATTCTCCTCGTTCCTTGTGTCCTTCCAACTGGTTTCCTGAGGTCCATGGAGCATTCGGGCAGGATGCAGGCATATTCATTAGGCTCATTGCTCACGCAAAAAAGCCTGCAAGACAACAAACTGACGTCTTACAGGCTTTCAACCTTATTCTGTCTGTTTTGTATCCCATGGGCAAAACAGGTACACGAAATAGAGGAAAGACCTGCGGCCTTCCTGTCCCGACTCCTGCTTTTCATATAAAATTGCCTTATGCTCCATGTTTTAATACAATTAACAAACACACACATCCTATCATTTATAATACCATCAATATACCACGGATCGAAAATCCGGTCAATCTTTTTTCGTCAGAAACCTATTTAAGCTGTGACAGAAAATCCTTTGTAAAGATATTTTCCGCAGGCTCATTGGCCTTTAAATCCCCCTCAAAAAGCTCCGGATACTTGGAACGCAGCTCCAGCTTGTCATTGTCCACCTTCATCACATGGTCGCGGACGGCTTTTTTCAGCGCATCCTTGTCCTTTTTCAGGAACAGCCCCACCATGTCCTTGTGCTCCTGAATGGAGCTGCTTACTACCCGGTTTTCCGTGCAGGTGAGAAGGCGGAGCCGGTTGTAATGGCCGATGCTGTTTTGCAGAAGATTAAAGGAAAATTCCTTATCTGTGCGCAGATAAAGATATTTGTGAAACTCGTCATCCTGCTTTAAAAAAATGCGGATATCGTGATCCTGAATCACCTTTTCCTGGGTTTTGATATAGTCTCTCAGCCTGGAAATATCCCTTTCATTGCATAGATCCGAAAACAGGGAATAAATTTCCTCTTCTATGGTAATGCGGAGAAAGCATTCTTCATTGGCCTGCTTTAAATTGATTTTAGAAACCAGGGTGCCTTTGTGGGGCAGGGAGGTAATCAGCCCTTCATGCTCCAGGCGTATCACTGCATCCCGAAGGGGGGATCTGCTCACCTTTAAATGCTCGGAAAGCTCTTCTAAATTTAAAGGCTGTCCGGGCTTTAATTTCATCCCAATGATGCTGTCATGTAAAAAATCGTAAGCCAGGCTTGCGGCTGATTTTTCGGAGGTACGAGTACGGTTTGCCATGTTTAAGTGTCCTTTCTATAATGAAAATTTCTCTTATTGCCGGATTGCAGGGTTTTACCTCTGTCAGGTGGAGCAAGCAGGGCCGCGGATTGCAAATATCCGCTTAACTGAATACTCCCTCTGGCTCTGTTAAAATATTAGCATGAAATAATGCAGAAAAATATATCTAATATGTACAAAAAGTGAAATAAATAATTGTAAATTTTTACACTTGCGGCAATTAATATATTAACAGTAAAATATTAATGTAAAATATTACAAAAATACATAGGAGGGTTTATCAAATGAGGAAAAAGAACTGGTTTTTTGGAATCATGGCTGCCTGTATCCTGGGAGCAGCCTTAACGGCATGCAGCAGCCAGGCGGCAAATAAGCCGGCAGCAGGGGACACAGCAAAAGCAGGCGATGCGCCGGGCGGAGCCACCGCAGGGGCCGATGACAAGGCGGTGAGCCTGACCTTAGGCGACACCTGGGCAGAAACCCACCCCATGGCAAGGGCCATGGACGAGGTATTTAAAAAGCAGGTGGAGGAAAAATCCGGCGGTTCCATCACCGTCAATATTTCCCATAACGGGCTTCTGGGCAATGAAGCCGATCTTTGGAGCGGCGTGCGTTCCGGAACCATTGATATGGCAGTGGTCGGCACGGTCATGAACCAGGAATACACGAAGATGCTCATTGCGGACTGGCCCTTCCTATATCGGGATATTAACCATGCCAAATCCGTATGGACCGGCGAGATTGGTGATGAGGTGGCTGTAGAATTCCATGAAAAATTCCCTACCACCTACTTGCTTGGCTGGGGTCCTAACTCCGCCCGCACTTTCAGCTCCAGCAAAAAGTTGGAAACCGTAGAAGACTTTAACGGCTTGAAGCTGCGTATGCCCAATAACCCCATCCATATCGGCATTGCGGAGAACCTGGGCGCCAGCGCCCAGACCATTCCCCTTGGGGATTTGTATTCCGCCCTGGAAACCGGTGTGGTTGACGGCCAGGATAACGGCATGGTGACTATCTTAAGCCAGAAGTTCGAAGAAGTGCAGAAATGGGTCTATGAGACAAACCACATCATTGCCACCCTCCAGATCGTTGTCAGTGCCGATCGCATGGACGGCTTAAGCGAAAACCAGCAGAACATCATCAGGGAAGCTGCAAAGGAATCCTCCGCCTGGGCATGGGACGAGTACATAAAAAGTGTGGATCAGGACAGAGAGACTTTAAAAGAAGCCGGTGTGACCGTAACAGCCCTGACTGCTGAAGATCAGGCAAAAATCATCGAAAAAATCAAGCCCGTGTATGACAAGCTCTATTCTGAAAATGACTGGGCAGAGGATTTGGTAAAAAAAATTCAGGACGTAAAATAACGGAAGCTTAGAATAGAGGGGTGACTGACAATGAAAAAATCCATTGATGCCCTGTTTAAGGGCATAGAGGTACTGATTTCCGTGTGCCTTGCCATTATGATCCTTCTGGTCTTTTTAAATGTGATCCTGCGCCAGTTCCGTTTAGGCTCGGCCGCAACCGAGGAGATCGCCAGGCTCTGCTTCATTTACCTTGTTTACATGGGTTCCATTCTGGCTATGCGGGACAATAAGCACTTGCTCATTGAAACCCTTCTGGTGCGCCTGCCAAAGGGCGGGGCAAGGGCAGTCTTTGTGGTCCTTCAGGTCATCATCATCTGGCTCATGTATCTGGTAGCCAGGGGAACCTTTGACTATATGTGGATGATGAAGGCGGACAAGCTGGTGGCGACCGGCACGCCCATGTGGATCATGTATTTGCCCGGACTGATCATGGGAATCTCCATCATGATCCTGTCTGCGGTGAATATTTACAAAGCCGTCTGTACCAAAGCCACACTGCTGGAGCTGATTATGCCCCATGACGAAGACGAAGCGGAACCGACCGCAAAGGAGGCGTGACATGTTTGCAGGACTTGCACTGTTTGGCTCTGCCAAACTGACCATTATTATCGTATTTTTTGCCATACTGCTCATTGCACTGGCCTTTGGGCTGCCCATTTCCTTTTCCCTCATTTTATGCGCCTCAGGAACCGGTTATCTGCTCCTTGGCGGCGGAAATGCAAAGCCCCTGCTCTATGCCCAGCAGCTTATGCGGGGGACGGACAGCGTGACCATGATGGCACTGCCCTTCTTTGTGGTGGCGGGGGAGCTGATGAACCGGGGCGGTCTGACCGACCGGATCATCAAATTCTGCAACATTTTCGTAGGACGGATTCCGGGAGGTTTAGGCTATGTGACCATTCTGGCCTGTCTGCTCTTTGCCGCCCTGGTCGGCTCTGCCGTAGCTTCCACCGCGGCGCTGGGAGCCATTTTAATCCCCATGATGGCAAAATCCGGCTATGACCGGGCAAAATCCGCCGCCCTGGTGGCAAGCGCAAACTTAGTTGCCCCCATCATGCCCCCGTCGATTCCCTTTATTATCTATGCCATTTCAGCAAAGGTGTCCGTAAAATCCATGTTCATGGGGGGAATCGCGCCGGCCATTTATTTGACCATTTTAATGTCCGCCTGCTGGTTCTTCATTTCCAGAAAGGATTATCCGCCGGTGGACGGCATTCCGAAGATGACCTTGAAAGAAATCGCAAAGACCTTTACTTCCGGACTGTGGGCGTTGCTCCTTCCCGGAATTATCCTCTTCGGGCTTCGGGGCGGCATGTTCACCGCAACGGAAGCAGGCGTCATTGCCGTGGTCTACGCACTTCTTGTAGGAGCCTTTGTCTATAAAGAACTGAAATTCAAGGACTTCATTTCCGCCATGGTTTCCAGCGCGAAAATGTCCGCAGTGGTCATGTTTCTGGCGGCAACGGCACAATTGGCGGCCTATACCATGACCGTAGCCCATATTCCGGAAATGATGACCGAGGGGCTTTCCGGACTGGTGGCCCATCCAATTCTTTTAAACTTTACCCTGATGATCATTGTCATTATCGTGGGTCTGGCTATGGACGTGGTGCCCTGTATCCTGATTTTAACGCCTATTTTCCTCCCCCTGATCACAGAAGCGGGGCTGGATCCGGTAGCCTTTGGCGTGCTGTTCTGCCTGGCCAATGTTCTGGGCCTGACCTCTCCTCCGGTGGGACCGGTGCTCAATGTGGCATGTGCCACGGGAAAGGTGACCATGGAGGAAATCATACCGCCTACCATGCCCTATTTTATCGCCCAGTGCGGCCTATTGCTTGCCCTGGCCCTCTGTCCCGCATTGATTGAGGTGCCGTTGCACTGGTTTGGAGGTTGATGACATGAAAGTAAGTCTGATAAAAAAACCGGGAGTCCTGGTTCTTGAAGACCGGAAGGAGCCGGATCTTGTAAATCCTACGGATGTAAAAATGAAGGTTAAATGTGTGGGAATCTGCGGAAGCGACATGCACATCCTTCACGGAACCAATGCCTTTGCCGTGTATCCCTTGGTATGGGGCCATGAGGCTGTGGGCGAGGTCGTGGAGGTAGGAAGTGCCGTCACAAAGGTAAAACCGGGCGACCACATCGTCGCGGAGCCGATCCGCTACTGCGGTGTTTGCTATGCCTGCAAAAAGGGGCGGCACAATGCCTGCCATCATTTAAAGGTCATGGGGGCGCACATCGACGGAGCGGCTCAGGAATATTTCGTACTGCCGGAGCAGAATGCCTTTCTGATTCCCAGAGAAATCCCTTACGATCAGGCGGTGCTCACCGAGCCATTTACCATCGGCGCACAGGCCTGCCTTCGGGGAAGGGTGGAAGAAGGGGATACTGTATTAGTCATGGGAGCAGGAACCATTGGCCTGACTGTTTTAGTCAATGCAAAGCTTTTAGGGGCAAAGGTGATCATTTCCGATATCTTTGACGAAAAGCTGGAATATGCAAGGAAGCTGGGGGCGGATGTCTGTTTAAATGCCAAGGAACAGGATGTAATAAAGGAAGTCTTAAAGCTGACCGACGGCTACGGCGCCAACGTGGTAGTGGATGCGGTCTGTACGGTTTCCAGCTTTGAGCAGGCCATTGACGCTGCCGGAGCAGCCGGAAGAATCGTGGAAATGAGTTTTAACGCAAAGCCGTCGGAAATCGCTCCGGTCAAGCTTGCGGCAAAAGAGCTGACCGTCTTAGGCTCCCGCCACCAGACCAACCGGTTTTTGCCGGTCATCGAATACTTAAAGGCTGGAAAGCTGCCGGTGAAGGAGTTCGTCACAAGGAAATATCCGTTGTCAGAGGTGGGCGTGGCATTTCATTATGCAGAGAAGAACGCGTCGCTGGTGCGGAAAATTCTTGTGGAGATGGAATGATTTGTTTGATACAAAATAAAAAAATAAAAAAACAGGCTTCTTGCACGGATTTTTGCAAGAGGCCTGTTTTGGGCTTGGAGAATGCATTGAGAGAAATATGGGGATCCCGTATATTTTGCCATATATATTTGAAAGTCAAAGACATATGGTAAAATGTTCCCTATTGACATGGCAAAATACATCGCATATAATGTACTTGTTCAATAAGTACACTATACAACACTAAGGAGACCTACTGTGGAAATTATAATCAGCAGTAACACAAATAAGCCCATTTATGAGCAGATCACTTCGCAGATAAAAGCGCTGATTATGAGCGGAGAGCTGCAGACCGGTGACCCTATCCCGTCTATGCGGGCATTGTCTAAATCCATTCATGTCAGCGTCATTACCGTGCAAAAAGCTTATGAAGATTTACAACGGGACGGCTTCATTGAAACAACCGTTGGGCGGGGCAGTTTTGTATCGGCACAAAACAAAGATTTCTTTCAGGAAGAACAGCAGCGAAAAGCGGAGGAACATCTGCAGGAGGCAGCTGATATTGCCCGGACCAGCGGAATATCACTGGGCAAGCTGATTGAACTTTTGACTATGTTTTACCAAGAGGAGGAGTAAAAATGGAGCCGATTTTGCAGGTTGAAAATCTGACGAAACAATATCCTGATTTTAAATTGGATCATGTATCATTTTCTATTCCCAAGGGTGCTATTATGGGATTGATCGGTGAGAACGGTGCCGGTAAAAGCACTACAATCAGTGCTATCCTTGATCTTATCAAAAGGGAGGAAGGGATGGTTAAGTTTTGGGGGAAGGAGCTTTCTTCCGATCCCAGAAATATCAAAGAAAACATTGGAGTCGTGTTTGACGGCATCAACTTCTATGAGACTCTTACGCCGGCTAAAATCGGCAGGATCTCGGCAGCAGCCTATAGGCAGTGGGATGAAACCGCCTACGATAACTATTTGAGAAGATTCCAGCTTCCTCCCCGCAAAGAGATCAAAACATTTTCCAGGGGAATGAAAATGAAGCTTGGCATTGCCGTTGCGCTTTCCCATAAACCGAAGCTTCTGATTCTGGATGAAGCGACCGGCGGGCTTGACCCGGTCATGCGTGACGATATGCTGGATTTGTTTCTGGACTTTGTACAGGATGAAGACCATTCCATCCTGATGTCATCCCATATTTCCACGGATCTGGAGAAGGTGGCGGACTATATTACTTTTATTCATAAAGGGAAAACCCTATTCTGTAAAGAAAAGGATGAATTGCGCTACCAATATGGAATTATCCGGTGCAAAACGGATCAGTTCCACGCCATTGACAAATCAGAGATCCTTGCTTACCGGAAACGCGACTATCAATGGGATGTGCTGGTGGCAGACAAGGAAAAGGCCCGCCGTAAATACAAGACTGCCGTGGTAGATAATGCCTCTATTGACGATATCCTTCTTCTCCATGTGAAGGGAGACCAGGTAAAATGAAAAGTTTAATTTTAAAAGATTTATATAACATCGGGCATAATGCCAGGTCCATGATTTTTATACTGCTGATTTTAGCGTTCTCTCTTATTCCTTCCATGGGATTGGAGGGTTATATCATTATGAGCGGCATTCTATGCAGCTCAATGGTCATCACTACATTCAGCTTTGATGATCATTCCAAATGGATGAAATACGCCATGGTTATGCCGGTTACAAAAAAGGACATAGTGATCAGCAAATTTATTGTTCTTCTGATTTTCTCAGCGGTTGGCGCTTTCACCGGGCTGGTAATTGGCACTATAGGCGGCATCATTGCACATAAGGATATTTTCAGCAGCATCAATAACATGATTACTCTGCTGTTTACCGGTGTGGCGAGCCTGGCAATTGCAGAAATTGCGGGAAGCATGTCAATCCCTCTTCTGTTTAAATTCGGCGCAGAAAAAGCCCGTATTTTATTGCTCGTTTCCTGTTTGGTTCCCGGCGCCATCTTCTTTGGTATCTATAAGCTTTTCACCTTGCTGGGTGTTTCGTTTACAGATCACCTGGTCTTTATCCTTCTGTGCTGCTCTCCCTTTATAGCACTGGCATGGAATCTGTTGATGTATAAGATCAGCTATGCTCTTTTTTCGCGGAAGGAACTTTTGGATTAGCAGGCAAAAGCGCCAATGGCTTGCCATTTAACAAAGCGTCTGCCAGATGGTCCCCTGTATACACAAGCTTTAAGGAGAAGAAAGGAATATCCGTGAGTAACAGCTCAAAAAAAATACGGTCTCCTTCCCAAAGAGAGAGGCCGCCTATTTCTTCCTTTGGTATCCATTTAAGCTCTCCTTCCGGACATTCTGTCAGGGTCCCTTCATATCCGTCAGCAGTGTACAAAAACATGTATTCATCGGGATACTTGTCTGACACAAAGGTAATAATGCCCCTGAGCCGGTAGGAATGCAGGGATAATCCGGTCTCTTCCTTTACCTCCCGCAAAAGACATTCCTCCGGACTCTCCCCTTCCTCCAAATGGCCTCCTACCCCCAGCCACTTGTCCTGATTCATATCGTCTTTCTTTTTTATCCGGTGGAGCATCAAATAGCTATCTTCCCGCTGGATATAACAAAGTGTTGTTAAATTTTTATGCCCCATTCTTTTCTCCTCCATAGTTATGATTTAGTTCCCCATATTCCTCTGTGAGATATTCCAGAAATTGCCTGCTGGCAAAGGGGAGAGTTTTCTTATCCTTAAACACAACGCCAATGGTCCTGGCTAATGGCGGTTCTATCTCTCTGACAGCAATATTATAATCCACACGGTTTAATATAAGCTCCGATAAAATTCCGGCACCCAGCCCCTTTTCGATCATGGCCATGATTGTATAATCATCGTGTATGATATACTGGATATTCGGCTCCATCCCATGGTCGCGAAAGAATTCCATGGGTTCATTTAAGCTTCCTTCCTCCAGAAGAATAAAAGGCTCTGATGCCAGTTCCTTCAGCACGACCTTCTTATTCCCTGCCAGGGGATGGGAAAGGGGAAGGACTGCCAGCATGGGATCCTTTTTTAATGGAATGGCCTTAAGCTCCTGATCCCGAACTGCCTGGGGATTAATGAGTCCAAAATCCACGCTTCCATCCTTTACCAGCTGTTCAATGGCTGTATAATCTCCCTGGTAGAGTTCAAAGCTGACCAGTGGGTACTTCTCCTTAAACGTCTTCATTAATCCCGGCAGCCAATGACAGGATACACTGGCAAAGGTACCGATCCGGATGGTTGCATTCTGGATTCCTTCCATCTCTTTTCTCTTCTCCGTAAGCTCCCTGTAAGCATGGTATATATTCTTTATGTAGGGTAAAAGCTCTGCTCCGTCAGGAGTCAGTACCACTCCCTTTTTAGAACGGACAAACAGCACTGTGCCAAGCTCTTCCTCTAAAGACTGCACCATCTGGCTGATGGCGGACTGTGTATACCCAAGCTCTTTAGAAGCCCTGGTAAATCCTCCTGTTTCCACAATCTTCATAACTGCCCGGTACCGCTTCATGTTCCCAACTCCTTATCATTAGTTTTTCTAATGTTTTCATTATAAACATTTGTTTTACTGATGTAAAGGTTCATGGTATATTTTATAAATACGATAAGGGCGGTTACGTCCTATGAGGAGGAGCATGATGAATACCAGCAGAGAACAGCTAAAATCTGGGATAAAGGATGGAATCCCCATCTTTCTTGGTTATATTGCCGTATCCTTTACCTTTGGAATTATAGCATTAAAGTCAGGACTGTCACCATGGCAGTCCATTGTGATGTCCCTTACCAACTTAACATCAGCAGGGCAATTTGCGGGCCTGGGCCTTATCACAGCCGGCGCTCCCTTTGCAGAAATGGCCGCTGCCCAGTTAGTCATTAACCTGCGTTACAGTCTCATGTCCTGCTCCCTTTCCCAAAAGCTTGACAAAACACCCTCATTTTATCACCGCCTGCTGATCGGCTACGGAATAACAGATGAAATCTTCGGTGTTTCCGTGTGTAAGCCGGGTCCCTTAAATCCATGGTACTGCTACGGCCTGTTTCTGCTTGCCATTCCGGGCTGGACACTGGGAACCGCAGCCGGCGCTTACTTTGGACGCCTTCTGCCGGAAAGAGCTTTAAGCGCTTTAGGCGTGGCCCTGTATGGGATGTTTCTGGCAATTATCATTCCGCCTGCAAAGAAAAACCGTGTTCTGGCAGGAGTGACCGCCCTTTCCATGGCCTTTAGTCTTTTATTCTTTCTGATTCCGGCACTGCACAGGATTTCTTCCGGATTCAGACTGATCATACTGACCGTTGTGATTGCGGGAGCTGCTGCTGCCTTGTTCCCGGTACCTGATACTATGGAGGTTTCCCATGAATAACCGAATCTATCTTTACATACTGGTCATGGCCGCCGTTACCTATTTGATCCGCGTCCTTCCCCTGACCCTTATCCGGCGGGAAATAAAGGTTACCTTTATCCGGTCTTTTCTTTACTATGTTCCTTATGTGACCTTATCGGTAATGACCTTTCCTGCCATCCTTACAGCCACGAAAAGTATATGGTCCGGGGCCGCGGCACTTTTGACGGCTGCCATTCTGGCTTATAAGGAAAAAAGCCTGTTTCAGGTTTCCATAGCCGCCTGCATGGTGGTTTTTGCAATGGAATTCTTCCTGTGAGCATCTTTTTGTACAATCAGCTTATAGGCCTTAACATATTTCAGCTTCTCTTTTTTTCTTTTCTCTGCTTCTTTTGTTATGTTCCATATTGCCGGCACATAATATTCCCTGGCCCGAAATGTCTTTTTCCAGCTATTTACCATTTTTGGATATTCGTCAATTTTTACTTTTTTAACACTTTTTTATTTCCTTATGATAAAATTAGATCAAGTTAAAGAATGGAAGGAGACAGAGACATTCATGATTGAAATTGCTATCTGTGATGACGAACCTGTGTTCATTGAGCAGATCAAAACCCTGATAGAAAGCACACTATCAAAGGCACATATCTCCTACTTAATCGATTCTTTTACATCTGGGGAGGAGTTATGCGAAAAACTAAAAGGCGGTACTATTTATGATTTGGCTTTTCTGGATATCAGTATGAACGGTATGAGCGGAATCGAAGTTGGAGACAAGCTAAGATATTATTTTCAGATCAAAAAAACCATTATTATCTATATTTCTTCTTATGATAACCGTGCAAAAGAAGTTTTCTGCTTAGACACCTTTCGCTTTTTGTCAAAGCCCATTGATCGTAAACTTTTTAAAAAGGATCTTTTAAGTGCCTATAAACGGATAAAGGAATTCCAAGATAAAAACTTTGGTTTTAAGGATATCGACAGAGGACAATGCAGTATTCCTATCGAGGATATTATTTATTTCGAGATATCCAAAGGTCACAAAATCAATATAATTACGAAAAACAGCCGGTATATTTTCTATGGGAAACTGAAGAGCGTATTTGAAAAATTAGAAGATCATGGTTTTTTATTGATTCATCATTCTTTTTTGGTCAATTATGACCATATCCGGCAGATCTCCTATGAGAAGGTTCTTATGTCCGATCAGACGGAATTGACAATCAGCGGCCCAAAAAGAAAAGAAATCAGAGCAAGATATTCTCAACTCAGGAGAAAAAGAGAGATGCCATCATTGATTCCTGGTTAGGTACCTATCCGTCTGTGGGAAATACCTGACATTAATAATGAGGATCATACCCACAGGCAGTAAATACCGATGCTCCCTGACGACCTGATCGATCCGCAAAGGAGAAACACATGCCAGATAAAAACCACATCAGTAAGAAATATAAACTTCTATTATGCAGCAATGAAACACAGTCGGAAGAATCCGAAGAAATTCTCATTGAATATAAATTATCGATCTATGTGAACGACATTCGCTATGTAAACCTTATTTGCACCCATAAGAATTTATATGAATTGGTTCTTGGGAATTTATTTTCGGAAGGAATTATTCATGGGATGGATGAGATAAAATCCGTAGAAATCCTGGAAGACAAAGGCAAAGCCTTTGTAAAATTAAAGACCAGTGATGTATTTAAAGATGTAATCAATGCGACAGAAGGAATACGTACGGTCACCACCGCCTGCGGGAAACAGCACTCCATTGCTTATTATCTTATGAACGACTGGGATTTAACTGCATTGGATTACTCTTTTACCATCAAGTTTTCAAAGATTTTATCTTATATGAATGAATTTCAAAAAAGCAGTGATATCTACAAATTAACCAGAGGAATCCATTCCTGTGGCTTATATGATGACCAGGGTTTACTGTATCTAATGGAAGACATTGGAAGACACAATGCAGTGGATAAGATACTGGGCTGCTCTATGGACCAACGGATTGATTTATCAAAAACCATTCTCATCACCAGCGGCAGAGTGCCCAGTGATATGATAACAAAAATCATCAAAGCGAAAATCCCCATCCTTGTTGCCCGCTCAGTTCCCACAGATGTGGCTATTGAGATGGCGAACAAATTCAATATTACTTTAGTGGGCTCAGCAAAAGGAACCCGACTAAATCTGTATTCTAATGAACAAAGGCTTCTTTTTGACTAAGGCTGGCTCTTTATAACGTATCTTACAGATATCGGATTTCTCCTGCCAGATTATACTGGTACCCTCCGATCTGTTCCATACGCCGGTGGAGCTCTTCACTTTTCAGTACCCGAATAAAGGATATCATCTCAGGAAGATCCAGATATTTGACCGGAACTGCAAAATCATACTCTTCTTCCCCGATTGCAAGAAATTCCAACCCCAGGGCATTTGCAGCAGCAAGTATTCCCATGCCTGCATCTGCACTGTTGCTGGCTACTAACGCAGCTACTGCCATATGAGTAGCTGCTTCTCTTTCATAACCAGAAATGAGAGAAGGGTCGATCCCGCCAAGCTTTAACTTATAATCAAAGAGCACACGGGTCCCCGCTCCCCTTTGTCGGTTCACATAACGGCATCTGGTCAAATCTTCAATGCCTTTGATATTTAAAGGATTTCCCTTTTGAATGATCAGGCCCTGAATTCTTTTCACTCCTTTTATGATGGCTATAGAATCCTGAAACATGCGGGTTAAATAAGGGATATTATAAACTCCTGTTTCCTCATCCAAAAGATGAACAGGCACCATATGTGCTTCTCCCCGCTTTAATGCCATAAGCCCGCCCATGCTCCCCACATGGGTGCTTGACATGTGGATTCCCGGATCATGAAGCGACATTTGATCCCCAATGAGATCAAGGATGAGATCATGGCTTCCAATCGAAACCAGAGTATGCCTGATCTCTGATAAGTTTCTGTATAATTCCACAGTTACGGATTCTCCGGCTTCCACCCCTTCGCAGTTTTGCCCGATCACGCAGAAACCGTCTGCCCGCACAAGACTCATAGCCGCTCCTGCTCCCCTGGCAAGAGGGGAAGCCACCAGCCTTCCTCCTACCTCTCCTACTTTTACCCGAACATATTCCTTGTGTTTTAAGGAAGAGACCAGCCGCTTTGAGATTACGGCCTCTACCTTGTTGCTTTCATATCCGTGTTCTCCGGTGAACAAAGGCATCACAGGCTTTACGAAATTCTCAAAGCCAATGTAAGCCGACACCGGATAACCTGGAAGTCCGATTACCGGCTTATCTTTTACAACCGCAAGTATCACCGGTTTTCCGGGCTTTATGGCAACACCATGGACCAGAACTTCTCCCAGTTCTCTTAAGATATGAACGGTATAATCTTCTGTTCCTGCACTGGAACCGGCATTTACAATTACCATATCATATTGGTCAAGGGCAGCAGATACCGCCTGCCTGATTTTTTGATAATCATCTTCAATGGGCGGGAAGCGGTGGGCAATTCCCCCGTAAGAAACTACCATGGCCTCAAACATCCTTGAGTTGGATTCTAAGATATCACCTTCCCCCGGCTCGTTTCCCGGTTCTATGATCTCAGTGCCGGTGGGAAAGATGGCGATTTTCGGCTGTTTTACCACCTTGATCTTTGTAATTCCCCCTGAAAAAAGAACTCCAATGTCAATGGGACGGATCTTGTGCATACTGGCTAAAAGCATCTCTCCAGCTACAATGTCTTCCCCCACCGGCCTGATATGCTGCCAGGGGGCGGCGGCCTCCAGGATCTTTACCGTGCTGTCATCAATCTCCATTACATCTTCTGCCATAATAACTGCATCATAAGGATATTTGATAGGATCACCTGTGTCTACTACAAGAAAATCCTCCTGCTTTTTCAGCTCCAAAGGTTCCCGCTCCGAGGCTCCTTTTGTCTTTTCAGCAATAACTGCGATCCCATCCATGGCTGCGGCGTTAAAAAGAGGAGAAGAGCATAATGCAAATACAGCCTCTTTTGTAATACGGCCTAAGCTCATTTCTGTGGGAATCTCTTCATATTGCATATTAATCCGCTCTTTGAGGGCATTCATATAAATAGATCGCGCTTCCTCTACCGGGGTATTATTCAGATACAAATTCCTTTTTCCCATAACTTCTGCCTTTCCATGGGTATTTTATCATAAGTAGAATACTTCCACCTGTTCGTCCTTTTTTAATCCTTCCTGGTTTTGTCCGATCATCAGATAACCGTCTGCTCTTGTTAAAGTAGTAATAAGCCCGGATTTCCCATAGACGGGTTCCGCATAGTACTGGCGCTCCTTCTTTATCAGTCTCACCAGCTGGCAGGTAGCTCTGCCAGGTGCTCCGGCCAGATTAGTAGTGATCCGGGCAAAGAGAGAATGGTCCTGCGGCTGATTGGTTATATGCTTATAAAGCCATACAATGAGAAGTTCAAATACCAACATGGCCGCAACCGGATGACCGGGCAGCCCGGCAACCAGGGTACCGCTTGACCGGTCATACCCAAATATGGCAGGCTTTCCCGGTTTTAAGGCCAATCCGCGAACCAGGGTGTGGCCATCTGTCACCTCATCAATAATCTGGCTGGTGACATCTTTCTTTCCTTTCGAGCTTCCCCCTGATAAGATTACAAGATCGCTCTCTTTCATGGCACAGCTTACCATATCTTTCAGCTTTTTTTTATCATCTTTCTGGACCATAAGGCCCTGTACCTTAAGGCCGTATTTTTCTGCCTGGGCACCAAGCACATAGGAATTGATGTCTCTTATCTCTCCTGAATCCGGTACAGCAGAGGGAGGAACCAGTTCATCTCCGGTGGAGATGATGGTTATGGTCCACGGGCGATATCCCCTGACTTCAAGGATTCCAAGACTTGCCAGGGCACCGATCTCCTGAGGACGGATTCTGGTTCCTTTTTTTAAAACCAGCTCTCCCTGATGGATATCTTCTCCTTGGGAAACAATATCTTTTCCATAAGCCACCGGACAATAGACGGCCAGATGATTGTCATCAAAGAGCTCACAATATTCCACCATAACCATGGCATCGGCTCCTTCCGGGATCATCCCCCCGGTGGGCACGCAGGCACACGTTCCTGCTTTCAGGCAGCAAAGGGAAGGAGCCCCCATGGATACCTCTTCCACCACTTCTAAAAACACAGGCAGACTCTCTGATGCTCCCGCCGTATCCTTTGATAAAACTGCATACCCGTCAACCGTGGAACGCCGAAAGGAAGGAACTGACTCTTTCGCTATGACATCCTGGGCCAGAATATAGCCCTGGGATTTTAATAAGTCTAACCGGATCATTTCAGGCTTCTTTTCCTGCATGGCACCTGCCAGCTTCGCTCTTGCTGACTCTATGGTATCTACGTTTAGTAACTCCATTGTTTTTCATTCCTTCCCCTCATAAAGTTTCCCGTCTCTTTTGGTGTTCCTGAAAAAAGATGGTGTCCTGCTTCCATAATATGAACCTCCTGGCAGAGGTTATCGATATGGGTAGGCTGGTGGCTTACGATTACCCAGGTAATAGGATCTTCTTTCTGGATCTCTGTAATGATTTTTTCAAATACCCTGACACTTTCCAGGTCCATATTTGCCATGGTCTCATCAATGAACACCAGTTTAGGCTTAAAGATAAGGGCTCTTGCAAAGGAAAGTTTCTGGCGTTCCCCACTGGAAAGACTGGGGGCAAATTGCTTTTCCTTTCCTGTGAAACCGCAGCATTCAAGCCATTTTTGAATCTCTTCTTTTGCAGGTATCTGCTTTCGGATCTTTAATGGATAGATCAAATTATGGTAAACAGTATCATGAAGCATATAGGGCCTTTGGGCAGTAAACGTAATGTCTTCCCTTCCAAGAGAGCCAAGATCAATGCTCCCATGATCGGGCTTCATCAGGCCGGTGATGAGTTTAATCAGGGTGGATTTTCCGCTTCCGTTATTGCCGATCAGGCCATGTACTTTTTTCTCCTGAAAAAACAGCCTCTTAATATTTAATTGAAAACTTCCTATTTCCTTTTCCAGTTCAATAATTTTCACCATTGTATTCATACCTTCTTAACATATCGATCAACGTCTGAATTAAAAATGAGAGAATTAAAAGAATCACCCCCATGGTGATGGCCTCACTGTAATCCCCTTTGTTTCTCATTAATGAAATTGCAGTAGTCATGGTTCTTGTCTTATACTGAATGTTTCCTCCCACGATCATGACGGCACCCACCTCACTGATCGACCGTCCAAAACTGGTTACCAATATAAAATAGATGTCCTGTTTCATCTCTTTTATTAACAGAAAAAAAGTCTGGCCTTTGCTGGCATTCATACTTACGGCAAACGTCCTTATCTGAGGTGCTGTATTCTTTGCCGCAGTGTAGACCATTCCACTGACAATTGGGATGATAATGAATAACTGGGCGATGACCATTGCATGGAAGGAGAACAGAAGTAAGAGATCGCCCAAAGGGCCTCTGCGCATCAAAAGCAGATAGACCATAAGGCCCACCACAACTGGAGGAAATCCCATAAGCGTCCGGTTAATCCTTAAAATAATCGCCTTTCCAAAAAAATCCCCTCTCTCCAGCAATATACCAAGGGGTATCCCCAGCAATGCGGAAAGAGAGGTTGACACAAGCCCCAGCTTCATGGTCAGCCATATGATATCCATGATTTCTTTATTAAAAGCCAGATGGAGTTTTGTGAGAAACTGCATAAGATTATGCCCTTATTTATTTGCCCCGGCGTTAGGGGTAAATAATGACTGTCCATATTCTTCTACTCCATAACTGCCAATTAGTGCCTGGGTATCATCAGAAAGAATCCAGTCTACAAAATCCTTAGCTCCCTCGGCATTGATTTTGGGATTTAACTGGGGATTAACAGCAATGACTCCATAATAATTGAGAAGCTGTGTATCTTTTTCACAGATAATATCCATGGCAGTCTTCTCTTTTGTTGTCAGCCAGGTGGCACGGTCGGACAGGGTATAGGCTCCCTTTTCGTCTGCCATAAGAAGGGTGGCTCCCATTCCCTGGCCGGAATTTATGTAATTGGGATTCTGGCCGGGTGTGATACTCAAATTCTTCCAGATCGACAGCTCTTTTGTGTTAGTTCCGGAATCATCGCCTCTGGAAACAAAAGGATACTGGTTGTCAAAGATGGTCTGAAATGTTGTTTTCACGTCCTCATTCTTTTCAATCGTTCCAGTAGGACCTGCCACAACAAAATCGTTATACATCACATCATATCGTTTCACTCCAAAGCCGGCTTTTATATATTCCTCTTCTTTTGCTTTCGCATGAACGAGGAGCACATCTGCCTCTCCATTTTCCCCCATCTTTAATGCTTCCCCAGTGCCCACAGCTACCGTATCTGCTTCCCAGCCTGTCTTCCTGGTAAAATCCTGGAGAATTACGTCTAAAAGCCCTGAGTCCTGGGTACTGGTGGTGGTCGATAATATGATTTTACCTTTTACCGGTACTGCCTGGGTATCCTTGGCTGTGGCGGTAGTTTCCTGGGTTTTCGTCTGTGCCGTAGTTTGCAGCTCTTTGGCGGTGCTGCACCCCATTAATAAAAGGCTCACCATAAGGCTTAAAAGTATCATTCGTACATATTTCATTTTCTGTTCCAGCCTTTCTCTATTATTTATAGTTGCCCGCATAGGGGCTAATTTCTCCATACTTCTATGTTTCCCCATAATTTCCCCAGCTACCCC
Source organism: Hungatella sp. (assembly GCA_031270005.1). Lineage (GTDB taxonomy): Bacteria > Bacillota > Clostridia > Lachnospirales > Lachnospiraceae > Lacrimispora. Next base: position 27,575 of record JAISYJ010000089.1, on the reverse strand, counting down.
ATAAGCGCTTCCTCAAAGGATTGATTTGCGATCATCTTGTTTACGGTATCAAAGGTATCAAAACGGCAGGTATCTTCTATTGATCGGGAGATTTTCGTCAGTCCTTTCCCCAGTCCTGCCTCAATAAAATTCCTGGTTCCGGACTGGGAGAGAAAGCTAATGGACTCTCCCCACTTCATAGTGCTGTACATATTCCGTACCAATTCATCAGCCAGGTCCCTGGATTTCCATCGGAGGTTTTGATCAATACTGGATACAACCGGAATCGGTGAATCTAAAACCGTTATCTTTTCTACGCTTACCGACAGATCCCTCTCTGGCTTATGATACAGGGGAGTGTGAAAAGCAAATTTGGAATCAATGGCATAGATATTGAGTGCGCCTCTTTGTGCCGCCTCCTCACATACTTTTTTAACAGAATGCTGATATCCTGAGATTCCAAAACAATAGGGATTGTTTTCACAGGCAATAAAGACCCGGTCCTCACACTGGCAATCGTTTATGATCCGGCTGAGTTCCTCCCGCTCAAAACCAATGATTGTTGCCATTCCCTCTTCTTCCTCACACACTTTATTGTTGATTTGACAGAGCAGGAAGGCTCCTGCTTCAAAGGTAATGGAATGGCTGCATGCCAGTGCAGTTATAAGTCCCATGCTGTACCCGATCAGATAATCCGGCACAATTCCCTGGGCAGCATACCATTGGTAAATCGCATAATCACATGTATAGATACTGAGCCAGTTATAGAAATTGTTTTCTGTATCCGGACATTCTCCCTTAAGATAGGCTTCCACATCCAGTTTATATATGTCTTTTAGTACAGCGGATAACTCACGGATTCTTCTTCGTTCCTTTTCATGAAGCTTTTCTATTACTTTCCGGTAATCAATACCGATTCCTGCAAACATCATAGCCATACTTTTTTTATATTCAGGCTTCCGTTCCATGGCTGTCTCCTGTGTTCTCATTATTCAGACAGGTCTTATAATAGATCCTGTTTATCCTGCTGTACCGTACGAACCAAATAATGGAGGATACAATAACAGCTGTAACACACATAGATAATAGTTTTATTCCTTTCATCATTTAAACCACGCTCCTCTCTAATAACGGTAAGTTTCTTTATACAATTTCCCGGTATACATAAAAAGCTTCTGCATAGGCCGTACTGATTTCTGCTCCCCGGTATCCTGCCACCAGTCTGGTGGTTTCCATAGTTCGGGTCTGAGCGCTGTTTTCTGTAGTATAAACAGAAAGAGCCGCCAGTTTTTCCTCTATCTCATTGCTGATATCCACGTAATAATTGGGATAAAACTTCTGTGTGGAAGCAAAGATTTCATATAATAATACTTTTCTTAAAAAAGGGGTCTTTGAGGGTCTGCACCAGACCATGGCCGCCTGAGAGACGATCCGATGATCCGAATTCATATCTGCATCATAATGGCAATATAAAACTTCTGGTTTTATCTCAAAAATAATACGCTCCAGAGATGTCACAATGTCAAGCTGGGGAACCGTATCTAACATGATTAAGGGATGGTCTGCGAAGAATATCTCCCGGATACCTAACACCTTTGCTGCTTTTTTTGCATGTGACTTTCTGGTGTTAATCAGTTCTACGTTAAAACGCTTCGAGGATTGGGAACTGATGAACACTACAGAAACTTCATCTCCTGCTTTTGTGTGCTTCTTTATGGTTCCGCCGCACCCTAACACTTCATCGTCAATATGAGTTGCAATTACCAGTACTTTCATTTTCCCATTCCTCCTGTCTGTAAAGAGTTATATGTAATTGTTCTTACGTTCTTTCAGTGATAACCAGTAATCCATTAATATATCATTCATGGTCTTAGATGCCTTCCAGTGTAATTTCTGGCCTGCTTTTTCTGCATTTATAACAGAGGGAGCCTCTTTTCTTTCTTCCCTTAAGACCAGTAAAGACCTGGAATCACATAACTCAAGGATCCTGTTTACCAGCTGAAGCATGGTCATGGAATCCTCATGGGCTAAATTAAAGATCCCGCTGCCGTGGAAGCAGAGACACTGGCTGATGGCCTGGGTAAAGTCCGTAACATCAAGTAACTGCATGGTCTTTGAAGGAGATACAAGCAACTCCAGTGCATCATGGTTTCTTGCCTGCTCAAAGAACACGGGTACTGCGGCGATCTTCTTTTGCCCGGCACCGATAAGGTTGACGGGGCGAAGAATGATTAACTTTTTTTCAGGAATCAGGCTTTGGCAGAGAAGCTCCGCTTCATATTTGGTTTTTGCGTAATTTCCCGCTGGTGCTATGGGGGATTCTTCTGTGATGACCTCACGTTCCCTGGAGTAGACGGCAGCAGTGGAAATGTAAATAAATTTAGAATATCTACAGGAATGAATGAGATTTCTTGTTCCCTTCACATTTACCTGGTGAAAAATCCGGCTGTCAATGTCCGTTCCAATCGTGGTACGGTTCAGTGCCGCCAGATGGATGACCACATCAAACTCTTTCTTTATCTCAAATTTTTTCGTAATATCCACCTGATAATATCCGTCCGGAAAACAGGAAGAAAATGCCTCCTTTCCAAGTCCGTAGATCTTATTCTCAGGAGACTTAAGTCTGGAAAAGAGATGCCTTCCTACAAAACCGTTGATGCCCGTAATCAACACATTCATACTTTTTCCTCCCGATACCCAATGAAAATCCCATAGATTTGGATCAATTGTACACTTTTAATCCTTCATAAATCTCTTCTGAATCAACATTTGTTATAATCTTATCTCCTTCTTGTAAACCTTCTGAGATGACTGCCTGATCTGAAGAACGATATTTTACCGTTACAGGTCTTTTCTCAGTACGCCCATTTACAATTACAAAAACATAATCCTGATGATCAAAATTAAATAGTGTATTTAGGGGAACTACTAATTGGTCACTCCCTTCATAAAGAGTAAATTGCAAATTAAACGCATAACCTGGTTTTAGTGGAATATCCTGCTCCGGGTCCACCTTTACTTTTACACGCACACGGTACTCATCTAACCCCAAAGCAGAGGTTCCCTGAGTCGCAAATCCATAAATCTCACGAATTGTTCCGGAATAATTGTAATCTTGATTTCTCAGCTTCTGGGTTAAAACTACAGGCGCACCCACTGTTAAATAGGGTTCTATACTTGTTAAAACATCAGCCTCTATTATGGGTTCCTGAAAAGAATTGATAACAGCCACAACCTGCCCGGCCTGAATCATTGAACGCTCCTCACCAGGTAATGATTTTATAACCCCATCACATTCAGCAACTATCCTGCAATCCCTGATCTGATCCTCTAATTTTGAGATGGTGGTTTTCTCAGATTGAATGAATGCCTGAAGCTGACCGCTTATACTTTCATAGAAGCGGCTGTTCAATGTATCTTTGTCAATTCCCTCTTGATTAAGGTTTTCTAAAAATTGCTGGCTTTCTTCATAGCGGTTTTTTGCAGCATCATAAGCCGACTGGGCACTGTGATACTCTGCCTGGGCCTGCTCCCACTCCATTTTGGAAACACCGCCTTCCCGGTATAATTCCCCATTGGCATCAGCTAAGGTTTTTGCAGCTTGATATCGGGCCTGGCTGGCAGCCATGTCCTGCCTGATAGAAGCCAAATATTCCTCAGGTGATGCGGACATAATCTGATTGATTTTACTTTGCTCCAGCTGCGCCTGATATCCCAAAAGAGTGCTTTGATGCAGCTCCTTTTCATAGCTTAAATCACGGTCACTGATTACGAGAAGCAAATCACCCTTTTTGACTTCCGTATTTTCACTCACTTCTACTGACTCAATAGCACCTGTGATTTTTGAAATCACCTGATACTCAACGCCTGCTTTTAAAACGCCCTCTTCTGTGTAATAGTCATGCAGCTCTCCTTTAACCACTGTAACTGCGTTTACCTTTACGCCCCTTGTTCCTGCTATAAGCTGCAATAAAACCAAAAGAATAATGCCCCCTCCTAATAGGCCAAAGAAACATTTTTTCCTGATTTTTATTATTTTCATCAATCTTACTCCTTGTCTTTCAAGATATCCACCGGCAATATCTTATTCACTTTACGCATTACAGCAATACTTGAGCCAACCAGGATAATCAAACAAATTAGAAACGATTCAATATACGCCATTGGGAAAACCGTCATTTTAATTCTTATGGAATCTGCTGCCATTGTGTTTTCAATTACCCGCTTTACCCCTTCAAGAATGGGAAAACCAAGAATAATACCGAAAAAGAAGTAAATGCATTGTTCAAAAAAGATCATATTGCGAAATTCTTTGGCAGTAATTCCAAGAATCATAAGTGTCCCATACTCCACCCGCCGTTCCCTGACATTAATCATCAAAATGTTATTAATGAGTATCATACCGCAAATCGCTGTTGCAACAGCAAACATTGTCATCATCTCCACAGTTGCTTTTATTTGTTCACGATACGATCTTCTGATCCGGTCATTGTCGACCATGTTGGTAACCCGGCTGGTCTTTAAGACCTGCTCTTTTACATGATCCAGCTTACCGCTTTGAACCTTCAGCAATATCATATCCGATATCATATTTGTATTGAAATACTTGCTGATCCCTTTAGCACTTAAGTAACATCCGCCTCCAAAACTATCATAAATCACTCTGTTTATTGGGATTTGAATCGCCACAGGCGCCAGCAAAGCATTATAGACTTCAATAAAATCCCCTTCTTTTACCCGCAATTTGTCAGCTAATGTTTTGCTAAGAATGATTCCATCATCTGTTGGTCTATAAAAAACTTTTCCCCAATCCATAATTTTATATAGCTCTGAATCGCTATCCATCCCCATAAGTATGGCATATTGTATTAAGTTGTCCTTTTTTAATTGAACTCCTATAGATGTGACGGACTCACTCTTTACTACTCCTTCTAACTGAGCTCCGGCAGCCTCTGCCTTTGCATATGGTACATAATTGTCTAAAAAAATCTGCAAATCATAGATCTGGACTTTCGTAAATTGATTCATGAACGCCTGATCCAATACCCCCTCAAAAGAAAGTAATGCAGACGATACACCAAAAGGAAATGCGATTGCCAGTACAATTACAAAGGTCCGAAACGGACTTCTTACCATCGAACGCAGTCCGATCTTATGCATTACATATAAACGCCGGTTAATCCACTGTGGAAACTTGATGATTCTTGCAGCAGCAGGCTCAGACAGCCTCATGGCTTCTGCGGGAGTTATTTTTGCAATGCTTCGTATACCTGTGCAGACAGCAAATATGCTTGTTAATACCGAAACAAGAGTACCGATTATTCTTGTTTTCCAATAAAAATGGAATACCGCATTGGGAAGATTATAATAGACGCTATATCTGGAAAACATAACATTACCAAATGGAATTGCTAAAACTCCGGCCAATACTGCTCCTAAAAGGCCAATCCCCACTCCCTGCTTTATGTATCCCAGCATTAATTCTCCGGTATGGAAACCAAATGCTTTCATCGTACCTATCATTCTTCTGTCCTGATCAATGATCTTTTTCAGTACCACATATAACATAAAGACTGATATGCTCATAAACAAAATCATGAAAAATGATCCTAATACTACCTGTGTATTAACTTCCCCTTCCACGAAATCATAACTGGTCTGATCCGTTCTGTCATATAACGACTTTACCCCGTACTGTTTTAAATGTTCCATAAGCTCATAACGTACATCCTCAAACGTATAGCCCGGTTCCAACGTAAATCCCAGTTCGTTTACATAACCTGGCATCCCCATTAATTCTTCCAGATAATCTTTATCTACACATGCGATATCATAAAGCTCTGGATCCGGCACACGCCCCCCGGAAGGCGGAGTTACATAAATATATTCAGCAGAATGACAGAAACCCGCCAATTTAAAATTTACCACCCGCCCTTTAATCAACAACTGCAAGGGCTCTCCAACCGAATAATTATATGCTTTGAGCATTTTATTACCCAGATAAATATCATCTCGGGTCAACTTTTTTTCAGGTGTAATATGGATAAAATTCAATCGGTCACTTTTTGAATAAGCCATTAAGCGGACACTTACGATTTCGGTCTGATTACCTATTAAGACCCTTGCCTCCTGAGTCAACCGTCCATAAGCAGTATCAATCCCCGGGATCGTTTCAAGATCATCAAGCTTTGTTTGGGGAAACGCTTTAACGTCTGCAAATACTTCGGCCATGTTTGACTGCTGATAGTATAAATTCAGTTGATCCTTTAGATTATAAATTGCATCCATCATGCCTATGTATATAAGAACACCGAATGCAATGATACAAGATGCCCCTATATAAGCTCCCCAATTTTTTCTGGCAGCCCGCAGAATGTTTCGCCAATACATCTGCATTACCAATTAACCTCCTCTGGCAGAGCCGGATTTTCATTGCGCTTTATATCTGCTAAACAACCATCCTTAAAATAAAATACCCGATCTGCGATCTGAGCAATTTCAAGATTATGAGTAATGATAATTACTGTTTTACGGTACTGTTTTTTGAAATTTACTAATAAAGAAAGAATCTGAGCCCCGGTTAAAATATCCAGAGCTCCGGTAGGTTCATCACAAAGGAGCAAATCAGGATTTTTACATAATGCTCTTGCAATTGCGACACGCTGCTGCTGTCCTCCAGACAACTTGCTGGGGTAATGGTCTTCACGATCTCCCAATCCCACCTGTTCCAACAGCTCCCTTGCATTTAAGGCGTTACTGCTCATTTCGGTGGAGATTTCGATATTCTCAAGTGCCGTAAGATTTGGCATTAAATTATAAAACTGAAATACAAACCCTACATGGGTTCTCCGATAGTTCGTTAACTTCCTCGAATCTGCCAGATGCAGTGCTGTATCCTGGTAATAGATCTCGCCTGCACTTACAGTATCAATCCCGCCCAAAATATTTAAAAGTGTACTTTTTCCTGATCCGCTGGGACCCAGAATCACCACCAGCTCTTCCTTCTCTATATAAAAAGATATGTTTTTTAAAGCCTGAATGGTTACTTCTCCTAATACAAAATCCTTTGATATATCTTTTGCAGTAATCAATGGTCTCATCAAAAGTCCTTTCTCATTCAATGCTTTCCTCACAATATGCAATTCCTATATATTTATCAGCGTGACGGATAAATTCTATCTGCATGTTTTGCCGGTATACTATAAGTGGAAGGCTGATTATTTTATCAGTTTCTATCACTGGAAGGTCTAAACTATTTAATTCAACCGTTAATCCAATTCCTAACGCTTTTAAGACCGCTTCCTTCACAACCCATGTACGGCAAAAGATCTCAAATTGATCCGGTTTAGGCAGCATACAATACCGTTTTAATTCGCCATCACTATATAACCCTTTTAATGTGTGAAAATTTCTTTTATTAAGTGAACTGCAGGTTTCAATATCAATTCCAACCGCCCTGTCAAAGTCAAAAATGACAATGATATCATCACCGCTGTGAGAAATATTAAAATTACTGTTAACGACAGGATTTATGATACCTGGTTTTCCATATTCATTTTTTTGAAAGCTGATTTTATCTGGCGGGAAATCCAGGTAATAGCCTAAAATTATTCTCACTAATGCGAGACGCAGTAAAACCCGTCTGCGGGATTGCTCTGTTCTAATACTTTTTAACCGGTCTTTATCATGAGGGGAAATAAATTTCTCCCAGAATGAATTCTCAGCTGAGCAAAGTTTTAAATCCGCCAATATAATATGATCCTTTACCGGGAAGACCCAGCCTAGAAAAATCAGCTCATCAAGCACCTTCACGACAACTCAAAAACGTTCTGCCAAATCCCGGATATTCTGATGCTCCAGAGTATTGGCATTATGAGGATCAAAACCATTCTTCTTTCCTAATTCAATCAACAGCTTTCTGATAATAAAATTTTGAGCTGCTAAATCTAACTTACCACCTAAATAGACACAATTATAATTTTCTTTATCCAAATACTTTGAAACTGCATTGTCAATAATAGTCTGGTATTCCTTTTGGGAAATAAGGCCATGTAAAAAGAATGTAACCGGTTTTTTTATTAATTCGTTCTTATGTTTTGAAATATACTTTGCCACTGGCTGGGGTATCCCTCCGGCATAGATTCCGGTACCAATATAAATATGTGAATACCCGGATAAATCAAGGTTACCAGCATCAGTAATCTTATAAGTATCAAGCGGATTCTTTGAATTTTTCTTTATTAATTCCACAGTCTCTTCAGTCGTGTTATTTTTGGATATATATAATATTAGATTTTTTACCATAAATTCTCCCTGCTTAATTCCTCTTTATAAGCTTATCACCTCATGCTGTTAATTCCAAAATCCTTTCATATATCTCTCATCCATATTTTTTCTTAATTTTTTCCAATATTGCGGATTGTTTACATACCACTCAACTGTATGCTTTAATCCCGATGTGATATCAAACTGCGGTGTCCAGCCTAACGCTTTTATTTTATCTGTATTTAAACTATATCTGAAATCATGACCGGGACGGTCATTGACATAACGGATTACCGATTCATCCTTCCCCATCAATGCCAGTATCTTTCTGGTGAGATCTAAATTGGTAATTTCCTGATTGCCGCCAACATTATAAACTTCACCATTTACTCCCTCTTTTATAACGCAATAAATTGCGCTGCAGTGGTCTTTCACATAGAGCCAGTCACGGATCTGACTGCCGTCACCATATATCGGAATCGGATCTCCCTCCACCAGATTTGTTACAAACAATGGAATCACTTTTTCAGGATATGCAAACGGTCCGTAATTATTTGATGCTCTCGTAATGCAGACCGGCAAATCATATGTGGCAAAGTAGCTGTATGCCAGACGGTCCCCTCCTGCTTTTGAAGCAGAATATGGATTTCTGGGTTTTAATTCTGAAGTTTCATAAAAGCTGCCTTCATAAATATGCCCATAAACTTCATCGGTTGATATCTGAATGAATTTCTGCAAGGTATCTTTATTTTTTAACGCCTGTTCCAATAAAACATATACCCCAATTACATCTGTCATTAAAAAGCTCTGTTTATGATCAATTGACCGGTCCACCGCCACTTCAGCAGCAAAGTTAACCACTACATGAATCCCGGCCATCAGCTCTTCCACCAGACCAGCATCACAGATATCTCCTTTTACAAATTTAAAATCTTCCCGATTAACCACCTCAGCCAAATTATCCATATTTCCTGAATAGGTAAGCTTATCCAAGACCGTTATGTGAATATCTGTTTCATTTTCATATAAATACTTTACGAAGTTAGAACCTATAAATCCGGCACCTCCGGTAACCAAATATTTTGTCATATTTATTCTCCCTTGTATTTTTTATATAATATGCTGGCATTATGCCCTCCAAAGCCAAAGGAATTAGAGATTGCCATCTTCACCTCTTTTTTGACTGGAAGATTAGGAACATAGTTTAAGTCCAGTTCCGGATCCGGCTCTTTATAATTGATGGTGGGAGTAATCACCCCCTGGTTCATGGTCAGAACCGTGACAATCCCCTCAATAACCCCGGATGCACCGACTGTATGGCCAATCATGGATTTTGTAGAGGATACGTAAAGATTCTTTGCATGGAGACCAAAACAGGATTTAATGGCCATAGTCTCATATTTGTCATTGAGATAGGTGGAGGTGCCGTGGGCATTGATATAGTCAATGTCCTCCGGTTTTACGCCTGCCTGCTTTATAGCAATCTCCATGGTCTTTGCCATCATAACGCCATCCGCCTGAGGTGCGGTAATATCTCCCGCATCACTTGTGATGGCACAGCCTCCTGCTTCTGCATAAATTCTGGCATTCCGTTTCTTTGCATGTACTTCTGACTCTAAGATCATGATGCCGGCACCTTCTCCCATGACAAATCCATCCCGGTTCCTGGAAAAAGGACAGCAGGCAGTTTCCGGGTCTTCATTTTTGACTGACAACGTCATGATCTGGTTAAAACCTTTGATATACTCTTTTTGTATGTGAGAGTCGGCTCCTCCTGCAATAACAACATCGGCAAAACCGGAATGGATCAATTGCTGCCCTAATGCAATGGCATAAGCAGAGGATGCACATGCGGTAGATACATTAAAGTTAGGTCCTTTGAGTCCATATCGAATTGAGATCCAGGCACTGGGGGCATTTGGCATGGATTTGACGATACTGTTACTCTCTGATTGTTCTTTTTCCACATCACTGTAAGCGGTCGTCACGATTCCCATAATCACTGCCACCCGGCTTTTATCACAGGATTCAAAATCAATGCCGCTGTCTTTCACCGCCTCGTCTGCCGCGACTAATGCCATCTGGGTCAGGCGGGTCATCTTGCCCCGTTCTCTTTTCTTTATCAGCTCTTTGGCTTTTTCTAAAAAGCTGTCATCCACCTGGGCAGCGATTTTTGTCTCTAATTCAGAGGGATCAAACAAGGTGATCTTTTTTACTCCTGAAACGCCCTCCAGCATCTTCTTAAAACTTTCTTCCATGGTATTTCCCAAAGCATTTATCATTCCCATACCTGTAATTACCGTCTTATTTTCTTTCATGGATACCTCCTTATGTATTAAAGGAATACATTAAAATCTGCTGGGAGAAACAGCGGATCACAAGTCTTTTTATATACTTCCTTTAAGGTTTTTATTATTGTCTCTTCCTTAAGTTCACCATATAAAGACTTTAATGAAACGGATAAGCCTAATACTTCCTGTATGCTTTCTTCAAACTGCTTTTTATCCAAAAAAGGGTCTGACATGTACTGTGCGGTTTCGTTCAGCAGGAACACCAGAAATTTTACTCCATAAGCTTCATGCCGGTCTTTTCTGCCTTCTTTAAAAGTGCCCTCTTCCTTGCTGAAATCTTCTATAGAAAGAAGTCCCTTCCCCGTTCTTGAGTCTTCTCCCTGTTCCATGAGGGCCTTCACCCGTGAAAGAAGGGGCATATAAAGCTTAAGATGAAGTTCATCCGGTAAGTTTAAAAGACACTGGGAGATGATTGGAAAGCCTGTGGAATCCACCATCTCAAAGATTCCAAAGAGAAGTACCTGCTTTGTGATCTGGTCAAGTTCTCTTAGCGTCAGTTCTCCTTCCAGGGACAGGTTGTAGGTATATGCCGCCAGTGAAATCAAAAGCTTTGACAGCACCAGGCGGTTCCCTCCTCTTAGTACCAGCGGTTTCCTCCCAATCAGAGTAAGAAATTCAACCATCTCTTCAACGGCTTCCTTCCCGGTGTCCGGGCCTGCATTAACTTCTGCTGTATGGATGACTTTTAACGGATAGAAAAAGTGAAGTCCCAGGCATCGCTCTTTGACTTTCACATGTTCAAAGACCTTTGTCACGTCAAGAGAAGAGGAATTGGTTGCAAAGATACAGGTATCTTTTGTGATCTCTTCCAGATTCTTAAAGATCTCCTGCTTAACTTTCAGATCTTCTATTACAGTCTCAATAACGACGTCACAATCAGCTAAGTCCGTAAGCCTTCCGCTTATGATCAGAGTTTCATTCTCAATAAGCTCCGGATTTCTTTTTAATATCTTCTGGGTTTTCTTTGTGATCTGTTCTATCTGCCCGAGGTTTCTGCAAACAAGTATGGCATTGCATTCACACCCAATCAGGGAATAGAAAAGATCCTGTCCCATTCTTCCTGATCCAATAATTCCTATTGTCATTGTTCCCCTATTCCACCAGTAAGTCGCTTCCGTATTTATGAAGATAATCATCCCCTGCGATTTTACTGGTTTTATATAGTTTTCCAACCTGCTCATAAAACTTTGGTTCCGGCAATACAGTTTCCACCACTGCATTAGTTAAGTTGTAGTAATCCAGATCATGAATGACAATGTCTTTTTTCATGGTCTCATAAAGATCTGTCCCGGGAAATGGGGTAAGCACCGTAAAACCTGCATGATAGATGGGATTGTCGCTGACAAACTGCGCCACCCGGTCAAAATCAGATTCCACATATTCTGGCCTTACAATATAATTTCCGTTGACTAAAATCCCAAGACTATTTAAAAACTTTAAGGCACTGGAAATGTTCTCAATGGTATTTTGTTTGTTATAAGCCTCTAATTCTTCATTGCTGGTGGCTTCTAATCCACAGATCGTGATCCGAAGTCCTGCTTTTACGGCCAGTTCAATAATATCCGGGTTCCGGATCACCGTATCCGTCCGTACATCAGCCAGATAATAATGATGATTTAACCCTTCTTCAATAATTCTGTTAAATAAAAGCCTGGCTTTTTTAATATCGCCAAAGGTATTGGCATCGCAGAAACGGATAATGGGGTATTCATCCATGGTCTTTAATTCCCGGATGATACATTCCACATCTTTATGGAAATACCGTCCTCCCGTAGTCTGCCAGATGCTGCAAAAGTTGCATTTGTGAGTGCAGCCCTGGGAGGTACTGATATAATGGATCTTTTTATTCATCTGCCGAATGGTGTAATTGTATTTATCCGTCAGCTTTCGGTTTGGCATAACAGCGTCTAAAATGTGCTGTTCCTGGATCTCCTGAGTGGTAAGGCTGCAGATGGACTGGGTATAGAAAAGGCTTGTCCCTTTATTCAGGCCGAGTCCCGGAATCTTACTGAAATCCGCCTGCCAGCCATCTGCCTTAAACAGCTCAATCATCTTTTTAAAGCTGTATTTTCCGATGCCCACCGTAACAAGATCGGCTTTGGAGCCTGCAAAGGAGTCTGGGCAAAGAGTTGGATGTATGCCGCCTACCATGGTTAAGATGTTCTTATTGTATTCTTTTGTAATATTTAAAATCTTTAATACGGAATTATACTGGGCAGTAATGCAGGTGACACCCACAAAATCAGGAGAGAATCGTTTTAGCTCTTCGATATAAGCCTGGACAAAATCATAGCCCTCTATATTATCCTCTTCTGTCTTCTGATCCAGGATCACCACTTCATCGTCAGGTACCATGCTTGCCAGTTCATTAAGAGCCAGAGGCGGACCCACCATGACTCTTCTTCCAAAGGATCGTTTCACAGCATCGTCAGCAAAATCAAACATACGGAAAACTCTGGGAATAGGAGGATTTACCAATAATATTTTCATGTCATGCCCCTCACTTTATATTTTTCTTAATGTAAAACCTGCCTGCATAAATTTGCTGACTTCCATGACAAAGCTGAAAACCAGATCTCCGCTCTCATAAGTATGTTCCTTTAACAGATTGTCAATGGAAATAAGGGCAGCAGGTGGACCGGCATAGCCAACGTCTTCAATCGCACTGTAAAACTGGTCCCTTCTGATCCCAAGGCCAAGGCACTCTTCGATAATCAGTTCTCTTACAAATTTTGAGGGCATATTCACTACAAAATGCTTTAAGTCCTTTAAATCAATGTTTTTTCCATTCAGCATACGAACCAGGGCATTATAAAAAATGGATTTTCCATTTTCCTCCATGGCATAGTCCCGCATCTCATTTAAGTATATCTGACGAATATGATGGTAGCCGTTCTCATAATCTTCCCTGGGATTCGTCCAGTGATAGGGATAGCTGTTTCCCATGGCTGACTGCTTTTTGCTTCCCGTGGATTCAAAGTAGGTATCTTCCAGATAAAAACCTTCTTTTTCGTCTTTTGCCGCGGAAAAAATCATGGCCCCGGCACCGTCGCAGAGATACCAGCGAAGGAAGATGTCTTCTTTGGTAATAAGGGCCTGATTATAAAATTCCGGAATAAAACAGGAACTTGCCACACTGGAGGAGATGATCAGGGCATTCTTATATTCTCCGGAGGCCAGCATGGTATGGGCCAGCTTAATGGCTTTATAGATGGATGTGCAGTTGGAATGAATGTGAATCTCTCCGCACAGGCCGATTCCCAGTTCTTCCTGTATTCTGGTGGTAATGGGCGGAATCTGGTGGGAAAATGCACCGCCATATATTAAAAGATCAATGTCCTTTGCCAATACACCCGCATCTTCCATAGCCTTTTTGGCGGCTTTGACAGACATGGTCAAATTGTCATCGGTAAATGTCCTTGTCTGGTTGTCAAATGCATAGTAGCAATGGTTGATCCCAAGCATCTCTTTAATAATGGGCTGGACTCTCCCAGCCCAGTTTTTGATCTTCTGGGGCGCCTCATGAAATTCTCCCAGATAATGATTGATCTCGTCAAAATCAATCGGATTTCCCGGAAGGTATGTACCTACGCCGGATAATTTTACATTAATAGCCATCAAATCAGCTCCCTTCTCTAACTAAAAATAATATGGCTTCGTCCATCCGATTATCGAAAGTGTTTCTTACCTTCGATAATATTTTTTAAACGCATCTAAGAAACAGAACCGATTGGCAAAATTATAATCACAACTAGTTTCACTTAGAAAGGCAATAAACTTTTTTGCACAATCCAACGAGTTTTTTTTCGGAACGAGAAGGTCTACCACTCCCAGCCGTTCTGCCTCTTCGGAATCAATTAAGTTTCCTTTTATGATCATCTCGTAAGCATGAAAAAAACCTGCTTCTTCGGAAAGCCGTAAGATTCCGTTTATCCCCGGCAAAAGCCCAAAAGTGGCTTCCGGCAGTCCAAGTCTGGCACCGGTCTCGCAGATTCTTATATGGGAAGATAAGGCCAGTTCAAGCCCTGATCCGATGCAGAATCCTCCAATAGCACTGACGACCGGAATCTTCATGTAAAAAAGTTTTTTTAAGCTTTCTTTACAGTCCACATACCAGTCCGGATACCGGATCACTGCGCCTTTATCCACTGTAGTATGGGCACTTATAAAATCCAGCAGCTCCCCAATATCCGCTCCAGAACTAAAGTGCCTTCCGCTTCCGCAGATGATGATTCCTGAAGCTTTTGTGGGAAGGACATATTCCTTTATAACCTGTGAAATCTCCGTTAAAAACTGAGATACCATCTTATTGGCCGGAGGCATGTTAATGCGGATACAGGCAATACCTTCTGATTCTTCATATATGATTGTCTTAAACTCTTGTCTCATCTCTTCTTATTAACCTCGGTTTTTAAAAGGGCCAATTTGCAGAAATATCCGGTTTCCAGATCAGTCAGAGGCCTTTCTCCCAACAGGCACCAATCTTTATAGGTGTTCATGCAGTCTTTAATCCCATGAAGCTGTTCCTTCGTTCTATCAAGAGTAAGGCTTAAAATCTGTGATTCCAGATCTTCATAGAAGCTGTCTTTCCTTAAAAGAACATTGACAAATCCATGGCTTATGAGTTCCTTATATTCCATAATCCGGGCTTCTTCTCTCACAAAATACTTTGGAGCAAATAACAAACGCAAAAACCGGAGGGCCGTCCTGTTATCCGGGTCATACCGTAAAGCCCCATGCTCGGATACACAGCATAAATCAAACACATGCATCTTCTCATAGAGACTCATGGAAACTTCACAGTCAATGACAAGGACCGATAATACATAAGGATCACGAAGTATCCCCTTTATCTTCTCAAATTCTATCTCTGGTATTGTGCTGAAACAGTCTTTCTTTAAATGCAGGATTATAATATCTCTCTCCCGGTTTTCTATGGTTCCGCCTGCAAATGATACCAGATCGTCAACATCTCTGACCTGGCACATGAACATATGGTTATATATCAAAGCCTTCCCCCCTATGGGCCATGACCGGTTCTCCGGACAAAAACATTTCTTTTATATGAGGCGGAATGTCATGCACAATACGTTCCCCGGATACCAGCAGCATCTTAACTTTTGCTTTCATCATGGTTATTTTGGGATCTTTATATACTGCTTTATGGTCAGATACGATATAGTTGTTCTCAATCCAGTAACGGCTGATTATGACAAACTGATCAAACATCCGCAATTCTTTTAAATATTTAATATTCACTTCAATGACCACCGGATATAACTTCTCTCGTTCCAAGTCCTTCATCATGTTATATTCCTGAAAGAACTTCCATCGCACAGTTTCCAGATAGTTTAAATAAACGGAATTATTGACATGTTTGAAAGAATCCAGCTCATACCCCTGGACCTCAAACCAACACTCATTGGTTAAAATAAAATCATCTCCTGTCCGGTCAGATATCCATGGTCTTCATCAGATCTGCAAAATATCTGCTTTCTTTTTCATGCAAGGGCCAGCAGTTGGCCCTTGACTGATTCATGATGCTGAATAAGTATGCAATTTGTTTGACAGAACGGTTGTCCGTTAACTCCCGTATCAGCTCTACGGCTTTTGGGAATACTTCTTTTTTTCCGGCCACCTCATCTGCCAGTCCCAGACGGAGGGCCTCTTCACTGGTTATGATATCTCCTGATAAGATCAGCCTTTTTGCAGCTCCCTGGCCGATTAAGGCAGGAAGCCTTACCGTTCCTCCAAACCCAGGCAAAAGTCCGAGGGTTGCTTCCGGGAAGGAAAACATGGCATTTTCCGCTGCCAGGCGGTAATCGCAGCTAAGGGCAATCTCAAGCCCAGCCCCAAAACAGGCTCCCTGAATAACGGCCACAGTTACAAGTGGAAGTGATTCTATGTAGGACAAAATCTTCTTTCCCTGGTCCAGTTCTTTTTTTAGAACCTCTTCGCGTTCTTTATAAGTCCTGATCTGTTCCACATTCGCGCCCTTGCTGAAGTTCCTTCCATTTCCGGTGATGATCAGCCCTTTGAACCGGTTTTCAAGTAACCATTGCTCCAACTCAAGAATATCAAGAAACACCCCATGATCCACCTTATTATCCCTTCCGTTATGAAGTCTTAAAACCCCAATGGTTTCTCCAGCAAAATCATACTCCACCATGAGACTGGACTCTGTGTTCATGGTTAAAGCGCCTCCACGATATCATTTTCCTTTTCATAGACCAGCCAGGCAGTCTCAACCACTTCTCTTATGGTGTTTGCCGGGTTTTTAAGAAGATACTTTCCGATATTCTGCATCTGGATGTTTAAGCCGTATTTCTTTTTTAACTGTTCGATCATTTCAACAAACATGAGGGAATCTCCGTCTAAATCATCAATAACCGATAGATCTTCTTTAAGCTCTGTTACGGAAACCTCACACTCATCGGCTAAAAAATCGTATACCATATCTTTGATCTCTTTTTTGGTCTCTTTGTTTAATTGTCTCATACAATTTCTCCTTTTTTTTCATCATTCTTTAATACCTTTAATTATAAGTAAAGGCGTCCCTCAGGATTCCTTCTGGAAACACAGATCCTTCTTAACCACATCATGGCAACTGCCTTTTTTATATCCGATTTCAAACGTTTTTAAATTAATTTCCAACAGTTTTTCCGGCACGGCTTCTTTTATTGCGTTATGCCATTTCTCTTTTTCCATGTCCATGGCTGCTGCCAGGGCTCCGATTAAAACTACATTGACGGTCTTTTGACTGCCGGCTTCTTCGGCATAGGTATTGGCATCGATTGTCTTATAATGGATTGGCAAATTATAAAGCCGCTCCTCTAAATTCTCCGGATACCCTGCCGCACCAGTGATTACCGGCATGGGATCAATTCTTTGTCTGCTTGTGATTAAGATGCCTCCCTGTTTTAACCATTCCACATATCTGACCCCCTCTAACATCTCAAAGGCAAGAATAATATCTGCGGTTCCTTTCTCTATAATAGGGGAATTGATTTTTTCACCAAATCTTACATAGGTGACCACGCTTCCGCCTCTTTGTGACATGCCGTGTACTTCCGAAACTTTTACATCAAGCCCACTGTTTTGAGCCATTTTCCCAAGAATTCTGCTGGCGAGCACTGCTCCCTGGCCACCCACTGCTGCTATTAGGATATTCATCTCACACCTCTTTCTTAATTGCATCAAATTTGCATATTCTGGTGCAGAGGGCACATCCTGCGCAAAGTTCTTTCTTAATCTCTGCCCTGCCACGGATAAAGGATATGGCAGGACATCCAAGCTTCATACATGCTTTGCAGCCTTTGCAGCCGGTAATGGCAAGTGGCTCATGGATAAGAGAGGGTTTTTTAAGAAGTACACAGGGCCGTTTGGTGATGATGAGGGAAGGCTCTTCTGCCTGAGTCTCTTCCATAACAATTCTCTCTAATTCCCCAATGTCGTAGGCATCTACGGTCTGAATTCTTTTTATACCGATGGCTTGTGCCAGAGCAGTAAAATCAACGGGCCGGCTCTTTTCTCCTCCGATGGTACAGCCAGTTCCCGGATGATCCTGGTGTCCGGTCATAGCTGTGGTGGAATTATCCAGTATCATAACCGTGGTATTTCCCTGGTTATATACCACATCAATCAAGGCCGTGATACCGGAATGAATGAAGGTGGAATCGCCGATCACTGCAACGGTTTTCTTTGAAAATTCTTTTCCTCTGGCTTTCTCGAACCCAAATGCCATTCCAATGCTGGCCCCCATGCAAATGGACGTATCCATTGCATTTAAGGGCGCAAATGCTGCCAGAGTATAGCAGCCGATATCTCCCGAGACATGAAGCTTCAGTTTATTTAAGACGTAGAAAATGCCTCTGTGATGACAGCCCGGACAAAGAACAGGAGGCCGGATGGGAATCTCCTTTGCCAGTTCCGTCTTCACTCCATCTATGGTTTCCGAAAGTACCGAAGTCCTGATAATCTCCGGATTTAACTCTCCGATAACAGGAATCACATCTTTGCCAATGACAGACAGCCCCCAGGATTTAATCTTCTCTTCAAAGATTGGTTCCAGTTCTTCGATAACATAGACAGTCTTACAGCTTTTAACAAATTCCGTAATCTTTTTCCTGGGAAGGGGATAAGAAAGGCCTAGTTTTAAATAAGAGGCTTCTGGCAGCACTTCTTTGGCATATTGATAGGCCATGCCGCTGGTAATGACTCCGATCTCCCTGTCTTTATATTCCACAGTATTAAGCTTCGTGGTTTCTGCAAACTCTTCCAGCCTTCTTAACCGTTTCTCTGCAATGACTCTCCTTTTTTTCGCCACTGCAGGAGCCACAATGTACTTGCCCGGATTCTGGTCATACTCTTTTAACTGGCAGGCCCCTTCTTCGTTCAGCTCCACCATACTTTGTGAATGAGAGACTCTTGTGTTTAAACGAAGAATAACCGGTGTGTCAAATGTCTCGCTGATTTCAAGCCCATATCCTACAAAATCTTTGCATTCCTGGCTGTCCGAGGGTTCCAGTACCGGAACTTTTGCCGCCATTCCAAAGTACCTGGTATCCTGCTCATTCTGAGAACTGTGCTGACTGGGATCGTCTGCAACTGCAAGCAGCAGACCTGCATTCACGCCCGGATAGGAAACTGACATGAGAGGATCAGCCGCTACATTCAGTCCCACATGTTTCATGGAAACAATAGTTCTTGCTCCCGCGATGGAAGCTCCGATCCCCACCTCTAAGGCTACCTTCTCATTGGGGGACCATTCTGTGTTAATGGTTTTATAGTTTGCGATATTTTCCGTGATTTCCGTACTGGGAGTACCTGGATAGGCAGTGGCCACTGTTACGCCAGATTCAAACGCACCTCTTGCAACTGCTTCATTTCCTAAGAGTAAATTTTTCATACATTTATCATTTCCTTCCAAAATGTTTTTGGAGATTATGAATATCATTTACAACCTTTTGGAAATGCATCTCCCGTTCCCGGCTGACCACACCGGCCTCTTCCATGGAAAAGTCCACGGATATGCCTTCTTCGGTCACTTCAAATGTAAAAGTGCCTACCGGCGTATAGGGGCCGTTTAAGAGCACAAAAGAAATCTTTCTATACCTGTCACATTCCAGGATTTTATAATCCGCTTTAATGACCCTTGTGGGAGGGCCATACATCTCCTGTAAGAACAGGGTACCGGCACCAATGGTTCCTTCTGACAAATATTCTACAGATTTCACACCGGGCCGCCAGTTCTTATTATTTCTTCCATCCAGGATAAATTCAAAAATCTCGTCTAATTTCCCGTATAACACGGCGTTTGCTTTTGCATATGCCACTTTTGTATCTCCTTATTTGTCCGTTATTCTAAAAAACTTCATTATCGCCCATGACCAGATTGCAGGTATTTCCAAAAGAAACCGGATCGTTTGTCAGTGGGGTGTATGCAATGAGGTTGCTGTATTCCAGGCTTTTTAAAAAACCTGCATGGAAAAAATAATCCGCATATATGGTAGAGCCTAACACGTTAATAAGGGAAACCGATTGTTTTATAGCGCCTGCAGCCTTTAATAATTCCTGGAAAATGGTCTCGTTTTCTGCTTCCATGTCAAGGATATGTATCCGGTTAAAAGGCTGGTAATATTTATACACTACATATCCTTTCACCGTTCCTTCCTCCTGATAAATAAATGGTCTGTAATCCCCTGAGGGACGTTCCAAATACCGCCAGGAGAAGTAATCTTCTCTTTTTATGATGGAAAATGACCTTCCAACAGCAATCTTGCGGGTAAATTCTGAAAAGGCTTTTTTCCAGAGGGGAAAATTAAGGGAATCAATGGATATGATCCGGTCGTTATAATCCGGCTCATCGAAAATCAAGTCCTCTTCTCCCTTCCTTTCCAGATAATAATTCTTTGAAAAAACACTCCACCCAGCTCTCCGGTGTCCGGGAAGAGCCTTTTCGTTGGGCATTCCAATTAAAATCCCCATCTCCTGTTCCCTGGCTTTTAAAAGCACATGGCGCCCCAGTTTTGTAAACAAATGACAGCCCTGATATTCCGGCGTAACAAATACATTGTTGCACAACCCGCTTTTTACAGGCTGCCCCTTAAAAACGGCCTGACTTTGCAGCAGACAATACCCGGCTGCAACAACGGTTCCGTCAACGGCTCCGTATACGTGATTCCGCGGATCAAAGATCCAGTCATAATCCTGTTTTTCAAAAGACCGGCTAAATGCATGTTCCCACCCATTTATAAAGCTAAGTTTCTCAGAGCCTTCAGTCAGAAGTCTGAATTCCATGGCACACACCTCATATCATTGGTTTTACTTAGATAATTTCTTTGCTTCCAGGCTCTTTGCGACTTCTGCAAATGTCATGGTTTTCTCCACTTCTTCATCTTCAATGTCCATTTCCAGAGCCTCACTCAGTTCAATTATGAATTGAACCAGATTCATGGAATCAAATTTCTTTGCTTCTTCCAGTCTGGAAGAAGGCAGGATATCATCATCCTCAAAAATATCTGTGGCAAGCGTCATGATCAGATCCAGCATACTTTATCCTCCCTTTTTCTATTCTATTTATTTGGTATGGATTTCTTTAGATAGCACCCTCCCCAGGAAAGGCCTCCTCCGAAAGCCACGAGAAAGACATCTTCTTCCTTTTTTGCTTCTTCCGACTCCAGATATTCGTTAAGTGCAATGAGAACGGATGCTCCAGCGGTATTGGCATATTTCTCCAGATTAATGAAGAACCTTTCACTGGGAATATTCGTGCGTCTGGCAATCTCTTTAATGATATTTAAATTGGCCTGATGGGTGATGATCCGGCCGGCCGCGGCTGAATTCCTTTTTGCCAGAGTTTCAATCATTTCGCTCCCTTTTTCACAGGCAAAACAATAGACACTTTGTCCTTCCATAGAAAAGTAATAGTCCCGCTCTTTTTTTACAGCTGAAGCTGGAAGCATGCTTCCGCCGGCAGGAACCTGGATCACATCACATCCGCTCCCGTCGGAAAAAAGCAGGATATCTTTAAGCTCATAGATTCCATGATCTGACAAAAGGACAGCAGCAGCTCCATCTCCAAAATAAGGAAACGTTGCAATATCTTTAGGGTTTAATAACCTGCTGTATACCTCGGCGGCCACCACAATTACATTCTTTAACCCATCTTTTATGAGAGATGAGGCAATCTTTAGCCCATAGATCCCCCCGCTGCAAACAGAATTAAGATCAAAAGCAAAGGCGTTTTTTAATCCGCATTTCTCCTGAATTCTTGTAGCAGTGGCAGGCTGAATCCGGTCAGGAGAGGAAGTTGCACAGACGAGCGCATCAATCTCCATTGGATCGATTCCCGTTTTATCTAAGAGCTGCCTTACTGCCAAAGCCCCAATATCCGAAGTACACTCTTTCGTTACGTGCCTTCTTGCCTTAATTCCGGCCTTTTCTTCAATGAGCTGCCGGTATTTTAATGGAAACTGCGTTAAATCTTCATTGAATATTTCATTGTCAGGCAGGTATTGCGCCGTATTTACGATAAAAGCCATAATCCATCTCCTTCATAAACTTATCAAAACAACTCATAATCCCGGCCTAATTCATCAACAATCTTTTTAAAACCGGGAGATTCTAAAAAGGACTTGCGGTATTTTGATAAATTCTTTTTCATACCAGCATCATTGATTACCTGAATAATCAGTGCCTTCAGGTTCTCTTTTCGAAATTGTTCGGTATTTGCAATGAATAGTTTTCCACATCCATCCTCTTCCACCACTCTTCCGTTGCTGGCCTGCTCTGCATGGCCAGGGCATATGATAAGAGGGGTCTCATATAGAATGGAATCACTGATACTATTAAAACCTCCGTGTGAAATAAATAATACAGACCGTTTTAATACATTACGGTATTCCTCCAAGCTTAAGTTTTTATAAATCTTCACGTTATCCGGCAATCCGGCTGCATTTACCTTATTATTCATGTTTCCGCCAAATGATACCACTACCTGGTAGCCCAGGTCCTTGGAAGCATCAATACAGATATCCCAGTAGGTATCGCTAAAGCAGATGGTTCCAAGACTGATGAATATGGTATCTTTTTCTTCGGTGAGAGGCTCATGATCCACAAAAGCGGGGCCTACGAATTTTACATTGGAAGGATATTTATATCCGCCAGGGTGAAAATCTTTCGATGTGACCACCATGGTGTATTTTCCTTCCGGCTCCATGATATTCCACGGTTTATCAACAACCTTGCCATACTGCTTTTCCAGCCGCTTAATAATGGTGGAAAATTTAAGGATATAGGGAATGGAAACTGCCGCGCTCTTTACAAGACTTAAGGTAAAAGCAGGGGTTTCTTTCATCATGATCTTATCTCCCATAAAACTGCTTACAAAATATACATAAGGGATATGATAATATCGGGCTGCAATCTTACTCCAGATGGCTAAAGTATCGCATATAATAAGATCCGGCTTTTCTTTTTCCACCTCCCTCATCATGAAAGGAAGGAGTTTTTCTGTAAATGTATAAAATACATAGAGCAAATTCATAAACTGGGACTGAAGCTTCTCATTTGCTGCAAGTTTATTGTAATAATGATAAAAATCATCTGGATATTTCCGCAAATCCACCCCGTCCATATCGTTAAACTTGTAGAAATACTGTTCAAATGTATAATAAATAAGGTTCACATTTCTCTGGGACAATTCCTTACACAAGTTGAGCTGAGGGTTTACATGACCTGACACCGGAAGACTGATAAACATGATCTTTTTCAATTTCTTTTTTCTCCTTCTCCTCTAACTCTTTCATTAAAACAGTAGCCTCATATAACTGCTCAAATGTTCCGGCATCGGTCCATTTAGAGGTCAAAATTCCATAGGTAAGTTTTTTCTGTTTTGCATATAGGTGAAGAACATCGGTAGTTTCATATTCATTTCTTGCACTTATTTTCATTTCTTTTAAAAGATCAAATACCTCTGGTTTGAAAATCCATAAACCAGTATTAACGTAATTGGAGAAAGGAACTTTGGGCTTTTCCACCAGTCTGGTGACCCTGTTTTTTTCGAATTCAACAACACCGTAAAGCTTTGGATTTTCCGACTGAGTAATGAGAATCTTGGCACTGAATTCTTCTTTTTCCTTTTCAAAATCTTTTACAAAAGCTGTCAGGTCTTCGGTCACTATATTATCTCCAAGAATTACCATAAACTCGTCTGACTTTGCAAATTCTTCCGCACATAATAATGCCGCTCCTGTTCCCTCATTTCCTTCTTGAATCTCATAATGAAGCTTTACCCCAAACTCTTCCCCAGTTTTTAAAAGCCGGTAAAAATGCCCTAAGTATTCACCGCTTGTTACGATGAGGATATCATCAATTCCCACTTTGGCTAAGGTTTCTATGGGGTAATATATCATGGGTTTTTTATAGACCGGAAGCAGATGTTTGTTAGTAATAATTGTTAGTGGATTTAACCGCTTTCCATGACCTCCTGCTAAAATAACACCTCTCATAAACAGCACCTCTTTATTAAAGTATTTTTTTTGTTTTTTCCAGTTCTCTCCTGATTCGCCTTTTTAAAACAGAATACCTCCATTTCATAAAAACCAGGTGATTAGGCACCAGACAATAGACATAATATTTATGGAAAAACTTATTTTTTCCAGATAGTACATGAATGTTTTCCAAGACGATCCCGTCCTTTGCGGGATGGAAATTAAAGTATGCCTCCCCCCTCATCGGACCCCCTGCTCCTTTAAGGACAATCGATTTCCCAGGTATTACTTCTGTGACTTTTAATTTGTAATAAAACAGAGGCATGGTAAAGTAAATCCTTCCAACACATCCTGCTTCCATCTGCTTTTTATCAAAGCTGATCCAAAGAGCGGGAATGACGTTAAACCATTTGCGAAACTTCTCTCTATTATATACATGATCGAAAACAATTCCTGCATTGTTCTGGGAAACAGGAATGAAAACCGATGACCGTATTTCTATCTTCTCTTCATTATTCAACCAAACCATGGAATCTCCGCCTTTGTGGAATGCTTACTCGTTTTTCATGTGACTCAGTGCCTTTTTATCCTGCTTTGTCATCAATTTACAAATCAGAGAGCTCATAAAATTATTGATCCGGTTTTCTTTTGGAGTCAGTTCTGCATTCAAATCGATCTCTTTCAATAAATCTTCCATTGATAAAACATTGTCAATATCTTCGGCATCTGCCTTTTTTATGTATTGGGAAATTCCCAGTTCCTTAAAACGGCCTATGGTAGGAGTCCCTTCTGATGTCAATCCTCTGTACCGGAAGTACTCCGGCAGCATTCCTTCTTCCCCGCCTACCTTAATTGTGGTGCCCTTAATGAATTTATCTTTTACATCTTCTTCTTTTTTCCGTTCAGGCCAGTGATAATCATCAAACTTTAAGCCGCATGCCACATTAAAAGCATTTTGAAGCTGATAAATCCGGTCTCCGGCAGAAAACATCTCTTCATCAGTCAAATCCATATCCAGCACTGCATTGGTAATCTCCGCAAATTCATTAAAATAGGCGGCTCCCGCACTTGGGAGCGCAGTTACAGCAAATAAACACAGGCCCAGGCAGTCAACCACATACTTATAATTCTCATGCCAGCACACCACACGGCCTTTTTGTTCTGCTTTTGCAAAATTTTTCTCTGCTTTGGTTTTAAAAATATGTTTTGAAACTACTTCAGAGAAAAATCCACCAAAGGCTGCAGTAAATACATATCCTTTCAGATGATCTCCCCCTCTGGTAGAGGTAAGATAGCTTAAGGACTTAGCCAGATGGGAATTGGAATGAAGCCCGGCAGAAGATTTGCGGATACAAAATGCATACTTTTCAGCATGTAAAACAAGAGAAGCCCGGTAGGCGCCTTCTGCTGCAATATCGCCGATCCCTTCCCGGCGGCAGATCTTATACATCAATTCTTCTACGTCGTCTGCATTTCCAAATTCATAGGTCTTTTCCGGATCTTTTATCAGACCTCTCTGGTAACACTCTAAGATAAAGCCAATGGTAGAACCGCCCTCAATGGCATCAAAACCCAGATTATCACTGAGATTTTTTAGATGAAGGATGCTGGCCCAATCAAAGATTCCGTTGTATGGCCCTATACCGGCTACAGCACCGTAGTCAATACGGTCTCCCTTTTCTCCTTTATGCTTTCCTTCTTTGATCTCGTATTCTCTGGCACATCCAACCGGACAGTATATACATGCCTTTCGTTTGGTTTCGTGTTTGTATAAGAATTTCTCGGGGTATAGGTTTTTGACCATTTTATCATCGGACACCTGATAATTGCGGATTGGTAAGGCGCCCTGTTTGTGATACCGTTTGATTAGCATTAAGGTTCCCTGAATGTTTCCTGACTTTAAAATGACTGATGCACGGCATTTCTTGATCCACTCATCCCGGATCTCCTTAATTTTTTCCGGGTTGTATACCTTAGGTTTTCCAATCTTTTTTTCAACTACAATGGCTTTCAGCTTCTTTGATCCCATGACACATCCCATACCGGTCCTTCCGGCCACATGGCATTTTGACATGATGACACTTGCAAAGCGAACAAGATTTTCTCCTGCCGGCCCTATGCAGCACACTTCCGAGCCTTTCCCATGGCGTTCAATCAACAGTTCCGTGACTTTTTCCGTATGCATTCCCCAAAGGTCAGTGGCATCTAAAATCTCAATTTCTCCCTGGCTTTTTATGAGAACATACACAGGATGATCTGATTTCCCGGAAAACACCAGATGATCGATTCCCATGGTACGTAATCTGATATTAAATTCTCCGCCCAGATTGGAATCTCCATATGCATCGGTTATGGGACTTTTGGCGGTTATGGTACACCGGTTACTGGCTGGAAGTCCGGTACCCACACTGGGTCCGATACCAAAGATCAATAAGTTCATTTCTGAAAGCGCATCATTTTCTGCTGCATTGGAATCATATAAGATTTTTGTATTGATTCCCGGCCCGCCTATGTAGTTCTTTCTAAGTTCTCTGGTGATTTCCTCTAATTTCACTTCACCCGCAGACAAATTGATATAAGCAATCTGATTGTCATGAAATTCCCCCACGAATACCAGCCTCCTTGCTGTGTTTACTTCTCTTTACCCAATGACATGTCCAAAAAAAGCAACAGTAATTATAAATTAATTTTGCTTAGTATAGCATGATCCATTTTTCTGTAAAATAGTTTTTCATTTTCTCCTATAAAAACCGCAAATTCTCGTATTTTTTAGTTTATTTTGGCGAAAGGATGGAATGCATCGCTTCTTTGTGTTGAAATAATTTTGTGTGTAAATTCATGCAGTTTTTCTCGATTCAGCAATTACAATTCTTTTTTAATTCTGTTTTTTATACCTTAGACGATATGTACCTTCCCCGGAAAATGGATAATATAAAATCTCCAAACTGAGGTGATTTTACCTTACATCAGTGTGGAGATTTTATAATGTTTACAGCTTCTCTTATTCCATTAAAATAATGGCTTTGCGGACACTTGCCGCTTTTTTATCTGTATATTCAAAGACTTGGTGAATTTTGTTAAAAGGAAATTCTGCATCGGCAAGCTTGACATTGCAGCTCCCGGCTTTGAGCTTCCCTGTGCAAGTCATAATAGAGTGCCATAAAATGTATAAAACTTTTTTATTTTTGCCGTTCAAAGCTTATTTTCTTAGGAACCACCTTTGTTTTTAAGAATTATTTTCAAAACATAGTATATTTTGTTAAACTTTGTCGTTTAATTATTAAAAATACATCAAATTGATAGTTTACTTTTTCATTTTTTATACCTTATTATATTTATGTAATCAATTAATCAAGCACCATAGAAAGCTTCCTGTATAATTTAAATAGGTCAAGTGATTGACACAGAAAAATACCTCAGGTAAATTTAGATTATTACTGACCAGCCAGTTGGTAAAAATCTAAAAATACGAGAGGTATATACAATG
>JAISYJ010000077.1:0-20518 GCA_031270005.1 Hungatella sp. | reverse complement strand
GACTATAACATAAGCGGATGTTACCGGTCAGATTAACTGAAAAGTCCGGTCAGGTAATCCGAAACTAAACGGTCAGCTCTTAGTGAGAATGCCGGTCAGCTGATCCGAAATTTGCAGATAGCAACTTCCCATTATATTTATATCAGGTCCTCACGTGCATGTGTCATGTCCTCTTACATAAGACACATGCTAGGAAGCTTATACTCTGATAGCAAAGTATTTTGAGCAAAAGTAAAACGCCACTTTTCAGCGGCGTAGTCTTTTTGAACAAAACAGCAATTTCTGGTTTTTTACTTATAATAGTCAAAAAACCATTTTTGAACAAAACTTCTTAAAAAATTTTTTACCTATAAAAATAATATGTAGGAAGAGTAAAACTTTAAATTTTTTTGTTTAATTGTTTTCCCGTAATTTTACCTTATTTCTGGCGCTGCGCCGGCGTTCATCCTCCAAAGCAGCATAGTGTTTTTTTGTGGTGTTGACATCTGAATGTCCTAAAACATCTGCAACCAGATAGATATCCCCGGTTTCCTTATACAGGCTTGTTCCATAGGTGCTGCGCAGTTTATGGGGGGTGATCTTTTTCAGCGGTGCTACGAGTTTAGAATATTTCTTCACCAGATTTTCGACGCTGCGGACTGCAAGTCTTTTCTTTTGAAGGGATAGGAAGAGAGCCTTTTCATGGCCTTCCTCGGGAATGACTAAATTACGTTCTTCCAGATAATCAAGAAGAGCGTCCTCCACTTCAGAACCAAAGTACACTGTAACTTCCTTTCCGCCCTTTCTATGGATTCGAATCCCGCCATTTTTTAAGTCAATATCATCTATGTCCAGTCCAACACATTCCGATACCCGGATCCCAGTTCCCAACATGAGAGTCAATAGGGCCAGGTCTCGTATTTTAGTTTTCGCATGATAGGCTTTTTGTTTCTCTGTTAAAGCTTCCCCGCTTTCTACTTCATCAAGCAAGAGAGCAACCTCATCAATATCTAATCGGATAATATCCTTTTCATGCAGCTTTGGAAGCTGTACCAGAGAAGCGGGATTTGTTTGAAGCCGCTCATTCCGGTAATAATAATTATAGAAGCTTTTCAGAGAGGAGATTTTTCGCATAATTCCCCGCTCTTTGTTGGTTACTTCCTGATTTTTATCATTAAAACGGTATTTTAAGTATTCCATATATTCTTCAATATCCACGACCCGAAGTGCATCCAGGTGGTCCAATGTGATATCTTGAATGTGAAGTTTGCCGATAACGGGGTTTTCTTTAATTAGAAAATCAAAAAACACCCTTAGATCATAAGCGTATGCGATCCTGGTCCGGGAAGAAGTACGGGGCTCAATCCCTCTGAAGAAATCTCCGCAGAAATTGGGAAGTTCTTTTACCAATTGGCGCAGGTGCTTTACATTTTCAATATCTTTTTGCTGATGGTAGGAGAGAGAAGAACTCATAATTGGGCCTCATTTCTTTAATTATTGAATTGATAAATGTTTTCTGAAAGACCAGTTATTTATATTTTCCTCATTAATTAGTTTTTCTTCTTTTAGACTTAGTAGTACGATTCTTGGGTAGAGGTTGCTTAAAGAGCTTTGTGTACTTTGATATAAAGAAGTATGAGGATTGGAGTAGTATATCAAAAACATAAATCAAGGTTATGAGAGAAAAGGTTGCTTTAAGCGATAATATTAAATACATAATTGCAGTTTCCTTGTTCTCTCTGCCAACTATTCGTTAAACTAGACTTTCGCGAATAGTTTGAAATCACTACTTTATAGTATAATAACCGAAAAAAATTTACTGCTGCATTGAATTGTACATTATTGCTATTCTTAGTTTAAAGATAATGTGCCTTAAATCATAAATTGATTTTAACAAATCAAAAAAATCTTCGCCTTTTAAGCTTTGCGGCTGATAAACCGGAATATTCTCGCCGGAGGCATATTCTTTCACGGGCGACGGGGTTAAAATCATTTTTCTGCCCGCAGGTTTATCCGGCTGTGTGACAACCCCTGCGATATTATATTTGTTTTTCACGAGATATTCGAGCGAAATTTTTGCAAACTCAGGGGTTCCCATAAATAATACTTTCATATATTTTTGCCTTTCAAATCAGGATACCAATCTTTTGGGACTGGCTTAGTCGGTGTCAAAAGCATGGACCACTTGCCTCCCAGTGCATCAATAAACTGTTCATGAGAAATTGGCACACCCCACTCCCAGCCTTCGTCAATCCATCTATCTATCGTTTTCGCGTTAATCTCTGCATAATTCATCTGTTTTTCTCCGTTAAAGTGCTTATTGAGTTTCTAAATGATTTAATTATTCATTGTCATCTTTGTTAATAAATTCTGGAACAATTTTAAAATTTATTAACAAAGATGAATTAGGCTCTTTTTAATCATTATTTCCTTTATCAATCATTTTTGTTTTTTACATCTTAATTATGTATTCGATTTTCGTTATATCCACAATCCATAAAATGCTCATAATATTTTTTGAAATCGTCCCCATATGTTGCCGCTAAGTCCATGTTATTGTCTTTATATATCATTACATCAAAATTATCGCATCCTTTACGCCCTTCTGCCATACCATAGGAAACAAAATGTTCTAGCAGCTTCTGTTCATTGTTTCCTATCGTAGTCTGCAGATCTGAATTATTATTATAATAAAAGGTCGAGTCAAATACCAGCTTATAATCCTGAACATTTAAAAGTGACTCTTCTTTCTTTTCCGATGTTGAGCTAGAGGTCTGCTTAGAAGAAGATGCCCCATTACCATTTTCATAAGGACACACTCCGTTTGGATGTAAATGGGCTGAATAACCATGATGATAATGATAACTGCCCAAACCACTTTTGTTTTTATAATCATGATGTCCGCCTTGGGAATCTGTCCGCCCAGAATGCGCCTGTGCAATTATAATACAACCAGGATAACTTGTCTCCATAGACCCAATTATCAGAATTGCAGCAATTAACAAAGCAATCCATTTAACCTTCTTTACCAAAACTTTTAGCTTCCTGCTTATAACTTTTGAATCCATATACTACTTCCCCCGTTTCTGTTTTTTTAATAAATATATCATATCATAAGGTGGCATATATTACAAATATAGAGGTGAAATTATACAATTGACCTGCAGGAGCACAATGCTTTAAAAGAAGCTTTCCCTGGAAAAGGTTTTCTTGCCACTGGAATAAGGACATTCTACTCTTCCATCTACCCTATCACTAACTGAACCATCCGTAAAAATCATATTACATTTATAGCAATTCCAAGTAATAAGCCGATTATAGATTAAAAGAATGCTATCTAAAATCCACATCTTTATTGATTTTGAAACATTCAGAATCGTTTCAGGATGCAAAGTTTTAAAAGAATCGGTGATTTTAAAGTATCATACCTTTCATATCAATAAAACCGTTGGCATTTGAGAATCTTTTTCCCCATCATAGTAAAGCCCGTTTTATGACATTTACGCTGATTATACCATAGGAAGGACTGGGAATGAATTAATTTGTCAACAGAGGCCTCTTTGAAACAGTCTCAAAAAGGAGTCGGTTGCTTCCCAGCTGAGTAAACTCAGCTATGGAGCAACCGGCCCAAGTTGTTAGCTTTTTACGCTTCTATTGAAGTAAACTCAAACTTTGTTACATCAAAAAGTCCCATATCTGTAATTTTTATCTCTGGGATAACCGGCAGAGACATAAAGGCAAGGGTCATTAAAGGTTCTACTCCCAAATTTACCTTAAAGTCTTTATGTAGCATGTTCTGAATACGTTCAAGCTTCTCAGCAACCCATTCACCACCCTTATCTGACATCAGACCGCCAATAGGTAGAGGCATGCTTTCAATTGCTTTTCTATCTTCCACTACAGTCGCACCGCCATTTATTCTTATAATCTCCTGAATCGCCGCCATGATCTCATTATTATTTACACCTACAGCTACGATGTTATGGGAATCGTGAGCGATAGTTTGAGCAACGGCACCTTTCTTGAGTCCATATCCACGAAGAAGACCTACTGCTACATTACCAGTCATCTGATGCCGCTCTACAATTACAATTTTAACAATATCTTGATTTTCATCGAAGATAAAATCGCCGTCAGCGGTTAGTGCAACCTCTGCAGTTCCCATTTTTGTTACAATGCTGCCTTCTGAAATATCAATGACCTTGACGTTTGTAGATTTAGAGTTCAATTTGAGCTTTTCCATGGTCAAATCTTTTACATGGACACTACCGGCCACTTTATCAATTGGTGCACTTTTGTATTTTCCAAGATAAGTATTTTTCTCTGCTGCCAGCTTTCCCTGGATAAATACTTTTTCTACAATGAATTCCTTCAGATTATTTATGAGAACAATGTCCCCTCTTAAGCCAGGAGCAATTGCGCCCCTGTCGGTAAGGCCATAACATTCCGCAGGATTAATAGTAGCCATTTGAATGGCTGTTATTGGGTCAATCCCCTCTTCTACACAAATCCGCAAATGATCATCTAAATCACCTTTTTCAAATATATCCTTAGGCTGACGGTCATCAGAACACAGCAGACAACGCCGGCTGTTTGCTGCTGTTACCCCTTTTAGCAGGGTGCGCAGATTGTGACAGGCAGAACCCTGCCTCAATTGAATATACATACCTGAATTGATTTTTTCAATCATTTCCTCAACAGTGGAGCATTCATGATCTGTCTTAATGCCTGCCGCAACGTAAGCATTTAACTCATTGCCAGAAAGCCCTGGCGCATGCCCATCAATGATTATATCTGCATTTTTAGCTGCCACTATTTTCTTTGTGACTTCTTCATCATTGAAGATGACACCAGGAAAGTTCATTAATTCACCAAGGCCAAACGCACCTTCATGATAAGTCAATTTTTCAATAACATCACTGTCAATAATTGCTCCCGAATGCTCAAAGGCTGTGCAAGGAACACACGATGGTATTTGATTTTTTATATCTAAATCCGTACCTTTTGCAGCTTCAATCATATACTCAAATCCGTTGACTCCACAAACATTTACAATCTCATGAGGATCGGCAATAACAGTAGTTGTACCATGAGGGACAAGCACACAGCCAAGATCTTCTGGAGTTAAAAAGGTGGATTCAATATGCATATGACCCTCAATCAATCCTGGAATCGCATAAGCACCATTGGCATCGACCGCTGTCTCACCTTCATAATCGCCAATACCAGCAATTAAACCGCCGCAAAGTGCGATGTTTTTCTCTAAAACAGCACCTGTGTAGACGTTTACCACTTTACAATTTTTAATGACTAAGTCGGCTTTCTTTCTGCCTGCAGCAACATCAATTAATAGATTTAGATATCTTCTTTTCATATAAGCACCCCTTTTCGTTACTTTACTTGTTCTCTATTTACACATTTGACATTACTTACGGTAAGCATCACCATAGGATTTGCCTTTGGATAAAACTCTTAACCCATGCTGAGATTGTATAGGAAGCCGTTCTACCTTAACAATATATCCTTTGCTTTTTCTGCAGATTCTAAATCAGTGTATTTTTCCTCTTCAGGTAGAGCAAAATATGTATTCAATCAAGCCGCTATAAATCCATCCCCTTGTTATTAGCATAAATAATTTACATTACAGTTATTCTTCACCGCCAAATGCTGGTACTGTATAGCCGAATTTTTCCAAAGTTGGAATTGTAACTTTCGTAGTCCAGAAACCAATAAATGGCCCTAAGCATAGTGCGGCTATAAAGGTGGAAGGTCCGACTAGAAAGGTAGGCATATCTAATGGTCCGAAGTGATTTATGAAGAATGAAATAAAATATCCAGTTAGAAGGATATTGATAATAGATCCAAAACCAATCAGTTCTCTTCTTAACATGAAGATAATCACTGCAAATCTTTGAACACGAAATAACTTCAAAGGTTTTATATAATCGCATAGAATATAATCGATACTTTTCTTTTATTTACAGTCTGCTCTATCCCCTATCTCCTATTTCTGCAACCTCTATTCTTTCCGATCTTTCTAAAATTCAATTTTCATACAAATCGCTAAAGTTCCATGATTTCCGGCAGGCTCTCTCTTGCCACTTCCTCGGAATCAGTTGCTGGGCTCTTAAACCTGGTCTGTGACCAGGAACCAGACCACCAACAGCCATACCGGTTTCCCCACAGGCTCCGCAGCCGGCTGTTTGGCATTTTCCCACCGCCTAAAACTTCTTTGACGCCCCAACAGTAGAAAGCGTCCGCTGAATCCCGTCAAAATCCATTCCGCCGACCGCATCGATCGTTGCTACTACTGCCCCCTCAACAAGCGGGCAATCCACCATCGCCACTTTTATGCCGTCCATCGTCTCCAGTACCATCTCGGTCGTCATTACCGCACTGCCCATATCCATCAGCACCAGCACTCCGTCATCCGAATATACAGACTCGATGGCTGCATGAATTTTCTCAAAACTCGTACCAAAACTGCCGTCATCCAGACCGCCGGCCGGTGCGATCCTGGCATCAGGTGCCATCATGGCGGTAAGTTCTACGACACTTTTTGCCAGACTCTCGCTATGCGAAACAATCACAATCCCAACCATTTTTCTTATCCTTTCTACCGGGCAATCACTTCAAGCATATAGGAAAATGACGTTGCACCAGGATCCTGATGGCCCAGCCCGCGTTCACCCACATAACTGGCCCGTCCTTTGGTGGCGATCAAATCCTTCGTATGTTCCGTACCAGCCCAGGCCGCCTGCACACCGGCGTCGAGCATCTCTTTCGCCGAAGCGCCGGCAGCGTCAGCTTCCTCCATGGCTTTAAGTGCCGGAAGCATTGCATCCAGCATGGTTGCCTCTTCAGCGACTGCCTTGCCCCGCTGCATCACGGCGTCGGCAGCCGCCTTCATCATTTCCAGGAAATCCTTCTGATCCATCTCGTTTTTTCCAGCCAGTGCCATACCGGCCTTCATATAAGCCGAACCGTAGAGCGGACCGGATGCTCCGCCAACGGTGGAGACCAGGGTCATCCCGACTGTTTTTAAGATCGTTCCGATGTCTTTCCATTCCAGCTCCGGAAGCTTCTTTTCAACCGCCTCAAAACCACGGGCCAGATTAATGCCGTGATCGCTATCACCAATGGGCTGATCCAGGGCCGTCAGTTCCTCCTTGTGCTTTTCCACGCTGAAACCGATGGCTCTGATAATCTCGATTACTTTACTGCTGTCTACCATGCTGCATCACCTTTCCTTGTGTTTTATCGCCATGCCGGTGTATCGGCTGGGGCGTCTAAAAGCTCCTTCAGCTGATCATCCAAACGGAGCAGCGAAATGGAAAAGCCCTGCATCTCGATCGAAGTCATATATTCGCCGACAAAGGTTTTATACACATGAATATTCTTTTCTTTCAGGACATCTGCGACATGGTTATTGATGATAAACAGTTCCATCATCGGTGTCGCTCCGGCACCATTGATCATAACTGCCACTTCACTGCCGGTGTAATCAATATCAGCAAGAATTTGCGCTAAAAGGAGATCCACAATCTCATCTGCCGGTTTCAGCGGTTCCCGGTGCGTTCCCGGTTCGCCGTGGATGCCGATGCCGACTTCCATCTCATTATCCGCCAGTTCAAATCCGGGTTTTCCTGCCGCCGGCACTGTACACGGCTCAATCGCCGCCCCCATGGTGCGGACCTGGTCAATCACCTTCTGTGCAACGGCTTGTACTTCATTCAGGGAAGCTCCCTGTTCAGCCATCGCACCGGCAATTTTATGCACAAAAACAGTGCCGGCCACGCCACGGCGGCCAACCGTATACAGGCTGTCCTTGACGGCCACATCGTCGTTCGTTACCACGTGTTTTACCTGAATGCCTTCCATCTCCGCCATCTCGGCAGCCATCTCGAAGTTCATTACATCGCCGGTATAGTTTTTGACTACCATCAGCACACCGGCATCCGTAGCAATTGCCTTGATACCTTCATAGATCTGATCAGGAGTGGGCGAGGTAAAGACCGCTCCGGCAACCGCCGCATCCAGCATACCCTTGCCCACAAAACCGCCGTGAGCCGGTTCATGACCGCTTCCGCCGCCGCTGATTAAGGCAACCTTGCCTTCCTTCTTATCGGTACGCACTACCACATTACCGCAATCCAGCTTCTTCAGATACTGAGGATATGCCTTTACCATTCCAAGGATCATCTGTTCCTCAACCAGTGCTGCATCATTGATGAATTTTTTCATTATAAAACCCCCTTTTCATGACGTTCTGACATACGTTCAGAGACTCCTATAATAAGAAGTCTCTGAAATTTAACAAATCTTCATCTTTACTCATCCAGACAGTTCATATCATTCAGTCCGCAGGTTTTGTCATCCTCATCTCCCAGACAGTTCATGTCATTGAGCCCGCAGGTGTTCACATCTTCTTCACCGACACAGTTCATGTCATTGAGTCCGCAGGTTGTGTCTTTGTCTTCCGTCACACCATTCATATTGGTGAGATCCAGTTTCTTTTTCTTCATGCATTACCCTCCTTTCCTGGCTTTCACGCATCTTTTGCGGCGACAATATCAATTCCAGTTCCAGCAACAATATAAATTCCGGTTGCAATAGCAATTATTCTCCATTCAACTTAATTTATTCCATTTCACCGGGTACTATGACCGTCGTTAGCGGTGCCGGACCCGTTTGCCGCTGAAATACACACTGATATAACAATTCGGATATACACTGCTGGTATGGAACCGTGGGACCTGGGTATCTTCTATCGTTTATTATTATATCTGTTATGTGTGATTAATTGTATCTTATTGCCAGGGAATCGCACCATAGAGAAGCACCGCTGCAATTGCCCCGATAAGTGGACCGATAATGACAACCGGCGCATAACCCCAGTTGGAATCGCCTTTGCCCTTGATCGGCAGAACCGCATGGGCCAGACGGGGGCCCAAATCACGGGCCGGATTGATAGCATAACCGGTCAGACCGCCTAAGGACATACCGATGGATACGATGATTCCGAAGACCAGGAGGTTAGTCACTCCAGCAGGAACCGCACCTGCCTGAGCAATTCCTTTAATTGCAAATACCAGGACAAACGTTCCCACCGCTTCACTTAAAATATTGCGTCCCGTGTTCGGAACGGCAGGTCCGGTTGAGAATACACCCAGCTTTGTAGCTGCGGAATCCGTAGCGTCGAACTGATCCTTAAACAGGAAGTAAACCAGACAGCCGCCCACAAATGCACCGGCAAACTGCGCAATGACATAACCAGGAACCAGGTTCCAGGCAAGGCTGCCGTCGACCGCCAGCGCGATCGTCAGCGCCGGGTTAAAGTGTGCTCCGGAAGCGCCTCCGAAGATAAATGCCGGAAGCATAACAGCAAGACCCCAGGCAAAGGTAATCTGAATTGAGCCCGCCCCTTTCATACCCGATTTATTTAAAGTTACATTGGCCACAACTCCATCACCCAGCAATATCAGTATTAAAGTTCCAATAAACTCAGCAATATAAGCTAACATTGTAGTACCCCCTTTTTCTATTATGGGTTCATATGAATTATCCTCAGTGTCAATCAGTCTTCCTTAGACCAGCCGTAAGCATATTTAACTGCCTTATTCCATCCGCGGATCATCTTTGTTCTCTGCTCTTCCCCGATTTCAGGCTGGAACTGTCTGTCGATTGCCCAGTTCTTGACCACATCTTCCTTGGTTGCCCAGTAGCCAACTGCCAGACCTGCCAGATAAGCGGCTCCCATCGCCGTTGTCTCTACACACTGCGGACGGTGAACCGGGGCGTTGATAATATCAGCCTGGGTCTGCATCAGATAGTTGTTGGCACTGGCACCGCCGTCGACCTTAAGAGCTGCCAGCGCAATCCCGGAATCTGCTTTCATCGCCTGCAGGACATCATTGACCTGATAGCAGAGTGAATCCAGGGTGGACCGGATAATATGGTACTTGTTGACACCGCGGGTCAGACCTACAATGGTTCCCCGTGCATACTGATCCCAGTGCGGTGCTCCCAGACCGGTAAATGCCGGTACTACGTAACAGCCGTTGGTGTCTTTTACTTTCTTTGCCATATATTCGGAATCAGGAGCGGAGTCAATGATTCTCAGCTCGTCACGCAGCCACTGAATAGCCGCACCGGCCACGAATATCGAACCTTCCAGAGCATAATTGACTTTGCCATCCAGGCCCCAGGCAATGGTAGTAACCAGTCCATTTTTTGAGAAGACAGGCTTCTCTCCGGTATTCATCAGCATGAAGCATCCGGTTCCGTATGTATTCTTCGCCTCACCCGGATTGTAACAGGTCTGGCCGAATAGTGCAGCCTGCTGGTCTCCTGCCGCACCGCCGATCGGAATCGTACCGCCCAGGAATTGCGGCTCTGTCTCTCCATATACGCAGCTTGACGGTTTGGCCTCCGGAAGCATACATTTCGGAATGTTTAGTTCTGCCAGAATTTCCTCGTCCCATTCCAGGGTATTGATATTAAACAGCATGGTCCGGGATGCATTGGAGTAATCGGTGACGTGCACCGCCCCTTTGGTCAGCTTCCAGATCAGCCAGGTTTCCACGGTACCAAACAAAAGCTCGCCTTTCTCCGCACGCTCCCTGGCACCTTCCACTTCATCCAGGATCCATTTCAGCTTGGTTCCGGAAAAATATGCGTCGATTACCAAACCGGTCTTCGCACGGAATGAGTCAACCAGACCCTTTTCTTTTAAGGAGTCACAATATTCCGAAGTTCTACGGCATTGCCATACGATTGCGTGATAAACCGGCTCACCGGTCTCCTTATCCCATACAATCGTGGTTTCACGCTGGTTTGTAATACCGATTGCCGCAATATCTTCGGCCCCCGCACCGATCTTTGACATAGCTTCTACCGCAACGCCCAGCTGGGTGGACCAAATCTCATTTGCATCGTGCTCAACCCAGCCGGGTTTCGGAAAATACTGTGTAAATTCTTTCTGAGCAACACTGCACATCTCACCCTTCTCATTGAAGAGAATACAGCGATTACTTGTTGTCCCCGCATCCAATGCCATTACATACTTTGCCATAAAAGACCTCCTTTAACAATTTGGTTATTATTTGCCTTTATTGTACCAACTATTCTCTCCGGAAAGAATAGTATAGTTACCCCATATATTGCAGTTAAAGCTTCCACACATCCTGGTTTGTGGACGATACCGAGATGGCCCCTGCCAACAATGCGGCCATCACATCCTCCTTCTCGGAGATCAGCCCTCCGGCAATCACCGGAACCTTTACGAGCCGGCTGACACGCCGGATCATCTTGGGCATCAGTCCCGGCAGAATCTCGATGATATCCGGCCGTACCTGATTCACCTGTTTTTCAATATTTTCAAATGCCATCGAGTCCAGGATAAAAACTCTCAGCGTCGTGTACAGGGACAGCTCCTTGGCACGCTTAATCATCGCCGGCCTGGTCGAAATGATTCCGTCCACTTCTGTATAATTTTTGATATAATCCACAGCAATTTCCTTACTGCTGAGCCCTGCAATCAGATCGATATGTACCATCACAACCTTGCCTGACTGCTTGATCTCTTTTACTATAGAATCTATATTGCAGATATCACCAAACAGAACAAAAACTACTTTTACATCTTCCACCTCGCAGCAGGCCTTTAGGCCCTCCATATCCTTAACGGCTGCGATTACCGGGCTTGCCTCAATCAGGTCGTATAATTTCTGATCCATGGAATCTCCCTTTCCTGCATACAATGTACCCCCAGAAAAAAAGAGCATAGAATATAAACAACATTTCTGTTGTTATCCCATGCTCTCCGTCATCTCTGCACAATGT
Organism: Hungatella sp.; assembly: GCA_031270005.1. Classification (GTDB taxonomy): domain Bacteria; phylum Bacillota; class Clostridia; order Lachnospirales; family Lachnospiraceae; genus Lacrimispora. The sequence goes on along the minus strand of JAISYJ010000077.1, from coordinate 8,695 downwards.
ATTAACCTTAATTTAATATAGCACATTGCACACGAATTTTCAATAGCTTCGATTTATTTGTGATGATTTGCACATATTTTCAACTTATTTGTTGTTTGGAATTATTAAGTTTTCACAAATATTTATAAAGTTTTAACACTTTAACAGTTAAAATTTTAACAAATTAACGATTTCCTCAATAGTTTTACTTCCCATATAAATACCACGGTCATTCGTGATCATCATAGGCACTCTTGAGATGTTAAACTTTTCCACCAGCTCCGGGTAAAGAGCAGCGTCAATCATCTCGGCCTCAATGCCTGGGTTTAAAATAGCGATCTGCTGACAAGCTGCTACCACCGCCGGGCAGTGATGGCATGACAGGGACACACAAATCTTGATATTTGCTTTTTTCTTCAGCTTTCCAATGCGTTTTTTTAACTTTTCCGGAACTTCCTGACCGCCTCCTGACAGATTCAGTACAGCAAGAACAAAGGAGTTGATCTCCTTTCCTCCGGGCACCCCGTGAAAGGTTACCCGCCGGTATTCGCCGTTTTTGTAAAGTCCGGTTACCGGCAGATAAGCCGTATCCAGCTCAGGAACCTGTTCGGCTGCCTCTGCCGGGGTGTAGAGCTCCACACTCAGCTGCTCCCCCAGCTCCGAAATAACATGCAGAAATGACGCCATCTCGGAATCCTTTTCCTGTTCCATATCAACCACAGCCTTTAGCACTACCGGTTCCGGCATCTTGAAAAAAATGCCGTTTAGCTGCTCTCTTAATGCTTCGTCGATCAGGCTGCTTGCCTTTGGTATCCCTGACAAATCAATCATTTGAATTCCTCCTGTCCGGTTTCGCCTGCGGCACATTTGCTGTGCCGTAATACAGTAGCAGTTTCATCATACCATATCAGCGAAAAATTGGCTATAATTTCTCATTATGTGTTCGCAACAAACCAATGAATGTGAATTTTCCATAGTTTTTTAGTTCCGCTTTGTTGAGCGTTATGATTGTTTAATGCTCTTGATCAATATGCAAAATTGTATTTAACAGTACATTAGCTCCTTTTAAGCAGTTTTCTACTGGGGTATATTCGATCTCACAATGGCTATGACCTCCTACACTTGGAACAAATATCATGGTAGTTGGAACCATATCTATAGCAAACTGCGCATCATGACCAGGTCCGCTGTAGATTCTTTGATTGGAATAACCGCATTCCTGTGCGCTTATTTCTACGTAATCAACCAGTTCGGAAGTAAAGCTTACGGTTTTACGTGACCATGCTTCTTCATAGCTTACTTTGCATTGCTCCACAACGCTTGGTATTTTTTTTATTACTGCAAGTACCTGTTTGATCACTTCCGGATCCTGATGTCTCGCATCCAGGGTGATTTTTACTTCATCCGGTATTATGGTATGAATGTTCGGATGGGCAGAAATCTTTCCTGTGGTATAAACCAGTTTGTCATCTAACTGGTCCAGCTCATCATGGAGATATTGAATGGTTTTTACCGCTGCATAAAGAGCATCCTTACGGTATTTCATAGGTGTTGTTCCGGCGTGGCCTGCCTGTCCGGTAAAAGTAAATTCATAATTGATCATACCGCAGACGCCTTCTACTACTCCAATATCTATTCCTTCTGCTTCCAGTACTGGGCCCTGTTCAATATGAAGTTCCACCAAAGCCTTTGTTTTAGACGGGGCCAGCCGGTTTTCTTCCTTTCCTTTAAAACCGCTTTTTTCCAAAGCTTCTCCGAACGTATATCCTGGAATGTCTTTTGCCTGCGAAGCCAGCATGGTTTCCTTGTCAAATTTTCCACAAATAACGCCGGAAGACATCATTGCCGGTTCAAATCTGGCGCCTTCTTCGTTGGTCCATACAATAACCGTAATTGGATGCCTGTGAGGTATTTTTTCTTTTACTATGGTTTCTGCCACCTCCATTGCTGTTAAGACACCCAGTATCCCATCATAATTCCCACCCTGCCGGACGGAATCCATATGAGAACCTGAGACTATGGCAGGCAAATCTTCTGTTCCGTCAATGGTTGCATATATATTTGCCATATCGTCTGTTGCAATGAAAGCACCGATTGCCTCCATGCGCTTTACGAATTCTTTTCTTGCGGCTAAGGCTTCTTCCGATAAGGAAAATCTGGTAATTCCACCCCTTCCAGTATCTCCAAACCGGCTGAAAGTTTTAATCTTATCTTCCATTCTTTCATAATTGCACTGAATCATGTTACATACCTCCTTTTATGTACAACACATACAAGATTACCTTTTTAAAGGATTTGCTGATTTCGTGCTGTCAAAAGAAGTATAACATATTTATAGACAACTTTGAACATGTTATACTTCATAGATTTTATGCAACTATATAGAATGTAATCTTTTGCATCATTCCAAGCTGATAGGCAGCATAGCCGCCACTGCCCTTTATAACCGGCTTAATTCTCTTCCTCAACATTGATTATTATTTTAATTTGAGATGTTATTATAACTATTGAGTTTTATAGAATTGTTTTTTCATGCGGTTGACTAAGTAACAACTTTACTGGTATAATTGAGTTGTTGCTTTGAATACCTGATCTGACATTATAATCCATCATCATATCTTAAATTTTTAAATAACTGGTAACGTATCATTTTCCAGCAAGCAAGGCCCTTTACAGGCTGCCTGGCGGATAAAACCACAGGTTTGTTGGAAGACCTTGGAAGATGTATTGTCCAATCATCCCATATAAGAACTTTTATAATAAAATTTGAATAAACTTCTGATAGTTTCGTAAAAGTAGAGAAGCTTTCGTTTTTCGTTGCAAAAATCTCCATTGAAAGTTTGTTTTTATGGAGTGAATAAAATATGTAAGGAGAGATTAAATGGGAAAAAGCAAAAAGCGGCAGGTGTCAATTGAAAGAGCAGAGGAATTAAAGGGGAGAATTGAAGATTTTTTAGAAGCCCGAAAGGGGATCCCAAAGGGAATGGACCTGGAGAAAGAATTCATTAAGAGGAAAACCAAAATATTAGAGTTACTGGATGCCACAGAAGAAAACTGGAATGATTATCAGTGGCAGTTAACCCATAAGATAACGGATGTTGAGACCTTAAGTAAAATCATTGTCTTAAGTGAAACAGAAAAAATGCGCATTAAAAAAGTTGAGAAAAAGTTCAGGTGGGCGGTTTCTCCCTATTATTTAAGTCTGGCAGATCCAGATGACAGGTATGATCCAATACGGTTATTATCAATTCCAACTTATAAAGAATTGGATGATTCCTGCACGGATCTTGATCCTATGGGTGAAGAATTCACAAATCCGGCAGGCTGCATTACAAGGCGGTATCCAGACAGGTTAATTATAAATGTGACCAATGAGTGTGCCATGTATTGCAGGCACTGTCAGAGAAGGAGGAATATCGGAGAGGAAGATGTCCATAAATCCCGTAATTTGATCCAGGAGTCCATAGATTATATAAGAGAAAATGAGGAAATCAGGGATGTGCTGATCACTGGCGGGGATGCCCTGTGTCTTTCTGATGAGGACCTTGAGTGGCTGATAAAGCAGCTGAAAGAGATACCCCATATTGATTTTATCCGCCTGGGTACCAGAAGCCTGGTAACCATGCCTCAAAGGATAACGGATCAATTATGCTCCATGCTGAAAAAATATCATCCGATTTATATAAACACTCATTTCAATCATCCCATAGAAATCACGATAGAGTCAAAAGCGGCATGTGAAAAACTGGCTGATTCCGGGATCGTTCTGGGAAATCAGGCCGTGCTGTTAAATGGAGTTAATAATGATAAGTACATTATGCGGGTGCTCAATCATGAGCTGCTCAAATGCAGAGTAAGACCTTATTACATCTTTCATGCAAAACATGTTCAGGGAACCGCCCATTTTAACACATCCATTGAAGACGGCATAGAGATCATGGAATATTTACGGGGCTATACTTCGGGCTTGGCGATTCCCACATTTATAGTAAACGCTCCCAAGGGATTGGGGAAAACTCCTATCTTCCCCAATTACATTGTATCCCGGGGGCCAGGCTATGTTCAGCTGAGAACCTGGGAAGGAAATATCGTTAAATACGAAGATCATGAAACAAAGGATATCAGGAGCTATCTTGAATCCTGAGGATATTCCTGTCGCACTGGCAATCATTCTGAGCGGGACGATATAGGAAAAAGCATAGATTGAACATTGGACAAGATGACTAACTTTGTTAGTTTCTTGTTTGGTGTTCAATCTATGCTTTTAATAAGTTGTCATTACGGCAGTTCATTACGGCAGTTTTGATAGCCTTGGGTGTTTTTCCCGTAATAAATCCAGGTTTCTTCTGCCCCATGGTTCTGTTAAGAAGTTTCCATTATAAATCCATATCCATAAAAACCTTTGAAGCTGCCCTGCCCTTTTACCTATACTCCGGGACCGATCTCTCCGTCAGCTCCAGGGCCTTCCTGTACTTCCGGAATTTCCACGTTTTCTTTTTCTGGTTTTGTTTCCTTTTCTGTTTCTTTCTCCGGTTTCTTCTCTTCCTTGGTTTCCTTTATATTGGCCCCAGGTCCAATCAGGCTTCCGTCGTCGTTGGTGGGGGCTTCTGTACTCTCCTGCTCTGTTGTCTCTGGAACTGTTTCTTTCGTATTTTCAGCTGTAGTTTCTTTCACGCTTTCCTCTGTGGGAGCCTCCGTTTGTACAGGGGCGGTATCTTTTGGAGAAGAATCCCCCTTTTTCTTGCCGCCTGAACTTCCCCCGGCCGGAGCATTCTTTCCAGGCTCCTTAAGACCGCTTTCCTGGGCGATCTTGTCGCTGATCTTTTTTACAGTTGAAGACGGAGAATAATTCTCCTGATTATAAAGAAACTGGTGGAGCTGGATGACGTTGCTTTCCAATGTAGTAGGGATAACACAATCCATTCTTCCGATCTTCATGGTAGTACGTGAAAATGGGAAACCGTTTGTTTCTCCTATATGGTATTTATTGATTCCCTTGGCAATGGACAGGACATCATTCATGCCAATGCTGGTGGATATCTGTGGGAATACGGTAGAAACCAGGGTGCTTAGTGTACTAAAATCAGCCTTTTTTGCCTTCTCCATTGCAAGACTTATTACCTTGCGCTGCCGCTCTGTCCGGTTAAAATCCGTATCCATGAGACGGAGTCTGGCATAGGCCACAGCTTGTACTCCATCCAAATGGTTCATCCCGGCTTTTTTTAACTGATAAGAGCCGATTCCGGTGGAATTAACGGTCTCAGTTATAAAACCGTTAATATAGGCGAACTCAGAATCCGTAATTTCCAGGTCCACTCCGCCTAAAATGTTAATGGCATCAGCAACGGCCTTCCAGTTAAATGTGGCGTAATCATCTATGTTAAGATCCAGATTCTCATTTAATGCGTCGACTGCCTGTTTATGGCCGCCTTTAAAATAAGCCTCGTTAATTTTGTGATATGTTCCTTTGCTGTTGATCTTTAAATATGTATCTCTGTAAACGGATACCAGTTTGATCTCTCCGGTAGCTTTATCAATGTTGCAGATCATTTCCACGTCAGATAAGGAGCCTTTTTCCAGACTGCCGTCTCTCGCATCCACGCCAAAAACTGCAATAGTCCAAAATCCTTTCTGATGGGTACGCTGCTTCAATATAAAAAACCCGGCCAGCAGCACCAGAGCCAAAATTACAAGCTCCGTAAATACCACCCTTTGCTTGTGTTTGCGTTTCCGTTTTTTATTTGCCTTCCGATTGGCGTTATTTTGGGGCCCTTTATAACGGACACGCGGATTCCTTCCATCACCTGTACTATAATAAGTCCTGTCCCCTTTTGCCGTATGCGATCCGTGCTTTTTTGCTGCCGGGCGCGCCCTGTCTGCGCTCCCCGCTTTTTTGCTGCCCTCCCGCTTTTTGCGGGCCCGCATGCGGTCTAATTCATCCTCATAATCCATGACCGAATAATCAATCCTTTCCAATATTTTCTTTGGCAGATCCTATCTATTCTATCAGAAACCAGGCCGTAATTTCTTGCTTTTCTCTTAATTTTATCAGTCAATCAGCTTTCTGCAGAAGGGCCAGTTTGCATCCATTGTTGTAACCGTTATATTATTGACCAATGCGCTGGATTCGTGGATCACCGTCATATTTCCGTTGCTTTCCAAACAGAGGAACATGACCACATGAGCGTCATCTCCTGTCTTTAAAAGAATATCGCCTGGCTGCAGGTCATTTCTCTGGATAGGGGCTCCGCAGGAAATCAGGCCACCTGTACTCTCACAGGACAAACGCTTACCGAGAGCCGACCAGTATACCCAGCTGATCCAGCCGGAGCAGTCCAGCCCCTTCATGGAACGGCCTTTTTCATCCGGTGATACAAGGGACCCGAAATTATTTTTTTCATAGCCTGACGATGATGGCTTGCCGCCCCAGTAGTAAGGAACTCTTCCTACGGAGGACAAGGCATAATGGATCAGTTTTTTCCGGTTTTCTGAAAGATTTTCAGGAAGGCGGTTCATATAATTGTTAATTTCCTCATAGGAAAGGGGATTGGTGATAAATGAAGAGGAAAGGGTTAAGCCGTAGCATTCTGACCAGTCCTGTTTTGCCAGATCAGAAGCATAGGTTTTGTTCTCCTCCGTCCAGCCCTGCCAGAGAGTCTCTTCCTTTGACTCATTTCCAACGGCATCAAGGGCAAATAAGCCCTTCTTTTGGTCTGCAAGTCCAGCAATCACTGCTTTCACGTGAAGATCCACGTGTCCGGGACAGACGGAAGGCAAAGCTGCTTCGGTTTCTGCAGGAGCTTCCGTTTCAGGTTCTGCTGCAGCTGCAGCGGCTTCCCTAAGTGCGATACCAGGTCCGATTTCCTTTGAAGGAAGGGGCGCCTCCGTATTGCCTGTGCTTTCTCCGGCGGCAGAGGATTCCGCAGCAGCCGCCGTTTCTGCCTGGGCCGGTGTGGCTTTCCGTTCCAGCTGGGGCTGGGCTGTTTTCCCTTCTAAGGCACCGCCGCAATCATAGACCTCACTGATGGAATACTGGAAGCTGTGAGAGCTTTCCCACAGCTTAAGGGCATAACTTAAAAATGCATCGTAATCCTCCGGTGCGGTATAATAAAAATATGTATTGGCCATTGCCATAATTTCCTGGATATTGGACTGAGGGGAAATCATTTTTCCCTTTTCATCATAAAAGGTAATATCAATCTTATTGAAGGAAAGACCTTTTAATTGGGCTGCCGGAATTCCAAGGCTTGCTGCGGCCTGTTCAGGGCTTTTATTGGCCAGCTGGTAAATGGAAGCCAGCCAATCCGAATCCTTGCGTGAAAGGGCTTCCGCTGCTTCTGCTCCCAGGCTTTTTTCCTGGCTGTCACCTTCTCCATAAAAAAATGCAAGATTAAATGAGGAAAGGGAAGGAACAAAGGGAGCAGGTTTTTCTGCTGCTGATGTTTCCTTATGGATTTCCTCTTTTATTTCGGCTTTTGCCAGAAAGGCGGTTTCTGCTGCCGGTATGATATTAAGTCTATCCCAGGGTGAAGAATAAGATTGGGAATATGTGCAAAGGCACACACTCATAAGAGCCATAAACATGGCGGCTGATATCTGTCCTTTGACCGTTTTTTTCAAATTCATCTGCTATCGTTCCCGTAATATTTTTCTAGAATAGAACTATAGCATAGTCCAGGGCCAAAATACAGAAAAAAAGATTTAATAGTTTATTAAGATTGGTGAAAGAGTCAATAGACTGCAGCTGCATCAGAAAGGATCAGGGCGTCTATGGCAGCAGCAACTCCATCCTCATCGTTATTTCTGGTTATGAGGCGTGCTCTGCGTTTTATTACTTCTGAGGCATTGCCCATGGCAATGGTATACCCTAAAGGAAGGGTGAGCATGGATAAGTCGTTTTCGCTGTCTCCAATGGCAAGGATTTCCCTGGGACGGATGTTGGCGTTTGCCGCATAATCCATCAGGACTGATCCCTTTTGCGCCCCTATGTGAGTCAGTTCCAGATTGGAGGGGGCTGATGAAGCAATTGAGATTCCTTCTTCTTTTTCCAGAGCGCAGCGAATCTGCTTTAAGACTTCCGGATTTTCATGGACAACAGACATTTTATAAATCTCCCAGGAGGATCCAAGAAGCACTTCTTCTGTTGTAAAGCGAAACCGCGCTGCAATGGTCTCGCAGGTATGCTCATGGGAAACCATAGGAAGAAAAATCTTATCCTCAAAGCTTCTCCGAAAGTCTTCCATGGTGGAGGTGGTGTAGCTTCCCTCTTCTGTCATAAAGTCATAAAGAACGGAAAATGGGCGGCAAATGTTAAGAATACGGTTTATCTGGTTTTTTAACAGCGGCTGCTTTCTCAGTTGTCTTCCAAAGCTGTCAAAAACGGCAGCGCCGTTCATGCAAATGATGTCACAGGAAATTCCGGCTTCCTTTAAGGGGGAGAAAGCATCCTCAAAGTTTCTGCCTGTGCAGACTACAAAACCGATATTTTTCCGCCTGAGAGCCTCAATGGCGGCGATATTTAAGGAGGAAATCTTTCCATACCGGTTCAAAAGAGTTCCATCCATGTCAGATGCGACTAATCGTATCATATGATCTTCCTTCCTGTATAATTTAAATAGGTCAAGTGATTGACACAGAAAAATACCTCAGGTAAATTTAGATTATTACTGACCAGCCAGTTGGTAAAAATCTAAAAATACGAGAGGTATATACAATG
>JAISYJ010000055.1:0-25721 GCA_031270005.1 Hungatella sp. | reverse complement strand
TAATTCCCATATCTTTCCAGGCCAGCGGATAACGGTGGTCTATTTTTCATATCCAAAAATCAAGATAAATTTAATCTAGAAAATTATCAATTTCCTATTGACTTTTTATTTGCAGGCTTTTTTGTGAAGGTACTCATTTCAGCAATGTCCGCACCCGCCACAAAGGACTTATTTCCGGCTCCCGTAAGAATCAATGCTCTGACGGAAACTGTGTCAATCTGGTCAAAAATCTGGTCAAGTTCCTCTAGAACCTGGCTGTTTAAGGCATTTAAAGCATTGGGACGGTTAATGGTAATGATACTTATCATTCCTTCCACTTCGTATGTAACAAACTCCATGTACCGGCACCTCATTTCTTTCATTGTTATGTCAACCGTTTCATTCTCTTTTAACGATGGTGGCGCAGCCCATACCGCCTCCGATGCAAAGGGTTGCAAGCCCTTTTTTCGCATTCCGTTTTTCCATCTCATGAAGCAAAGTCACAAGAATACGGCATCCGGATGCTCCTACCGGATGGCCAAGGGCAATGGCTCCGCCATTTACATTTACCTTTGACAAATCAAGCTTTAAATCTTTCGCCACGGCTAATGACTGGGCCGCAAATGCTTCATTGGCCTCAATGAGATCAAACTCATCCACCGTCATATTCGTCTTTTTAAGAAGCTTCCTGGTTGCAGCCACCGGACCGACTCCCATGATCTCAGGTGCTACGCCTGCAAGGGTACCTGCTTCCCAGTATGCCATGGGCTTAACGCCCAGCTCTTTTGCCTTTTCTTCACTCATGACTACAATTGCTGCCGCCCCATCGTTTATACTGGAGGAATTGGCAGCCGTAACGACTCCATCCTTTTGAAAGGCCGGGCGCAGTTTTGAGATTCCTTCCGCCGTTGTTCCGGGCCTTGGACCTTCATCCCGGTCAAAGACAATGGTTTCCTTTTTCTTTTTGATCTCCATTGGCACAATTTCTTCTTTAAAACGGCCGGATTCAATGGCTGCACATGCCTTGATCTGACTGGATGCTGCAAAACGGTCAAGCTCCTCTCTTGTAAGCCCCCACTGTTTTGCCACATTTTCTGCCGTTACGCCCATATGGTAATCATTGGATGCATCCCATAGTGCGTCATTTACCATGGCATCAATGAGCTGTCCGTGATTCATGCGGTATCCGAAACGGGCATCTTTTAAAAGATAAGGGGCCATGGACATATTTTCCGTTCCTCCGGCCACTACAATATCCGCTTCTTTGCACTGGATCATCTGGGCTGCCAGATTCACACAGTTTAACCCGGAACCGCATACCACATTGATGGTAACCGCAGGGGTCTCCACAGGAATCCCTGCCTTTAATGAAGCCTGGCGGGCCACATTCTGTCCCAGACCAGCCTGAATCACGCATCCCATATAGACTAAATCAACCTGATCCGGCATGACTCCTGCCCTTTTTAATGCCTCATTGATAACAGCTGCTCCCATATCCTGGGGAGGAACTGTGCTTAATGCTCCTCCCATGGTTCCGATTGCAGTACGGCAGGCTCCTGCCAATACAACTCTTTCCCCCATAATAAGACCTCCTTTTCCATTAAATACAGCCATGTCATAAGCTGCGTTCCTTATAAAAGCTCCTTGTAAAGAGTTTTCCCGGACTGGTTCTTAGGAATCTTATCCACCAAACGAATCCGTATTGCCCTGGAATTTATCCCTGTCATCTGATAAAGATGTTCCAGGATCTGCTCCTCTCCAGATTCCTCCCTGTAATCTGTATAAATGACCAGATTGTCATCTGTTCCCACACAAGCAAAATCAATTCCTTCAAAATGTTCCTTTAACAGCCGCTCCGCCTCATCAAGATTTACCCTGTTTCCAAACATTTTGATGAAACGTTTCTTTCTTCCGGTGATGTAGTAATAACCATCCTGATCCCGTTTTGCCATATCACCGGTATGCAGGATGCCCTTCCACTCATCTTCTTTTTTTAAATCCTCAGGGCAGCAGGCATATCCAAGTGCTACATTTTCCCCTTCGTACACCAGTTCTCCCTGGGTATCCGGTGCTTTGATTTCTTTTCCCTTATCATCCTCCAGCCAGAACCTGCCTCCTGGTATGGCAACTCCCATGCTCCCGCATCGCTCCACTGCTTTTGCAGCGGGCAGATACCCCATTCTTGCCGTGGCTTCTGTCTGCCCATACATAACAACAAATTGCTTTCCAGTTTTTTCTGCATAGGAAGCAAACTCTTTATGAAGGTTCATAGGAAGCTTTCCTCCTGCCTGTGTCATGGTCCGTAAATCCGGCAGGTCCATCTGGAGAAACCCGATCCGTTTCAGAACCTGGTAGGTATAGGGAACTCCGCCAAAGGATGTGGCCTTTTTTTCTTTTACATAATCCCAAAACGGCTGTTCTACCATACTGCGGACCGTAAGCAAAAGGGCTGCCCCCACTTTTACATGACTGTTAATGATGGATAATCCATAGGTGTAATTCATGGGCAGTGTGGTAACAGGTCTTTCCTTCTCATTGATGTTAAGATACTTACATATGGATTCTGTATTGGCATCGATGTTCCTTCCGCTCTGCCTTACAAGCTTTGGACTTCCTGTGCTTCCTGATGTAGTAAGAAGTAAGGAAAGCTCTCCGTAAAGGGAAGGCGGCAGCTTCTCCTTTCTGCGGCACAGGCAGTATCCCTGTGTTTTCCATACAACCTCACATTCCTCTGCCTTTAAAAGACAATCTTCCGGTATGTATAGAAAAGCCGGGCGGTATTCACGGATCAGCCGCATTAGAAGCTCCTGGTTGATGTATTTTTCCAGCATCAAAGGAACCACACCTGTTTTTAAACAGCCCAGATACCCAAACAGAGACCCAATGGTATTCTGGCATAATATAAAAATCAGCTTTTTCCCTCCGATATACCGGTAAAACTCCTCTGTAAAGAAATCCAGATCCCGGTATGTCACCGTCTGTCCGGCATCATCTGCTGCCAGCAGCCGGTCTTTGAATGACTTTTCTTCCTGAAACAGACGCATATTACTCCTCCCAGACAATTTCCCTGGACAGCATCGCAATCAGATCCTGCCCATCCCATACAAGATCCATGTTCAAGGCTTCCCCTATGGGCACCACCCTGTGGATTCCATATAGATGGTTATTTATAATATAATCGGTCAGTTCCTCCCTGCGGATTCCGTAATACGTCACCGTCTGAAGTTTTCTGGCTGCCAATTGCCTGACCGCCGTCCGGTAATCTCCCTGATACTCAAAAAACAATCCACAGGTTCCACGGTATTTTTCCGGATTTGGAGGAATTTTAGAAAGCAGGACCGTATAAAGCAGGTTATCGTACTGCTCTGTCCTTAAGATTTCTTCCGTTATCATGGCGTATCTGCAAAAGGTCTCGTATTTTTTCGTTGCCTTATGAGGGTTTAACTCATAAGCGGATGCTTCTTTCCTTACGGCGTTCCACCATCTTCTGCGGATCTGTTCTGTCCTTTCCGTCTTTTCTTCCTGGTTCCATATGACAAACTGAGGGCTGGAGCAGGCATTCTGATCCATGGCATAAGCATCCTTTACAAATCCATATGCCAGCGTTTGAAGTCCTTCATCAGGAATCGTTCCAATCCGGTTTGTATCCAGAATACAAATGGAATACCGGTCTGGAAACATGACCTCCACGGCATCCGGTCTTAGTTTCATTCCTCTGACCGATTGTATGGCCTGATCTCCTCCCCATACCATAAGACCATCGCATTCCTCCAGCCAGCTTTTGATGATTTCATTGTCTCTTTTACAGGAAAAAACAGAAATCCGATTTCTGACAAAAGAAAATTCCGGCCGGCTCAAAAGATTGCGAATTATTTCACACAGCTTTTGATCCTCAGCCTGGCTCCTGGAAGATATCCGTACCACACAGCTGTTTCCAGCCAATAAGCCCATGACCATACTGTAGGCAAACAACACCGGGACATTGGAAGAAACAATATGAAAGATCACACCTCTGCCTATGCGGAGTTTCCGGTCCTCGTACCGCATCCGAAATTCCTCCATATGGGTCCTTCTTAACCAGAACCCAAAAGCCGGGATTTCACGGTAGGTTTCAAACTCCGTTCTCCTTTTGCGTATTTCAATAGAAAGCTCTTCCAGAAAATCCAAAACAGGTTCTGAAAAAGGTTTTAACGGCTCAGCCTTTGGCTGGCTTACTCCTGCCAGATATGTAACATCATCCATCATAGGTGTCGCTGCACCCCCTTATCTCAGCCTGGCGTATTCTTCCAGATACTTTAAAATATTTTCCCAGACGGCCGCAGGGGCAATCATCCTCTCCCAGAATGATTCCCTCATCCTCCGTAAGTATGGAGTGCCCGGGATAAGAAAGGGCAAGGGGAGAAAGTACCTGTATGATCCCTTTTTCTCCATGGGAACAGACGCTAAAATCCTTTGCCCGTCTGGTTATGATATCGGAATATAAGCTTGCATGGAGGTGACCCTGGGAACATTCCATGTAGATACTGCCTGTCTGTTCTGCCATCCCATAATAATTATGGATTTCTTTTATCCCGGACACTTCCCTGATCCTCTCCTTAAATTCATGAGCAGAAACTGATTGGTCCTCAAGCTTTTTAAATCCTCCCCCATGGATAAGGATTCCTTCGGGAATATCCAGCTTTTGCCCGGACTTTGCAAGGGCCTGATAGAAATACTTCCAGATCATATAGGTGAAACCAAATATCAGGATCCGTTTTCCCGTATAGCGGTCCAGAAATTGCCGGATTCTTTCCATATCAAGGTTCATATCCTGGTCCAGCCCATAACAGATTCTGGAGGAAAAAATAGAAAATCCAAGGATTCCCGCTCCTCTGGCTGAAAACAAGTTTCTATTTTTTAATACATCCGGACAGTCCAGGACCAGAAGGGGAAGCCGTTCCTCTCCCCAAAAGTCTCCTCCAATATTTGCCAGTGCCTTCTGCTGGTAATTTGCCGTATCCCTATCCAGATAAATCCTTGATACCCTCTGTCCTTTTGTTCCGGAAGAAGTCATGGTCTTAAATACCTTGTTGTCTGGAATGCTGATTAAGTCCATATCCTTAAAAAGCCCAACCGGCAGCATAGGGATCTCTTTCTCTCCCAGCTGGCCGTGTTCCGGAATCATAAGGTGTTTCAATAATTGTCCGTATGAATGGCAGTGCTTTCTGTGATAATCCGTCAGTTCTGTCAGCCATTCTCCGTACATCAGTTTTTTCTCATCCTTTGCCGCGGAAAACGGCTTCCTGCTCAGAATGCCTTCATAATCCATAATGAATGGCTTCCCCCTTTTTTTAAATCACAACACCGTATTTTGCCAAAACTTCTTTTCCTTTTTCATAGGATGAAAAAGCCATTACATCTGAAGTACTGATATGGATATCAAAGGTCTCCTCCAGATCTGAAATCAGGTCCATATGTCCCAGAGAATCCCAGGAATTGGTTCCTCTGTAATTCAGACCGGGAAGATCCTCTTCCTTTACTCTTAAATCCCGGATAAATAACCGGTTGTAAGTTTCCAGATTTGTCATAAAATCTCACTCCCTTTCTCCTGCCACGGCAAACAATGTTTTCATCATCATCTGCCTGCTTCTGACTGTAAGAACTCTTTCCCCGTGCTGATTTTTACAGGTACCGAAAAAAAGTCCCATGTAGCAGTTCTCCTGTTCCTCAAAGGAAACAAACTGGACGGTAATTTCTACAGTATCCCCGCAAAAAACCGGCCGTATGAATCTGGTATTGTGTTCCATGTACACCGTTCCGCTTCCGGGAATACTTGTTCCCATAAGGGCGGAAACCAGGGAATCAATGAACATTCCATGTGCCAGCGGTCTGTCAAATCCAGTCTTTAAAGCGACCTGTGTATCCTGGTGAAGCCTGCTTTCATCCTGAGTCAGCCTGGCAAACATTTCTATATCCTCTTTCGTTATGGTCCTCTTTGCCGCTGCTGTTTCATGAAGATGCAGCATTCTTTTTTCCTGGGATGGGGAGGGGGTTTCCTCATGTGATTTTAAAAGCTCCTGTTCCAGCTGCCTGAAGCTTTCTTCATCCCATACCACAGCCACCTTGTAACGTGCTTTTAAATTTTTCACTTCCGCACATCTTCTGCTGCAGCCGCAGACCACCACCCAGTAATCGCAGACCTGGTCTCCCTTTGGTGTCACGTATTCATGCCCAGGATTTGTTTCTCTTAATTTTCTGACCCGCTTTGCCCTGTCATACACAGGATTGCAGCCCCCGCAGTACTTAATCCCAATTACCATCTCCGCCTCCTAAAGCCTGACTACTTCTGGCATTCCAGCATGCTTTGCAGTTCCTCGGCCACAGTGCCTAAGGGCCTGTTGCTGTCACTGACAATGCAGATCTTACGCTCAGGAATCTGTTCATGAAGCTTTATTTCCAGAATATCCTTTGCCTCAAGGAATGGTCCTGCAAACTCCTCCGGCACAAAGCCGATTCCAAGATTCTTTCGGATAACAGGAATAATAAGATCCATAGTAGCCACCTCAATGGCCGGCTGCATGGTAAGGCCGCAGGAACGGTAGAATTCCTGAAGAAAGCCAAAGGTGGTGGTGGTACTGGACATGGTGATAAGAGGAAGCTTCACCACCTCTGAGAGGAACATTTTCCTCTCTCCATATTCCTTATACATTCTTCCACCTACCAGAATGCTCTTAAAGGATTTGACTTCAACTACCTTTAAGCTCTGTTCATAGTCAATAGGGGTTGTGATAATCGCCAGATCGATCTTTCCAGCCTTCAGTTCACTGAGAGTCTGCTTCGTATTATAATTGAAGATATTAAGCTTCACCTGAGGATACTGTTCCTGGAAAACTTTCAGTTTCTCAACCAGGTAAGACCGCATAGCCACCTGAGTTACTCCTACATTGATATGGTCATGCTGCTCTCCCATCAATTCTCTCAGCGTTTCTTCCCCCTGCATCAGTTGTTTGCATGCAGGAGCCACATAGCTGTAGAGATGTTCTCCTTCGGCTGTCAGCGTGACGCCTTTTCTGGATCGTATAAACAGCTTGCACCCCAGCATGCTCTCAAGATTCTGCATGCAATATGTAACTGATGGCTGGCTTGTTACCAAGGCATTTGCGGCTCTGGTGAAATTCTTGTATTTGGCTACATAGTAAAAGACTTTATAATGCTCAAAATTAGCAGTCATACCATCACTTCTTTCATAAAATATTCATATAGCAATCTCCATTGGCAAACGATCTCTGTATTGGCAGGCTATTATGCCAAGGAGATTACTATGGATACCACAATTACACAAATCGAATCTTTTCTTGATGCAAAGGTAAGGCTTACTTTCCCTGCACTCTTTCTTTATCTAATTTTACGTTTCTGCTATAAAGCCACATATCGAATGTAATTTCAATAAAATTTAAAAAGTAAAAGAACCAGGATAGAAAAAACAGCCAGTCATTCCCTGAAGGGGATGATCCATACAGCAAAAACTTTCTTACAATTCCAAATATGTATCCCAGCCAGATGAAAATTTCAAAAGAAAGACTTTTCCCTTTTGCAGTTCTGGACACATAAGACTTATGAATGGAAAACGGCCAGGATAAGCCAAAGAATACAATCATAAGGGTTTCCAGCAAATTAGAAATCATAATGATATTCATATATCCCCTCCTTTGTTTACACTACACCAAAAGCACTTCACTAAATCGCTTTTCAAATTCTCCTGATAACTCTTCCCGGAAGGCCGGTGCCGCAATCTTTATCAGTTCCCTTGCCCGTTCCCTTAAGGTTTTTCCTTTTAAATGGGCAATTCCATATTCCGTTACAATATAATCCACATCGTTTCTGCTGGTTGTAACCGCTGCCCCCTCTGCCAGAAACGGTACGATCTTAGAGATGGTTCCTCCCTTTGTGGTAGCACCAAAGGCAATGATTGACCGGCCTCCCTTTGAGGCAGAAGCCCCTCTTACAAAATCCATCTGTCCGCCTACTGCGGAATATTGCTTTAGACCAATGGCTTCCGCACATACCTGCCCCATGAGATCAATCTGCAATGCGGAATTTATGGACACCACATGATCATTCTGGCTTATAACAAAGGGATCGTTCACATAACTGACTGGCATCATGCAAATGGCAGGATTGTCGTGTACGAAATCATACAGTCTTCTGGTACCCATCATAAAGGTTATGACCATTTTCCCTCTGTCAATGTTTTTCTTTTTCCCGGTAATTGCCCCTTTTTCATAAAGATCTATGATACCGTCGGAAATCATCTCCGAATGAATCCCAAGATCCTTCTTATCCCCCAGGAATTTTAAAACTGCATCCGGAATTGCTCCGATTCCCAATTGAAGACAGTCTCCATCCCGCACAAGGCTGGCGATGTTTTCTCCTATCTTTTCCTCTACTGCTCCGATTACCGGACGGCCATGCTCATGGATCGGCTCATTGCTTTCCACAATGGCTTCCAATTTGCTGACATGGATAAAATTATCTCCCATAACCCTTGGCATATTGGGATTGACCGCTGCGATTACCTTGGTGCCCGGCTGTTCTCCCACTTCTTTTGCAAAGTCACAGGAAAGGCCGTAGCTGCAGTAACCGTGTTCATCGGGCGGTGATACGGTTACTAAAAATACATCCGCAGCATTCGTCTGTGTTACGTAATTTGGTATCCGGTTAAAGAAACAAGGGGTGAAATCGCCCTTTCCCTCTGCTATATAGCTTCTGCTGCGCGTGCCTACAAACAGGGAAATGTATTTAAAATGTTTCTCCATTCCAGGTTCAAAAAACCTGCAGGCTCCCATGTCATGCTGCTGAACAATATGAACGCCCTTTAAATCCTCCTGAGCCGCATGATCAACCATTGCACTTACAAGCATATCCGGTTCCGCAGCCGCATGAGCAATTAACACCGTATCCCCTGAATGAATGATTTTTACAGCTTCCTGAGGGGATTTTACCTTTGAAGCATAGATTTTTTTCCAGTCCACGTAGCTACACCTCCTGATATTTTTCAGCAAAACGTCTTTCGAATTCCTCTGCCAATCCGTCCTGGAACTGAGGTGCCGCAATGCGGATCAGCTGACGTGCTCTTTCTCTTAAAGTATTACCCTTCATTTTTGCAATTCCATATTCTGTTACAATATAATCCACATCATTTCTGGTAGTTGTTACGGTGGCTCCCTGGGTCAGGAAAGGCACGATCTTTGAAATGGTCCCTTTTTTCGCGGTGGCAGGAAATGCTAATATAGCTCTTCCTCCCCTGGAAAAAGATGCTCCGCGGATAAAGTCAACCTGCCCGCCGATTCCGGAAAACTGTTTTAAACCCATGGCCTCAGAGCAGGCCTCTCCCATGAGATTTACTTCTACTGATGAGTTAATGGAAACCAGATTATCATTTCTTCCAATGATCGTAGGATGATTGACATAATCCACCGGCGCCATGTATAATCCAGGATTATCGTCTGCAAAATCATAGAGCCTCCTGGTTCCCATAAGGAATGACACCACCATTTTATCCTTGTTAAAATTCTTTGCGCTGCAGTTAATTACTCCGCGCTCATAAAGGTCGATCACACCATCTGAAATCATCTCAGAATGAATGCCAAGATTTTTCTTATCTCCAAGGAATTTTAAAACTGCATCCGGAATGGCTCCGATTCCAAGCTGCAGACAGTCACCATCATGCACCAAAGATGCTATGTGCTCACCAATTGCCATCTCAACATCGCCGATGCGAGGAAGCCCAAGCTCCGGAATCGGAGTATCATCCTCTACAATCACATCGATATCGCTCACATGGATAAAGCTGTCTCCCATGGTCCTTGGCATATTGGGATTCACTACAGCGATCACCTTTGCCCCTTCTGCTTCTGCTGCCGGCTTTGTATAATCGCAGGATACTCCAAAGCTGCAATAGCCATGTTCATCAGGCAGGGATAAGGTAACCAGAACCACATCAGGCTTCTTCTCATTCTGGTAAAAGTAAGGAGTCTGGTAAAAATAACATGGCGTAAAATCCCCGCGGCCGCTGTTTACGCAGTCTCTTGTTTTCGCTCCCAAAAACAGGCTGTTTTCTCTGAAATGCTTTTCCATACCAGGCTGTGCATAAAGGGAATGCCCCATATCCACCTGCTGAAAAATTTCAATGTCTTTTAAGTCAGCCTTTACCGCATAATCCACCATTTTGTCAACCAGCTTCATCGGCTCCCCTACTGCATGCCCAATTACCACACGGTCACCGGATTTTATAAGCAGTACAGCTTCTTCCATGGTTTTAAGTCTTGATAGATATATCTCTTTCCAGTTCATACTTATGTAACCTCCCTGACACAATATTTTGATATAAAAATATCCGCCATAAATCCAGTTCCATATGTTTATGGCGGATATTTCTCCTCAATAAGCCGGATACATTCAGGCTTCTATATTAATCCTCAATTTTGGCTATGGCTTTAGCAAGCTCTTTCTTTCTTCCAATGTTTCCCTGGCGGGAGATCATGATTCTCTGTGCCTGGGGAGAACCGGCACCATGGAGAGACTCGGTTCTGTATCCCACAGCCGCTGTGCCAAGAGTCAGATTTTCAATCAGACGCAGAATCCTCAGACGGTTTTCTGTAGAGACTCCCTCAACTCCCTTTAAGTACTTCTCCACATAGCCGCCGATGACCGGATCTTTCAGATCCTTTTCAGACGGCGCCGTTACCATAAGGCCGCCGGCAATGTCTTCTGCCAGACGCGCGATCTCATAGGGGAATCTGGTAACGTTCTGCTTACATACATTGGCCAGCAAAAGGTCAATGATGTAATTTCCGGATTCTGTGGGGGTCCCTTCTGCGGAACAGGCAATGCCGCAGCAATACAGGGTCTCA
Source organism: Hungatella sp. (assembly GCA_031270005.1). Classification (GTDB taxonomy): domain Bacteria; phylum Bacillota; class Clostridia; order Lachnospirales; family Lachnospiraceae; genus Lacrimispora. The sequence goes on along the minus strand of JAISYJ010000055.1, from coordinate 14,850 downwards.
TTTAAATGAGTCATTTCGATCAGCTTATCCTTGATATGAGAAGCCTTAGGTACTCCATTGTAATCTGCTGCCAAAGCGGTGGCACCGATTAAAACATCCCCTACGCCTACCTTGCACCCGCCGTAGGACTGTCTGTGGTATCCTGCAAAACGTTCCACCAGAACACCTGCAAATTCATATTCTCCATCCAGGAAGATGCGGTCATTGGGGACAAATACATCGTCAAATACAACCAGCGCTTCCACTCCTCCGAATTCGCTGTTGCCCACATCGATCTGGCCACCTTCCAGCTTTCTGGTATCACAGGACTGTCTTCCGATTATCATTGTGATTCCAGCCGCATCCGTTGGGACCGCAAAGGATACCGCAAATTCCTTATCATCAGGTCCCATGGCAACGGTAGGCATTACGATTACTTCCTGGGAATTGATAATGCCGGTCTGATGTGCTTTAGCACCTCTTACAACGATTCCGTCTTTCTTCCGCTCCACCACTCTCAAATACATATCCTGATCCGGCTGGTCATGAGGCGCCAGCCCCCTGTCACCCTTTGGATCCGTCATGGCTCCGTCTACGGTTAAATCCTCATCCTGAACCATTCTTAAATATTTTTTGAAATTCTCGTGATAATGGGTTCCATGCTTTTTATCAATCTCATAGGTGGTGGACCATTCCGCATTAAATGCATCCATACCTACACACCGCTGAAAACAGGAAGCCGTCTTCTGGCCGCAAAGCCTTTGCATCTTTACTTTTTTTATCAGATCAGCCGTACTCCTGTGAATATTGGCAAACCGGTTGATCTTGCGCCCATCCTCTAAAGTCACTGTCATTAAATCTTCATATTCCGGCATCTGAGCCAGATCATAAGTGGCCTTTACAGAATTAAGCGACGGCCTTAAAATCGGATTATCAATGGGATCATCAATTTTTTTCCCAAACATGTAAACATTCAGTTTCATTCTGCGCATGCTTTCCACATACTCTTCCCCTGTCATCAATGCCATAACCATTCTCTCCTTTTATTAACTTTGCAGACTGTCTTCCAGCCTTGTCAATCGGATATTCGCAATCCACTTTGCTGCTTGATGAGATTAAAGTGCGACTGCATCATTAAGATCAAAATAGTTCCTTGTAAATCTTAAGGACTCTTTGTGCATCTAAGGGCACAAAATTATTTGCCATAAGCCTTCCCTGCTGCTCCATAACACTCTTTGTAAACACCTCAAGCTCTTCCGGTTTTACGCCGTATTCATGAAGAGACTTTTTAGGAAGAATTGTCCCTAGCAGCTCATCCAGCTTGTCATAAACGTTTTGGACACCGCATCCCAAAAGCCTTGCTATTCGCTGGTTCATCACGGCAATTTCTCCATCCTGCCGTATTTCCATGTAATTTTTCAGAACACCTGTAAACATGGCATAATTGCTTTCTCCATGAGCCACATGATAGGTTCCTCCAAGCGGATAGCTGGTGGCATGAACAGCCGCACATCCTGCAGTTCCAAAAGCAATTCCAGCATAGTTGCTTGCAATCAGGAAATCCTTCATAATCGGTATCCTTGCTTCCCTTCCCTCTGCCGCAATCTTCTGGTATCCCCTGATAATCATCTCAATGGCTTTGTAGCCAAACAGCTTTGTATAAGGGGTGGCTTTTGGAGAAAGGCTGGATTCCACTGCATGAACCAGTGCATCAATGGAGCTGGTGGCAAACACCCCAAAGGGAAGTCCCTTAAGAAGCTCCGGTACAAGCACCGCATCATCCGCATACATATGAGGCGATACCAGTCCTACCTTGGTCCCCAGTCTGGTCCGGTTAATGATGGAAATATTGGTCACTTCGCTTCCCGTCCCGCAGGTTGTAGGAAGAATCACCAGGTCACGTTTCTTTTCAATTTTCTCCGGCGCCTCATAAAGAGAATCCAGGGATTCTCCTGCTGACACAGCCAGGATCTTTGCAATATCAATTACCGTGCCTCCGCCGATGGCGACGATCCGTTTGCAGTCGGTCTTTGCTGCTGCTTCTAAAATCGCATCCACCATAACATCCGTAGGTTCTCCAGTCCCATAGGTTTCCTGAAAGATTGTATGTACCTTTAAGCCCATATCACCAAAATACGGGTTATATATGTATTCATTGGTCAACACCAGATCATCGCTCCCCAGATTAAAATCCTCAGCGAATTCAGAACAGGTTTCGTAATATGAAATCTGGGATTTTAAAATAACTTCCTTCATAAACGGACTCTCCTATGCAAAAATTTCTTCATCAGACGGCTGTTTCCAATCTTTCCTGACAAAGGCGATACGGCTCTTATTCATCAGATGGGTATAGAAGAGGTTCTCGCTGATGGCATTGTTCCCCCAGCTTCCGCAGCCAAGTGTTGTGGTAGGGTTCAATGCATTTGCAAAAGCGCCTCCGGCCATGCTGGAACAGGTCTGATTCACAACCACACGGCTTACAGGCAGCTTCACACCTGCATATTCGATATGTGCTTTATCATCAGACTGAATATCTGCCGAGTGGCCTTCTCCTTCTACCAAAAGGTTATCATAGGCAATCTGCACTGCCTCTTCCCATGTCTTATAGCTGTAAGCCGCCATCACTGGGCACATTTTTTCCTTACTCCATGCCACTCCGGCACCATGTCTTTCCGGCTTAACGATAATGACCTTTGTTCCCTCAGGAATGGAAATGCCCGCCAGTCCTGCGATGGTCTTAACCGACTGTCCGACCACGTGTTTATTAATGGCGCCGCCTGGGAATACAACCTCTGACAGACTGGCAACCACTGCCGGATCATCAATATAATAAGCGCCCTGAGCCACAAACTCTCTGATAATGGAGTCATAATCCTTTTCCGGGGCAATGATGCTCTGGGTGCCGGAACAGATGATTCCATTATCAAAGATACGGCTGGCTATCATGCGGCCTGCTGCTGCCTTGTAATCGATCCCTTCATCAATCAGTCCCTGGACATTTCCAGGCCCGACTCCATAGCTTGGTTTTCCGCTGGAATAAGCAGATTTCACAACCCCCATGCCTCCGGTTGCTATGACAGCATCACAGGCTGACATCAGTTCTGTGGTCAGGTCAATGGTAGGCTCTTCTATTACCAGAAAGATATCTCTGGGAACACCCATGCGGTCTAACTCTTTATAATAAAGATCTGCCAGCGCCATAGCACATTTTTTGCCGCGGGGATGGGGAGCTATGATAATGGTATTCTGGCATTTGACTGCAAACATGGCATTGCACATGGGTGTTACAACCGGGTTGGTGCACGGAGTCGCCGCTGCGATGACTCCCATAGGCTTTGCTACTTCGATGAGACCTGCTTCCTCATCTCTTCCAATGATGCCGATGGATTTCTTTCCTTTAAGCGAATTCCAGATAATTCTCGACTTCCCCTTATTTTTAGTAATCTTGTCCTCGTATACACCCATTCTGCTTTCTTCTGCAGCCAGCTGTGCCAGCGGCTGTGCATGATCGAAAACAACCTTTGCGAACATTTTTACAATTTCGTCTGTCTTCTCCTGATCATAAGTGCATAGGATCTGCTGTGCTTTTTTTGAACGTTCTACCAATGACTGAATAAACTGATTCATTTTGGTTTCCTCCCTGCTTGTTGTTAGTGATTTTTTTAACATTGTTTCTTATACTAGTTTAACTCTTATTCTCAATAATTGAAAATACTAGTTTTTTATCATAAACGATAGAATTTTTATATGCCACTTTTTATGCATTTTATACAATAATTTATAAGTCTATTATGAAAGAGTTATATCTATACGTGTTTTTTATTTTGTTTTTGTTACCTTTATTGACAAAACCGCCAAATACGTTTTTGCTTAAAAGAACTGTTCTATAGGGTCTTATGCATAAATACGGCCTTGTTTTCCCCCTTAAGCCCAGTACTTTTGACCATTCTGCGAACATTATTGTTATAAAATAAACAGCATACAGCAAAAGGGGGTTTTGTGTCTGAAAACAGAAAAACCTACGGACCGCCAGTTCTGTTTATTATAAGAACTGAAAAAGGCAGATTCCGAAGAACCCGCCTTTCATGGTACAACAGAAAAAAAGTTCCAACTTTGTTAGAATGAAGTCACCAAAACAAACATTTTCACAAAGGAGAAAACTTTATGCCCGGATTAAGTAAATTACATTTGGGAAGCAATAGTAAGATTAAAATAAATTTAGGTGATTAGAATCTATGAAAGTTATTTTTTAGCTAAGGGGATAAAATGATATAATAGAATATTCATAAAACTTCGAAGATTTTTTAAATAAAAAAATTTTTGATGAAAAGATTATCTTATTAACAGATTTCTAAATCGAAAGAATTGATTCTTTTTATAACGGACTGCCAGTACATCCGATCCTTTAAAATACGTATTACAATGACCTTGTTCTCTTTTACCACAAAGAATATAAGATAGGTGCTGTGTGGCTTATAATATACTTCGAGCCCTTGAATCAACAGTCCTGTTTTTGTATAGGCCTTTGAAAAAGGGCTCAATTTTGATATGGCATATCTGATATATTTTGAGAACACTTCTGCAATTTCACGGTACTTAAACGTACTTAAAATATACCGTTTTATCTGTGCAATATCATTTCTTGCATCAGATGTCAGGCGTATTTTATAATTTATTGGGTTTCCCATACATTCTCCTAAATTGCGTCAATTTCTTTCCACGCTTCTTCAATTGTATACAATGAACCACGCTCCATACTTTCAATTCCCTTTTCCAGTTCCGACTTTAAAGCCTGTATTGCGTCAGCTTCCGTATAATTTAAATGTTCCGGCACCTGAATAAAATTTGATTTTATCATTTCTCTCATCTCCTCTCATGTTTTAATATAGCTTCATTATACTTTGAATCAGCACAAGATACAAGAGTAAAAGTGCTTTTTTAATTCTATCCCATTCATGTATTTTGGATGCGGCATGCATCCCATTATCTGAGTCAAATGAAACAAACTGCCCGGTTTATATGCTTCAACCAGGCAGTCTGTTTTGAGTTAAAAATATTTTATACGATTGATCCGCCGCCGTCTACAATGATAAACTGTCCCTGCACATAACTGGAGGCATCGGAAGAAAGATAAAGAATGGTACCGTTTAACTCTCCTCTGCGTCCGGGACGCCCCGCCGGATTCACCGCATTGTATGCGCTTAAGAATTGCTCTGACTTAAATAAGGTGTTGGCAGTCATTTCTGATTCAAAAAGTGCGGGCCCAATGGCATTTACCGTAATTCCATATCTTGCATAGGAACAGGCCATTCCTTTTGTCAATCCAATAACCGCTGATTTTGAGGCATTGTAGGCATGCCTGATAAACATATCACTTTTATCTGCAATGACCGCATTGACAGAAGCGATGTTTATGATTTTTCCATAGCCTCTTTCCTTCATCTGAGGAATCACATATTTGCTTGCTAAAAAGACTCCCTTTACATTGGTGTCAAAAGACTTATCCCATTCCTCTGTTGTTATGCTGTCAACACCGCCACGTACGGCAACTCCTGCATTGTTTAATAAAATATCAATGTGACCGAAAGCAGCCAGCACAGCCTCCATAGCTGCTTTTACGCTGTCTTCCTGTGTGATGTCACAGGACACTGCCAGGGCTTTGCGCCCTAATTTCTCGATCTCTGCTTTCACTCCGTTAAGTTTCTCAATGCGCCTTGCCAACAAGGCCACATCAGCCCCTGCTTTCGCATAAGCAAGAGCCGCATCTGCCCCAAGACCTGCACTGGCTCCTGTTACAACTGCTACTTTTCCTGATAGATCAAATAAATTTTCCATAATAATAAAATCCTCCTTCTTAAAATGTATCTGCATTAAACAACAGGAATTTTCCTGTGTGGCAGTTCAAAACACAAAGCTTCCGGACACCGTTTAAACGGATGCCAATCTTTCATGTATCCTGTTTTAAATACGTCCGGTCTCCATAAATGCCGTGCGGTCATAGCGCCCGGTCAGCAAATACGGAACAATTTCGTCTGCATCCAGCTTTTCCATCAGATTCAGCTTGTGTACAAGCAAGCTGTTCTTTGAATAAGCCCCTCCGATAATGGTATTGATGGGAAGCTCTCCCCATGGATCATCCACGCTGGAGGTAAGATTTAAGGCTGCAAATCCCGGCTCCCAGGCCTGATAATTGTACTCGCACTGGTTCATGAGCAAGGCGCCGTTTGTGAAATGGGATACTCCCTTTTCATCGGGAATGCGGTCAAAATGAAAATAGAAACCGCCTCCAAAGGTCTGTTTGCCTGCTGCCGGAAACTGGTAAAGAGCTGCTGCCATGGGATTGTTGTATTCACCTGATTTTACAGTTGCCTCTACCAGCTGTGTCCCCCTTCTGGTAACACCTGCAGTGATCCTGTCACCATACTTCCGGATAACAAATTCAGCTCCTGATTTCTTTGGAATACTCCCGTTATCACGGCCGCACTGTACCGCCATTTCTGATCCCGGACCTCCAAGCACCAGGCCCAGGGGATATAAGCCCAGGGATTTTCCGTAAGTTGCATAAACACCAAGAATTGCCTCGTAGTAATCATCTGCAAAGGTGGGGTTCTTAACGCGGCAGACGGAAAGGGTTACAACAGGCATGGAAAAGGGCTTTAACGGAGGCGGCAGTATTCTGGCAACAGCTTCCGGATCAGTCAGATAGCTGATATAAATCCCCTCCTGGTTATCCATAAGAGAGATTCTTCCGAAGTTCGCCATGTCTTCCCCTGTAATAAGAAAACTGGGAGCTTTTCCTTTCTCTGCAAACAATTCCCGTCCGGTCTCAAAGCCGGTGCGTACCGCCGGCGCTATGGGTCCGTCTTTTAAGGCGCTTCCAATTACCTTCACCGGAACTCCCTCTGCCTGCAGGCTTTGAAGCAGTGACTGATCCGGAAGAAATCCCAGGGACAATACCACGGCATCTGACTCTGCAATGACCTCTTCCTGATTCTCAAGATTCTCTAATACAACCCCCTCCGGTGTGATTTCCTTAAGGGAATGCCCCAGTAGGTAAACAGCCCCGGCTTTTTCCAGCCGCCCGCATACATCCGCCACATTGGTGCGGTTTCCATTGGGTGCCGGTTTTTCAGCCATATCTACAATAGTAACTTTATTTCCTCTCCCGCACAAATATTCTGCTGTCTCAAGTCCCGTAAGACCGGCTCCTATTAATGCGACCCTTTTTCCTTTTAAGTCCGCTTTGCCGGATAAAACAGACTCTGCTGTAAATACATTGCAGCCGTTAATTCCCGGAATCCTGCCCGGAACGATTGAGGTGGAACCGGTGGCAAGAATGACCGCCTCCGGCTTACAGGCTAAGATCGTCTCAGCTGTTGCCTCCGTGTTCAACCGGACCTCCACACCAAGCCGGCTGAATTCGCTGTTGTAATAATCTGCGATCCACTGCAGCCGTTCCTTCCCAGGCGGCATTTTTGCCAGATTTACCATGCCTCCAAGCTCTGACCGGCGGTCAAGCAAAATCACCTCCACGCCTCGCTGGGCAAGGGTCTGGGCAGCACACATGCCTGCCGGTCCGCCTCCCACGACCACTGCCCTGTGCCCTTTTATATCCTGGACTAAGTCCCCGTATTTTCTTTCTCTTGCATATCTTGGGTTCAAAGAACATTCCGGCGGCAAACCGGCGGCATTGTATTCGCTTAAGCTTTCAAAGCAGCGGAGGCAGGATACGCACTTTCTCAATTCGTCCTCTCTGCCCTCCAGTACCTTTTTGCCCCACTCTTCATCTGCAATCCAGGAACGCCCCATGGATACAAAATCCACCACTCCCTCTTCCAGAAATGTTTCTGCCACTGCAGGCTCCCTGATGACGGATACACCGATTACCGGGATCGTTACATGGCTTTTTATTGCTGCCAGCAAATCATGTCTCCAGCCCTGAGGAAAGGACATTGGCTCCACACAGGTCATTCCTGTTTCATATAAGCCGCAGCTGACATCTATAAAATCGATTCCCTCCTGTTCCAAAGCCATGGCAATCTTTATGCCGTCCTGTATATGTAAATATTCCTCCGTTACTCCTGTTTTATCCAGGAACTCCTCCACGCTCAACCGGACACCAACCACAAAATCCGGGCCGCATGCCTTTCTGATCCCTGCAATGATATCAGTTACAATTCTCAGCCGGTTCTCAAAGCTGCCACCATATTCATCTTCTCTTTTATTGGTATAGGGAGAAAGAAACTGGTGGAGCAGGTATCCGTGGGCAGCATGCAGTTCAATGCCGTCACAGCCTGCTTTTTGTACTCTGGCAGCACCGTCTGTGAATTGCTGGATAATTTCTTTTATTTCCTCTGTCGTAAGGCCCCTGGTCTCCTGCTTGGCCACCTTGCAGGGGATGGGAGATGGTGCCACAACGGGCTGGCCGCCCAGAAGGGCCGATACCGTTTCACGTCCCGGATGATGCAGCTGTATAAAAATCCTGCTTCCATGCCTGTGAACCACCTGGGCAAGCCTTGCCAAAGGCTCAATGTGCCTGTCCTTTGTAACAGAAAGCTGCCTCATAAGCCCTGCCCCATGTACGTCATTAATCCGGGTGATTTCCGGAATGATTAATCCTGCCCCTCCTATTGCTCTTGCCTCATAAAAGGCCAGCATATCTTCTGACGGCGTACCATCTAGGTTGGCAAGTCCGCATCCCATGGGTGACATTACCAGGCGGTTCTTTAGTACCACCTTACCGATTTTCCCCTCTTCAAATAACCTGTTATACATCATATACCTCCTGTTCCGTTTGTAAACGTTTCCAGTCTTGACATCAGTATAAAAGAAGTGCAGTCATACCACAACGTATATGATAAACGATAAGGATTTGACAACTTGTTTACAATGCACTATAGTCTAAGAAAAAGCCATTGCCCATTCATCCAGGAAATGAGGAAAACCATGACATTTTCAAAGCTGATTGAAAGAATTTCTGAAGAATATAACATAGATATCCTCTCTCAGGAGGAAAATTCTGAAATACAAAATGTTGCTTTTCTGGACGGCAGACAGAATTCTGCCGCCAAAAACACCCTTTACTTTGGTTACGATAAACAACTGGCGGCTGCAAAGTCTTTTCCTGTCCATTGCATTCTGGCCGGAACCGGTGAGAATGTACTGCCTTTTTCGTTGGAAGGCAATGCAGCCCTGGTCCCGGAAAACTCCCTGTTTTCTATATTTAATGATATCAAAACTTTGGTCGAATCCACAAGAAACAATGGCATTTATACCGAGCTTACGGCCCTGGCTGATGAAACCCGCACCATAGAGTCTGTTATTGAAGCCGCTTCCGTAAAGCTTGGCAATTCCCTGTTATTTTGCGACATGAATTTTAAAATTCTTGCAAGCTCCGACTCCTACCCGGTCCCTGATCCTCTCTGGATCGAAAATACAAAGCGGGGCTACTGCGGCTATGAATTTATCAATGGGGTAAAAAGCATGCAGTGTGTCCGCAATACGCCTCAGACTACTGCTGCGGTGGAAGTCACCTGTCCCATATCCCCCTACCGGAAACTGGCCAGCAAGGTATTCCATAACCAGACGCAGATAGGCTTCTTATTGACCATTGAAGGAGAGAATCCCTTCCTCCCCTTTCATTTTGAAATGCTGAGCATTATAAGCCATGCCCTTAGCTATACCATTACCTGTTACACTCCCGGGCTGTTTGAAGGGACCGGCCTGTATCACGATCTGCTGTACGAAATGTTAATAGGAGCGCCCTTAAGAGATATTCAGCCAAGGCTTAAAAAGCTCCGTTTTCCTTCCAGAATGCAGGTGATCTTTCTCCGTCCTGCAAAATATATGGGGCAGCAGCACTTAAATTCTCTTGCATGCAAGAGTCTGAAGGCTTCTATCCCAGGCATTCTTGTTACCTGCCATAAAAAAGGCATCGTCGGAATTATTCCCTTAGATGAGGAAGAAAACCCAGGCCCTGGAATACTGGAAAAATTAAAGGCATTGTATCAAAAAGAACCGATGCAGATTGGAATCAGTAATTGCTTTACTGACATGGAAACCTTTGTGCGCCACTACGAACAGGCGCTTGCGGCCCTGGAAATGGGACAGAAATTAGGAAGCGAAGAACCTGTGTGCTTTTACCAGGATTATCAGATTTTTCACCTGCTCTCCGAGGTAAAAGATGCCGGCCGCCTGGAACGGTTCTGCCATCCCGCCCTTGCAGTGCTGAAACAGTATGATCGGGAAAACAGTTCTCAATTGTACAAAACGCTCTGTGTCTTTATTGAAAAGGGCTGCAATATCAAGCTGGCCTCTGAAAGCCTGTACATACACCGTAATTCCCTTGCATACCGCTTAAACCGCATCACCGGCTTATGCCAGCTTGATTTGGCGGATATCAATACCCTGTTCCTGCTGCGGCTCTCTTATTTCATAGACCGGTATACGGAATAAAACACAAAACTACCGCCGCAAAAGTTTTCTTGACATTCCATTTTCCAGGGCGTATAGTTAAGGATTGTACGGTACTGACCGAAAGCTTTACCGCAAATCTACTAATCAGGTGAATCGACCATGCAATCAAACTTTTTAAAACAAAGCACCGAGCAGAGGCGGGATTTGATCCTTAACAGCTCCGTCTCTGCGACCATTTTATTCCTTTCCGTTCCCACCCTTATGATGGGTCTGATCCAATCCGCCATACCGGTCATCGATGGTCTTTTTCTTAACAATCTCGTAGGAACCCAGGCGGCCAGCGCCGTCACCTACTGCACTCCCATTGTAAATATGATCTCTGCCCTGGCTCAGGGAGTGAGCGTGGCGGGAATGGCCATTATCGGGCAGTCCAATGGAAACGGCGACTTTAAGCACAGCCGGAAGATTTCCACTCAAATCATTGTCTTTACTTTTTTGCTGGGTTTTCTCCTGGCTCCTTTGCTGATTGCCCTTGCCTTTCCCATATCCGCCCATGTAAATGAAGAGATTTCCCACGATGTCTTTGTCTATCTTGCATTGAGCGCCTGTGTGACGCCCTTTTCCTTCATGGAATCTATTTATAATTCCATAAAGAATGCCAATGGCAAGCCAGAGGATACGTTTGTCCGTATGGTGATCATGCTGATTTTAAAAATCATTTTCAGCGCCCTCTTCATTATGGTTTTCCGCTGGGGTCTTGCGGGCTCTGTCATGGCCTCCCTGGCATCCAACTTTTTAATTACTGTGTGGATGTATTATGAATTATTCTTAAAAGAAACGGGAGAACGCTTTGTCCTCACCGGCTTCCGGTTTGACTGGACCATCATCAACACCCTTTTGCGCATAGGCTTTCCTGCCATGCTGTCCAGCCTCATGCTGAACCTGGGCTTCTTCCTCATCAACAATGAAGTGGAAAAATACGGATCCATTGTTTTAAACGGGCAGGGAATTGCCAATAACATTACCTCCATCTGCTTTATCCTGCCCTCTTCCTTTGGTTCCGCCGTCACCACCATGGTCAGCATGAATGTGGGAGCAAACCAGCCGGAAAAGGCAAAAAAGGCCTGTTTAACGGGCTGCGTCATAAGTGCCATTACTGCCGCCCTTTTGATCGCCCTGGTGGTACCTCTGTCTTCCAGACTTACGGTGTTATTTACAAGGGATGCCTCCGTCCTTTCTGTGGCAAACCAGGCGCTCCATATTTATACCTATTCCGTGATCGGCTTCGGTATCTGTATGGTTCAGCAGGGAGCCTTTATCGGACTTGGAAAGACCCGGATCACTCTCTTCATCAGCCTGCTGCGGGTATGGCTTTTGCGTTACATATTTATACTGGCAACGGAACACTTTTTAAGCTTTTATTCCGTATTCTGGGGCAACCTGTTTTCCAATTACATGGCCGCCCTTATTACAACCATCCTGATCTTTAAGGTGAAATGGGTTTCCGATATCAACTACTGATAAAATGGATCTGCAAAAAGCCCTGTATGATATGTTTAAATGTTTTCCAAAAGAAGAAAAGGGGTAAATTTCACCCCTTTTCTTCTTTATTTATTCAACTATAGATCTAGTTTTTTCTCTCATCCTTCCACACATAAAGGATTCCCTTTTCCTCGAATTCCCTGATCTCCTCTTTGGTATACCCCAGATTTTCCAGGATTTCCGGTCCCTGCTCTCCGATCAAAGGACCGCCATTGTACTCTGGAACGCCCATTTCCTGAAATTTGACCGGCGGTCTTACCAGTGTGCGCACATTTCCATTGCCGTACTGCATTTTATAGAAGCAATCATTAGCCCATGCCTGCTCATCCTCCAAAATCTCTTCCCAGGACTGGGCAACGCTGAAAGCAATGTCATGTTCCTTTAAAACCGGTACCCATTCCTTGGCTGTCTTCTTTTCCATTGCCTCCATACAGATGTCATAGACCTCTGTGCCCAGGCCTTTTGCCTGAAGGTTCTGGATTGGGAAGTAATTCTCATTCTCTAATAAATCATCTCTTCCAAGAGCTTTCATGAACTGCTTATAATAGGTGTTGTAATCCGGCATACAGGTCTGAATGAATCTGTCATCCTTTGTCCTCCATGCCGCGTTAAAGGGGTTGGCGCTCTCCCTGATGTTAATGGGATATTCTCTCGCCGGGCCGTCATAATTGGCTGCCTGGATCATCATTCCCATGTTATAGACAGCCGTCTCAAACAGGCTGGTTTCCACCTTTTCTCCCTGTCCGGTTTCTTTTGCATGATACAATGCCGCAAGAATTCCTGCCGCCAGGTTCATGGCCACGTTATGATCTCCAACTCCCGGAACCACATTCATTGGAACCGTTCCTTTCTGACGGAGGGAATGGAGATAACCTCCTCTTGCAAAGAACGCCGTGAAATCAAACCCGGGAAGGTCTTTATCCGGGCCGTATTCACCGTATCCGGTTACCATGGCATAAACCAGCCTGGGATATTTCACCTTTAAGGTTTCATAGTCAAGCCCCGCCCGTTCAAGAGCCTGGACTCTCCAGTTGGTGATCAGCACATCCGCATCCTCTAAAAGCTTAAAAAATGCCTCTTTGCCCTCGGGCGCCTTCATATTAAGAGAGATGCAGCGCTTGTTTCCATTTTCTAAGTCCCAGGTCGTATTTTCATACATATCCAAAGGCCTTCCTTCGGATGGTGCCGTATGCCTTAAGGGATCCCCCTTGGCAGATTCGATTTTAATCACATCCGCTCCGCAGTCCGCAAGAAAACGTCCTGCTCCTGCAGCCGCGATAAAGGTTGCCAGCTCCACTACTTTGATTCCTTCTAACAGCTTCTTTCCCATATTAATACCCTCCTTGTATTATATAGTCATAGCTTTTCTTTACCTTTTCTTAGGTATGAGCTATGCTGTTTTAGATACTGTGGATTAGTTCAATCCTCCTACCACTTGATGGTTTAATAAAGGCTCTAACCACAGTCTCTTTGTTCACTTGTTAATCAGTTAGATACCGCATGACGGTTTATTTAGAACAAGGTTACAATCGCAAAGAGCCACCGTGGTCTAAAACAGTATCAAATTTATTTAAAAGGAGTTTCGCTATGATATACGCAGGTATTGATGTTGCCAAGGATAAGCATGATTGCTTTATTACCAACTCAGATGGGGAAGTTCTCTTCAAAGCTTTTACCATTCCAAACAACCGGGTGGGCTTTGAGGCGCTCTATCAGAAGATCACATCCGCTACAGATGATTTAACCAATGTAAAAGTAGGCCTTGAAGCCACTGGACACTACAGTTATAACATCTTGGGGTTTCTTCTTGATAAAGGTCTGACCACCTTTGTTATCAATCCGTTACATACCAATCTTTTCAGAAAAAGTCTAAGCCTTAGAAAGACGAAAACGGATAAAGTTGATTCCCATACGATTGCTACAATGCTTATGTCTGACGTGAACTTAAAGTCCTACTCAGACATATCTTACCACAACGAGGAACTTAAGTCACTAACCCGTTACCGTTTTGATAAAGTTAAAGAGCGGGCGAAGCTTAAAACTTCTGTTTCCCGTCTGGTTACGATTCTTTTTCCTGAACTGGAAAAGCTGGTTCCCACTCTTCATATGCCTTCCATTTCCGCTTTACTAAGTGAATTCCCCGGTGCTTTGCAGATTGCTTCTGCTCACCTTACCAGACTGACCAATCTGCTTTACGAAGCCTCTAAGGGCCGTTACGGCAGAGACACCGCCATCCTGTTCAGGGAAACAGCCAGAACCTCTGTCGGATCGAATATGCCTGTAAAATCTCTAGAACTGAAGCATACCCTAAAGCTGATAGGTGAATTAGATACCGAAATTAATGAAATCGAACAGGAAATAAAACGTATCATGGATGAACTCCATTCTCCGATTCTTACGATTCCTGGAATCAGTTATCGGATGGGAGCCATGATTTTAGCTGAAATCGGTGATTTTTTCCGCTTTGATTCTCCCGATAAGATTCTCGCCTATGCCGGGTTGTCTCCTTCTACCTACCAATCCGGACAGTTGGAATCTTCTCATTCACACATGGAGAAGCGTGGTTCCAGGTATCTGCGCTATGCACTTTTTAATGCTACTAAATTTGTCTGTAAGTGGGATCCGGTATTTGCCGCCTACCTTGCTAAAAAGAGAGCGGAGGGTAAGCATTATAATGTGGCTGTTTCCCATGCTGCAAAGAAGTTGGTCAGAGTCATTTATCAGTTGGAAAAATCGGGACAGGCATACCACAAAGCCTCTTAACTTTTCTGTTTAAAAATCTCCTTTTTGAGCACCTGCAAAGATGCTCTGTTTGTCATGCAGTTTTCAAGGTACTGATTTACTTGAAATGCATTTCTGCAATTCATTCATAAACTTTCTTTTTTAGACTTGACTTTTAATAGTTAGTCTTTA
>JAISYJ010000011.1:0-5821 GCA_031270005.1 Hungatella sp. | reverse complement strand
TCCAGCTGTTTTTCCAACCGGTCCATTCCATTGCAGTAGCTTTCCTTGTCCAGGCTGTCTTTCAGGCTTTTCCATACTTGCAGGTATTCTTCCACCTGCTCTACTCCCTGAAAATGAGTGTCATAGATATGCTGGATCACTGTCTTCCCTGAATGAAGGATATGAGTGTAGGGAACATGATGAAAAAAAAGAAGAAGATCATCCGGACAGGTCGTAAGGTTTTCATATTCCTGAAAACGGCAATCAGAATATTGTCTGGTATAACCGGTACCCGTTTTTTCCGTCCGGTCCCTTCCGACTCCGCTGCGGTCCGCATAATGATATGTCCCCCACCGGTCGTATTCATAGCCATCGATGTCACATCCATAATGATCGGCCGGCCGGCACATAAATCCCACCCCCAAAGGGCAGGTATAGTCTTCATAGACTTGTCTGGAAGTAAGAAGAATCCGGCGGATTTTCTCTTCATCTGATTCCGTAAGGTAAAAGCTTAAATGCACCCATTCTCCCGCGATTTCCTCGGACGATAACCCATTATCCCATATCAGCCTTCCGTAACCGTAAAGATTAGCCTGGGCCAGTTTATGCCCCGTCCAGTTACGGTCCATTCCCACATTTCCCACAGCGGTAACACCGGAACGTTTCCGGTCTACGGAATTTCCCCGGATCGCATTCCTAATCCGGCCCCCTTCTCCGTAGCCGGTGTCAAAGTCCAAGATTTCTTTCCACATGGGAACCAGAAAGCATATATCCTTTTGATGGCCCGTATATTCCTGGGTAATCTGAAATTCCAGTACCTGATTGGTTTTTTTCAAGGCGCCAAACAATGGAGAACTTGGCTCTCTGATCTGAAAATCAACGGGACCGTTTTTGATCTGCAGAATTACATTATCCAGAAAGCAGCCATCCAGATCTTTAAAAATATCATAAGCGGCACGAGCCCGGTCTGTATAACGGTCCCTCCAGTCCTGTGCGCAGTTATAAACAAAACACCTCCAGATAATGGTTCCTCCATATGGTTTAATCACCCTTCCCATCATGTTTGCGCCTTCCTCATGGTTTCTTCCATAAGTAAAAGGTCCTGGTTCACCTTCAGAATCCGCTTTTATTACAAATCCGGCAAAATCGGGAATGATCCGGTAAACAACTGCAATCACCTGTTCCCACCAGGATACGACTTCCCGGGAAAGAGGATCGGCAGTCGGCAGATTTCCAGTCGTTATAGGTGCGGCAAAATTGACGGAAAGAAAGGTTTTTATTCCATAAGAAGCAAAAACATCCGCTATTTTTTTTATTTCCCTTAATGCTTCTTCCTTTACAAGAAATAACGTTTCCAGTCTGCGGACATTCACATTATTAATGGAAACTGCATTCAAACCAACGGCTGCCAGCAACCTTGCGTACTGGCGGATCAGTTCCATATCTCCCCGAAACGCATTTTTATCAAAAAAAACGGATTCCCCGGCATACCCCCGTTCTATAGTCCCATCAAAATTATCCCAATGATTCATCATGCGGAGGCATTGATCCGGTGCAGTTTGAAAAGGAATTTTGCCTTCCTCACCCATTAATAAAATCCGATGCAGGCCAAACAGACCGTAAAGCAGTCCTTGTTCAGAGGTGCTCTTAATCTCATAACAGTCTCCCCTTTTGTCAATGGAATACCCTTCCTGTTCCGGTACTCCCTCTTCCAGAGAAAATACAATGGAAGCATCCTGTCTCTCGGAAGGCAATATTCCCCGAAACAGCAGGGGCAGTTCCCTTTCTATGGTTTGAAACACTTCCGTATCCTTCCTATTCTGAATAAACCAGGTATGGATTTCATCTTTTTGTACCTGTTTTATCAGCCAGCATAAATCCCTTGTTTCAAACATAGTACATTTTCCTCCTTCAAGCCAAATCGTTCTGTGTATTTTTCCTTATTTCATGTCATATCCAGACTTTCTCATTCAAAGTTAAGTGAAATATTGTCATAACCTCTATAATTATATTAGCACATTGCACAATACAAATAAATGGACTGCTTATATATCTTTTTGGACTTTTTAAAGATTGTATTCTTTTTTATTTAGGCTTATACTATAGTTATCTTGCGGATAAAAAGGAGATATCTTCATGGATTTGGATTTTAATAACCTTATACCGGAGCTTCACTATTACATTCACAGAAAATGTACTCCCAGCTGGAAAATCGATCCTGACATTACCACTTTTATTGACATCACTTACATAATCAGCGGAAAAGCAGAATATACCATTGGAGATCAGACTTATACCGTTAAAAAGGGGGATTTGATCTGCATTCCCAAGAATACCTTCCGTACCGCCAGGAATATTCCAGAAGATTTAATGGAATGTTATACCACAAACCTTTTTCTCCTGGACTTAAAAGGGCAGGAAATCCAGCTGCCAATCCCAATCATCAACCAGATTGGAATTGACCCACAGCTAATTTCCCTCTTTCATGAAATTCAAAGCCAATGGCTACAGCAGGATTTTGGATACCTTCTGAAAGTAAGGGGGATTTTATGCCTGATTCTCTACCAGATTCTGAATCTGCTGGAACACAGACAGCATTTCACCAAAGAAGACATAAGAATCAAAAACAGCATTCAATATATGAGCCAGCATTATTCTGAAGTAATCACTCTTCACCAGATGGCGGAGCTGTTTCATCTCCATCCTGCTTATTACGGTAACCTGTTCCAGAAAGTTACGGGCGTGACGTTTAAGCAATATCTGATTACCCTTCGTTTGAACTGTGCGGAAAACCTGCTGAAAAGCGGGGAATACAGCATCCGTGAAATAGCAGCCCAAAGCGGATTTTCTGACATTTTCTATTTCAGTAAATTATTTAAAGCAAAAAGGGGAATTTCCCCTTCTGCCTATTCCAGGAAGTACCAGACATAAAAACTGCTTCTCCGGTAAGAATCTCCTGATCTGCTTCTCACCGGAAAGGCAGTGGAAAACCGCTGGGATATCTTTAAAATCATTTTGAACCCACAAATAAATCCCATCTTTTTTAATCTTTCAATCAGTGCTATAATAAGAATTGCAGGGCCGTACTTACTGCGGCCCTGTAATTTTATGCAATGATTGGAGTGAAACCTATGAACATCGTACTATTAGAATCCCTGGGCATCCCGGACAGTCTTTTAAATGAATACGCAAAGCCTCTGACGGATGCCGGTCACTGCTTCACCTCCTATCCGAAGGATACGGATCCGGAAGTCCAGATTCAGCGGGCCAAACAGGCAGATGTCATCATGATTGCCAATATGCCTCTGTCCGGGCAGGTAATATCCGCCTGTGAGCATTTAAAATTTATAGATGTTGCGTTTACAGGTGTTGACCACGTAGACCTGGAAGCAGCAAAAAAAAAGAGGAATCAAGGTCAGCAATGCAGCCGGATACTCCACCGAAGCCGTGGCAGAGCTTTCGATCTGCATGATGCTCTCTCTTCTTCGCAATGTGCCTCAGGTGGAAGCCCGGTGCAGGGAAGGGAAAACAAAGGACGGCCTGGTAGGCTGCGAGATTATGGGAAAAACAGTGGGCATCATAGGCGCCGGCGCGATTGGTACAAGGACTGCGGAACTTTGTTCTGCCTTTGGCTGTAAGGTTCTCGGATACAAACGGCGTCTGACCGGGAGCGAGCCTTCATTTATTGAATTCGTATCCCTTGACGAGCTGTTATCCTGTTCTGACATTGTAAGCCTTCATTGTCCTTTAAACGATGATTCCCGCCATTTAATAAACCGGGACACCATTGCCAAAATGAAAAAGGGGGCATACTTAATCAATGCCGCCAGAGGACCTGTGGTGGATTCCAATGCTTTGGCTGACGCGTTAAATAACGGCTATCTTTCCGGCGCCGGAATCGATGTCTTTGAGACAGAGCCTCCCCTTGATCCGGAACATCCTCTACTTAAAAGCAAGAATACCATTGTTACCCCTCACGTGGCCTTTGCCTCGGTGCAATCCATGGATGCCCGGGCAAAAATCGTCTTTGACAATATTAAAGACTGGATGGAAGGCTGTCAGTCAAACATCATTCTTTAAAATATTTGCCGGGTAAAAAATAAGAGAGTTTTTGTCTCATTTGTATAAAAAATACTTGTAATTCAGAATCTTCGTGCTATAATTTAGACATGGGGATATAGCTCAGTTGGGAGAGCGATGCGTTCGCAACGCATAGGTCATGGGTTCGAGTCCCACTATCTCCATGTAATGGAAGTATAGCTCAGCTGGGATGAGCGTTCGCCTCACACGCGAAAGGTCATGGGTTCGAGCCCCATTACTTCCATTCGTATACGCCTCAAGATCCTTGATTTATATAGGGTTTTGAGGTGTTTTATTTTCACCGCTTGAATACATCAAATATCAGAATACATTTTTAATCATATCTAATATTTCATCCTTTGGTAATGGATTAAAAATATAACCTAAAGTGGTTTGTGCGTCGGCATATCCAAGCAAAGTCCTTATTTCATCAATAGGTACTCCATTTGCTTCAATCTACTTGCAAATGTTTTCCTTTTCTTGTGAGTGGACTTTTGTGGGATACCAGCCTTTTCGCACGCTCTCAACAAAGCTCTACCAACAGAGTGTGTATTCAAATGATTATTCTTTTATGAATATATAATCGAATTTAATGTTATTACTCTCATGTTCCAATAATGGCCTGGCAGAGGGAATCGTAAATAAAGTCAAAGTAATCAAACGAATCATGTATGGCCGAAATAGCTTTCACTTATTAAAAGCAAAGTTGCTATTAAATGAATATTACTATCAAATCAACTGACTTTGGAAAGAACCTATTTGACGCTTACTTTTTATCAAATTGAAGAAGCTATGTACTGATTTAAACGTCAGTACATAGCTTCTTAGTTAAAACGAGCATTCCTAAAACATTTAAGTTTAGTAGGTCTGTAAATAAAGATATATCATTTGATGTAAATCCTAACATTGTCACATTAATATACCTTAGAATTTCATTACTATTACGAAAAATAAATTTACCTATTTATTAATGTATCTATTACATTGTCTTTTTTAGAGAGATACCAAGAAAGACAATACTCTAAATCCATTATATATTGGTCAGCTATCTGGTCAAATCCCCACCTTTTTTGCTGGTCGGATTCCTTTTCCATAAGAGTTTTAAAATTCTGTTTTTCATGGGCATCCTCAGTTTCGAGTATCCGAGAAGCGATTCTCCGGACGTAAGACGGTTCCTTTCCTGGGGCATTTTGTTCCCTTAAATGCACACTCAGTGCTATCATTTCAACCGGAGAGGCATTTTCTGGATTTACATTATTTATATAAATTTTACTCGTAAAATTATTCCCTTGCTTATCCCTTCCTATAGCCAAAATGACAGGATTCTCTTTTGTGGAAGTATCATCATACTTCATATGCAGAGGCTGATTTGTTAGACAATGAACCACGCTATACAAATAATCAGGTCTTAGATTATCCACGTTTTCCTCTGGTCTTATCTTTTTTATTTCCGAAGAAGTATTCAATTGAAAAATATTATCTTCAACATTTCTAGCAGTTGGATAACTTAGGGGTTTTGTTACATAGTTATTGCCAATAGTTAAGCTCATTTAAAACCTCCAATATCAATATATTGATTAGTATGTAACTGTACCAGTTTTCTCTATAGTATTATATGGAGAACCATAAGAAGTAACTTTAATTCTAAATGTATGTTTTCCCGACGTAACAGGCCCACAGTCATAATAGCGTTCAAAACCAATCGGCGTGCCAGCATAATTTTTAATTACATCGTACCAAAATTCCTTTGTATTAACATTAT
>JAISYJ010000119.1:0-45216 GCA_031270005.1 Hungatella sp. | reverse complement strand
AGATTCTTTGTAGTATATTCATAAGTCCATTATGAAGCAAAGTGAAACAAAAAGAAACCCCTAATCCCCCTCATGAATGAGGGGCTAGGGGAGTTGAAGTGTCGAAGACACTTATTTATGTTCAGATGCCCACATAGTCATCAGCTTAAGCCATGAAGAGAGTATGGGATAAACAAGTTTTGGCAATAGTTTGAAAAGCAATAGTCAAGCAGATATTCGCAATCCGCGACTCTGCTTACTTGATTCGGTTAAAAAAATTATTGACAAATATGCAAAATTATTGTATTGTTGTATTAATAGATTAGTACAACAATACAATAATACAAAAGGAGGCGGTATCATGATCTGGAAACTGACCGATGACCGGCCGATCTGGATACAACTTGTGGATCAGCTCACTTTGCGCATCGTGTCCGGTGTATATGCATCCGGCGCGGCTGTGCCAACGGTACGTGCACTGGCCAGCGAGGCGGGTGTTAACCCGAATACGATGCAGCGTGCACTGGCGGAGTTAGAAAGCAGGGGTTTGGTAGAAACGCGCCGCACAGCAGGGCGGATGGTTACAGAGGATTTATCACTCATCCGCAGCGTGCGGGAGGAGCTTGCCCATGGACGGATGGAGGAATTTCTTGCATCCATGCGTGCCCTGGGCTATACCGATGAACAAACCCGCCAGCTGCTTGCAGCATGGGATAAAAAGGAGGAACATTTATGAATCAGGAACTTATTACTGCGCGCGGCCTGACTAAGATTTACAGCTCAAGGCCCGCGCTTGACCATATTGATCTGACGGTAGGACGTGGCCGCATTGTTGGCCTTCTGGGTCCAAACGGCTCAGGCAAGACCACCTTTATCAAGCTTTTATGCGGACTCTTACAGCCCACATCCGGTACGCTGGAGGTAAACGGCAATGCGCCCGGCGTGGAAACCAAGTCAGTTATTTCTTACCTGCCAGACCGCATGTATTTTGCCGACTGGATGAAGGCCTGTGACTTAACAGACTTTTTTGCTGATTTTTATGTAGATTTTGACCGTGCTAAGGCATTGGAAATGTTTGGGGCTCTTGGCATCCGGCCAAGTGACCGGCTCAAGACCATGTCTAAGGGTACGAAAGAAAAGGTGCAGCTTGCACTTATCATGAGCCGTAAGGCGCAGCTTTACCTCCTTGACGAACCCATCGGCGGCGTTGACCCGGCAGCACGTGACTTCATCCTGAACACGATTCTGACAAACTATAACGAAAATGGCACGGTTATGCTGTCCACACACCTGATTTCTGATATTGAGCGCGTGCTGGATGAAGCCATTTTCCTGCAAAACGGCAAGGTTGTGCGCCACGACACTGTGGATAACATCCGCGAGCAGGAAGGCAAGTCAGTGGATCAGCTGTTCCGCGAAATCTTCGCGTACGGAAGCTAAGAAAAGGAGGAAGTAAGATGTTTGGCAAACTTTGTAAATACGAATTTAAATCCATTGTGCGCACGCTTGCGCCAATTTATCTGGCGATTATCGCCATATCCATTCTCAATGCGTTTATGGGCGTAGGCTCGCTGGTCAACGGTTATTATAGCAACCTGATGTCTGGCTTAAGCTTTGGCCGCGGCATTTTGGGGCTGATTCAGACGGTCTCTGTAATCGCCTACTTCGGCGTTCTGATCGCGATGAGTGTACTGACGCTGATCGTTGTCATTCAGCGGTTTTATAAAGGACTTCTATGCGACGAAGGCTATTTGATGTTTACCCTGCCGGTGAAGCCCTGGCAGCTGATCGCAGCAAAGGGCACGGTAGCATTTGTGATGTCCATGGCCAGCATCCTGACGGCTATGGTATCCGTTTTTATACTGGTGCTGGGCACAGCAGGTACCTCCAAGGTTTTTGCAGCAATTACCGATCCTCAGGTTTGGGCTGCCATCAACAGTGGGTTAGCTCAGGTTCCGTCCTGGCCGCTGCTTGTGTTTGAGATGATTATTCTGGCTATTACCAGTGGACTGGTACAGCTTTATCATATGTACTTTTCCATGGCACTGGGCCATCTGGCAAACAAGTACCGAGTGATGATGTCTGTTGTCGCCTTTATCGTAATATCTATGATTTTTAGCTTTATTAACGGCTTTGTGATGATCATAATGGCAAATATACCATCCTTTCAATCGTTCTTCAACAGGATTGATACGATGCCTGGCGGAGAGGGGATTTTCTTAGTTATGCACCTGACCTTCATTGGTTCGGCTATTTACAACGTAATTCTGCTTGTAATATTCTTTTTCGGTACTGAGCGAATCTTGTCCAAGCGCCTCAATCTGGAGTAATTAAAAAGCCTGAATATAAAAACAGCAAAAGAGAGTGCGCATAGTCAGTGACATTAAGCCAAAGGATTTATAAAATCAACAATCAAAAATCTTGCCTCGCAATTAATTAAAATTTAATTGTGAGGTGTTTTTTATGCTTTGGATCCATTGGATCCCTTTATTCAGGAATTACAGCAAGAGGTACCTGTCATAAAAAAGATGAAGGAGGCCGACCCGCTATTTACAAGAAAATGCGAATGATGATGAGAGGTATAAAATTGGAGGATAAGGTGATGGTATTATGCAAGTGAGTGGTCGGAGGTATCCCAAAAGTTAAATCTAAAAATACTTTTGGGATTCCCCCCGGCCGCTTGATTCAGAATGACAGAAGATAGGATGAAATCCGTTTATTTCTCATCACACACCTGAAAAATATAAAATTTAAGGTAATAAGAGGTTTCGTCACCTGCCCACAGAATGGGATGATCTGCCGCCTGGGTCCGGTATTCTACCTGGCGGAGCCGTTTATGGACGTTTGCGGCTGCCTCCCTGATGGTTTTTGTAAAAAGCTCAGGGGTCATGAAATGGGAGCAGGAGCAGGTGGCTAAATAACCGCCGTCCCTGACCAGCTTCATACCGCGAAGATTGATCTCACGGTAGCCTTTTACCGCATTTTTTACAGAGTTCCTGGATTTGGTAAAGGCAGGAGGATCCAGGATCACCACATCAAAGGTTTCCCCGTCTTTCTCCAGCTGGGGAAGAAGTTCAAAAACATCGGCACACTGAAAATCCACCCGGTCAGATAAGCCGTTTATTGCAGCATTTTCTTTTGCCTGGGTGACGCCAAGCTCAGATGCATCCACGCCAAGGACCTCCCTGGCTCCGGCTATGCCTGCATTTAAAGCAAAGGAACCGGTGTGAGTGAAGCAGTCTAAGACCCGCTTGTCCTTACATAAGCGCTGAATGGCAAGGCGGTTGTATTTCTGGTCAAGGAAAAATCCGGTCTTCTGGCCTTCCTGGACGTCGACCAGGTATTTAACACCATTTTCTGTGATTTCCACTTTCGTGTCAAAGGAAGGTCCGATGAAGCCCTTAAAGCGCTCCATGCCCTCCTGGAGGCGGACCTTGGCGTCGCTTCTCTCGTAAACACCGCGGATTTTTATTCCGTCTTCTTCCAGGACCTTTTTCAGCTTTTCCAGTATCACAGGCTTTAGCCGGTCAATGCCAAGGGCCAGGGATTCCACTACAAGGACATCATCGAACTTGTCCACCACGATGCCGGGAAGGAAGTCGGCTTCTCCGAATATGAGGCGGCAGCTGGAAGTGTCCACAGTGGCCTTGCGGTATTCCCATGCGTTGCGGACCCGCATTTCCAGGAAGCTTTCGTTTATTGTTGTATCCTTTTTCCGGGACATGATGCGGACGGTTAACTTGGAATTGGTATTGATGAAGCCATGGCCAAGGAAATAGCCGTCAAAGTCCTCTACAGATACGAGATCACCGTTGGTATAATCTCCGGTGATGGTATCGATTTCATTGTCATAGATCCAGAGGCCGCCGGCTTTTAATGAACGGCCTTCTCCTTTTTTTAATCTTACGGTTGCTGATTCCATAAGCATACACTCCTTTATTGATGAGATTGACCTCGTTTCAGCGAGGTGAGCAGCCGGTATAACGGCTGGAATAAAATGAGGGACAGAAAGAAATTCCCTGTTCCGTGGATGATATCGTATGGAATTCCTGCAGCCCACCAGGCCAGGGCTGCGCCAGGGCCTCCGGCAATGAGGTAGAACCCGGAGCAGAACAATCCAAACAACATTCCAAAGATTCCGGAAAGCAGGGATATGCCAAATGTTTTTGGCGTTTTGTTTTTGAAAATCAAAAATACGGCGGCCGGGAGAATGGGCCACACATACAGATAGGAAAACCACCAGAGGCCGAAGCCGTAGACCAGCCCTTCCAATACAACAAACACGTATAGGATGAGCCATACGTGTTTGCGGAATACGAGGGTGTATAAAATTAGAAGCAGGGATACCAGTTCTATGTTGGGAAGCCAGGACAAACTTACCTGGCTGACAAATAAAAGGGCTGAAAGCAGTGCGTCTAATACCAGCTCCCTGGTGGTAAACAGGGGATGGTTTTTCATGATTTTTTCATTTCCTCAGAGGACAGGGTGTATTGAAAGGTATAGCGCTCTCCATCCTTGATGGCCTGCTGGCTCACTCCATAATTGCAAGGTTCCCCGTCGCAGAGAAGAGCCCAGTAAGCGCCGTCCTTTTGGTAGTCTGCCCGTTTTCCATTAATTGTAGTGACCATCAGGCCAAGTTCTTCGGAAGTGGTTCCATCGATTTGAAGGTTTGGTATGGATTTTAGCGCCTCTGAGAGAAACTGCGCTTCTGTAGTTATCTGATAATGGTCCGTAACTCCGTTATCATATACCACTTCAATGGAAATGCTTTTTGGCCCAGCCATTGGAACCGGTTTTATCAGGGTATATACGACCAACAGAAGTGCCAGGACCGCAATGGCGGCGCAGCCTCCCAAAAAGGGAGAAAGCCTCTTAAACTTATTCATAATCTGCTGACTTCCTTTTTTATTATTTGCCTCCTATTGAATCAAGAGGATATGAATCAAGAGGGTATGCAAGCATTCCTGAATCTGACTAAATGCTTGGATTAGTATAGCATATATCCATGGCAGGCCGCAAGAACAGAATTTCCATCTTTTCTTAAAATACCCTTTGATGTATAATAAATGGGTATTGTTTGGGAAAGAAGGTGGATAGATGACTGTGAATGAGCAGATTTTAGAAGAAACAGCAGCTTGTGAAAAGCTTTTGATCGGAATCGGTGAGGAATGGAAGGCAGAGGGAATACCGGATATGGGAAGCCTTTACGAGAAGATGAACGGACTCATAAAAGACAAGGATTATTTTATTGTAACCACAGTTACTGATGGAGAGATACTGAAATCACCCCTGGAGCAGAGCCGGCTGGTAGCTCCCTGCGGGAACGAGACATGGAGGCAGTGCTCCAAATCCTGTACAAAAGATATCTGGGAGCCGGGTGAGATTCCCCAGGATGTTTGTCCTCATTGCGGGGCTCCTCTTACGGGCAATACCATAGAGGCAGAGGATTACATAGAAGAGGGCTACCTTCCCCAGTGGAAGGCCTATACCACGTGGCTGGCAGGGACTCTTAATAAAAAGCTGCTGGTTTTGGAACTGGGGGCAGGCTTTAAGACTCCTACGGTCATCCGCTGGCCCTTTGAGAAAACCGTGTCCATAAACAATAAGGCCCATATGTACCGGATTCACGGGAAGTTTGCCCAGCTGCCGGAAACTGTAAAGGGAAAGGCTGATGCTGTTTTAGAGAATTCTACGGAATTCTTTCGGAAATTATAGCCTTATTTTGCGTTGTACATTACACGTTACTGTGTTAAAATGTTGGAAAAAGGCGTAAAGAGGTGACGGCTATGATTGCGATAATCGACTACGATGCTGGAAACTTAAAAAGTGTGGAGAAAGCCCTGACTGCGCTGGGAGAAAAGCCGGTGGTAAGCAGGGAAAAGGAAATCCTCCTTTCTGCGGACAAGGTAATTCTTCCGGGTGTTGGCTCCTTTGGCGATGCCATGGAAAAGCTTCATCAATATGAACTGGTGGATGTGATTCATCAGGTGGTTTCAAGAGGAACGCCTTTACTGGGGATATGCCTGGGACTTCAGCTTTTCTTTGAAAGCAGCACAGAGTGTGAAGGGGTCAGGGGACTTTCCCTGCTTCCGGGTAAGATTGTAAGATTTCCGCAGACGCCGGGGCTTAAAGTTCCTCATATGGGCTGGAACCGTCTGGATATAAAGCCTGATGCAAGACTTTTTAAAGGAATTGATTCCGGGGCATATGTGTATTTTGTCCATTCATATTATTTAGAGGCGGGACGGGAATCCGATGTGGCCGCATCTGCAGCCTATGGTATCAGGTTTGGGGCATCGGTAGAACGGGAAAATCTTTTTGCCTGCCAGTTCCATCCGGAGAAAAGCGGCGATACTGGGTTAAAGATTCTGAAAAATTTCATTGAATTGACTTAAGGAGGTGCCGGATGCTTACGAAGAGGATCATTCCATGCCTGGATGTAATGGACGGAAGAGTGGTAAAGGGTGTTAATTTCGTGAATTTAAAGGATGCCGGGGATCCGGTGGAGATTGCCGCGGCTTATGATAAGGCCGGTGCCGATGAGCTGGTATTTCTTGATATCACCGCCTCCTCTGATAACCGGAATACGGTGGTGGATATGGTGCGCCGGGTGGCGGAAAAGGTATTTATCCCCTTTACCGTTGGCGGTGGGATCCGCACGGTGGAGGATTTTAAAATGCTCTTAAGAGAAGGCGCGGATAAGATATCCATTAATTCTTCAGCCATCAACACCCCGCAGCTGATCTCCGAGGCAGCAGGCAAGTTTGGGCGTCAATGCGTGGTGGTTGCCATTGATGCCAGAAGGCGGATCGATGGAAGCGGATGGAACGTATATAAGAACGGAGGCAGGATCGATACCGGGCTGGATGCGGTGGAATGGGCTATGAAGGCAGACAGCCTTGGAGCAGGGGAGATCCTGCTTACCAGTATGGATTGTGACGGAACAAAGGCCGGATACGATGATGAGCTGAACCGTGTCATAGGGGAGAATGTTTCCGTGCCGGTGATCGCTTCAGGCGGTGCAGGCACTATGGAGCATTTCCATCACGCTCTGACATACGGAAAGGCAGATGCAGCTCTGGCGGCCTCCCTGTTCCATTATAAGGAGCTGGAGATCATGGAATTAAAACGGTATTTAAAGGCAATGGAAGTACCGGTGAGGATTTAAAGATAAAAGTAAAACATGGAAAATGCAAAGGAGAAAGAATGGGAGCAATAGAGAACGACTGGCT
The DNA here is from genome assembly GCA_031270005.1 of Hungatella sp. GTDB lineage: Bacteria > Bacillota > Clostridia > Lachnospirales > Lachnospiraceae > Lacrimispora. The sequence continues at coordinate 38,005 of JAISYJ010000119.1, read as the reverse complement.
GGAACCCTTAAGCGGAGAGTTTAAAAAGCCATATTACAGGGAACTTTATCAGAAGGTGAAGCATGAATATGAAATGACCCAGGTCTTTCCGGACCCAAACGACATTTTTAATGCATTTCAGTTCACGCCCCTTTCCAATGTAAAGGTAGTGATTTTAGGGCAGGATCCTTATCATAATAATGGGCAGGCCCACGGGCTGTGTTTTTCTGTAAAGCCTGATGTGGATATTCCCCCGTCCCTGGTGAATATTTATCAGGAACTGCGGGAAGATTTAGGCTGTGAGATTCCGAATAACGGATATTTAAAAAAGTGGGCTGACCAGGGGGTCATGCTCCTTAATACGGTGCTTACCGTGCGCGCCCATGCGGCCAATTCCCACCAGGGAATCGGATGGGAGACCTTTACGGATGCTGCCATAAAGATTTTAAATGAACAGGACCGGCCCATGGTATTCCTTTTATGGGGACGTCCGGCTCAGAATAAGAAGGTGATGCTCACAAATCCCAGGCACCTGATTTTAGAGGCGCCTCACCCCAGCCCTCTTTCCGCTTACCGGGGATTCTTCGGCTGTAAACACTTTAGCAGAACCAATGCTTATTTAAAGGAAAATGGGCTGGAGCCTATTGACTGGCAGATTGAAAATATTTAAAAAGACAGGGGAAAAGGAATGAATATCATTGAGATTTTAAAAGTAATTGTTCTTGGAATTGTGGAGGGATTTACAGAGTGGCTTCCCATAAGCAGTACAGGGCATATGATCCTGGTGGATGAAATCATACACCTAAATCAGCCGACCGCCTTTAAAAACATGTTTTTGGTGGTAATCCAGCTGGGGGCGATCCTGGCGGTTCTGGTTCTGTATTTTGATAAGCTCAACCCCTTTTCAGCCAGGAAGAAACCGGCGCAGAATCAGGCGACCCTGATTCTCTGGTCAAAGATTATTTTAGCCTGTATTCCGGCCGCAGTAATCGGGCTCCTGGTAGATGATATCCTTGATGAGTATCTGATGAACGGCTATGTGGTGGCAGCGACCCTGATCCTTTATGGCGTGCTGTTTATCATCATAGAGAACCGGAACCAGTACCGGAGCTTTGAAGTACAGAAGGTGGGGGATATTTCCTACCAGACCGCCCTTTGGATCGGCCTGTTTCAGCTTCTTGCCCTGATTCCTGGTACCTCCCGTTCCGGCGCTACCATTCTCGGAGCCATGATCCTGGGATGTTCCCGGGCAGCTTCTGCAGAGTTTTCCTTTTTCCTGGGAATCCCGGTGATGTTCGGAGCCAGCCTTTTAAAGGTTGTGAAATATGGACTGAATTTTACCGGTCCACAGATATTCTATCTGGTTTTAGGCATGGTGGTAGCTTTTGTTGTTTCTGTTTATTCTATTAAGTTTCTGATGGGATATATCAGACAGCATGATTTTAAATTCTTCGGATATTACAGAATTGTATTGGGCGCAGTGGTGTTTGTATATTTTATCATTACGGCAATCCTTGGTTAAGGAAATAATGAAAAGAGAGTTGATGATCAGCGTTATGCTAATATCAACTCTCTTTTGGATGATAATTCATAAAGGTTCCTTTCTGGCGGATAATGGCTGAAACAGCATTTCAATCCGCCCTTCGGCGGCCTGTTCATCAATGCCGTCGAAATGAAACTGTAAATTCCGGTTCTGCGTGTTAACCCCTTTTTTCATCTCGTCATAGTCCTTGACATTTACCTTTGTTAAACCGTAGTCAATATAAATATCACAGTCAAAGGAATTAGCGACTTTGATTAAGAGTGCGAGAGGGATAGGGGGGTAACGCAGCTGGATATCGACTTCAATGGTCCGCATACCCATACCTCCTTTTCTAAGCAGCCGGATAGGCCCGGCATGAACGTGTCAACAACTTCATAGAGGTTTATAGAGGTACCAACAGAATAAGATTCATTTTATTGATTGCAATTATATTTTACCATTTCTTATTAGAAAAACAAGAGATAATTGAAAAATACTAATAACAGGCAGGGGATAAAGGGAAAAATCAGCAAAAATAAAGAGGGTGCCGCAAAATGCAAAGTTTCAACAAGACATGGCTTCTGGCCCCTTGGCTAACACCAATATCCTGTATGAAAAAATTATTTTGCAACACCCTCAACTTATATTAAGCTGAAATTTTATGCATTTTCAGCGATTTCATAGATCAGACGTTCAGAATCTTCCCAGCCCAGACAAGGATCGGTAATGGATTTTCCGTAGCAGTGTTCTCCTACCTTCTGGCTGCCCGGCTCAATGTAGCTTTCAATCATTAAGCCCTTTACCAGAGCCCGTATTTCAGGTGAATGCTTTCTGCTGTGTAGGACTTCCTTGGAAATACGAATCTGTTCCCTGTATTTTTTGTTGGAATTGGAGTGGTTGGTATCCACGATGCAGGCCGGGTTCTGCAGATTGCGGCGGCTGTACATCTCATGAAGACGGAATAAGTCTTCAAAGTGGTAGTTGGGGATGCATTGGCCGTGTTTGTTGACAGCGCCCCTTAAAATGGTATGAGCCAGTGGATTGCCATTGCTTCTTACTTCCCAGCCCCGATAGGTAAAATCATGGGCCTGCTGTGCGGCCACAACGGAATTGAGCATAACGGAAAGATCACCGCTGGTAGGATTTTTCATGCCAACGGCAACGTCACAGGCGCTGGAGGTCAGCCGGTGCTGCTGGTTTTCCACGGAACGGGCGCCAATGGCAATGTAGGACATAATGTCATCAAGGTATCCCAGGTTTTCCGGATAAAGCATCTCATCGGCTGTGGATAAACCGGTTTCTAAGAATACTTTCATGTGCATTTTGCGGATAGCGATCAGGCCTTCCTTAAGATCAGGCTTCTTTTCCGGGTCAGGCTGGTGAAGCATTCCTTTATATCCTTCGCCGGTGGTCCTTGGCTTGTTGGTATAAATTCTGGGAATGATGATCAGACGGTCTTTTGTTTTTTCCTGAACCTTAACAAGACGGCTCACATAATCAGAAACAGACTCTTCATTGTCGGCGGAGCAGGGACCAATGATAACAAGGAATTTGTCGCTTTTCCCGGTAAGTACACTTCTGATTGCCTGGTCTCGTTCTGTTTTGAGTACTTCTGCTTCTGGCGAAATTGGAAATTGTTTTTTGATCGCTTCCGGGCTCGGCAGATTGCTAATGTATTGAAATCCCATAATATCCTCCTGTGTATGTGCTTAGTCTGTATTTTTTCAGTTGATTATATAACAGAATGCAGGAAAAATCCAGCATTCATCGAAAATTTGGCAATGTGCTTCCCTAAAGTGTTTCTTTTTAACGAAAAATGGTGTATGATTGCATGGAATGAAAAGAGGAAGGATTGATTTCTATGGAACGATATTGGAATTGGCAGGGAAACTATATCGGTGTAAGGCAGAGGGATTATCTGGCTGCCTGCGACGGGAAAATTCTTGGAAAATTTTTTGGTAAGGAAATATATGACCAAAATGGGCATTATATAGGTGAGGTGGGCAGAGGCGGCCGGCTGATCAAAAATAAAACCAAGGAAGATTTTCGCCGCCAGGGGTTCAGCGAGTATGTGAGAGGGACCATAACCGCACCTTTAAAGAACTGCGCTCCTTACCCTATGATCCAGGGGTATGAAGATTTTTTCTAATAGAAGAGAACTCAAAAAGAGGGAAGATAGATGGCAGGAATGGTAGATTTAAGCAAACTGACAGCAGGAAAGAACTTAACAGAAGTGGAAGACAGTGTTCTCCGCTACATCATTGATCACATGGATTCCATGCTGAAAATGGGAGTACGGGGAGTTGCAAAGGAAAATTTCACTTCCACTTCAACGATCATGCGCCTGACAAAAAAGCTGGGCTACAGCGGGTTTGTGGATATGTATTACAAGCTGCTTCCTCTTGTAAACAATGCCAGGGACAATGAGGACACCGGCATGCAGTTTATCAACAGCTTTTGCACCAATTCCCTCTTAAAATACAATTCCTATGAGGATATCCAGGAATTTGCCAGGCGGATCAGCCAGCTGGAGGGGGGATACGTATTTTTGTATGCAACAGGTTTTTCCGCCATTCCGGTTGAATATCTGACAAAAAAGCTTCTGGTGCTTGGGATAAAATGCATTGATTCCAATGGAATGGATTCCATCGGAGTTTTTGAAAACAATCTGGAGAACATGAAAATGCTGATCGTGGTTTCCAGGTCCGGGGAAACGGACTGGGTGGCGGACCGGGTGAAAACTGCCGGGGAAAATGGTATTTTTACTGTGTCCTTTACCAATGAGGCGGAAAACCGGGTCAGCTCCATAACGGATATGCAGTTTCGAATAGAGGACAGCAATAAGCTGGATGATAGAAACATGATGGCAAACACATTTTTCCCCAATGTGTTCATGCTAATGGAGATTCTGATTTATGAGTACCACAGGGTGCTTCAAAATATGGATAAAGAAGAAGGATAAAGGTTCCGGATAACGCTTAAAAGGGCGGTATCAGGGGCCTTTTTTGAAACCTGTTACTACCTGGAATAACAGGTTCCTATCCTTTCCAAAAGTATATACAAAGAGTGAGATGGCGACTATAATGTGGATATGAATTTCACGTGAAATGAAAAAAAGAAAACGAATCATTGATTATTGGAGGAAAAGAGAATGAAAGAAAAAGTGATGGATCAGCTGCAGCGCTTTTCAAAAGCAATGTTCATCCCGGTTTTAATTCTGCCCATCGCAGGGATTTTAATCGCTGTCGGAAACTTGTTTACAAATGCAAAGCTGCTGGAGCTTCTGCCATTTTTGGATAATCCGGTGACAAAGGGCTTTGGTACCATCCTGTCAGGTTCTTTGGTATCTATCCTGAATAACTTGGGACTGATCTTCTGTGTGGGACTTGCAGCAGGTCTTGCCAATAAGAAAAAATATGAGGCCGGATTTACTGCTCTTTTGGGGTTCCTGGTATTCATTAATGCTATGAACAAATTCATGACACTGACGGGAATCCTGTTTACAGGGGAGTCTTTAAGAGGGACGGGTCAGGCCATGGTGCTGGGAGTGCAGATCCTGGATATGGGCGTATTCCTGGGAATTATTCTTGGAATTGTAACAGCCATGGTTCACAACAGATTTTGTGAAACTGAATTTAAAAATGCTTTTCAGATATATGGCGGATCCAGGTTTGTATTCATTGTATTGATCCCTGTGACCGTACTTCTGGCAGTCCTTCTTACCTATGTATGGCCGTTTGTCCAGATGGGAATTACAAGCCTTGGGGTATTCATCAATCAATCCGGAAACTTCGGGATTTTTATTTACGGCGCGCTGGAACGCCTTCTCATTCCCACAGGCCTTCATCACTTGGTTTATACCCCGTTTTTATATACTTCCCTGGGAGGCGCTGCAACCATTGGAGGAGAAGTGTTTGAGGGAGCCAGAAACATTTATTATGCCGAAATCGCAGACCCTGCTATCGATATGTTATCTAAGTCCGTGATCTGGGATGCCAGAGGAATCTCCAAAATGTTCGGCTTAATGGGCGCCTGTCTTGCCATGTATCATACGGCAAGGCCGGAGAACCGCAATAAAATAAAAGCCATCCTGATTCCTGCCGCATTTACTTCTTTTATTGCAGGTGTTACAGAGCCGATTGAATTTTCCTTTATGTTCGTAGCTCCTGTTCTGTTTGTTGTTCATGCCGGTTTAAGCGGACTGAGCATGGTGGTTCTCAATATTTTAAACGTCCGCGCCATCGGTCCTAACGGCTTTTTGGATTTCCTGCTTTTCAATGTGCCTTTGGGAATCCACAAAACCGGATGGCCCATGTATATCGTCACCGGCCTTGGATTTTTTGTGATCTATTATATCGTATTCCGCACTCTTATTACAAAATTGAATTTAAAGACCCTGGGCCGTGAAACGGAAGGAATGGAAATGAAGCTTCATACCAAAGCAGAGTACAAAGAAAAGGTGGCTTCTGAGAAAGGGGGAAAAGCTGGGAAAGACGGTGAAGATGTGGATGCCGCACTGATCGTGAAAGCCCTGGGAGGCGCCGGAAATATTGAAAAGGTGGACAACTGCTTTACCCGTTTGCGCCTGATCATTACCAATCCTGATCTGGTTCAGGAAGAGATACTGAAAAATGACACCGGAGCCAATGGCGTAATGAAAAAGGGAAATAACGTTCAGGTAATCTATGGTTTAAAAGTAACTGCTGTAAGAAAAGCTGTTGACGAGGAACTGGGAAACAACGAAAACAGCTGACAGATCAGATGAAGCAAGGAGGAATATCATCGTGAAAAAATTCTCAATTGTAATTGCCGGCGGTGGAAGCACCTACACGCCTGGTATTGTAATGATGCTGATGGATAACCTGCACCGGTTTCCTATCCGCTCTTTAAAACTTTACGACAATGACGGGGAGCGTCAGGAAACCCTGGCAAAAGCCATTGAAATTGTAATGAAGGAAACAGCGCCTGATGTGGAGTTTTCTTATACAACAGACCCCAGGGAGGCCTTTACCGATGTGGATTTCTGCATGGCTCATATCCGGGTGGGCAAATATGCCATGCGGGAGTTAGATGAAAAAATCCCCATGAAATATCATGTGGTTGGACAGGAAACCTGCGGTCCCGGCGGCATTGCATATGGAATGAGAAGCATTGGCGGGATGATGGAGCTGATTGATCTTATGGAAAAATATTCTCCGGACTGCTGGATGCTCAATTATTCCAATCCTGCTTCCATTGTGGCAGAAGCCTGCCGTGTATTAAAGCCTCATTCCAAGGTCTTAAATATCTGTGATATGCCGGTGGGAACCAAACGGCGTATGGGATATATTGTGGGCAGGGATCCGAAGGACATGGATGTAAAGTATTTCGGACTGAACCACTTTGGCTGGTGGACCAGTGTAAAGGATAAAGATGGAACCGACTTAATGCCCAAGCTTCTGGATTATGTGTCTAAAAACGGATACTTAACGGAAAAGGCCGTGGAGACCCAGCATATGGATGCAAGCTGGCAGCTGACCCATAAAAAGGCGGCGGATTTATTAAAGCTGGAGCCTGACTTTCTTCCCAATACTTATTTAAAATATTACCTTTACCCGGACTATGTGGTAGAGCATACAGATCCTAACCATACCAGAGCCAATGAGGTAATGGAAGGAAGAGAAAAAGAGGTGTTTGGTGCCGCAAAAGCCATCATACAGGCAGGAACCGGAAAAGGCGGGGAATTCTCCATTGACAACCATGCTTCTTTCATTGTAGATCTGGCCTGTGCCATTGCCTTTAATACCCGTGAGCAGATGCTCTGCATCGTGGAAAACAAAGGAGCCATCTCTAATTTTGATCCAACTGCAATGGTGGAAGTGCCTTGTCTCGTAGGTAATGAAGGCCCGGAACCTATATGCCAGGGAAATATTCCTACCTTTGAAAAGGGAATGATGGAAGAGCAGCTTGCTGTGGAGCGTCTGGTGGTGGAAGCATGGACCCAGGGAAGCTATTTAAAGCTGTGGCAGGCCCTGACCTTGTCAAAGACCGTGCCTAGTGCTTCCGTTGCAAAACAGATTTTAGATGATCTGATAGATGCTAACAGGGAATACTGGCCGGAATTAAAGTAGGATTTTCCTAATTACAAAGATAAATAAGGCTCTTAGGGAGACTTTAGCCTCGTCCTTTTGCAGGACGGGGCTTTTTTTGGTTATATATTAACATTGCGTTTCATTGATACGCGGCAGTTGTTCTTAAAACTCCTAACTGGTATTTTTAAATAAATATAAACTGGTACTTTCGATAAGGCCAGTTTTGAGGCATAATAAGGATATTAACTTAGAACCCAAAATACTAGGAGGATTTATTATGTCAGAGCAATATGAACTCAATAAAAATCTGGCTCAAATGCTAAAGGGCGGCGTAATCATGGACGTCAGCACCCCGGAACAAGCACAAATAGCTGAAAAAGCCGGTGCGTGCGCTGTGATGGCATTAGAGCGGATTCCCGCTGACATTCGGGCAGCAGGTGGCGTTTCCCGGATGAGTGACCCTAAAATGATTAGAGGGATTCAATCAGCGGTTTCCATTCCCGTAATGGCAAAAGTACGCATTGGGCATTTTGTGGAAGCGCAAATTCTGGAGGCTATCGAAATTGACTACATAGACGAAAGCGAAGTGCTTTCTCCGGCGGATGACATCTGTCACATTGACAAAACTAAATTCCGTGCACCCTTTGTATGCGGTGCCAAGGACCTTGGAGAAGCATTGCGCCGCATTTCCGAGGGCGCGTCGATGATTCGTACTAAGGGCGAGCCAGGGACTGGAGATGTGGTTCAGGCTGTGCGGCATATGCGGAAAATTCAAAGCGAAATCCGGATGCTCACTGCATTGCGGGAGGATGAATTATTTGAAGCCGCTAAACAACTGGCTTCCCCATTGGATCTGGTGAAATGGGTGGCACAAAACGGCAAACTGCCTGTGGTGAACTTTGCCGCAGGAGGTGTAGCGACTCCTGCTGATGCCGCACTGCTGATGCAGCTGGGAGCGGAAGGTGTGTTTGTGGGTTCTGGTATCTTTAAATCTGGTAATCCGGAAAAACGTGCTGCCGCCATTGTAAAAGCTGTTACCAATTTTAATGATGCAAAGCTGATCGCAGAACTTAGTGAAGACTTGGGCGAAGCGATGGTAGGTATCAATGAGCAGGAAATCGCCCTCTTGATGGCGGAACGTGGAAAGTAGAGTGAGCACCATGAGAATCGGAATACTTGCCTTGCAGGGCGCGTTTAAAGAGCATGAAAAGATGCTGACAAAATTAGGGGCAGACAGCTTTGAAATCCGGCAACGGACAGATTTTAAGGAGGAGATGAACGGCTTAATTCTGCCCGGCGGCGAAAGCACGGTGATGGAAAAATTGATGCGGGAATCAGAAATAAAGGAGCCAATTCTTCAAGTGATTCAGAGAGGAATACCTGCGATGGGGACCTGCGCCGGTATGATCCTGCTGGCGAAAACAGTTATCGGAGGAGAAAGCCATCTTGCCTGTATGGACATTACCGTGGAGCGCAACGCATACGGGAGGCAACTGGCCAGTTTTAAAACTGAATCGGAATTTGGCGGTGCTGGAATCATTCCGATGGTGTTTATCCGTGCGCCATATGTTGCTAATGCTGGTAAGGGTGTGGAGGTTTTGGCAAAGGTTGACGGAAAAATCGTGGCTGCCCGGGAGAAGAATATGATGGCTTGTGCTTTCCATCCAGAGTTGACGGAAGATACGACCGTTCATTCTCACTTTTTGAACATGTGTAATGAAATGAATTGTTGAGAGAGAAGATTTATTGTGAAATAACAAAACGAGTTAAATAAGGCATGTCACATGATGTTGGGACTCGATTGTACGGTATAATAGTTCTTTCAGGCCTCAGTTGTTATCGCTGTGTTATAATGATATAATTAGGTTAAGAGGAAACCGGATGATCAAAACTGCAAAGCGGACTGTGCAGACTGCAGACTAATTATATCTAGAATAATTCTGAGGTAATTTTATGGACTTGAAGAAGGAGTGGGAGAAATACGGGAAGGAAATAGAATTCAATTATTCTGTACTGCCTGATGAGATGAAGAGCAGAGGAGAATTGATCACCTATGCACCAAAACAATTTATCGTATCTCAGGGAGAATTTCCCCAATATATCTATTTTATTAAAGAGGGAATTGCTTTAGGAACGAGAAATTATTCTGATGGTAATGAATATAACTATTTCCAGATCGATAAAAAAAATGGAAGTATCGGTTTGCTTGAGCTTTTTGCCCGTAAGGATGCATATGTTGCAACCATTATCAGTATGACGGAGGTGAAAGCCGTCAGAATGGAGTCTGCGGCTATCTATGCATATGTAATGAATCATATAGATATGTTAAGACGCTGCCTGACATTGGTATCAGATGATTTATATAAACGATCGGGGAATGACGGTATCTTTTATTATTTAGATGGTTTGGACCGGGTACGGTACTATTTTGTAAATTATTATGATGCACATAAGAAGGAAACAGATGATATCGTAACTGTAGAAGCAGAATACCAGGATATTGCAAATAGTGTGGGCATCAGCTTACGGACTGTGGGAAGAAGCATCCGTAAACTGAAAGACAGTGAAGAAATAAATTCTATTCGTAAAAAAGTAATTATTACAAAAGAAAAGTATGATATCTTATTTGATAACTTGTGGATTCGGTAAAATTGCCGCAAATCGCTTAGTATAAAAAGTGATTTGTGGCAATTTTTTATTGGAATCTGAGGAGAAAAAGTCATATGACCTTTACTGAAATTGCAAAATTACCATATAATTATCACGTACAGTACGAAACAAACAAAAATATTTTTGTAAAAAATGAGGAGTATGAGGTATGTCCAATAATACTGGGAAAAGAATTCTGATTGATACAGACTTAGGCGATGATACAGATGATGCCGCTGCGCTGATCATGGCGATGAATTCAACGGAATTTGAGATTGTCGGAATTACAACTGTTTATCACAACACCTATAAAAGGGCGGAAATGGTATTGGATCTATGTGAGCAATATGGGAAAAAAGGGATTGAAGTATGTGCAGGTTACAGTATCCCTCTTATAGAAAGACCTGATTTTGAAGAAGATCCTATTCAATATGAAATTTTGAGAAAAGGGAGGAAATATCCGGTCTATCAGGAGATGGACGGAGCGGAATTCATAATTCAGAAGGTAAAAGAAAACCCGGATCTTACAATAGTAGAAATGGGTGCCATGACCAATCTTGCAAAGGCTTTTTACGAAGCTCCGGACATCATGAAGCAGACGAATATCATAGCCATGGGAGGTGTTTTCTCAAGCAGTGCCCCGGAATGGAACATCCGATGTGATCCGGAGGCAGCAAGAATCGTTATGGACTACGCAGAGCATCTGACAATGTTTGGACTTGATGTTACAAAATATTGCAGAATCTCAGAAGAGCTTTTGGAGAAGCTATGCCCGCGGGGAAACGAAAGGATGCAATATTACAAGAGAGGAACAGAAATCTTCCGGGAAAAGACGGGATATCCCATCACCTTTCATGATGCATTGCTGATAGCATATCTTTTGGATCCGACGGTTGTGAGTTTAAGGCAGAATGATTTTAACGTGGAACTTTCCGGAGAAAATACAAGAGGTGCAATCGTATTTAAAACAAATGCCTATGACCTGCATGTGGAGGTTGAGAAGGATTTTAAATATGCGGAATGGATTGATGTAGAAAAATTCAGAAGCATTGTAAAAGAGAGAATTTATTAAAATCAGGAGGTACGATCATGAAAAAGAAAATAGCTTTGATTTTGGCAATGTGTTTATCCATGAGTACATTATTTACGGGCTGCTCGGCACCAGAACCGGAAAAGGAGGCGGGAAACAATTCTGCGAAAACGACCGGTGAAACGTTTGATGGAACTTCAGCCGATTATAAGGTGGCTTTGATGATACCTGGTAATTTAGGTGACAAATCCTTTTTTGACGCATCCTTTGAAGCGATTGATCTTTTAGAAAAAAAGTTTGGCATGAAGGTAGATTATGTGGAAGCCGGACGTGATGCCTCGAAATATTATTCTGCTTATGTGGATTTATGTGAGAAGGGGTATGATCTTATACTTACCGTATCCAGTAATGGGGATGATGCACTGACACAGGCGGCAGAAGAGTATCCGGAACAAAAATTTATAAATTTAGATGGACAAATGGAAGAAATACCTTCCAATGTATATATTATGGCTCCAAAGAATAATGAGATGAGCTATCTGGCGGGCGCAGCAGCGGCATTAAAAGCGGAAGAACTGAATGAAGGAGTCATAGGCTTTGTGGGAGGAATGGATATCCCGGGAATCAATGAATTCCTGGTGGGATATATTGAAGGAGCTTTAGAAATTAATCCGGATATAAAGGTTGCTGCATCCTATGTGGGCAATTTTACAGATACTGCAAAAGGAAAAGAAAATGCATTGATTCTTTACAATTCAGGAATATCAGTTATTTTTGCGGCGGCGGGACAGTCAGGTATTGGAGTCATTGACGGGGCAGTAGAGAAAGGGAAATTTGTCATTGGAGTTGATTCCGATCAAGCAGAGGCGCTGAAAGATTCCCGGCCGGATATGGCGAATGTAATTATTACGTCTGCAATCAAAAACATTCCTGAAAATGCGGTTACGATCGTACGGCAGGCCATAGATTCCGAAGTGAAATATGGAAGCAAAGGTTTTTACGGGATTAAAGAAGGGGCAGTGGGAATTGCAGAAAATGAATTCTATGAAAAGTTAATGACGGAAGCTGCAAGAACTCAGATGAAGGAGTTGAAACATAAAGTTATAAATGGAGAAATCAAACTGACCGATCCGACCGGGCTGACAACAGAAGAAGTGAACAAGATAAGGGAAGATGTGCGCCCGTAGTATTTGAACCGTAAAGCAGCATTTGCTTATGAGCAGGCAGCAAAGCGGATTGGGAATAAAAGCTTTCGGATAAAGAAAAGGTGATCAATATGGGTGATTATATATTAGAGATGAATAATATTGCCAAAGTGTATGGGAATGGTGTTGTGGCGAATTCTGATGTGTCTTTTAATTTGAAAAAAGGGGAAATACACGCATTAGTAGGAGAAAACGGTGCGGGAAAGTCTACATTAATGAAAATCCTGTTCGGGATGGAGGCTCCATCCAGGGGGAGTATGAGCTTAAATGGGAAACCGGTAAGCTTTTCCAGTTCGAAAGAGGCTATTGGGGAAGGGATTGGAATGGTACATCAGCATTTTATGCTGGTGGAATCCTTTTCTGTTGCACAAAACATTGTTTTGGGAATGGAACCTCGGAAATATATGTTCGTAAATAAAGAACAGGCGGAGCGGTTTACCGATGAAATAAGTCAGAAATACAATCTGAAGGTTAATCCAAAAGAAATAACAAAGAATCTTCCCGTAGGCGTGAAGCAAAAAGTGGAAATCTTAAAAGCATTGGCACGAGGCGCCGAAATTCTCATTTTAGACGAGCCGACAGCAGTTCTGGCACCCCAGGAAACAAAACAGTTATTTGATGAGTTGGAAAATTTGAAGCAGCAAGGGCATACGATTGTTTTCATATCACACAAAATACCGGAAATCAAACAGATATCAGATCGGATTACCGTTATGAGAAGCGGAAAGACGATTGGTACCTATGAATGTGAAAATGTCACAGAACAGGAAATCTCGAATCTGATTATGGGGTGTGAAATGGATACCTCCATAACAAAGGAAAAAAGAGAATTTGGACAAACATATATTAATGCAGAGGAAATTTCCTATAAAGATAAAAGCGGCGTAGAAGTCCTTAAAGATATTTCCTTTGGAGTCAAGAGCGGCATGATTTTTGGCATTGCAGGAGTTCAGGGAAATGGTCAGTCAGAATTGGTGGATTTGATGACAAAGCGCAAAAGCATCCAGGAAGGAAAGATCCTGTTTGAGGGGAAAAATATAGAAGACCATGAGGTTTCTGACATCAGAAAAACAAAATTCGGTTATATTCCGGAAGACAGGCTTGATCAGGGGGTATCCGCAAGTGAATCCATCAGGGAAAATATGATATCCAATCGTTTGGGTTCAAAGATGTTCAACAATTACGGTTTTTTAAATTTCAAGAACATTCACGCATTTGTTGAAAGGAACATTAAGAGCTATGAAATACGATGTACCGGCGGGCACCAGCCGGTAGGAATGCTCTCAGGCGGAAATATGCAGAAAGTAGTTGTCGCAAGGGAATGTGGAGATGAACCCAATATACTGATTGCAGAACAGCCGACAAGGGGAGTGGACATTGGCGCTGCACATATTATTCATAAGAAAATAGTGGAACTCAGCAAAAAAGGCTGTGCAGTACTTTTAATTTCAGCGGATTTAAGTGAGGTGCTGAAATTATCTGATGTTGTTGCTGTTATGTATGAAGGAGAAATCGTCGCTTACTTTGATCATACGAAGGGACTGGATGAAGAAATGCTGGGCCTTTATATGCTGGGAATCAAAAGACATGGGGCGGAACAGGTCAGAAAGGCGGTAAACCAGGAATGAGCAGAGAAAGAACCTTTAACATGTTAAGAACAGCGGTTTCTATGATTGCTGCAATGCTGGTTGCGTTCATCATCATTCTATTTGTAAGTGATCAGCCCGTTGAATCCATCAAAATATTTCTCGTTCATCCATTCTCTTCCAGGAGATATTTGGGGAATATAGTGGAAACTGCAATTCCTCTTATTTTTTCAGGACTTTCAATGGCGCTGCTGTTTCAGACAGGTTTATTTAATCTTGGGGGCGAAGGGGTATTCTTTATGTCCGGAATTGCAGGTTCCCTGGCTGCGATCTGGTTCCAGCTTCCCTTTTATATATTTCCTTTTGTCTGTATTGCCGCAGGAGCGGTTACCGGAATTCTGGTCATGCTGGTACCTGGCGTTCTAAAAGCAAAATACAATGCAAATGAAATGGTCACTTCCCTGATGATGAATAATATTGTTTACGGATTCGGCTGCTATATTTTGAACAATATTATGCGTGATCCTTCCGTGTCATCGCTTGTATCCTATAAGTATCGTAAAGCGGCATTGCTGCCAACGGTCATAGGCGGAACAAGAGTCCATCTGGGCCTTATGATAGCAATCTTATGTGTCGTCATTATTTATATCTTTTTGTATAAGACAAAAGGCGGATACGAAGTGCGGGCTACGGGAACCAACATTCGCTTTGCGAAATATTCAGGTATCCGCGTAACGAAGATAATTATTCTCGTACACGTAATTGCAGGTGCGGTCGCCGGATGCGGTGGGATCGTGGAATGTCTGGGATTGCATAAGAGGTTCGAATGGACCGCACTTCCTGGCTATGGGTTTGATGGAGCGATGATTGCAATGCTGGCAAATAACAATCCCTTCGGAGTCGTAGGTGCAGCGCTGTTTGTGGGATATTTAAGGGTCGGAGCGGATCTGGTAAATCGTTTTGCAGATGTGCCCACAGAAATGATTGCAATTTTACAGAGCCTGATTATTCTGTTAATATCTGCTGAAAAATTTTTGCATAAGTATAAGCAGGCATGGATTGAAAAGGATGTGAAAATCGGGGAGGTTAAAAATGAAGGAGTTTTCTAATTCAATATTCACAAGTGATTTTGTATATTCTGTTTTCAGAGTTACAACTCCTTTGCTCTTTGCGTCAATGGGAGCGGTTATTTCCGATGTGGCGGGGGTACCTAATATTGCCCTGGAGGGTTTAATGCTGATTGCAGCATTTGCAGGAATGTATTTTAGTTTTTTAACACAAAGTGCTTTTATCGGTTTATTAATGGCCTTGACCACAGCTGTTCTTTTTACCGGAATATTAGCTTTTTTTACACTGTATTATAAAACAAACATTATATTAGGGGGCATTGCAATCAATAGTCTGGCCAGCGGCGGAACCGTGTTTTTCCTTTATCTGACTGCTCATGATAAAGGAACCAGTGTGGCATTAGCCAGTAAGACCCTGCCTGTCCTTCATATTCCGGTCATTGAGAATATTCCTGTTTTAGGAAGTATTCTTTCGGGGCATAATGTTTTGACTTATCTTTCCATATTCTCCGTTGTATTGACTTACTTTCTATTAAAAGGAACGGCTCTCGGATACCATATACGTGCGGTCGGTGAGAAGAAAACAGCAGCAGAATCCGTAGGCATCAGTGTGGTTAAAACACAGGCAGCCGCTTTGCTCCTAAGCGGTATTATGTGTGGATTTGGCGGCGCATTCATGTCTATGGGATATGTATCATGGTTTTCCAGAGATATGGTGAGCGGCAGAGGCTGGATTGCTCTGGCGGCAGAAGCAATGGGCAGGCAGACGGCTATAGGTTCTGCAGCTGCCTCTGTATTATTTGGTATTGCAGATGCGTTTTCCAATGTAGCTGCATCCATGGGTTTGCCGTCTGATCTGGTAAAAACAATACCGTACTTTGCCACTTTGATGGGTTTGGCAATTTTTTCTGTAAAAACCTATAAAAGATATAAAGATGCTTAAAAGGTTTGAAGCTTATCAGCCATACGATGCTTAATAATAAAAGTGAGGATGCATGCATAGGACTCCGTTGCGTGTATCCTCATATTTTTCTATACAGTTCATGGATCCGGATATTCAAAATCAATCACATCACATTCATTAAATTTCGCGAACCGTTTCATACAGCCGTTAACGGCTGCCTGGAGCTTTTTTGTTTGCCTGATTCCATCCTCATACCAGATGTTTTTGACAACCAGCGTACCTTTCTTTATGTAAGCAACTGCTTCCACACGTCCGATAAAACTACTCCCATAAAGCAGCGGTAAAACATAAAAACCATATTTACGTTTATCTGCCGGAGTATAGATTTCCCAGGTATATTCAAAGCCAAATAATGCACGGATCAGCTTTCTGTCCCACATCATGCAGTCAAGCGGTGCAATCAGTTCACAGCGGGGTTTAAAGGCATCGGTTTGTAATACAGTTTCTATAAGAAATAAATCCTCTGCCCGGCAAAAAAGAATATCCTTTAAGCCGTCTACACTGACTTGCAGAATTTTCCCTTCGTTAAGCAATTCTTTGAACATTTCAGTTCTTTGAGGAGTTTTAAGACCCCAAATATTTAACCATGCATCGGAAGGACGATTCCATAGAAGCCCTACTGCGCCTATCCTACGAAGAATACGCCATTTTTGATGCTCAAATTCATCCGGCAGCGGGTCAGGAATGTCGAGGAGTTCGCCAGGTAAATGCTTATGGGTGAGATCGTAATACTTCCGAGAGCCTTTTTTATGGTGAATGATCAGCTCGCCGGTAGAATATAACTGCTCCAGCACCGCCCGTGACGCATTGGTATTGCCGCTCCAATTACCGCTCCAATGAATGGAAGAGTGCCAGTGTATGCTGCCCTGTATGGGTAGGGTGTCAGAGCCCACCGCTCCGTTCGCCTGGATGTAATCCTTTGTGTTTGCTTCCAGTTCCTCCAGTTCTTTAAAACGCCGTCCGCCTTCCCGTGCAGCATTCCGGTAACGTTCAAAATAAGGCCAGTCCTCTGTGGGAATGATGGAAAGATTTTTATCGGGATAATCCACAAGCATACGGTCGTTATACAGCAGTTCATAAAGCGTTTGCTTTGTAAAGCCCTTGACACGGGACTGCAGCGTAAGCTCCGCATTCTTTCCGCAGGAATCAATCGGATCAAACTGAATACAGCCTGCCTGGCGCACAAAATCAAAGGCGCCCTGTTTCCCGTTAAATTTGTGATCGCCCAGCAGCCCATGTTTGAGAAGCATAAAATGTCTTGCCTGTTTGTTCGTTAAAGTGATCATAGGTTTTCTCCCAGTATGTTTCCTGATTCGTTATTGTGCTCTCTTTTTGATGCAGTAATATTCGCAATTCCAGATGCATCCATTCTACCACAATCCAAAATTTTTTACTATCTTCCATGACTTCATATCGTGTAAACCGAATCAGTTCATTCTTCCTGAGAATAAAAAAATGAAAAACCCCCTCTTGACAAATAAAACTAAACGACATATACTAGTCAATAACTTCATAAAACAAGTAAAAGCGTTGATAAGAACAAGTAGCAGTACGAGGGACCACACAGAAAGCAGCCGGCAGATGAGAGGCGCGTGGAAAACGAATTGCGAATACATCTTTGAGCTTCGCACCCAACGGCTGAGATGCCAAGTAGGCTGCGACGGATTCCCGCACCCGTTATTGTGCTAGAGTATCACATCAGGTACTCAAAGAGGTGAGCAGCGTGAGCTGTTTATAAACTTAAGGTGGTAACACGAGACTTCAGCCTCGTCCTTTTGATAGGACGGGGCTTATTTTTATGAAAAAGGAGAATGAAAATGAAAATTTATGAAGAATTGAAAGCCCGGGGCCTGATTGCCCAGGTGACAAACGAAGAAGAGATCAGCAAAATGGTAAATGAAGGAAAAGCCGTATTCTACATTGGATTTGATCCCACGGCTGACAGCCTTCATGTAGGACATTTTATGGCCCTTTGCTTAATGAAGCGCCTTCAGGAGGCAGGCAATAAGCCCATCGCCCTGATCGGAGGCGGAACCGGTATGGTTGGAGATCCTTCCGGCAGAAGTGACTTGCGCCAGGTGATGACAGTGGAAACGATCCAGCACAACTGCGACTGCTTTAAAAAGCAGATGAGCCGTTTTATTGACTTTTCCGAAGGAAAGGCTCTTATGGTCAATAACGCAGACTGGCTGCTGAATTTAAATTATATTAATTTTCTCCGGGAGGTTGGCCCCCATTTCTCCGTCAACCGCATGCTGACTGCTGAATGCTATAAGCAGCGTATGGAAAAGGGCTTAAGCTTCCTGGAATTCAATTACATGATCATGCAGAGCTATGACTTCTATGAGCTGTTTAACCGTTACGGCTGTAATATGCAGTTTGGCGGAGATGACCAGTGGAGCAATATGCTTGGCGGAACAGAGCTGATCCGCCGGAAGCTGGGAAAAGATGCCCATGCCATGACCATTACCCTGCTTTTAAATTCCGAGGGAAATAAGATGGGAAAGACCCAGTCCGGCGCTGTATGGCTTGATCCGGAAAAGACTTCTCCCTTTGATTTCTTCCAGTACTGGAGAAACATTGCCGATGCGGATGTGTTAAAATGCCTGCGCATGCTGACCTTCCTTCCAATCGAGCAGATTAACGGGATGGATAGCTGGGAAGGCAGCCAGTTAAATGAAGCGAAAGAAATTCTTGCCTACGAGCTGACCAATCTGGTCCATGGGGAAGAGGAAGCGGAAAGGGCCAGAGAGAGTGCCAGAGCGCTGTTTACCGGCGGCAATGCGGCAGATATGCCTGCTTGCGAACTGGAAGAGGCAGATTTTACGGACGGAAGCATTGACATCCTTGCCATTCTCCAGAAATCCGGTCTGGCTCCCACACGTTCCGAAGCAAGGCGCAATGTGGAACAGGGCGGAGTGACCGTAGAAGGTGAGACTGTTTCTGATGTGAAAGCTGTTTTTGCAAAAGAGCAGTTTTCCGGAGAAGGAATTGTAGTAAAACGGGGTAAGAAGAAATTTGTAAGGGTACTTACAAAATAAAGAAAATTTTAAAATCCGGCTGGAAGCAGCCGGATTTTTCAGACTGATTGAGCTAAATCCTTAACAGGCTGTATATTAATTTTTGTTCTGCAGAAACTACTAAAAAGCGAAAGGAGCATCAATCTTGAATAGCAAAGAGACATCTTCCAACAAACAGGGCAGTGCTGCAGACAATCATGTCAGTAATAAAAATGTTACCCATACAGATCATCGTTCGAAAACCCCATTAAATAGCGATTATATTGATCCATTTTATACTCCTCCGGGTGAAGGCCCTAAACCTAGAATTACATCCAATTAGGCATCATCCGGTGAAGCAAGGGAAGTTTAAATCTCCCTTGTTATTTTTTACCCCCACGGTCTAATGGCCGGAATATCAACAATCTCAACACCAAGTTCTTTTAATCTTTCAAATTCAACATCAACATCATCAACTGTAAATGCAATACAAATGCTGCGGGAGTTGGTTTTTCGCTTCATTTGTAAAAAATTTGATGGTCGAATAACATCACTTGTCAATAAGCATACTTCTCCCTCTTTCATCCAATGCCTACCTCACTATATAAGTAATTCGTAGTTCAAACTGCTCAACAAATTTCAATTTATTTAATTATATTAGAATTAAGCACATAAATATAGCAATGTTTATTTATTCTCTTCATGTACATTGCTGCAAGATATAATTTAACCTTGTCTACAGTCTAAAAAATCCGGCTGGAATCAGCCGGGTTTTTATACTTCATGGCCATGATGGCATTAGCTCTGGATCCTTTAAGGTAAGTGCAAAATGAAGCTTTTCATGATAGGACTCTAAATAAGGAAGAGATTCATATTCTTTTCTCAGCTTCTCGTAAATGCTTAATATGGGCTGACAGCGGATAGCAGTTGTATCAAGAATATCATCAAGATGTTCCACTGCCAGGTCAACGATGGCTTCATCCAACAGGCCGTCCCCCTTCATACTGGTGAGGATGGACAGAATGTGGTCTGTTGGAAAGGAGTCCTTATAGCTTCTTGTACCGGTTAAGGCACTGATGATATCGGCAATGGCTACCAGCCGTTCTTCCGTAGTCAGATCCCCGGCTTTCAGCTTATGGGGATATCCGGATCCATCCAGCTTTTCATGATGACGCAGTGCGATGCGCTCAATGGCTTTATCAATACTGCCTCCGAATATTTTCTCCGTGTAATTTACATGGGTCCGCATAATTGCCATGGCCTGGCGGCTTAATTTTCCCGGATACTCAAGAATTTCCACCGGAATGGCGATTTTACCCAAATCGTGGAGCAGTGAGCCACAGAGGACCATATTTAATTGTTCCTCATGAAAGGACAGGAGTTTTCCCAGCTCATAGCTGATGCTGGTGGTGGTTATGGTATGGGTTACCGTGTGATGGCTTCTGAAATCAATGATAAAGACCAGCATTTTCAAATACTCTGTAGTCTCTTCTTCGGAAAGAGGAATGCTGGTCAAAAAGTCAAAGTATTCGGAATCGTTTCTCCATTCATTTTCAATGGAATCCTGAAAGTCAAGCTTGGCGGCAAGATCTACAATGTGAGGTGCGAAAATGTTGTTCCTTCCCTGGGTTATCAGCTGGCGGGTTTCCTCCCAGGAATTCTTTTCCAGTGACATGGAGACATCAATGCGGTCTGCAATGTGAAGAATCTGTGCAAGATTTTTAATTTCTGTACTGGGCTCTTCCTCTTTTTCCAGAAAATTCCAGGTGATATGGTGTAAAAGTACTGCAGGAGCTAATTTTCTGAGGGGTGAAAAATATCGTATGAAAAGGTATCCATAGAAGGAATGATCCCAAATATCATCGGTTTCAAATTGAAGCATTTTGGAGATTTCTTCTGTCTTATATGCCCCGATATCATGAAGCTGGGCCAGAAAACAGATATCACGAAGCTCCTGACTGGAATATTGTCCGGTATTTCGCAGCATGCGGGAAATGATATAAGCCACGTGGGAACCGTGTTCTGTAAGCCGTGGATCAATGTAACCACAGAAGCGCCGGATAATGCCTAAGACGCTTTTGTTATTTATATTTTTTGTATACTGCATTTGCATGCATGAATCCTCCTTTGTAGTCATTGCTCTAAAAACAGTTTACCATATCAACCCATATATGGAAAGAATAGAAAAGAGTTTGTTGCATAATTATTTGCTTTTATTTGGAAAAAGGTGTATGTAAAAAAATTAATAGATGTCTGTTTGCTTTTTGGTTTAAAACCGAATTATTTGACTAAGGTATACGTATATGTTAAAATAATAACCGATATCTAAATCAATGGAAATGACAGGTAAAGTGAGGATGTTAGCTTATGGAAAGTAAATACAGGCGTCTTTATAAAGAACTGCTTGAAAAAATAGAAAGGCGGGAATACCGTCCGGGAGACAAGCTTCCGGCGGAAGGGGAGCTAATGGAAATTTACGGCGCATCCCGTGACACCGTCCGCAAGGCCCTGGGACTTTTGGAGGAGGATGGCTGCATCCGCAAAGCCAGGGGAAAAGCAGCCGAGGTGGTGGATAAGAGCAAGTTTAATTTCCCGGTATCGGAGATAGCAAGTTTTAAGGAGATCTACCGCTATTCGGAATCCAGGCCCAGAACCTTTGTGGAGAATCTGGAAATCGTGAAAAATGATAAAAAGCTCATGGAGGCGCTTCAGATCGGCCCGGAGGATGAGGCCTTTGTGCTGGAACGGGTCCGGGAAATCGATGGGGAAAAGATCATCATTGATAAGGATTATTTTTCCAGGAAGGTTGTGGAGAATCTGCCTTTGCGCGCTGCACAGGATTCTGTTTATGAATATCTGGAGAATGAACAGGGGCTTAAAATCGGTTTTGCCATGAAGGAGATCACGGTCCATATGGCGGCTGATGAAGATTACCGCCTCCTTGATATGGGGCGTTATGATATGGTCGTGGTGGTAAAGAGCTATACGTATCTGGAGGATTCCACCCTGTTCCAGTACACGGAATCGCGCCACAGGCCGGACAAGTTTAAGTTTGTGGATTTTGCCCGCCGGAAATTATAGCTGCCGTCTGCATTGCCCTTGCCTGTATGCCCACAAGTTAAATTTTCTTTTCTGTACATTGACAAAGTTATACGTATATGTTATAGTGTGATTACAAAATTAACATATAAGTTTGCGGACGTCAAAAACATGTATGAAGGGAGTATGGATATGGGTAAGTATGAGAGCGATGCAAGGAAACTGTTAGAGTATGTGGGGGGAAAGGAAAATATAGGGGCAGTGACCCACTGTATGACGAGAATGCGTTTTGCACTGGTTGACCCGGAAAAAGCGGATACAAAGCAGATCGAAGCCCTTTCAAGCGTCAAAGGCACCTTTACACAGGCCGGACAGTTTCAGGTAATTATTGGAAATGATGTACAGTCCTTTTACAATGACTTTGTTTCTGTATCCGGTGTGGAAGGAGTATCAAA
The DNA here is from genome assembly GCA_031270005.1 of Hungatella sp. Lineage (GTDB taxonomy): Bacteria > Bacillota > Clostridia > Lachnospirales > Lachnospiraceae > Lacrimispora. The sequence goes on along the minus strand of JAISYJ010000119.1, from coordinate 15,439 downwards.
GGACGAAGTAAAGAAAGAGGCAAAAGGAAATTTAAATCTTTTGCAGCGGCCGGTGGCGGATATTGCGGAGATTTTTGCTCCGTTGATTCCGGCGATCATCGTAGGCGGTCTGATCCTTGGCTTCCGCAATATAATAGGAGAGATCAAGTTCATGAATGGGGGAACAGAAACCCTTATTCAGGCATCCCAGTTCTGGGCCGGTGTTCACAGCTTTCTCTGGCTCCTTGGTGAAGCGATCTTCCATTTCCTGCCAGTAGGGATCACCTGGTCTGTCACAAAAAAGATGGGAACCACCCAGATCCTTGGAATTGTTCTGGGACTTACCCTTGTCTCTCCCCAGCTTTTAAATGCCTATGCCATGGCCTCAGGCGCTGAAGTGCCGGTCTGGGACTTTGGATTTGTAAAAATGGAGATGATCGGCTACCAGGCTCAGGTCATTCCGGCTATTTTAGCAGGCTTTGTACTTGTTTATCTGGAGAGGTTCTTTAAGAAAATTACACCTCAGGCGATCTCCATGATCGTGGTTCCATTCTTTTCCCTGCTGTTAGCAGTGATCGCTGCTCATGCAGTGGTAGGGCCAATTGGCTGGATCATTGGTTCCTGGATTTCAAAAATTGTTTATGCGGGTCTTACTTCCAGCTTCCGCTGGCTGTTCGCAACCTTATTTGGCTTTATCTATGCTCCTCTTGTTATTACCGGCCTTCATCATATGACCAATGCCATTGACTTACAGCTGATAGCAGAGTTCGAAGGAACGATGCTGTGGCCTATGATCGCTTTATCCAACATTGCTCAGGGTTCTGCAGTTCTTGGTATGATGTACCTTCAGAAAAAGAACGAGGAAGCAAAGCAGATCTCCATTCCTGCCTGCATTTCCTGTTATCTGGGAGTTACGGAGCCGGCGATGTTCGGTGTGAATTTAAAGAGGGGCTTCCCGTTCCTTTCTGCCATGATCGGTTCTGCCATAGCTGCTACAATTTCCGTGGGAATGAATGTTACGGCAAATTCCATCGGTGTGGGAGGCATTCCCGGAATCCTGTCCATACAGCATCAGTATATGGGAATATTCGGCTTGTGCATGCTGATTGCAATTGCAGTGCCTTTTACGCTGACAGTTATGGTTGGAAAAAAGAAAGGGATCGTATAAATGGAGAGCTTTAAGAAATCATGTGTTTATCAGATCTATCCCAAATCCTTCCGGGACAGCAACGGAGACGGGATCGGAGATTTAAAGGGAGTGATGGAAAAACTGGATTACTTAAAAATGCTGGGAGTGGATTACCTCTGGCTGACCCCGTTTTTCTTATCGCCTCAGAATGACAACGGTTATGATATAGAGGATTACTGCCGGATCGATCCCCTGTTCGGGACCATGGAGGATTTAGACGGGCTGATCGCAAAGGCCGGAGAGCTGGGTATGGGGCTGATGTTTGATATGGTCTTCAACCATACATCCACAAGCCATGAATGGTTTCAGAAGGCATTAAGCGGTGATAAGAGGTACCAGGATTATTATTTCTTTAAGGAAGGAACTCCTGGAAACCCGCCTACCAACTGGCAGTCAAAGTTTGGCGGCAGTGCATGGGAATATTCGGAGGAAACCGGGAAATATTACCTCCATCTATATGACAGGACCCAGGCTGATTTAAACTGGGAGAATCCCATGGTACGGGAAGAGATTAAAAAGGTGATCCGTTTCTGGAAAGAAAAGGGGATTAAGGGATTCCGGTTTGATGTGATCAATCTGGTATCCAAGCCTTCTGCCTGGGAAGACGATGAGGAGGGAGACGGCCGCCGGTTTTACACCGACGGTCCCCGGATTCATGAGTATCTGCAGGAGATCGTGGTGGATACGGGACTGGATGCCGATGATATCATTACGGTGGGAGAGATGTCCTCCACCACCATTGACCATTGCATCCGATATACCAATCCGGATGAAAAGCAGTTTAAGATGTGTTTTAATTTTCATCATTTAAAGGTGGATTATAAGGACGGAGATAAATGGTCCTTAATGCCCTTTGACTTTGAAAAGCTGAAAAAGATTTTCCACACATGGCAGACTTCTATGGCCGAAGGAAACGGCTGGAATGCGGTGTTCTGGTGCAATCACGACCAGCCCAGGGTTGTATCCAGGTTTGGCGATGATGGAAGATACAGAAAGCGCAGTGCAAAGATGCTGGCCACTGTCATACACGGGATGAGGGGAACGCCCTATATTTACCAGGGAGAGGAAATTGGCATGACCAATGGGTATTTTACCCATATTTCCCAGTACCGTGATGTGGAAAGCCTTCATTATTTTGAAATATTAAAAGAACAGGGAAGAGCGGAGGAAGAAATTTACCAGATTTTAAGAGAGCGGTCCAGAGATAACAGCAGGACCCCTATGCAGTGGGACGCAGGAGAGCAGGCCGGATTTACTACAGGCATACCCTGGATCGGTGTCAATGAAAACTGTGAGGAGATCAATGTGAGGGAGAGCCTTGCTGATCCTGATTCAGTCTTTTTCTACTATCAGAAACTGATCGGGCTGAGGAAACGCTACAGCGTAATCAGTGAAGGAAGCTATGAGCCTGTACCCCTAAAGCAGGAAGGGATATTTGCCTATAGAAGAAACCGGCAGGAAGAGAAGCTTCTGGTCTTTGCAAATTTTACGGGAAAGCACCAAGAAATAGAAGGAAGGGAGAACCTGGACAACTGGGAGGTCCTGTTATCCAACTGCGGCTCCCTGGAGATCAATGGGAAAAAATTTCAACTGGATCCATATGGCGCAGTCATGCTGTATTCCTGTGAGAAGGCTTAAAATCCCAGCAAATGCTGCACCAGGATTTTGACTCCCATAAGGATCAGGATCAGGCCGCCTGCAAATTCTGCCTTTGATTTATAACGTGTTCCAAATACATTTCCTACTTTAACTCCCAGGACTGACAGGGTAAAGGTGGTGGCTCCGATAAAGGAAACAGCCGGAACGATCTGTACCTGCAGAAATGCAAAGGTAACCCCCACTGCCAGGGCATCTATGCTGGTCGCGATTGCCAGCGGGATCATGTTTCTGGGGGCCATAGGGGAAACCTCACATTCTTCCACTTCTTTGCTGAAGGATTCCTTTATCATGCCGATGCCAATGGCTCCAAGCAAAATAAAAGCGATCCAGTGGTCAAAAGAAGTGATGGCCTCCTTAAACTGGGACCCCAGCAGGTAACCAATAAGAGGCATTCCCGACTGGAACCCCCCAAAATACAGACCTGCTATTACCCCATTGTTCCAGTTCATCTTTGGCATGCATAATCCCTTGCAGATGGAGACTGCAAATGCATCCATGGATAAGGCTACCGCAATGATGAACAATTCCAGTAATGACATGAGATATTCCTCCTGTGTATTCGTTTTATAACTTATCTGAACTTGCCATGCAAGTGAAGATAAAAGGGGCGTATTTTGCCCCGTCCATTCGATTACCGAAAGCGTTTTTTTGCTTTCGGTAATATAAATATATGCCTAATCCTTTTTATTCAGCCGTATTTTTTCCAGATACTCCATAAGCTCCGGATCAACATTGTCGAAGAGGCGGTTTTTCTTTGAAGGGATTCGTTCCAGATGTTCCTTCTTAATTTCGAAATTCGTCTCTTCGATTTCTTTTTTAAAATCCCTGGCGGAGAGGCGTGTGCAGCCTTTTCCCAGGATGATGATTTGCTCCAGTTTGTCCGAAGTGGCTACCCGTACCTGATACTGCCTGCCGATTTGCTGGGAGATTTTTTCTATATACTGGTCCGCGGTTTCCGCCTCCTTGGTGAAAATCACGTGAATGTTGTGGTATTCCATGACTGTGCCCGGATTTCCCTTGACCTTGTAACCGTCAAAGACCAGAATGACATTGCATTTTTTATAGCCCTGGTAGTTACATAGCATATCCTGAAGTTTCGTTCTGGCGGAGTCCATATTGGTCTCCGCCAGTTCCTTTAGCTCAGGCCAGGCAAATATGATGTTGTAGCCGTCTATTAAAAGATAATCGGAACTCATTTTTCAACCTCTGTAAGAAACCTAAAGTTTTTTGATACGTTTTTCATAAATTCGTTTAAACAGGATGGTACTTAAGACCAGGGCCATGATTTCAGCCAGAGGGAAAGCATACCAAATTGCATTAAGGCCAAATACTTTCGCGAAAATATATGCAATGGGCAAAATACATACAAGCTGTCTTGCGGCAGATACGATCAGGCTGTAGATGCCGTTTCCAAGAGCCTGAAAAACGGAACCAACGATGATGCTGTAACCGGCGAAGAGGAACCCTGAGCTGATGATGCGAAGAGCAGGGACGCCGATGGAAATCATATGATCGGAGGCATCGAACAGGTGTAAAAGCTGCTTCGGGAAGACCTGGAATATGATAAGTCCCAGGAACATGATGGAGACAGATCCTATGATGCTGGAGCGTATGGTTTTCATGATACGGTCCCTGTTTTTTGCACCCCAGTTATAAGCCACAATGGGAACCATACCGTTATTAAGTCCGAATACAGGCATGAAGATGAAGCTTTGCAGCTTAAAGAAAATGCCAAATACGGAAACAGCGGTTTCAGAGAACAAAAGAAGGATCTTATTCACACCAAAGGTCATGACAGAACCGATGGACTGCATGATAATGGAAGGAAGCCCTACTTTGTAAATATCAATGATGGTTTCTTTGTGGGGACGGAAGCCCCGCATGTTTAAATTAACGTCAGGATTCCTGGTTAAATTAAAATATAAAAGGAGCAGCATGGCAATGATCTGGCCGATAACGGTCGCGATAGCTGCCCCGGCAATGCCAAGGCGGGGAAAACCCAATAGCCCGAATATGAGGAGCGGGTCCAGTATGATGTTGATAATGGCTCCAAGCCCCTGGGTGATCATATTATAGATGGTGCGGCCGGTGGACTGCATGATCCGTTCCAAACCAATTTCCAGATATACACCAAAGGAAAAGATGGTACAGATGGAAAGATAAGTGGTTCCCTGACTGATGATCTCTTCATTGCCTGTCTGCACCGTAAAATAAAACCTGGAAAAGAAAATTGCTAACAGGGCGGAGACCAGATAGCTGAGAATGAAAACAAATATTCCATTGACCGCGGCCAGATTAGCCGCTTTCTGGTTCTTCTCCCCTAAGGAACGGGAAAGGAGAGCATTGACTCCCACACCGGTTCCTACGGCGATGGCGATGATCAGATTTTGTATGGGAAATGCAAGGGAAACTGCAGTAAGGGCTGTTTCCCCTATCTGCGCCACAAAAATGCTGTCGACTACATTGTAAAGCGCCTGTATCAGCATGGAAATAACCATGGGAAGAGACATGGTCAGCAAAAGCTTATTCACCGGCATGGTTCCCATCTTATTTTCTTCAGGTCTTAAAGCATCCATTGTCTCAGACATAAAAAAAGCCCTCCTGATTCTTTCGTAAACGTGAACATAATTGTAACTGTTTCGATAGAAAATGTCAATATTGTATGGTTTTTTAGGTTCTGTTTCCTAATATTGGAGAGAATTTGTGAAAAATAAATATTGCAGGTTAAAATGGATTATGATATTATAAGTGAAATTCATTGTAGTGAAGTGATGAATTGTTATAAAACAGGCCTGTACAGGGAATCATGAAACTGCAGGAGTTATATTGTAAAAGGCAGAGAAGGAGACTCTGGCCTATGAACCCGGACAGGAAGAGGGCGTCACCGACTGAGAGCGCCGTCACGTGGGACTTGGCTAAGGGAACACTCCGGAGCCGATATGCCGAAGCGGCGGTCAATCCTTTCAGGGATAGACGGTGACATGAGTAGGCATATCCGTACACATGCGTTAAATGTTTGAGTGGGGACATTTGCTTATCCGGCTGACATATCTGCGGCCGGAGGAAGAAGCAGCTGTCTCAATGCGGGTGGTACCGCGGGAACTTATAGCCATATAAATCCCGTCCCGGAATATGTAACTGTATTCCGGGGCGGGATATTTTTGTGCTTGGCATGGCTAAACCATAAAATACCCTTTACCGGAATCAAGACAATTACATTCAGGTAAGGAGAATGCAGATATGGAATTTATCAGTGGTGTAAAAGAAAAGGAGACGGTCCCAATGGACCGCATAAAATCCGGCGGTTATGAGGGCCGGACCGTAAAAATGGAAGGCTGTGTCCATACCATAAGGGATATGGGAGAGGTTGCTTTTGTGATTCTTCGGAAAGCAGAGGGCCTGGTGCAGTGCGTGTACGAGGAGGGGAAAACGGATTTTGACTTAAGTCTTTTAAAAGAAGAGTCAGCGGTCCGGGTCACTGGAATCGTAACAAAGGAAGAGAGGGCACCTCAAGGGTTTGAGATCCGTCTTTTGGAGATTGACTTATTGTCCCAGCCGTCAGAGCCTCTTCCAGTGGCAATCAGCAAGTGGAAATTAAATACTTCCCTTGAGACAAAGCTGACGCTGCGTCCCATTACCCTTCGAAACCCCATGGAAAGGGCAAAGTTCCGCATTCAGGAAGGAATTGTAAGAGGATTCCGGGACTTTCTTCACAGCCAGGGTTTTACGGAAATCCGTACACCAAAGATCGTAGCCCGCGGAGCAGAAGGCGGCTCCAACGTATTTAAACTGGATTATTTTAATAAAAAAGCAGAACTGGGCCAAAGCCCCCAGTTTTATAAGCAGACCATGGTAGGCGTGTATGACCGTGTATTTGAGGTCGCTCCCGTCTTCCGTGCAGAAAAGCATAATACAACAAGACATTTAAATGAATATACCAGCATGGACTTTGAAATGGGATACATTGACAGCTTTCAGGAGATCATGGAAATGGAAGCAGCTATGCTCCAGTATACCTTTGGACTTCTTTGTGAGGAATACGAGACAGAGCTTAAGATGCTGAAAGTCACACTTCCTGATGTATCCAACATTCCGACAGTCCGTTTTGCAGAAGCAAAGGAGCTGGTTGCCGGGAAATACAACCGAAAGATCAGAAACCCCTATGATCTGGAGCCGGAGGAGGAAGTGCTTATGGGCCGGTATTTTAAGGAAGAGTATGGCAGTGATTTCGTATTTGTCACCCACTACCCGTCAAAGAAGCGTCCTTTCTATGCCATGGACGATCCGGCAGACCCTAAGTATACCTTGAGCTTTGATTTATTGTTCAAGGGGCTGGAAGTGACTACCGGAGGCCAGAGAATCCATGATTATGAAGCTATTATAAAGAAAATGGAGGCAAGGGGCATGAACCGGGAGGATATTTCTTCCTATTTAATGATATTCCAATACGGCATGCCGCCTCACGGAGGTCTTGGAATCGGTCTGGAGCGCCTTACCATGCGCCTTCTTGACGAAGGGAACATAAGGGAAACCACACTGTTTCCAAGAGACGTAACGAGACTGGAACCATAACACCCTGCGGGTATACCTTATGCCCGGAAGGCGTGGGCAGGAAAGAGAACCTTTATACCCTAAATACATGGGCAGGAGAGACGAAAGGTGGTAGAAAAAGATGGCGCATATGATCGATGATGCTACAATCGAATACGTAGGAATCCTGGCACAGCTGGAGCTTGACCAGACGGAAAAGGAAGCGGCGAAGAATGATATGGGCCGTATGCTGGATTATATTGATAAATTAAACGAACTGAATACTGAGGGCGTGGAGCCCATGTCCCATGTATTTCCGGTATACAACGTTTTCCGTGAGGATGTGGTGGAAAACGGTGATGACAGAGAAAACATCTTAAAGAATGCTCCGGAAAGCAAGGATGGAGCCTTTAAGGTGCCAAAAACAGTGGAATAGGGGGAAGTCTCGTATGACAGCGAAAGAAATATTATCCCTCACAGCGGTACAGTTAGGGAAAAAAATAAAAGACGGAGAGGTTACCTCCGCAGAAGCGGTAAAAGCAGTCCTGGGCCAGATAAAGGCCATGGAGCCGGTGCTTAACAGCTTTGTGACCATAGAGGAAGAAAAAGCACTGAAGCAGGCAGAGGAGGTTCAGAAACGGATCGAAGCCGGCGAACTGACCGGCCCTCTGGCAGGTGTACCGGTGGCGGTGAAGGATAACATCTGCATCGAAGGAATGAAGACCACCTGCAGCTCAAAAATCCTCTCTGATTTTGTTCCTTCCTATACGGCTTCAGCGGTGGAGAATTTAAAAAAGGCCGGAGCGGTGATCCTTGGGAAAACCAACATGGATGAGTTTGCCATGGGAAGCACCACGGAAACCTCGGCTTACGGAGTCACGAAAAACCCATGGAACCCGGACCATGTTCCCGGCGGTTCCTCCGGCGGCTCCTGTGCGGCAGTTGCGGCGGCGGAATGCTTTTATGCCCTGGGCTCGGATACAGGCGGTTCTATCAGACAGCCTGCCTCCTTCTGCGGAGTTACAGGATTAAAGCCTACTTACGGGACCATTTCCAGGTACGGGCTTATTGCTTATGGATCTTCCTTAGACCAGATCGGCCCTGTTGCAAGGGATGTGACGGATTGTGCCGCGGTCCTGGAGGTTTTATCATCCCATGATGGGAAGGACAGCACATCCGTGGAGCGGAATGATTGTGACTTTACTGAGGCTTTAAGTGATGAAGTGAAGGGCATGCGGATCGGCATTCCGGCGGATTATCTGGGCGAGGGCCTGGATCCTGAGGTAAAGGAGGCAGTCTTAAAAGCTGCCAGGGTCTTAGAGGAAAAGGGAGCCGTTTTAGAGACCTTTGATCTGGGGATGGTGAAATATGCGATTCCGGCATACTATGTGATCGCATCCGCAGAGGCCAGCTCCAACTTATCCAGGTTTGACGGTGTGAAATACGGCTATCGGGCAAAGGAATACGAAGGGCTTCACGGCATGTATAAAAAAAGCCGTTCCCAGGGCTTTGGCCCGGAGGTAAAACGCCGCATCATGCTTGGCTCCTTTGTATTAAGCTCCGGTTATTATGACGCCTATTATCTGAAGGCTTTAAAAACAAAGGCTTTGATAAAGAAAGCCTTTGATGAGGCATTTTCAAAATATGATGTGATTCTGGGACCGGCTTCCCCGTCCACGGCGCCAAAGCTTGGAGAGAGCTTAAGTGACCCCTTAAAGATGTACCTGGGCGATATTTATACCATTTCCGTGAACCTTGCCGGTCTTCCCGGCCTTACGGTTCCCTGTGGCAGGGATTCCAAAGGACTGCCCATTGGAATCCAGTTTATTGGGGACTGCTTTAAAGAAAAGAACATCATCCGGGCAGGCTTTGCTTTTGAGCAGAGCAGAAGCTATGAGACGCCCCCTATGGCGGCAGATGCTATTTTAAGACCCGCGGGAAGGGAGGAGAGGTAAATGAGCAAACAATATGAGACAGTAATAGGACTGGAAGTCCATGTGGAACTTGCCACGAAAACGAAAATCTTTTGTGCCTGTTCTACGGAATTCGGCGGAGCGCCCAATATCCACACCTGTCCGGTCTGCACCGGCATGCCAGGTTCCCTTCCTGTCCTTAATAAGCAGGTGGTGGAATATGCTCTTGCAGTAGGCCTTGCTGCAAACTGTCAGATCAACCAGTACTGCAAGTTCGACCGGAAGAATTATTTCTATCCCGATAATCCGCAAAACTACCAGATATCCCAGCTTTATCTTCCCATCTGCCATGACGGCTTTGTGGAGATTCACACACCGGCAGGAAAGAAGAAAATCGGGATCCATGAGATCCATATGGAAGAAGATGCGGGAAAGCTCATCCATGATGAATGGGAGGATTGTTCCCTGGTGGACTTTAACCGGAGCGGGGTTCCTCTCATTGAGATCGTGTCAGAGCCTGATATGAGAAGCGGAGATGAGGTGATCGCCTATCTGGAAAAGCTGAGACTCATCATTCAGTATCTTGGGGCTTCCGACTGCAAGCTTCAGGAAGGCTCCATGAGAGCCGATGTGAATTTATCTGTCCGTGATGCAGGTTCAGCCGAATTGGGAACCAGGACGGAAATGAAGAATTTAAATTCCTTTAAGGCCATTGCCCGCGCCATTGAAGGAGAACGTAAACGCCAGATCGAATTGATTGAAGAAGGTAAACAGATAGTTCAGGAAACAAGGCGGTGGGATGACAACAAGGAATCTTCCTATGCCATGCGGTCCAAGGAGGATGCCAGGGATTACCGTTATTTCCCGGACCCGGATTTGCCTCCTGTGGTCATAAGTGATGAATGGATCAGAAGCATAAGGGCCAGGCAGCCGGAGCTGCGGACGGAAAAGATGGCCCGTTACCAGGAGGAGTTTAAACTCTCTGAGTACGATGCGGATATCATCACCGGCTCCAAGCATATGGCGGATATTTTTGAGGCTGTCACCGCAGTCTGCCATAAGCCGAAGGAAGCTGCAAACTGGCTGATGGTAGAGGCCATGAGGCTTTTAAAAGAGCATGACATGGATCCTGAAAAAATGACATTTTCTGCGGAAAACCTTGCAAAATTAATTGATTTAGTAGATAATGGTACCATTAACCGTACCGTGGGCAAAGAGGTTTTTGAAAAGATTTTCGCTGAAAACATTGATCCGGAACAGTATGTGGAAGAGAATGGATTAAAGGTTGTTAATGACGAAGAAGAGCTGCGCAGGGTAATTGATGGAATAGTTTCCGCAAATCCCCAGTCCGTGGAGGATTACCATAATGGAAAAGAAAAGGCGATTGGGTTTTTGGTAGGCCAGACCATGCGGTCCATGAAGGGAAAAGCCGACCCGGTAGCGGTAGGCAGGATACTTAAGGAACTATTAGGTTAAAGGAGTTTTTATGAGGAGGAAAAAGAAATCTATGAAGCCATATGTTGAGATGACAAAGGAAGAGTTACAGGAACTGAGAAAACAGCTTTCTGCGCAGTATAAGGAGTTTCAGGGCAAGGACTTAAGGCTTGATATGTCCAGAGGAAAGCCTAGCACGGAACAGCTGGATTTATCCATGGGAATGATGGATGTATTGAGCAGCGACGACGATTTGACCTGTGATGACGGGACTGACTGCCGTAACTATGGGGTGCTTGACGGAATCAAGGAGGCAAAGGAGCTTCTTGCCGATATGATGGAGGTTGCGCCTGATCATATTATCATTTACGGCAATTCCAGCTTAAATGTCATGTATGATACGGTTTCCCGTTCCATGACTCACGGCGTTATGGGAAGCACTCCCTGGTGCAAGCTGGATAAAGTGAAATTCTTATGCCCTGTTCCAGGATATGACAGGCATTTCTCCATTACCGAATATTTTGGGATCGAGATGGTGAATGTTCCCATGACCCCGACCGGTCCGGATATGGATATGGTGGAAGAGCTGGTGGCAAACGACGATTCCATTAAAGGAATCTGGTGCGTTCCCAAATATTCCAATCCTCAGGGAATTTCCTATTCCGATGATACGGTACGCCGTTTTGCCCGGTTAAAACCGGCTGCCAAAGACTTCCGTATTTACTGGGACAATGCGTACACCATCCATCATTTATACGACAGGGACCAGGATCATCTCATTGAAATCCTTGCAGAGTGCAAGAGAGCCGGAAATCCGGATATGGTTTACAAATTCGCTTCTACCTCAAAGGTCAGCTTCCCTGGCTCCGGTATTGCAACCATCGCGGCAAGCCAGAACAACCTGGTTGACATAATGAAACAGTTAAAGATCCAGACCATCGGCCATGATAAGGTGAACCAGCTGCGCCATGTGCGCTTCTTTGAAGATATTCACGGCATGGTGGAGCATATGAGAAAGCATGCAGACATCATGAGGCCCAAGTTCGAAGCAGTGAACCAGATCCTGGAAAGAGAGCTGGGCGGACTTGGAATCGGAGAATGGACCAGTCCCAAAGGCGGCTATTTCATTTCCTTTGATTCCCTTGACGGATGTGCAAAGGCCATTGTGGCAAGGTGCAAGAAATCCGGCCTGGTCATGACCGGAGCAGGGGCCACTTATCCTTACGGAAAGGATCCACGGGATAACAATATCCGCATTGCCCCTTCTTATCCTCCTTTATCTGATCTGATCCTGGCTATGGAATTATTCGCCCTTTGTGTGAAGATCGTAAGCATTGACAAGATTCTAAAGGAATTATAAAAGAAAAGCGCCGGAAGATGACAGCAGTTTCGTCATTTTCCGGCGCTTTTCTTTGGCCCGGCCTGGTCTTTTATTCGAACAGCACCAGATTAATAAAAGCCTGGAATGCTTCTGTCTGGAATTTGTCTTTATGAAATACCACATGATTCATACAGCTGATATCCAGGTTCTTCACTTCTATTTCAGTAACTTCCCCTCTTTTAACGGACTCATCAGCGAAAATCCTTGGAACAATGCCGATTCCGATGTTTTCCTTTACTGCCTGCAGGATCACATCCGAGTTGGAGCTTGACCAGAGAGGCTCCACTGATAAATTGTTTAAGGCCAGGGCACAGTCAAAGGTATCCCTGATGGTACAGCCCTGTTCCCGTAATAGCAAAGGCTCTTCAATGAGCCGGTCCAGTGCTACCGGCTGTGCAAGGCGTCCGGCAAAGGGATGGCCGGGGGCGCAGATCACTGCTATAGGATAGGAAGAAAAAGGAATTCTCTCTAACTGTTCTTCCGCTATTACGCCCTCGATAAGTCCGATATCCAGCTCATTTTTTAAAAGCTTGTTTGTGATCTCAATGGAATTATCTACGGTGACCTTTAGCTGGATATCAGGGTTAGTCAGGGTAAAGCGGGTGACCACCTTGGGAAGCAGGTAGCTGGCCAGGGTCACACAGGAACCGATCCGTAAAGGGGCCTGGAGATGCAGGACGCCGGAATAGTTTTCCAGATCCTGATACAGCTCCAGGAGAGGGATGACCTTTGACAAATAAAATTTTCCGTTCTCATTAATAACCACCCTGCGGGATACACGGTCAAACAAAGGAGAACCAACGGATTCTTCCAGTTCATTGATGGCGTGGGAGATGGCAGGCTGGGTCATGGACAGCGCTTTGGCTGCCCCGGTGATGCTGCCTTTTTCACACACCGTTTTAAAGATAGTAAGATGTCTTAAGTTCATGTCAAAGATCCTTCCATTACCAAGATGTTATATAATAATGTTCATTATATCATTTTGATAATGATATGAACAGGGATTTTGGAAAAAATATGGAAAATTTTTAAAGTCTTACCATCATCAGATAGGCGGCCGCATAGCTTCCATCCCGGTATTTAAAGCAATAATCTCTGATACCGTAAGTCTCAAAGCCAAACTTTTTATAAAGAGCCAGGCCCCGCTGGTTTTCCTGCACCATTTCCAGCTCCAGCTGTTCATAGCCCATTTCCCTTGCCCCCCTTATGATGGCGGAAAGGAGATGAGAACCGATCCCAAGTCCCCAGAATTCCTTGCATATGGAGATGCCAAAGGAGGCCCGGTGGGCGTAACGCTCAAAGCCTGCGATAGGGTTGATTCCGGCATTTGCAATGATCTTCCCGTTTACTATAGCGCAGATCATCAAGTCCTTCTGGCTTTTAAGGATGGAAGAAAGAATATCCTGTTCATGGTGGAGGGAGATGTTGATCTCATCTGCGTACCTGGCCATATAGCTGGTTTCATCTGAGGTCTGGATCATGAGTTTCAGGATCCCAGTTGCGTCGCAGGGACCTGGACTTTTTAAGAGGCAGAGGGTCCCGTCTTTTAACAGGACTTCTTTTGGTTTGTATTCCATAATCGAATTACCTCCTGAAAGGAAAAAGAAAGCAGCTGATTTTGCGGCTTTCTTTTTCTGTCTTAGTTTATTTGGAACCGGGTATTTTTACAGCCGTTTTGCAATGGCTTTTATAAATTCTTCACTGTTTAATACCGTTGGATTAGGAATGGTAGTAATAAGTGCCAGATCCTTTGTCATCTCACCGGCCTCAATGGTGTCGATGGTGGCCTGCTCCAGTTTATCTGCAAAAGCGGCCAGTTCTGCATTTCCATCCAGCTCTCCCCGTTTCTTAAGTGCCCCGGTCCATGCAAAGATGGTTGCAACGGAGTTTGTGGAGGTTTCCTCTCCTTTTAAGTGCTTGTAGTAATGGCGCTGTACGGTTCCGTGGGCAGCCTCGTATTCATAGTCCCCATCCGGAGATACCAGTACAGAGGTCATCATGGCCAGAGAGCCGAAAGCTGATGATATCATATCGCTCATCACATCGCCGTCATAGTTTTTGCATGCCCAGATATAGCCGCCCTCCGATTTCATGACACGGGCCACTGCATCGTCGATCAGGGTATAGAAATAGGTAATGCCGGCAGCCTTAAATTTGTCTTCATAATCGGCTTCAAAGATTTCCCGGAAAATATCCTTAAAGGTATGGTCATATTTCTTTGAAATGGTATCCTTGGTGGCAAACCATAGATCCTGACGGGTGTCAAGAGCGTAATTAAAACAGCTTCTGGCAAAGCTTTCAATGGAATTGTCTAAGTTGTGCATTCCCTGTACGATTCCAGGACCGTTAAAGGAATGGACCAGTTCCCTTGCTTCGCTTCCGTCTTCTGCGGTATAGACCAGTTCCACTTTGCCGGCTCCCGGGATCTTCATTTCAGATCCTTTATAAACGTCACCGTAAGCATGCCTTGCTATGGTAATAGGTTTTTTCCAGTTTATCACACATGGTTCGATTCCCCTGACAACAATGGGAGCGCGGAATACGGTTCCGTCTAAGATTGCCCGGATGGTGCCGTTAGGACTTTTCCACATCTCTTTTAAGCTGTATTCCTTTACACGGTCTGCGTTTGGAGTGATGGTGGCGCATTTGACGGCAACCTTATATTTTTTGGTTGCATTGGCGGAGTCAATGGTAACCTGGTCGTTTGTTTTGTCACGGTATTCCAGGCCCAAGTCGTAGTATTCAGTATTTAGATCAATATATGGCAGCAGAAGGTGGTCTTTGATCATCTGCCAGAGAATCCTGGTCATCTCATCGCCATCCATTTCGACGATAGGGGTTGTCATCTTAATCTTATCCATGTGTTTGTCCTCCTTAGAAATGTTCGTGTTATGCTATAGTATACGATGAATCATAAAATCACACAAGCGTTTCTATGTAAACTTATCCATCCATTTTTCAATATTATACACAGTTTTTGGCTCAATGAAATGTTCCACCTTTTCCACCTGCTCCAGCTCATTGGTATTTTGATTGATATAGCAGAAAAAACGGCGGAGGACTTCGTGGCGGAACAATAAGTATTCTCCCAGCTCCAGACCCTCCTCTGTCAGGGAAACAGTGCCGTATTTCTCAAAGCCCACCAGCCCCTGTTTTCTTAGGTTTCCGGTCATTTTGGAAGCGGAGGAAGGCTTTACATGCAGGCATTCCGCCAGCTCCTTGATGCGGACAGGCTGGCCGTCACGATGGAGTCTGCATATCATTTCCAGATAATCTTCCATGGAAGAGGTGATTTGCGTATGCTCCAAAAGGGAGTAGCCATTTAGAGTATAAAAATTATCGGTTTGGGCCATT
>JAISYJ010000113.1:0-58432 GCA_031270005.1 Hungatella sp. | reverse complement strand
TCCCATATCTTTCCAGGCCAGCGGATAACGGTGGTCTATTTTTCATATCCAAAAATCAAGATAAATTTAATCTAGAAAATTATCAATTTCCTATTGACTTTTTATTTGCAGGCTATTTTGTTTATGCTTCTATGTAAAAGTATATCATATGTTCCTATGTTTCGCGAGCATATTATCCTCCTTATTTGACGTATTGCGCCATAGATGAGCAGAACCGGGTTCCGTTCATGATATGAAAGAACCTGGTTGTGGAAGAAAAGGAGTAAATGGTACCCTGACGGCAAGACACAGCCACTTTTTCTGTGTCTTGCCGTCAGGGTACCATTTATTTTTTATATAATTGATTGTTCAATAAAAAAGATGGGATTTATTTTGCGGCTTTTTCGGAATAAACTGTGGTTACAAGGGTTTCATAGGGAACCCGTTCCTTTAGTTGTCCTGATTCCTCCAGAATATTTTCCAGAAGCTCAAAGCTCTCTTTTTCAAACACAGTATCCTTTTTCCAGGTATCCTGTGCCTTGTAGCGTTCAACAATGGCTGCAATGGTGGCTACGTCGGTTTCCTTAAATTGGGGCTGGATCACTTTTGCTATTTCTTCCGATGAATGGGAATTTACGTATTCCAGACCTTTTTGAATGGCATTGGTGAATTTCTGAATGGTTTCCGGATTTTTCTCCAGATAGCTTTTCTTTGCACTGTAGGCAGTGTAAGGAACATAACCGGAATCAACGCCAAGAGAAGCCACTACGTGGCCGTTGCCTTCTTTTTCAAGCCCTGTGGCAAATGGTTCGAACTCCACGGTATAGTCTGCGTCATTGCTGGTAAATGCCGCAGCAGTCAGGCCGAAGTTTATGCTCTGGTCAATGGATAAGTCCGTGACAGGGTCAATGCCATTTTTTTTCAGGATATACTCGAATACCATCTGCGGCATTCCCCCGGCTCTTCCGCCCAGTACCTTTTTGCCTTTTAGATCCGTCCATTTAAAGTCAGGCTGAGAGTTTCTTCCTACAAGAAAGTTTCCGGCTCTCTGGGTCAGCTGGGCGAAGTTGACGGCATAGTCTTTCGATCCGTTTGCGTAAGTATAGATGCTGGCCTCAGAACCCATAAATCCGATATCAGCATCGCCTGATATCAGAGCAGTCATGACCTTGTCGGCGCCGGCCCCGTTGACTAAGGTTAAGTTAATGCCTTCATCTTCAAAATATCCCAGTTCAATGGCTGAATACTGGGGAGCGTAGAAGATGGAATGGGCAACTTCATTTAGTGTGACCGGAGTTAATTCAGATGCCTTTGCTTTTGGGCCGCAGGCAGTCAGGCTAAGTAAAGACGCTCCGGTGAGTATGGCCGCCAGAAGTAAGTGATAGGCTTTTCTCATAAAATCCTCCTTTGAGAAATCTTAATACTACATTTTATTATGAGAATATGGGAAGGTACTTTGTCTTACAAAATTTTATAATGCCATGAAAGCAATGAACCAGGCGCTGCAAAGCGGCATTTGGCGAATGTCGCAGGATAGTAGACGCTTGTTTCTATAATACCGTGGCCCTGACAGATACATGATAAAAAAGAGGTCTTATATGCTTTCTGGCCGTAGTTCTGCAGCTTGTCAGGGAGACAGCCAGCATGAATGCAACCAGGAATAAGGCGATTGTCTTTTTCATATGATTCTCCCCTTCCTATTCTCTCCTAGTGGCATTGTATGAGAGGGGCCAGGCTGCAGTTCCGCCCATTTATATATTTCTGTATTTTAGGATGGAATAAGAAGAGAAACTGTGTTATACTGCTATAGTAAAATTTACAAAACAGGAGAAATTCAATGGACTATCGGATGATTGTGCTGGATTTGGATGGGACGCTGACCGACAGAAATAAGAAGATCACACCCAGGACCAAAGAGGCACTTTTTGAATTAAAACGACAGGGCGGAATCATTGTACTGGCTTCCGGACGGCCGACTTATGGGGTAATGCCCCTTGCCAGAGAATTGGAGCTTCATGAGTCAGGAGGATACATTCTGTCCTTTAACGGAGGGCGAATCATTGACTGCAGAACCGGGGAAACGGTTTTTGCAAGAGAACTGCCTGTGTCCTCAAATTCCAGAATCATCCGTATGGCAAAGGAGCATGGGGTGAACATCCTTACCTATGAGGATGATCTGATCATCACGCCCAATGCCGGGGATGAATATGTGGAAAAGGAATCGACCATCAACAAGCTGGAAGTAAAAGAAATCCAGGATATGGAGGCTTATGTACAGTTTCCGGTTGTAAAATTCCTGATGCTTGATGAAGGTGACTACCTTGCCATGGTGGAACCAAAGGTAAAGGCGGCCCTGGGGCGTGATTACAGCGTTTACCGTTCAGAACCCTATTTTCTGGAGATACTTCCTAAAGGAGTTGACAAGGCGGCAAGTCTGGAGCGTCTGCTTATGAAGCTTGGCATGAGCAGGGAGGAGATGATTGCCTGCGGAGACGGCTACAATGATTTGTCCATGATCCAGTATGCAGGCCTTGGCGTTGCTATGGAAAATGCAGTTCTCCCGGTGAGGCTGGCCGCTGATTATGTGACCCTTTCTAATAACGATGACGGAGTGGCTCATGTTATAGAAAAATTTATGCTTTCATGATGTCTCCGAAGGGTGGACTTTACAACTTTAGTATGTTAAAATGCACCTAAGGGTAAAAACAAGAAAAAGGGGATTGATCGATACTATGAATAAAAAGATTAAAACAGATGCGGTAGACCATCTGTTTGAAGCCATTTTAACCTTGAAATCTTCAGAGGAGTGCTATACTTTTTTTGAGGATGTATGCACAGTCAATGAACTGTTAAGCTTATCCCAAAGGTATGAGGTGGCAAAGATGCTGCGAGAAGGCCGTACTTATCTGGAGATCGCAGAAAAGACGGGGGCGTCCACTGCGACCATCAGCCGTGTGAACCGCTCCTTAAATTATGGAAACGATGGATATGATATGGTGTTCAAGCGTTTAGAGGAAGAAAAAAGAGAAGACTGATTAAGACAGGGGACAAGCCGGGAGCCGGTACTTGCCCCTGTTTTTCATGTATCATTTTTTCTTTTTTACGTTTATTGGTTCGGTTTTTCTTAAATCATCAATAATCTGCTCAATGATCTGCTTCTTTAAATATACATCAAAGGAAAGCTCGCAGATCCAGGAAAAGAGACGGAGATATTCCAGATCATCTTTTGGCAGCCCTTTATCTTCAAAGGTCTTGCTGGCGTGCTCGTATTTTTGGAGGATATCCTCTTTGATACGGTCGATTCCGCCTTCTACCTGGGAGAAAATTTCCCGGTAGATGTCCTCCAAAGGAATCCCATCCGAAGAATTAAAATGCTTTTCCGTAATGGGGCGGAAAAGCTGCTCAATATCATGAAAAGAGAGCAGATTTTTAAAATAATATATAAATATCAGCAGCAGAATGTGTTCTCTGGAGTATTTCTTTTTATTAGGAGCCGGAAGAAGGTTGTTCTTGGCATAATTATTGATCATGGTCTTGGTCAGGACCTTGTCCTCAGGATAGCGTTTGGTGTCCTTTAAGTGTTCATCCATGAAGGTAGTGACCTGATCCATGTACAGATCAATATTTGGAATGGTTTCCGGCGTGATATGGTCTAAGGATTCCAGATGCTTCAGGATGTCCTGCATTCTTTCGTCGTTGGTCTTCATATGTTTTCCTCTTTCCTGCCCATGCCTTTTGGACATAAAAATATGCCCGCGGGGCGCCGGCCTTCTGCACGGCGGCGGCCGCACATAAGGGATGATCCCCTTTATTATATCATATTATATAGTATTCAATACCAGATGACAAGGGGTAAAAAGGTATAATGGACTGAATTTTTTTAAGAACACCTAAAAAAGTTTCTTGACTTTTACGGAATGTGTGCTAATCTAGAATTATCAGAGAAATGAGCGAAAGGAGACACATCATTATGAAAAAGGTATTAGCAACAGAAAAAGCGCCGGCAGCAATCGGCCCATATTCTCAGGGCGTTCGTGGAGGCGATTACGTATTTATATCAGGACAGCTTCCAATTGACCCTGCTACCGGAGAATTTGCAGGTGAGGATATCGTATCCCAGACAAAGCAGTCATTGACAAACATCAAAGCCATTCTGGAAAGCGAAGGCTTATCCATGGCCAACGTGGTTAAGACAACTGTTTTATTAAAGAATATCAGTGAGTTTGGAGCAATGAACGAAGTTTATGCATCCTTCTTTGTAGGAGAATGCCCGGCAAGAGCCGCATTTGAAGTGGCAGCTCTTCCAAAGAATGCTCTGGTTGAAATCGAGGCCATCGCATATTGCGGTAAGTAAAATACCTACAACAAGTTGCAGGTATTTTTTCCCGCGGGCAGTCGCCAAATGGATATGCAAGCATATCCGCCTGGCTCGCTGCCTCCGCGTGAATAATCGTCAGATCAGTTTCCGAGAGTTTGATTTAAGGAAACGAAAGCAGGGAGTACAGCACTTTGAGATGCTTGACAGTGTTTCAGAGGGCTTTGCTCTCTTTTTGTATTTCTGTAAACATAAGGCGTATTTCAAGGGCAGTTGTAGAAATAAAGGGCTTTTTGCGAAAGAAATGGGTTGCATATTGACGGACTTATATTATAATAAATTAGAAAGTCCGATTTTTTTTGGCTCATCGGAAATCAGGCTTGAAATTACATAGGAAAGCTGGTACTCTAACGATGAAGATTGATGAAACGGCAGAAGAATATCTGGGCCGGATTCCTATGTGGACCAGAAAGAAAAACTCTCTGGAAGATATCCGGGAATTCCTCTGTGAGATGGGGGAACCGGATGAAGGGATGAAAATTTTTCATGTGGCAGGTACCAACGGAAAAGGGTCGGTATGCGCATTTTTACAGTCTGTTTTAAGAAAAGCAGGCTGCAGGGTGGGAACTTTTACCTCCCCTCATCTGATTGAAACCAGAGAACGTTTCTGTATAAATGGAGAGATGATATGGTCAAAGGTTTTTGAGGAAAGCTATCAGACCGTCCGAATTCTTTCTGAGAATATGATGGAGAAAGGATATTGCCATCCGTCTTATTTTGAATTTCTGTTTTATATGGCAATGGACATGTTCCGTAAGACAGAAGTGGATATTGTAATTCTGGAAACAGGTCTTGGAGGAAGGCTGGACACGACTAATGTCATTAAGTCCCCTCTGGTGTCGGTGATTACCTCCATCAGCCTGGATCATACGGAATATCTGGGAGATACCATTGAAAAAATCGCATGGGAAAAGGCTGGAATTATAAAAAAAGGGGTGCCCGTAGTTTTTGACGGAAATGACGGACAGGCTTCCCAGGTTATCCGCTGCAGGGCAAAGGAGCTTGGCTCCCCTTTCTGTGAAGTGGACAGGCTGGGATATGAGATAACCGGATATGAAGAAAAGGGCTGTAAGGCCAGATTTTTTAAAGCAGGAGGAGGTTTCATTGAAGTTACCGTTCCCACCGTTGCGGAGTATCAGGTGATGAATGCCTTTCTTTCGTTTAAGGCTCTTGAGGCAGCAGGGCTTAAGGAAATCATGGACTTAGAGATATCTGATGAGCAGGTAAAAGAAGGAATTGCCAGCATGTACTGGCCGGGAAGAATGGAAGAGGTGCTTCCTGGAGTATATCTGGACGGAGCCCATAATCCGGGCGGTATCCAGGCTTTTGTCAGGGCAGCAGCCGGTTTGTGCAAAGCAAGAAAGAAACGGGCTGAGCTTTTGTTTTCGTCAGTATCCGATAAGGATCACGATAAAATGATAAAGGAAATTGCAGGTGCACTGCCTCTTGATCAAGTAGCGGTGGCTCATATTCATTCGGAAAGAGGGCTTGAAACTAAGGTTCTGCTAAAAGAGTTTCAAAATGCCTGCGGATGCGGTGTGGAAGGATTTCAGACAGTGGAAGAGGCTGTTTTATACATGCTTCATAAAAAGGATGAAGGGCATCTGCTGTTTTGTGT
The DNA here is from genome assembly GCA_031270005.1 of Hungatella sp. Lineage (GTDB taxonomy): Bacteria > Bacillota > Clostridia > Lachnospirales > Lachnospiraceae > Lacrimispora. Next base: position 52,460 of record JAISYJ010000113.1, on the reverse strand, counting down.
AGGTTCTCTTTACCTGATGGGGGAGATAAAGGCAGTATTAAGGAGGAACGGATATGATTGATTTTGAAGCTGAGATTGACAGTTACAGGCCAAGCCTGGAGGTTGATGCCATTGAAGATGCCATTGTAAGAAGTGATTTGACGGATATGAATGACTTAATGATGGATCTTATAAAAGAAATCAACAAGGAATAGGCGGTTAAAATATGGATTATGAAAGAAAAACCCGGGTAATCGCAAACAGCTATTATAACATGGGGCTGGAACGGGCAAAGCTCAGGGACTTATCAGGAGCTTCCGAATGTCTGAAAAAAAGCCTCCATTTTAACAAGTATATGACAGACGCAAGGAACCTTTTGGGGCTGATTTATTATGAGGTCGGAGAAGTGGGCGAAGCTCTTGTGCAATGGGTAATCAGCATGAACTTACAGCCAGAAGGAAACCGCGCAGATGAATACCTCGGTGAGATACAGAGAAAATCAGGCACCATGGAGACGGAACGGCGGGCAGTGAGAAGATTCAACCAGGCCCTGATCTACGCCCAGAGCGGCAGTGAGGATCTGGCGATCCTGCAGCTTATTAAGGTGGTGGAAAGCAAGCCCAACTATGTGAAGGCCCAGCTTTTGCTGGCACTCCTTTGCATAGCCAGAGAGGATTATCAGAAGGCTGGCAAAGCCGTTTATAAGGTATTACAGATCGACCGCAACCATCCAAAGGCACTCTATTATAAGTCCCTGGTCAAGGATACGGCCGGGAATGGAAAAAGTGAACGGGAACCGGAAAAGCGGAAACTGAAAAATGTGCTTTCCCACAGGCAGATGGAAGATGATGATGTGATCATACCCCCAAGCTATCGGGAGAATACCAAGGATCAGGCGGTGGGGAACATTCTTGCCGGGCTTTTGCTGGGCGCGGCGGTAATCTTTTTTCTGGTAATGCCGGCCAAGACAAAATCCATTAATGAATTAAATAATAAGGAAATAATAAAATACAGCGAACAGTTAAGCCAGGCCAATCAAAAATCTGACAGCCTGACTGCACAGCTGGAATCCCTGGAAACAGAAAAGAAGACTGCAGAGGCCTCTTTAGCATCCATTACCAGTGATTCCGACAGTGTTCTGGCTCAGTATCAGGCCGTGATTGGAATCCTTCAGGCTTACAAAAAAGATGACTTTCCGTCCGCGGTGAAGATTTATGCCGGGTTGAATCCGGATCTTATCACTTCCTCCGATGTCCAGGCAATCGTAGGTGAGATAAGAAAGGATATGGTGGAGAATGGCTGCCCAATTCTGGAAGGACTTGGGGACAAGGCGATGGAGGCAGGGGATGCCCAGACTGCACTTGCTTACTACTTGAAATGCCTTGATTTAAAGCCGGACAGCTGGCAGGCAAAATACAAGACGGCAGTCATTTATAAGGGAATGGACCAGAAAGAGCAGGCCAACGGGCTGTTCTCCGATATTATAAATAACAGCAAAGATGAAGAGCTATCTGCTAAGGCAAAATCAGAACGTGGTTTTTGACATAATTTCCTTAATTTTAGCTAATGAAAGACACTACAGAAGACTAATTTTTTTGTGGTGTCTTTTTTCATTTTCCCGGGCCGTTTCCGGCGGCCGGGTGACGCTCTTTTTGGCATTACGGACAGACAATAAGGAATGGAGGAGTATTGCATATGAATCAACCACACTTTACATATGAAGCAGAGGGGCAGACGCTGATCGTCCATCTGCCGGAGGAGTTGGATCATCATAACTGTTCAGGGCTTAAATGCGAAACCGATTTAATCCTTTCCGAGAACTATATCAGGCGCATTGTTTTCGATTTTTCAAAGACCAGGTTCATGGATTCCTCGGGAATCGGTATCTTGCTGAACAGGTATAAGCAGATGGCTTTAAGCGGGGGAACAATAGCCATCTACGGTGCAGGACCCCAGGCTCTCCGCATTCTTAAAATAGGGGGGATATTAAAATTAATGAAATTATATGACTCTAAGGAAGCAGCAGTCACAGGTTGAGGAGGAACGTATGTCAGAACAGAATAAACCAGAAATTCTGAAAATGGAATTGGAAGCCCTGTCAAAGAATGAAGAATTTGCCAGAGTGGCAGTGGCAGTTTTTATGGCAAGATTGAATCCCACCCTGGAAGAAGTGGATGATGTGAAAACAGCCGTGTCGGAGGCAGTCACAAATGCGGTCATCCATGGATATCAGGGGAAAGGAGGAATCATTTATCTGGAAGTGGGGATAGACGGCCAGGAAATTTCAGTAACCGTACGGGATACGGGTATTGGAATTCCCGATATCAAGCTGGCCATGGAGCCTATGTATACCACAGATCCGGATGGAGAACGGTCAGGCATGGGATTTTCCTTTATGGAAGCGTTTATGGATCAGGTGGAAGTAGAGTCGGAGACCGGAGTGGGAACTGCCGTAACCATGAAAAAGAAGATTGACAGGTGAGCCTTATGGATGAGACCATGAGATTGATAGAAATGGCTCACGAAGGAGATAAAGCGGCAAGAGACCAGCTTGTGACCGACAATTTCGGGCTGGTTTGGAGTATAGTACGCAGATTTACAGGGCGTGGTTATGAACCTGAGGATTTGTTTCAAATCGGCAGCATTGGCTTAATGAAAGCCATTGATAAATTTGACTTATCCTATGAGGTGAAATTTTCCACTTATGCGGTGCCCATGATAACAGGAGAGATCAAACGTTTTTTAAGAGACGACGGAATGATCAAGGTCAGCCGCTCCATAAAGGAAATGGGGCTTAAGGTGAAAAACGTCAGGGAAGAATTGGTATATCGTCTTGGGAGAGAGCCTACGGTGGAAGAAATTGCTGGAGAAATAGGGGCCAGCAAAGAAGAAGTGGCAGCTTCCATTGAAGCGGGAGCGGAAGTGGAATCCTTATACAGGTCCGTCAACAAAAATGACGAAAACAGCATTTTACTCATTGATAAAATTGAAGAGGAAAGTTCCGCCCAGGAAGATCTGTTAAACCGCATGGTGCTGCGGGAACTTTTAACGGCGCTTTCCGACAAGGATAGGGAAATTATTGTCAGGCGTTATTATTATAATGAGACTCAAAGTCAAATTGCGGCAAAGCTTGGAATATCCCAGGTTCAGGTTTCCAGACTGGAAAAAAAGATTTTAAAACAGATGCGGGAAAAATTGTAGAATAAAATAATTTTATACGGCTCATACTAGCTTTGAAAACCAGAGAAAAGGATGTGAGCACGTATGGAATCCGTAAAACATAAGCTTGTCATGGCGCTTCTTGTATTATGCCTGATTGCAGTTGCTGCTGCTATCTGGTACATGATTGCTGTTATGCCGGACGGGTCAGAAAAAGAAGGGACGCTTGTTGAAGCCATTCCGGGATGGGAGATGATGGTTTCATGAGCAAGACTGTTTATTTGAATATCAGCCAGATTACTGAGGTGCGGCACAAGGAAATCCAGTTAAAGGATGTGGCGGATGTTTATTGCGACGATACGGCTATTATGAATAAGTGTAAGGCCCTTCGGATCAAAACCATCCATTTGGACCGCAATAAGCGTTATATAGAAAAAACTCTGGATGTAATCAAGAAGCTGATAGAAATGGATCCGACTCTTCAGATCAATAATGTGGGAGAGGTAGACTTTATCATAGACTACCATAAGCCCAAACCTCCCGTATGGGCCTGGCAGTGGGCCAAAACCATTTTTGTCTGTATCGTATGTTTCTGCGGTGCATCCTTTGCTATTATGACCTTTAATAATGATGCCAGCGTTACGGATGTTTTCAAGGAAATTTACCGGATCATCATGAAGCAGGAGTCAAGCGGATTCACGATTTTGGAGGTCAGTTATTCTGTTGGACTGGCTCTTGGAATTGTGGGATTCTTCAACCATTTCGCAAAATACAAGATCAATACCGATCCAACTCCGCTAGAGGTGGAAATGCGGCTTTACGAAGACAATATCAGTAAGACTCTGATCCAGAACGATGGTAGAAAGGAGTCGGACATTGATGTTTCTTAAAGAAGTATTTCTTGTTTTTATTGGGCTCAGCGCTGGCGGCATTATAGCAGCCGGCGTTTTTGCTTTTTTGGCAATTATTGGCGTGTTTCCAAGACTGATCGGAGCAACCCAAACAAAGAAGCATATTCTGCTCTTTGAGTCGGTTATCATTCTTGGCGGTGTCCTTGGGAATATATGTGATATTTATAGAATTCCCATAGGGTTTGGCGGAAATCTGGTTCTTGGAATATACGGGCTTTCCGTCGGAATATTTATAGGCATCCTTGTCATGTCCCTTGCAGAAACTTTAAAAGCCCTGCCCATAATCAGCCGTAGAATTCATCTGGCTGTTGGCCTGCAATATTTGATCCTTTCCCTGGGTCTTGGCAAATTGATCGGGTCCCTGATCTATTTTACAGGGAATTTTAAGCAGTAGTATCAGGAAAAGGATTTACAGAACGTAGAAACGCCCGAAGGGCATGTTATATGCCCGGAAAGAATGGGAGCAAAGGAGGAAAATCATGGAAATAAACAAAAAAGCATATGAAGCTTATGTAAAACAGGTGACTCCGGTGCACAAAAAATGGCCGGGGCTTATAAAGGCCTTTTTTGTAGGGGGAATCATATGTACCCTTGGACAGCTTACTACAACTTTATTTATGAATACAGGCATGGAAAAGGAAGCTGCCTCTGCCTGGACCACTTTGGTTCTGATTGCAGCTACTGTCATCCTGACCGGATTTAACATTTATCCCAAGATTACAAAATTTGGCGGAGCAGGAGCCCTGGTGCCGATCACGGGATTTGCTAATTCCGTTGTCGCTCCGGCTGTGGAATTTAAGGCGGAAGGCCAGGTGTTTGGAATCGGCTGTAAAATCTTTACCATTGCCGGTCCCGTCATATTATATGGGATATTAAGCTCCTGGATCCTGGGAATCATCGCCTATGTATTAAAGGCCTTTCAAATACTGTAGGAATGAACCGGTCAGAGAAATGGAGAGAGAAAATGCAGATAGGAAAAGCAAGTGTTAGATTTGATGAACCTCCGATTATTGAAAGCATGGCTTCTATTGTCGGTAAAAAAGAAGGCCAGGGTCCCCTGGGAAATTTATTCGATGTGGTAGAACAGGACGATATGTTTGGAGCGGATACTTGGGAAAAGGCGGAAAGCGCCCTTCAGAAGCAGACGGCTGATCTGGCCATTGAAAAGGGAGATATCCGGAAAAAGGACATTCGTTATTTGTTTGCAGGAGATTTACTGGGACAGCTGATCGCTACTTCCTTTGGAACGGTAGATTTGGAAATCCCCTTATTCGGTCTGTTCGGAGCCTGCTCCACCATGGGAGAAGCTCTTAATTTAGGGGCCATGACCGTAGCAGGGGGCTATGCGGATAAGGTCATGGCCATGGCTTCCAGCCATTTTGCAACGGCTGAAAAACAATTCCGTTTTCCCCTGGGATATGGAAGCCAGAGACCGTATTCCTCCTCATGGACTGTCACCGGCTGCGGTGCGGTGATACTCACCAAGCACAGGAAAGAAGGAATTGCAGCCATCACCGGGATCACCACAGGACGCATGGTGGATATGGGCATCAAGGACTCCATGAACATGGGGGCAGCCATGGCGCCAGCCGCTTTCTACACCATTCAGCAGAATTTTGATGATTTTCAGGTGGATGAATCCTATTATGACAAAATCATCACAGGAGATCTGGGCCAGGTCGGCCGGACGATCCTGCTTGATTTTATGAAAAATAAAGGACATGACCTGGAAAAACTGCATACGGATTGCGGGATGGAGATATTTAACAGTGATAATCAGGATACTCATGCAGGAGGCAGCGGATGCGGATGTGCGGCTTCCACCCTTTGCTCCTATATACTTCCTAAAGTACAAGACGGCACATGGAAAAGGGTCTTGTTCGTGCCCACCGGCGCCCTCCTTTCCACAGTGAGCTTTAACGAAGGTGAGACGATTCCTGGAATTGCCCATGCAGTTGTGATTGAGAATATGGGAAACCTATAGCCATGCAGAAATATTTGTATTGTTTGTGCGTGGGAGCTTGCTCACTAAGCACAAACAATACAAATATTTCTATAGGGCGCAGCCCGCATTCATAATTTGGCGGCGTATTTCCGCCAAATTATGAATGGCATGGCGGACACATAGCCAGCAAAAAGAAAGGAGACAGCCATGGATTACGTGAAAGCATTTTTAGTCGGAGGAGCGATCTGCGCCCTGGTGCAGATATTAATGGACAATACAAAACTGATGCCCGGCCGCATCATGGTTCTTCTGGTGGTAACCGGAAGCATTCTGGGCGCTATTGGCATTTACCAGCCCTTTGCCGACTGGGCCGGAGCCGGGGCAACGGTTCCCCTTCTGGGCTTTGGGAACACCTTATGGAAAGGCGTATCAAAGAGCATGGGAGAGGATGGATTTTTAGGGATTTTTAAAGGGGGATTTACTGCAAGCGCAGTAGGAATTTCCGGAGCATTGATCTTCGGATACCTGGGCTCTATTCTATTTAAGCCTAAGATGAAGAGCTGATACGATTGGCATAAAACGAAAATATAAGAAAATATAATGCAAAAAGAGTGCCTCAAAAGCCAGATCGGCTTTTGAGGCATTCTTATGTTTTTCTTTATTATTGTTTCCATTTTCCTGTGTCATAGCCCCGCCCTACTTACCGGAGGCAGCATCCCATCCACAGGTGTTATTTAATAGCCTCCCCAGGGAGGAATCTGTGTTGCTCCACCAGGATTCTGAGGCCCATGTCCAGGTCCATACTGCTGTGGAATTCCGCCGGGTGAATCCGAATTATCTCCCGGAGGAAGGATGATGGAGTTGGCAGAATGGATGGTGCAATATCCTGGCATTGCGTATTTGGAGTCATCCGTTGACCCTTCTTCTCCCGAAGGAATTGCCATAAATATGGCGGTGGTCCGTTCCGGACAGTAAGGCGTAGGCAGACGGTGGGATACAGAGCAGACCGTTGCGCGTACATGATTGTTGCATACATCGGTTGGAACCGTGCCTTTTGCAAAATATTCGGTGTATACCGCATTGCCTCTGGGATCGTTGTTGCAGACGCCGGAGACTGCCAGCTTGCCGGATTTACGGCAGATCTGAGCGGTTTCTATGCTGTCAGGCACTGGAAAGCCAGGATCGGGCATTCCTTCATGGACTCTGGTCATGATCTTCCGCCAGATGGCCTTGTGGAAGGAGGCTCCTCCATTTTGCTTCGTAAGTTTCTGGTTGTCGTCACAGCCGGCCCAGATACCGGCAGTATAATAGGGGGAATAACCTACGAACCAGATATCATTGTTTGCGGAGGTGGTACCGCTTTTTCCTGCCCCTGACATACCGGGAATGTGAGCAGAGGCACTGGTGGAGCTTGGTCCTGAGCTTGAGAATTTCCTGCTGCTTTCCATGGAATCGGCCATGGCATCGGTTAAAAGAAATGCAGTGGAATCCTTTAATACCCGGTGGGTTTCCGGCGTATTGTCAATTAGCACCTTGCCGTCATGATCCAGAATTCTGGTAAAGAATATAGGTTTTTTGTAAACTCCTCCGTTTGCTATGGTGGCAAAGGCGCCGGTCAGCTCTAAGTTGGAAACGCCGGTGGTGATTCCTCCAAGGGCCAGGGCCGCATTATAATCGGTATCGGTTAAGGAGGAAATTCCGAAATTCTTGGCGTATTCCACACCAAGCTGAGGCGTTACGGTTTCCATCAGGCAGCGGACAGCCACGATGTTCATGGAATAGATAATTCCGTCACGTATGCTGGAGTAGCCTTGATAGCCGGAGCTGTACCAGTTGGAAAAGGTCTTAGTGCCCACCGTGTAAACAGAATCATAATAAACGGATCCCAGGGTGGCCCCACAGGTATCAATGGCAGGTGCAAAGGCTGTTAAGATCTTAAAGGTAGATCCTGGCTGACGGTATGTGTTGCTGGCCCGGTTCAAGGTTAAGCTGGCTGTTTTTTGTCCCCGCCCGCCGCTTATGGCTTTTACTTCCCCGGTTTTCTGGTCCATGAGGACAAAGGAAGCCTGGGGCTGCAGCATTTTATGAAGGCTTTCACCAAGAATGGTATCCCCTTCTTTTAATAGATAAGCCTTGTATCCGTTTATATCGTCCTGGATTGCTTCTTCGGTATTATATAAGCCGTCAAATCCCGTATCCCCGTTTTCCTTGTGATAACGTTTTATATTTTCCTCAGAGTAATGGGTTGTGGTTCCATCCTTATGGGTGACGGACAGCCTGTATTCGATGGAATATCTGGCGGCAAAATAGTTTTCAGGGCTGTTGATTTCCTCGTCTACAATGGACTGGATCTTAGGATCCTGGGTGGTATAGATCGACAGTCCGCCGCTGTAAAGCATGTTGTGGGCCTGGGTGTCCGTGTATCCTAGCTGGTCCTTCATGGCCTTTTTTACCTGCTCCACCAGCTCATCCGTAAAATAGCTGTATGGGGTGGAAGTCTCCTTGGTAGCGGTATCTACGTTCTGGATCCTGGAATAGACGTCATCGGACAGCGCCTCATCTTCTTCCTGCTTTGTGATATATCCCTGGTCATTCATATATTGAAGAATTACCTTTTGCTTGTCCGAATTGGCTTTTTGTCCTGTGATCGGGTTAAACTTTGAGGGGTTCTGGGTGATCCCTGCAAGGACTGCACATTCTGATAATGTCAAGTCCGGCACGTCCTTATTGAAATATCTTCTGGCAGCCACCTTGACTCCCAGGGAATTGTTGCCCAGGTTAATGGTATTTAGATAGTTGGTTATGATCTGTTCCTTGGCCATGGCCTTATCCAGCTTGACGGCTAAAAACCATTCCTGCAGCTTTCGTTCCAGCCGTTCTCCGAAGCTTTTTTCCATGCCGCCTCCAAAGACGCTGTTTTTAATTAACTGCTGGGTAATGGTACTTCCTCCGCCTGCGGTGGAATCCCCTGTCAGAACGCCCTTAACGGCGCGGAGAATGGAACGCAAATCGATTCCATTGTGCTCCCAGAACCGGGAATCCTCATAGGAAACAAACGCATTAACGAGATTCTTCGGAAGTTCCTCATAACTGGCTTCCTCCCGGTTGGAACCTGCGGTTACCAAGGTTTCAGTGACGTTTCCGGCGCTGTCATAGACGGTTGTTGCATATTCGTTTGGAACAATGGTTGCGATATCTACGTCAGGAGCATTGTCTATGATTCCTTTTACCATGCCAAAACAGATGCTGGCAGCAACAATGCTGCCAAACAAGCATAGCACAAATAGACTCTTTAAAAAGGCAAGAAAGACCTTAGTGGTATATTTCCTTGTCTTTGAATTGGCAGATCTGATTTTTTTCTCTGTCGCTTGTTTGCCGTAATTCATAGGAAGCCTCCTTTCCACTTTATTGCCCATGCTTTTTGGGCAGAGCCTGCCCCGCTTTTACGGGCGTAAAGGTATGCCTGTAAGGCATTACCGGTACATTATACCAAAAATTGTCTTGCAATTCAACACCTACCATTTTTGGAGATAATCAGGCAAAATATACATGAAAGCTTGCCTGGGCCTGTACTTTTGGTTATAATGGGGGTAATCGGTTAAAAATAAGAAATGAGGAAGTTTATGAGAAAGGCTTATAGGATTTTGTATCAGGGCGGCACAGGGGAAATTACAGAAAAAAAGTCCCGGTTCATTGCTAATTTAAAGCCGGTGGAAACAGAGGCTGAGGCTCTGGCGTTTATAGAGGAAACAAGAAAAAAATATTGGGATGCAAGACATAACTGCTACGCCTGGATTCTGGGGAGAAGCGGAGAAGAGAAGCGCTTAAGCGATGACGGGGAGCCCAGCCAGACTGCGGGAAAACCCATGATGGATGTTCTGGAAGGAGAAAAGCTTGTGAACCTCTGCGCGGTGGTGACCCGGTACTTTGGAGGGACTCTTCTTGGGACAGGAGGCCTTGTACGCGCTTATTCAAAGGCAGTGCAGGAAGGGCTAAAGTCCTGTACGGCATTAACCGTGGAACCGGCGGTAAAGCTTTCCGTTACTACGGATTATAACGGCATTGGGAAGATCCAGTATCTTCTGGGACAGCGGGAAATCACGACCCTTGGCGTCGAATATACGGACCGGGTGGAGCTTACTGCCCTGGTTCCTGATGAAGCCCTGGATAAGCTTCGGGCGTACATCACAGAGGTGACAGGCGGAAAAGCAGGTCTCCTTCTGTCGGGAGAGGTCTACTACGGCATTTTTAATAAAGAAGTGGTCCTGTTTCCGGGCTGAGAACTGGATGGCGATCCTATGCAGCCTTGGAAACTGTCGAAATATAGGAAAAAATCTTGCAATATGAAATATAGGATGATATACTGAATAATTGTGATAATGTAAATGAGACTAAGGGCGATCTGGTCCTTAGTTTTTTATGCTTTGTTTAAAGAAGAGAAAGAAGAGTACAGTTTATGAAAATGAAAAGAGAAGACGTAAGAAATGTGGCGATTATAGCCCACGTCGATCACGGTAAAACAACGCTGGTGGACGCCTTGCTTAAGCAAAGCGGCATTTTCCGTGAGAATCAGGAAGTCATGGAACGGGTAATGGATTCCAATGATATTGAGAGAGAGCGGGGAATCACCATTTTATCCAAGAATACAGCCGTTCATTACAACGGAACCAAGATCAACATCATTGACACCCCTGGCCATGCGGATTTCGGCGGCGAGGTGGAGCGTGTTTTAAAGATGGTAAACGGCGTAATCCTGGTTGTAGATGCTTATGAAGGAGTTATGCCCCAGACAAAGTTCGTGCTTCGTAAGGCACTTGAACTGGGGCTGTCTGTAGTAACCTGTATCAATAAAATCGACCGTCCTGAGGCAAGACCTGAGGAGGTAGAGGAAGAAGTATTGGAGCTTCTCATGGATCTTGATGCCAGTGAAGAACAGCTTGACTGTCCCTTTGTCTATGCTTCTGCAAAAACCGGATTTGCCAAAAAGGGGCTTGATGATCCGGAAACTGACATGGCCCCCTTGTTTACGACCATCATCGATCATATACCGGCTCCGGAAGGAGACCCGGATGCATCGACCCAGCTCCTGATCAGCACCATTGACTACAACGAATACGTTGGACGTATCGGCGTAGGCAAGGTGGATAACGGACGTATCAGAGTGAACCAGGAATGTGTGATCGTAAACCACCATGAACCGGATAAATTCCGTAAGGTAAAGGTGGGCAAGCTGTATGAATACGAAGGTCTTAATAAGGTAGAGGTACAGGAAGCCACCATCGGCGCCATTGTTGCCATTTCCGGAATTGCGAATATCCACATTGGTGACACCCTTTGCTCTCCGGAAAATCCGGAGGCAATTCCGTTCCAGAAGATCTCAGAGCCTACGATTGCCATGAATTTCATGGTAAATGACAGCCCTCTTGCCGGACAAGAAGGAAAATACATTACTTCCCGCCATATCAGGGAACGTTTATTCAAGGAATTGAATACAGATGTCAGCCTTCGGGTAGAGGAAACTGATTCTCCGGACTGCTTTAAGGTTTCCGGCCGCGGGGAGCTTCATCTGTCTGTTTTGATTGAGAACATGAGAAGAGAAGGCTTTGAATTCGCGGTCAGCAAGGCAGAGGTTTTGTACCATTTTGATGAGAGAAACCACAAGCTTGAGCCTATGGAGATCGCTTATGTTGACGTACCGGAGGAATTTACCGGTGCAGTTATCCAGAAGCTTACAAGCCGTAAGGGAGAGCTTCAGGGCATGAGTCCCGCCAATGGAGGCTATACAAGGCTGGAGTTTGCAATTCCTTCCAGAGGCCTGATCGGTTATCGCGGAGAGTTTATGACGGATACAAAAGGAAACGGAATCATGAATACGTCATTTGACGGCTATGCGACCTTTAAGGGAGAGTTATCATACCGTAAGACAGGATCCCTGATCGCTTATGAGTCAGGAGAATCCATTACCTACGGCTTATTTAGTGCCCAGGAAAGAGGAAGCTTGTTCATTGGACCTGGAGTAAAGGTTTATTCCGGCATGGTTATAGGACAGAATCCAAAGGCAGAGGACATCGAAATCAATGTGTGCAAGACGAAAAAGCTGACTAACACCCGTTCCTCCAGTGCGGATGAGGCTCTTAAGCTGACTCCTCCAAGAGAGATGAGCCTGGAGCAGTGCCTTGACTTTATTGATACCGATGAATTGCTGGAAATCACTCCTTCAAATCTTCGGATCAGAAAGAAAATTTTAGACCCTACCATGAGAAAAAGGTCTTCTCTTAATAAAAAATCATTGGCATAATTTGTAATATAAAGGAGGATGCTGCCTTCGAAAACCGATAATTCGGCAAAGAGGCGGCATTCTCTTTTGTTTTCCGGCGCATTCTGCCTGGAACTGTCGATATTTTTGGATTGCTTTCTATCATTTTACAGGATTCTATCACATAAATTTAATATTAGCTGTGAAGCATATTAGCAAATAAGTGAAAGAAGAGGGGAAATACAATGTCAGAAAAAATGATTGAAAACAACAAAGTGAGCGTCATCGGAGAGATCGTCTCCGGCTTCACCTTCAGCCATGAAGTATTTGGAGAAGGATTCTATATGGTGGATGTTGCGGTAAATCGTCTTAGTGAACAGGCAGATATCATACCGCTCATGATTTCAGAACGTCTTATTGATGTGGAAGGAGATTACTCAGGCTTAACGATAGAAGCCATTGGCCAGTTCCGTTCCTACAACCGTCATGAAGGAACAAAAAACAGGCTAGTGCTTTCTGTATTTGTGAGAGAAGTTCATTTTATAGAAGAGTTTACGGATTATACGAAGACCAATCAAATTTTTCTTGATGGATACATATGCAAAGCTCCCATTTACAGAAAAACGCCTTTAGGAAGGGAAATTGCGGACCTGCTTCTTGCGGTTAACCGCCCATATGGAAAATCAGATTACATACCCTGCATCGCATGGGGGAGAAATGCCAGATATGCTTCAGGATTCACAGTAGGAACAAGAGTAAAAGTATGGGGAAGGGTCCAGAGCAGGGAATACACCAAAAAATTAAGTGAAACAGAGTGTGAAAAAAGAGTGGCCTATGAGGTATCAGTCAGCAAACTGGAGTGTGCGGAATAAAAGCTGTTATTTATAAATGTAAGGAGCGCCCGGAAACCATGGGCAATAATTAAGGAAAAGGTAAGAAAACTTGCAAAAAAATTAAAATTATGATACTATAATCAGGTTCTAACATAATATGTAAATAATTGCTTTTTAGCTGTTATGAGGTGCTGAAGGATGAATAGAGGTGCGATACAGGTTATATGCGGGGAAGGAAAAGGAAAGACTGCAGCCGCGTTGGGTATGGGAATCGGAGCTCTGACCAAGAACAGAACTGTGATCATGATACAGTTTTTAAAGGGCTGCTCCGGCCGGGATTCTTTTGACATTATGAAACGCATGGAACCTGAGATGAAAATATTCCGGTTTGAAAAATCCGATGGTTTTTTTGAAAGTCTTTCCAAAGAACAGCAGGAAGAGGAGCGGATGAATATCAGAAACGGCCTGAATTTTGCCAGAAAGGTCGTATCAACAGGGGAATGCGATATGCTGATCCTGGATGAAATCCTTGGACTTCTGGACCAGAACATCATAGAGGCAGAGGAGCTTGCAAAGCTGCTTCAGTCCAAAGTTGATGATATGGAGGTCATATTAACCGGTAAGGTATTTCAAAAGGAAATAGAACCTTATGTAGATAGTATTCTGGAAATCAACCATGTTAAAGTTGACAATATAAAATAATAATGATAGTATGGTAACATACATATTAGAGTAGAGGTTGCGTTGCTTATAAGTACTCTGTCCGATGTATCAGGTACAGACGAGGGCAGGGGGAAGGAAGAGACGCCGAAGAAGGGTATGGCCTGAGCATACTTGTTCTGGGCATATGGTTAATAGCCATATGACTGTCATCCTTTTGGATGGGGAGCTACTTAAAGAAAGATGAGATTACCAGATTCTGAACTTTAAGAGCTGACCCTGTTGTCAGCTCTCTTTTTAATTTATGGGAGATTACGGCTTATGGATTAAAAATGCTCCAATATGGATGTACATGACCCACAAATGCATTAAGGCTGCTGAATTAGTTGCGCTCCGGCGTAAGATCCTGCTTTGCAGGCTCAGTGTTTGGCAGCAGAGAAGACTGCGGGCCGGATGTAAGTTTACTGTGTATGACGAAAAAGAATCAGGAGGATGATATCATGGCAATTTTTGAGGGAGCAGGTGTGGCGCTTGTCACACCATTTAAGGAAAACAGAGATGTAAACTATGAGAAGCTGGAGGAACTGGTAGAAGAACAGATCGCTTTTGGAACGGATTCTATCATTGTATGCGGTACAACGGGCGAGGCGTCTACCATGACCCATGAGGAGCATTTGGACGTGATCAAATACGTATGCCAGATAACGAAAAAACGGATCCCGGTCATTGCAGGAACCGGTTCTAATTGTACGGATACAGCGGTTTACCTGTCTAAAGAGGCGCAAAAGCACGGCGCGGACGGGCTTCTTCTCGTATCTCCCTACTATAACAAGGCAACTCAAAATGGGCTGAAGGCTCACTTTAAGACAGTTGCTGATGCGGTGAGGATTCCTGTTCTTCTGTATAATATTCCGTCAAGAACCGGAGTAAACATTGCAGCTGAGACTATAGCGGATTTATGCTTACATATCTCCAACATTGTAGGGGTAAAGGAAGCCAGCGGCAACTTTTCAGCTATTGCAGACTTAATGAACCTTACGGATGGACGTGTGGATCTATATTCCGGCAATGACGATCAGATCGTTCCCATGCTGTCCCTGGGAGGAAAAGGTGTTATTTCCGTTCTTTCCAACATTGCGCCCGCCCAGACTCACGAAATCTGTGAGGCTTATTTTAAGGGAGATGTAAAACGGAGCGCCGCACTTCAGCTGGCTGCCATTCCTCTCATCAATGCCTTGTTCTGTGAGGTCAATCCGATTCCGGTTAAGGCTGCCTTAAATCTTATGGGAAAGGCTGCAGGCCCTATGCGTCTGCCTCTTACCGAGATGGAACCTAAGAATCAGGAACGTTTAAAACAAGCCATGAAAGAGTATGGAATTTTATAATCAGTAAACGATATGCCTATGAGGAAACACCCTGCGGGTATACCTTTATGCCCAAAAAGCATGGGCAGGAAAGAGGAAAACATGATTAGGATGATAATGCACGGCTGTAACGGGGCCATGGGCCAGGTGGTATCCCAAATTGCTGCAGAGGAAACAAATATAACCATTGTTGCGGGAATTGATCCCCATGATACCAGGCAGAATCCGTATCCCGTATTTCCGTCACTGGAAGCCTGCAGTGAAGAGGCGGATGTGATCGTGGATTTTACCTCCTCTAAAGCAGTGGATGGCCTTCTTGATTACAGCGTAAAGAAAAAAATACCTGTGGTAGTATGTACCACCGGCCTTTCGGACGAACAGATGAAAAAACTTGAGGAGGCTTCCAATCACGTTGCGGTCCTTAAATCCGCCAATATGTCTCTTGGCGTCAACCTGCTCATGAAGCTGGTAAAAGAGGCAGCGCAGGTACTGGCAGCCGCGGGGTTTGATATTGAAATACTGGAAAAGCACCACAATAAGAAGCTGGATTCCCCAAGCGGAACAGCCCTTGCCCTGGCGGATTCCATTAATGAGGCCATGGAGCAGGAATATCATTATGTTTATGACAGAAGCCAGGTCAGAAAAGCCAGAGACAAAAAAGAGATCGGGATCCAGTCTGTCCGTGGAGGAACGATTGTCGGAGAACATGATGTGATTTTTGCCGGAAAGGATGAAATCGTCACCTTTCATCACTCCGCATATTCAAAGGCGATTTTTGCAAAAGGCGCGGTTTCTGCGGCAAAATTCCTGGCGGGAAAAGCTCCGGGATTATATACCATGAAAGATGTAATAAAATCATAAATTTTCCAATATCTTCCACCATAATTCGTTCTTCCTTTACACATACTAATCGTAGAAAATGAAAGGAGAATGTATTATGAAAAGAATAAAACCTTATGCAATTACCCTTATTGTCATTATGACAGTAATGTGTCTGACTGCTTGCGGCACCACAAAAGGAAACAATGGAACCACAGCAGGTACCACAGGTGCAACAACCCAGACAACTGCGGCTTCAACGACCAAAACTACTGAAACCACTGCTGTGACTGACACAACAAGCGCCAATGAGAGCACCGGTGTGATTAACGGTGTTGTTAATGATGTAGAAAAAGGGGTTGACAAAATTACAGGGGAAAGCAATGGCCAGCCAACTTCAGGAGCGACAAAAGCACCATAATAAAAAGAAATTTGTAATAAAAAAGCTTCAGGCATGGAATCTATGCTTGAAGCTTTTTTTATTATAAGATATAATAGTATCGACATATATCTTACCGTATTATGTAAACAATTCTATTTTATTTATCAAAGACCATATTCAGGCCAAATATCCAGAGGCAACGTCAAAATAACAAGAGCCTTCCCGGCAGAGAGGCAAAACGTTCATGAAAAGGAAAATTGATTATTTTAAATATCAGCGGTATAATGATAAAAGGAAAAAGCCGTGGAGAAGTCTTAAGAAAGTGATTCCTCTTAAGAAATGCTCCGGATTTCGTCTGAGAAAAGGCTTGCAGCTTCTTATCCTTTTGGAGGCGGCGGTATTTTTCCTGACCTATGGAGAAATAATTGCGGAAAGTGCTCATGAATTCCTGCCTGTCAGCAGAGAAGCGGAAACAGAGAAGGAATGGCTGGCTGATGCCTTTTGGGGCCGGAAAACCGGGGAGACCAAAGAACAGGGGCTTTCTGTTGACTGGAAGGAAGGCAAGGTTAAAATCTGGAAAAAGATAGAGCGTATAATTCTTCAAGGTCCTGATTGAGAAACAAAATCATAATAAGGTCATTAGTATTTATAATAACAAAACCAGTTGCAATCCTATTTTTACTGTATTATAATTTCTACTGAAACACCGTGGTTTTATTTGAAAAACTTATAAATTAATTCAGAAAAGGACAGGTGGATACCGTGGAAAAGAAAGAATTGCTGTATGAGGGAAAAGCGAAAAAGGTTTATATAACGGAAGATCCGGATGTATTGGTTGTTTCATACAAAGACGATGCCACAGCATTTAATGGTCTTAAAAAAGGCACCATTGTTGGAAAAGGCGCGGTCAACAACCGAATGACCAACTTTATTTTCAAAAAGCTGGAGGCCAAGGGCGTTCCCACTCATCTGGTGGAAGAACTGAGTGACCGTGAGACTGCAGTGAAGAAAGTGGAGATCATTCCCCTTGAAGTGATCATCAGAAACTATTCCGCAGGAAGCTTCGCCAAGAAGATGGGGATGGAAGAAGGAGTGAAGTTCGCTTGTCCGACTCTTGAATTCAGTTATAAAAATGATGATCTGGGCGACCCGTTCATCAACAGCTACTATGCATTGGCCCTCAATCTGGCCACCCAGGAAGAGATCGATAAGATTACAGAATATGCCTTTAAGGTAAATGAAGTGCTGAAAGAATATTTTGACAGTTTAAATATTGACTTGATCGACTTTAAGATTGAGTTCGGCCGCTATCATGGACAGGTCATTCTGGCTGATGAAATTTCTCCTGACACATGCAGGCTGTGGGATAAGGATACCCATGAAAAACTGGATAAGGATCGTTTCCGCAGGGATTTAGGAGGCGTGGAGGACGCATACGAGGAAGTGTTCCGCCGTCTCGGCATCCGGTAAACAGCACAGAGAGGAAACACCCTGCGGGTATACCTTTACGTCCGGTAAAGCGGGGCCAGCTTTGCCCCAAAACATGGGCAGGAGAGAGGAACACCCTGCGGGTATCCCTGTATGCCCAGAGAGCGTGGGCAGGAGAGAGGAAAAGACATCAAATGAATAACGAATTGAATTTCAATTTTGAGGATGAGCTGCATGAGGAATGCGGCGTATTCGGAATTTACGATTTTGACGGCGGCGACGTTGCTTCCACCATTTATTATGGATTGCTTGCATTGCAGCACAGAGGCCAGGAGAGCTGCGGAATTGCGGTCAGCGATACCGGCAGCTTTAAGGCAAAGGTAAGCGCCCATAAGGGGATGGGGTTATGCAATGAGGTCTTTACACCGGAAATTTTAGAAGGTCTTCGCGGCGACATCGGCGTGGGTCATGTTCGTTATTCTACTGCAGGCAGCAGCACACGGGAGAATGCCCAGCCGCTTGTGCTCAATTATCTGAAAGGAACCCTGGCCATGGCTCATAACGGCAACCTGATCAATGCACCGGAGCTGAGACGTGAGCTTGAGTATAACGGGGCTATTTTCCAGACGACGATTGATTCAGAGGTGATCGCCTACCACATTGCCAGGGAGAGAGTGAAAGCTGCTACCGTTGAGGCTGCGGTAGCAAATGCCATGAAAAAGCTTAAAGGCGCTTATTGCCTTGTCATCATGAGTCCCCGTAAAATGATCGGAGCCAGGGATCCTTATGGATTTAAGCCTTTGTGTATTGGAAAACGCGATAACGCCTATATTCTGGTATCGGAAAGCTGCGCCCTTGATACTCTTGGCGCAGAGTTTGTCCGGGACGTCTGCCCTGGGGAAGTTGTGACCATTACAAAGGAAGGCATCACTTCTGATACAAGCCTCTGCCCTGTGGATAAATCAAAGGAAGCCAGATGTATCTTTGAATATATTTATTTTGCAAGGCCTGACAGCGTGTTTGACGGCGTCAGCGTCTATCATTCCAGGATGTGCGCCGGCCGTGCTTTAGCTATGGATTCTCCGGTGGAAGCGGATCTTGTGGTCGGAGTGCCGGAATCAGGCAACGCCGCTGCCCTGGGATACTCCCTTCAATCCGGAATCCCTTATGGGACCGCTTTTGTAAAGAATTCCTATGTTGGCAGGACATTTATAAAGCCAAAGCAGAGCAACCGGGAATCCTCGGTCAGGATCAAGTTAAACGTGTTAAAGGAAGCAGTGGTGGGGAAACGGGTCATCATGATCGACGATTCCATTGTCCGTGGAACCACCAGCGCCCTCATTGTCAATATGCTTCGGGAGTCAGGGGCAAAGGAGGTCCATGTCCGGATCAGCTCCCCGCCATTTCTCCATCCCTGTTATTTTGGAACCGATATACCCAACGAAGAGCAGCTGATCGCACATAACAGGACCATTGAAGAAATCCGGGATCTTCTGGGAGCGGATTCCCTGTCTTACTTAAATACTGAGCGGTTAAATGAAATGGCAGAGGGACTTCCGATCTGTACCGCATGCTTTAGCGGAGATTATCCCATGGAACCGCCGAAAGAGGATATTCGGGGAGAATACACTGAGTAAAAATGGATATTATTAGAGACGGGGACCGCCGGGCTGATTGTGTTTATCCAGCCCGGAGGGTCCCCGGTTCCTCTTCCCATCAATAAAAAAATATGTTACTATGAATATAAATGAAGCCCAAGGAGGAATATAAGAACCATGACAGATAGATACCAAAGCCCGCTGTCTGAGCGCTATGCAAGTAAGGAGATGCAGTATATCTTTTCACCGGACAGGAAATTTAAGACATGGAGAAAGCTGTGGGTTGCTCTGGCAGAGGTAGAAAAGGAACTAGGACTTCCCATCAGTTCAGAGCAGATAGAAGAATTAAAGGCCCATCAGGATGATATCAATTACGATGTGGCAATACAGAGGGAAAAAGAGGTCCGTCATGATGTAATGTCTCATGTGTATGCATATGGCGTCCAGTGCCCAACTGCAAAAGGAATCATCCATCTGGGGGCCACTTCCTGTTACGTGGGGGACAATACCGATTTAATAATTATGACAGAAGCGTTAAAGCTGGTCCGCAGGAAACTGATCAATGTTATTGATGAACTGGCCCGTTTTGCCGACTCATATAAGGACCTGCCTACCCTGGCTTTCACACATTTCCAGCCGGCTCAGCCCACAACCGTAGGCAAAAGAGCCACACTCTGGCTTCACGATCTGACCATGGACTTAGAAGATCTGGACTATATCATCGGTTCTATACGGCTTCTTGGCTCTAAGGGCACCACAGGGACACAGGCCAGCTTTTTGGAGCTGTTTGACGGCGATATGGACAAGGTGAGAAGGGCGGATTCCATGATTGCAGAGAAGCTGGGATTTGCCGGCTGTTACTCTGTTTCCGGCCAGACTTATTCCAGAAAGGTGGACAGCCGCGTGGTCAATGTCTTGGCGGGCATTGCCCAGAGCGCCCATAAATTTTCCAATGATATCCGTCTTTTGCAGCATTTAAAGGAAGTGGAAGAGCCTTTTGAAAAGAGTCAGATCGGTTCTTCCGCCATGGCCTACAAGCGCAATCCCATGAGAAGCGAGCGGATGGCCTCCCTGTCCAATTATGTAATGGCAGATGTAATGAATCCGATGCTGGTTTCTTCTACCCAGTGGTTTGAGAGAACTCTTGATGATTCTGCTAATAAAAGATTAAGCATTCCAGAAGGATTTTTGGCGGTTGACGGAATTCTGGATCTTTACTTAAATGTTGTGGATGGGCTTGTGGTATATCCCAAAGTGATCGAAAAGCACATGATGGCAGAGCTTCCCTTTATGGCTACGGAAAACATCATGATGGATGCGGTAAAGGCCGGCGGGGACAGACAGGAGCTTCACGAGCGTATCAGGGAACTTTCTATGGAAGCAGGCCGGAATGTGAAGGTCAATGGCCTTGATAACAATTTGCTGGAGCTGATTGCAGCAGATCCTTCCTTCAACCTTTCTTTGGAGGATTTAAAGAAAAGCATGGATCCCAAAAGATATGTGGGATGCGCCCCGGCTCAGGTAACTGCTTATCTGGAAGAGGTGGTTAAGCCCCTTCTTGAAGAAAATAGGGAACTTCTTGGGATGAAAGCAGAGATTAACGTATAGAAGCTTGCAGGCAGACGACAGTATTATGGGAAGTCTGCCTGTTTTTCTGGATTATCATATCAGGAGGAAGTCATGAGCAGCAATTTGGAATATTACAAGGTGTTTTATTATGTGGCCCAGCTTAACAGCATTACCCTGGCGGCGGAAAAGCTGTGTATATCCCAGCCTGCCGTGAGCCAGGCGGTACGGCAGCTGGAAAAAGCCCTGGACAGCCAGCTTTTTCTGCGGACGTCCAAAGGAGTTCGTCTGACCCGGGAGGGAGAATTTTTTTACGGATATGTAAAAACCGGTTTAGAAAACATCTGGCATGGAGAAAGTATGTTAAACAGGCTAAAAGATCTGGATACGGGCGAAGTGCGGATCGGAGCCAGTGATATGACGCTTCAGTTTTATTTATTACCCTATCTTGAAAAATTTCATGAGCTGTATCCTGGTATCAAGGTAAGTGTTTCCAATGGGCCTACGCCTGAGACGCTCCGGCATTTATACGGCGGCAAGATTGATTTCGGGGTGGTCAGCACTCCCTTTGAAGCAAAGAACGAGGTTATGCGGACCGATGTAAAGGAAATCCGGAATGTGTTTGTGGCAGGGGATAAGTTCCGTTATTTAAAGGACCAGGAACTGGATTATGATATTCTGAAGGAACTGCCCTGCATATTTCTGGAAAAAAACACAAGCACAAGGACATTTATGGATAAATATCTGGCAGGCCATGGGATCGTGGTGGAACCGGAGTTTGAGCTTTCCACCAGTGATATGATCGTACAGTTTGCCATGCGCAATCTTGGGATAGGCTGTGTGATGTCAGGATTTGCACAGATGGAGCTGGAAAAGGGAACTCTTGTAGAGCTGAAGTTCCGTGATGAAATGCCAAAACGTCATTTCACCATTGTCACTGACAGCAAAACCCCCGTATCTCCGGCAGGGAAGCG
This sequence comes from Hungatella sp., assembly GCA_031270005.1. Taxonomy (GTDB): domain Bacteria; phylum Bacillota; class Clostridia; order Lachnospirales; family Lachnospiraceae; genus Lacrimispora. The sequence continues at coordinate 30,586 of JAISYJ010000113.1, read as the reverse complement.
CCTTTTACGACTGATGACAGAAAACATAATTTGAAATTATGTTAAACATAAATAATATTAATTTTACTTATGCGCAACCTTGCGTTATCATAAGTAAGTAAAAGGTATTTTTCACTCGAAGGAGGAACAATCGAATGGTAAGAGCAATCGTAGGCGCCAACTGGGGCGACGAAGGAAAAGGTAAGATTACGGATATGCTGGCAAAGGAATCAGATATCATCATCCGGTATCAGGGAGGCAGCAATGCCGGACACACAATCATTAACAACTATGGTAAATTCGCCCTGCACCTTCTGCCCTCAGGCGTATTTTATAATCATACGACCAGCGTCATCGGCAATGGTGTGGCATTAAATATCCCGTTCCTGGTAAAGGAAATTGAGGATCTCGTAAGCAAGGGGGTTCCAAAGCCTGATATCCTGGTTTCAGACCGTGCCCAGATCCTGATGCCATACCACATTCTGTTTGACCAGTATGAGGAGGAACGCCTTGGCAAAAAGTCCTTTGGTTCCACAAAATCAGGGATTGCTCCATTTTATTCAGATAAATATGCAAAGATCGGATTCCAGGTCAGCGAGCTTTTTGACGAAGAAACGTTAAAGGAAAAGGTCGACAGGGTTTGTGAAACAAAGAATGTTTTAATGGAGCATCTATATCACAAGCCGGCCATGGACCCTCAGGAGCTGTATAATACTCTTCTGGAATACCGGGAGATGGTGAAGCCTTATGTATGTGATGTATCCAAATACCTTCATGAGGCCATCAAAGCAGGAAAGAACATCCTTCTGGAAGGCCAGCTGGGATCTTTAAAGGATCCTGACCATGGAATTTATCCTATGGTTACATCTTCCTCGACTCTTGCAGCCTATGGCGCCATTGGCGCAGGCATTCCGCCTTATGAGATTAAGAATATTACCACTGTGGTAAAAGCTTATTCCAGTGCAGTAGGAGCAGGTGCGTTTGTCAGCGAGATATTCGGAGATGAGGCTGATGAGCTGAGACGGCGCGGTGGTGACGGCGGAGAATATGGCGCAACCACAGGAAGGCCAAGACGTATGGGCTGGTTTGATGCCGTTGCATCCAGATACGGCTGCCGGATCCAGGGTACTACAGAGGTTGCTCTTACGGTTCTTGATGTGCTTGGATATCTTGATGAGCTTCACATCTGTGTTGGCTATGAAATAGACGGAAAGGTTACAAAGGATTTCCCCACAACTGTAGAGCTGAACAAAGCAAAACCAGTATATACCACGCTTCCGGGCTGGAAATGTGAGATACGGGGAATTAAGAATTACGAAGACCTGCCGGAAAACTGCCGGAATTATATTGAATTCATTGAGAAAGAACTTGAAACGCCCATTACCATGGTTTCCAATGGACCGGGAAGAGACGAAATTATTTTCCGCAAATGAACAGGCAGGAATAAATAGAAAAACAGAGAATAATGAATGGGATTTTTCCATATAGGTATTATGGGTTTTTGAGAAAAGCCGCAGGATTGTAACATTTATAATCCTGCGGCCTTTTATCTGCCCCTTCCCTGCAATTTAGTGCAATGGGCAAGTCACAGCTATCCCCTTATAAGCGGCTGCGTGCTGCACCGGAAGGAACCTCCTAAACTTCTGGAGATTTGGAAATCAATGTACTCCACTGTTATACCCCTTGTCTTTAGCTGTTCTGCAATATATTCAAATTGGGGGTCTAAAATATACGTAGACTCATTGATTGGAAGCCCATTCACCGCCAAATAAGCTATATCTTTATAAGGAACAGAAATTTTATCCCAATTCTTTAGTGATTCTGGAATTCCATTTATGAGGGCTTCTTCACAAATAATCATCAGCCCGTCCCTTACAAGGCTTAATGCGCAATCCAAATGCAGCACATCCTGTTTTAGGGGAACCTCAACTACTTCATAGCCAAAATGGGATAAAAATGATTGAAGCCACAGATAACCGTTATGATTGGAAGCTAATCCGGAATTACCCACAAAAACCGTTTTGTCTAAAACCAGAACATCTCCGCCTTCCAAAAAGGGACCCTGTTCGGCATCAATGCCTTCTGAAATATCAGGCCTGGGTACAGAGACATAGAGAGCTCCTGTGTTGTAAGCTTCTTTAACAAGGATATCCCTGATTGGCAGAATTTCATTTCTGCGATGGAAAAAACGTAATGATCCTTCAATAATGGAAGGACCAACCGTAAAGAAAGGATCACGTGCAAAGAAATTACTGGAGCCAAACTCTCTTCCGGCTTCCTTCTCATAGTCAGTGAGCAACCGTGGGCGCACTACTTCAACTCCATATTTCTCAAGGACTTCTTTTAAATTTTCCCGTTCTTTTTCCCATTTTCGCTGACGCTCTGGGAAAACCTCTTTATAGTCTTTCCCTGCATGATCAACGCCCTCAAGCAAACTCAGGCTTTCCTTTGAAAGAAATGCGTCATCATGAATGCCTTCCGTTCGGGAGGGATAGATGAACTCCGATTGCGTTAAAACAACTTTTTTTAAAGGAGCAAATTCACTTTTTACTTTTATTCTGTTAGTTTCCATATAAACCATTTCCTTTCATGATAATTTCTATTTTAGCATAAAGCATAAAACGGCACTCTGTCAGGTTACATAGGCCCGAACCTGCAGGCCGGCAAACCGGCTGTTGTCCCATTTCTGTTAATCATAATATTTCCGCCGAAAAACGCACAGTATACAGTGCGTTCATATAAGTAATTTCAGAGATATGAATATCATTGACAATTTTCTTGCATCATGACATTATAAGGTATAGGGTAACCCAATAGTCAAGAGGAGGAATAAAAAGTGTCAAACAATCAGTATCTTACGACCAGTGAATTTGCAAAAGCCTGCGGAGTCACAAAATATACGCTGTTTCATTATGATGATATCGGCATTTTAAAACCAGAATATGTAAATGATAAAGGCTACCGATTTTATTCTTTGAAGCAATTTTCCATTTTTGATATCATTGTAACCCTGCAGGAAGCAGGAACGCCGTTAAGCGAAATCAAAGAATATTTGGACCATAAGAGCCCTGCCCGTTTTCTCTCTATTTTGAAAGAGAAAAAAGAAAAGCTGGTTTTAGAACAAAAAAAGATTAAGCGAATGGAACGATTGCTGCAAATCACTTATGATATGACGAAAAATGCATTGCAGGTAGTTTGTGGTGTTCCGTTTATGCAGGAATTTGAAAAGGAGTATTTGATAACGGTGGCTTTATCTCCTGAGGGAATTGAAAAAGAAGATGTGAAAAATATGGGAGAACATTTTGACTATTGCGCGGACCACCATATCGAGTATACCTGCCCGTCAGGCATTATTATAGGGAAAGATTATTTGGAGCGGGGAATCTATAATAAGCCGGAGTTCTTTTTTAATAAATTATTGAAAAAGCAAAAAGGGGAGAAGGTGCACATAAAGCCCAGGGGCAAGTACGCTGTCATGAATCATAAAGGCGGATATGATATGCTGCCAAAGTCCTATGGGGTGTTAGCAAACTATATAAAAGAAAATCATTTGAGCATTACAGGCAATGCTTATGAGTATGAGATACTTAGCTATCTGGCGGCAGAAGATCCTTCGGATTACATCATTCAGATTGCGATCCAAGTTGATTGAGAGTAAAACGTGAAGGAAAAAAAGATGATTGGAAGAATGAAGTTATTATGAAAATGCAATGAAAGGGTCAGAAGCATTGTGTTGAATGATATGGAAAAAGTCTGGATATGGCAGAACAACAATTCTGATATATTCCAGTCCTATTTTACGCATAAAGCAAATTCTCCGGTAAAGATTATTTACTAATTGCCTGTAATCCTTTGGCTGCCATGATGAACAATACTGATTTTTGTAAATATCCTTATTGGAGAATTGCTGAAAGAGCGCTTGCGTTTCCTGTTCTTATTATTTTAATGTTTTTCATTTTTTCCGGCAGAATCCGGTTCTTTTTTATTCTGTCTGATTACCCGGGCGGCCAGCTGGGCGGCATAGAGAAAGACGGGGATGACGACAGAAGAAAAAATAGCGGCCGTCAGCCAGTTTTTTGCTTCCGGATTATGGGAAAAGGCGGATATTATAGCTATGGCATATATGGAGAGAATGAACACCACTCCGGCCATAGCCAAAGGACGTTTCCATTTCACAGGTATCACCTCCCTTTCTGAAACTTTGTTTTTTATTATTATAGCCTATAAAAGAGAAAATAGAAAGAAGGGCTTTTCATTGTTAATAAAAACTTTAATTTTGAAACCTGTACTTTTCTCTGGAAATATAGTAATATTTTAATTATAAAATGGAAGACTCTGGAAGGAGTGCAGAACTCTTGAGGAAACGATGGATAGCGGCGGCAAGTATCATTCTCACCCTGGGAAGCATGATGACTTCCACGGCAGCGGAAGAGATGATACAGGGAGAGGGCGAGAGCCAGCAGGCGGCAGTATCGGACTGGCAATGGCAGGAGGACTCGGGCGGCTGGAAATATGTCAATGCAGCGGGAGAATTCAGAAAAAACCGTTGGGAAGAGATTAACGGGTATTGGTATTACTTTGACAATGAAGGATATATGGTTTCTGACTGGACAAGGATCGGCGGAATGAACTACTGCTTTTCCGAGACAGGGGAGCTGCAGCTTGGCTGGTGTTACAACGACGAGGAAGAGAAATGGCATTATTTTCATGAAGACGGCATAGCTCAGAAAGGCTGGTATCAGGAGGCAAACGGAAGCTGGTACTGGTTTTCCCCAAGGGGGGAGATGGCTTCCTCCGGCTATAAAAACGTGGCGGGAAAACGGTATTATTTCTTTGATAATGGACAGCTGGCCGCAAACCAGTATGTAGGCCTTTTCTATATGGACGAAAACGGCCAGAGAAACAAGGAATTCGATATCAGCATTGATGGAAAGAAAACCTCCTCATCTGTTTCTTCTGAGGTGAAGGATGCTTTTACAGAGGCGACAAAGAACATTCCCAGAGATTGGATCAGGAAGTTTAATGCTCAGGGCTGGGAGATTATCTACTATCCCGGAAAAAGGTATTTCTCTGCGCCTATGACAGAAAGCGGCATTTATTATGTTTGCCATAAACTTGATACTAATTATAAAAAAATTAAAATATGCCAGCCGGAAGACTTAACGGCAGCTTTTGGGGAATACATCGGTTATGCCTCCGGCTGCTATGGCAGTGCCAGCCAGGAAGGGACGGATCTTCTCATGAGCAGGGATTCGGTGGAGGAATTCGTGTATATCCCGGATTATTTTTCTGATGATATAAGGTTTTATTTTGGAAAGCTGGTTGCAGCTTATGTGGGCAGCTCCTATACAAGAGGAGAGATGGAAGAGGAGGCGCCCCAGGTGACGGAAATATTAAAAAGGATATTGTATACATAAAAGCTGCGGGATTTTGAAAAATCCTGCAGCTTTTCTCTTGGGTTGTTTATAGAAATTCTAATGCATTTTTTAATATATGCAGACCTTTTTCCAATTCTTCCAGAGTGCTGCATGATGATAATGCTACCCGCAGAAAGGTTTTTTTTTCGCTTGTGTTGCATAAAAAGCGGTCAGAGTGAAAGACCTGTATTCCACGCTCTTTTAAGCTGGCTTCAAGATGCTCACTGCTTAGCTTTGTGCTGATAGGCAGCCAGCGATGATAGCTGTATGGATGCTCGTTTAATGCATGGCTGGAAAAGCAATCCTGGTACAATTTGTTTGCGCATTCAGCTAACCGCTTTTTTTCATTTACAATCTGGTGAGCTGTACCGTTTAAAATCAATTCCGTTATGATTTCAGCGTCAAAGGAAGAGGTTTTCACATTGATATTAAAAATACCCTTTAAAATCTTTTCACGGAATTGTTCACCAAATACCATATAAGCGATTCGCAGGCCGGAACAAATGGACTTGGAAGTGCCGCAGATATAAATGGTCTGATCAGGGATAAACTGGTACATAGGCCCTTCATAATCCTTTATAAGTCCGGCAGAGAGGAACGCATATACGTCATCTTCAATCAGGATCAGGTTTTGTTCCCGTATAACTTTGGCAAGTTCTTTTTTACGCTGCTGCGAAATCATAACAGTAGCAGGGTTACTGCAGGAAGGCATTAAGAACACTCCGTCAATTCCGCTTAAAATACACTGGTTATAAAGCTCTGCCGGCAGCATTCCTTCCTCATCACCGGATATTGCGATAAGCTGTATTTGAAAAGTTCTTGCCAGTTCAATAAAGTTTGAATAAGTGAACGTGTCCACTGCGATTTTATCTCCTGGTTCAAATAAGGCATATAAGGTGATTGCCAAAGCATTTAGTGCTCCCGAAACAATGGCCATGTTCTCCGGCCCGGTTTCAACGCCAAATGGCTTCATCCAGTTGATTCCCGCCATTTTCTGATGCTGCATCCCAGTAGGATCATCGTAGCCAAATAGCTGCTCAACATATTTTTTTCTGGATACCTCCTGAACGGTTTCCACGACCATGCTGTTGCATTGCTCAAAGGAGGCGATGAATCCAAGCTCAATTAAATTTTTGGGCGTGTTATCCAGTGAGATCGTGATAGGCAGCTTGGCATTAGGTGATACAAAGGTACCGCTGCCGGTTACTGCATAAATCAGGCCTTTCCGCTCACATAGGCTGTAGGCTCTTGTGACCGTAGTAAAATTGATGTCCAGAAAGTCTGCTAATTCTCTCTGTGGGGGCAATTTTGTGCCAGGGGCAAGCAAGCCGCTTTTAATATCCTGTTCCAGCCTTTCAGCAAGAGAAAGATAAATTGGACGCTTTAGCTGGTGTTTTTCCGGCTTCCAGCTCATGTGATAATTCAAAAAAGAATTGACAGGCATAGCCCTGTCACCTCCAATCATATAGTAATCCGAACTTGCAAACATCTTTTATTTCCATAATATTGTAATGCATACAATTATACAATTGAATGTATGGATTGTATAGGCTAAAATGTTATAAATACAAAACAATTAGACATCAATCGTGGAGGATCAACATGAATGCAGAAGAAAAAGTCATAGGAAAGGCTTTTAAAACAGCTTTTCCTATGACAATACCTATTATGGCAGGTTTTTTGTTTTTAGGACTTGCTTATGGAATTTATATGAATGTTTCGGGATTTAATTTTGTATACCCGATGATCATGAGCCTGATCATTTACGCCGGCTCGGTAGAATTTTTGACAGTGGGATGGCTCCTGGGTGGCTTTTCACCTTTAAAAGCACTTGCGCTTACCCTGATGATAAATGCCAGACATCTGTTTTACGGACTGTCCATGCTGGATAAATACAACTTGCCGGGGCTAAAAAAAATCTATCTGATTTTTGGATTGTGTGACGAATCCTTTTCCATTAACTGCACGGCGGACATTCCTGCGGATGTGGACAGTGGCTGGTTTATGATCTTTGTTACGCTGTTAAATCATATATATTGGGTTGTAGGTGCAACAATCGGCGGCTTGTTCGGCTCGTTTATTCATTTCGATACCACAGGGCTCGATTTTGTGATGACTGCACTGTTTGTGGTGATTTTTCTTGAACAGTGGATGAAGGAAAAAACTCATTACAGCTCACTTTTAGGATTAGGTTTATCGCTTCTTTGCCTGCTCCTGATTAGAGACACGAATTTTATCATTCCGTCAATGTGTACGATATTTGGAGCTCTTACTTTACTTAGAAAGCCTTTGGAGAAAGCAGGTGGATTTCAATGACTATGACACTGGGCCAACAGATTATCACCATCGGCATTGTGGTTTTGGGAACAGTTATCACGAGATTTTTACCATTTCTTCTTTTTCCATCGGATAAGCCGGCACCGGAATTTATTCAGTATCTTGGAAAGGTACTTCCGCCGGCAGTTCTCGGGATGCTGGTCATCTATTGCTTAAAGGATGTAAATGTCCTTGCCGGAAATAAGGGGATCCCTGAACTGATCGCCATAGCAATCGTAATAGGACTTCATTTTTGGAAAAGGAAAATGCTGCTTTCCATTGCCGGAGGAACCATTACCTATATGCTGATGGTACAGCTTGTATTTTAAGATGAGGATATAATACAGCCTCCAATAAAGATTATTTACATTTATCAATAATCGTTTCACTTTGTGGGAAACAACTATGATTTTTGTAAGTACCCTTATTGGAGGCTTTGTAAATCAGCTTTTTAAAATATTATTTATTCCGCCAGTTCTTCCCACAGCTCATACAGCTCTTCCAGCCGCAGCCTGATGGTTTCCTTCTCGTTATTAAGCTCCATCAGCTTTGGTACATCGGTAAAAATCTCCTCCTTACCAAGCAGCTCATCAATTTCTCCGTCTCTGGTTTCTAATTGATGGATCTCATCCTCGGTTTTCTTTAAATCATTCTGGCGTTTGCGAAGGCGGGCCTGTTCTTCCTTTTGCGCCTTCCAGTCCAGCTTGGTCTCGGAGATCTCTTCCTGGGGAACAGCCTTTGCAGAAGGAGGGGCAGCATAGAGGCTGGTCATGATCTCTTTCTTTTCCAGATAGTAGTCGTAATTGCCGATGTAATTGACCAGGGTCTGATTGGTTAAATCCAGGATCCTGGTAGCGGTTTTGTTGATGAAATAACGGTCATGAGACACGTACAGGATGGTTCCCGTATAACCTACCAGGGCATCCTCTAAAATTTCTTTTGAGGTAATATCCAAATGGTTGGTAGGCTCGTCCAGAATAAGGAAGTTGGCTTCCGAAAGCATCAGCTTTGCCAGGGATACCCGGCCCCGTTCGCCGCCGCTTAGGTCTTTTACCCGCTTGAACACATCGTCCCCGGTAAACAGAAAAGCAGCCAGGATGTTCCGGATCTGGGTATTGTTCATGGAAGGGTAAGTGTCCTGCAGTTCATCGAATAAGGTCTTTTCCATATTCAGCACCTGATGTTCCTGGTCGTAATAGCCGATATGTACCTTGGAGCCTAAGGAAATCTCCCCTTCATCCGGTTCTAAAATACCGTTTAATATTTTAAGAATGGTAGTTTTTCCGGTTCCGTTGCCGCCGATGATCGCTACCCGTTCCCCTCGTTTGATTTCAAAGCTGAGGTTATCAAAAAGCTGGTTCTGAGGGAAGGACTTGCCCAGGCCGCGGACGGTGAGAACATCGTTTCCGCTGATGATATTGGGCTCCAGACGGATCTTCATCTCATCATTTATTTCTGTTGGTCTTTCCAGGACTTCGATTTTATCCAGCATCTTTTCCCGGCTTTCCGCCCGTTTGATGGATTTTTCCCGGTTAAAAGATTTTAATTTGGCAATAACTTCTTCCTGATGCTTGATTTCCTGCTGCTGGTTTATATACGCTTTCATCTGGGCATCCCGGATCATGGCCCGCTTTCCGCTGTAATCGGTGTAATTTCCCTGATACACGGTCATAAGGCCGTTATCCAGTTCCATGATCTTCGTGACCACACGGTCAAGGAAATAGCGGTCATGGGCAACGATAATAACGCTGCCGTCGTAGTTGATCAGATATCCTTCCAGCCATGCAATGGATTCCATATCCAGGTGGTTGGTAGGCTCATCAAGGAGAATGATGTCCGGCTTGGTGAGAAGGAGCCGGCCTAGGGATACCCTGGTTTTCTGGCCGCCGGATAAAGCCATGACAGGCTTATGAAATTCCTCTTCCGTAAAACCAAGCCCTTTTAGTACTCCTGTAACTTCGCTTTGATAGGCGTAGCCGTTTAACAGCTCAAATTCGTGGTTGAGGCGGCTGTAGGCGGTGAGCATGGCTTCCAGCTCTTCTCCTGTGGCGTGCTTCATATCCACTTCCAGCTGGCGGATCCTTGCTTCCATTTCCATGACAGGCCGCTTGGTTTCCAGGACCTCCTCATAAACGGTCCGGTCTCCGGATAAATCCTGGTGCTGTGCCAGGTAGCCGATGGATTTTCCCTTGGAAACTATTACATCTCCTTCATCGGCAGCAAGCTCTCCGATGATGATCTTTAAAAGAGTGGATTTCCCGGCTCCGTTAATTCCCACAATGGCGGCTTTTTCATGGTCTTCTATGTGAAAGGAAGCATGTTTGATCACCTGGTTGCTTCCAAATGCTTTGCTTATATTATTGCATGACAGAATCATGTTTCATTTCCTCTTTCCTGCTTGTTTTATGGCATAAAGGTATACCCATAGGGTGTTTCCTCTTTCCTGCTTGTTTTTCAGAGTATATAACTATACCCGTAGGGTATTATCCTCCTGTATGAATGTAAGGCAATAGAAATAGTATAATATAGGTCCTTTCTTTTTTCAAGGATACAATGATAAAACCCGTTTGACATTATTTTGTCATGCAGTTATAATAATGTTAGTTTGATTCTAAGTTAAAGAAGGTGAAGAAGTGTCAGAGAAAGAAATTTCCAAAGCAGTGATTACCAGGCTTCCGAGATATTATCGGTATCTGGGTGAATTAATGGAGGATGGAGTGGAACGTATTTCCTCCAATGACCTAAGTGTACGAATGAAAGTGACCGCTTCTCAAATCCGTCAGGATTTGAATAATTTCGGCGGATTCGGCCAGCAGGGCTATGGCTATAATGTAAAATACTTATATGCAGAGATCGGGAAGATACTGGGAATAGACAGGCAGCATAATATCGTTATCATAGGCGCTGGAAATTTAGGACAGGCAATTGCTAATTATGCTAATTTTGAAAAACGGGGTTTTCTCATTAAAGGTATGTTTGATATCAATCCGCGCCTGATCGGCCTTGTGGTCCGTGGGATAGAGATCCGCAGCGTAGATGATCTGGAGCAGTTCGTGAAAGACAATGATGTCCAGATTGCGGCGCTGACCATTCCAAAGACAAAGGCGCCGGAGATAGCAGACCGCCTTGTGAAGGCAGGGATCAAGGCGATCTGGAATTTTGCCCATACGGATTTAAGCGTACCGGAAGATGTGGTTGTAGAAAATGTCCACTTATCGGAAAGCCTGATGCGGTTATCCTACCGGGTCTGCAACATGCAGGATAAAACCGAGGAAGAAAGAAACAGACAATCTGAAGAACTGGAGTAACATACCTGCCGGCAGGCGAAGGGAAATCTCTTCGCTGCCGGTAGTTTTTCTATAGACAGAGTTCAAGGAGGGAATATATGAGATATCTGGTAACAGGAGGACAGATGAAGCAGGTGGACCGCTACACCATAGAGAATATAGGGATTCCCTCTCTGGTGCTTATGGAACGGGCCGCCCTGGCGGTTACAGAAGAAGTGATAAACCTTGGGCAGAAGACGGACCGGATATGGGTCTTGTGCGGAAACGGCAATAACGGAGCGGATGGAGTCGCGGCTGCCAGAATGCTGCATTTAAAAGGATATACGGTGTCTGCTCTATTGGCAGCCGGAGGAGAAAAGGGAAGCAGCGAATATTTGACCCAGGTTTCTATTGCAAAACATACGGGCGTCAATCTGGCAGAAATTTCTGATCTCATACCAGGTACCTGTGATATTCTCATTGACGCGCTTTTCGGCGTGGGGCTGGACCGGGAGATTCTTGGCAGATACCGGGAAATCACGGAGACAGTACTCCGCTGCAGACCGAAATTTACGGTGGCAGTGGATATTCCCTCAGGCATTCATTCCGATACGGGACAGATTATGGGGATTGCTTTAAAGGCGGACGTAACCGTTACCTTTGGCTATGAAAAGCTGGGGACCATGCTGTATCCGGGGAAGGAATACGGCGGAAGGGTGCTTGTTGCTGACATCGGTTTTCCGGGGGAGAGCTTAGAACGCCTTAAGACAGAATATTTCACCCTGGATCCGGGAGATGAGGAACAGCTTCCAAAGCGCCCGGCCTATTCCAATAAAGGCAGCTTTGGAAAAGTCCTTGTGGTGGCAGGGTCTAAAAACATGAGCGGGGCAGCCTATTTGTGCGCTTTGGCCGCTTACAGGACAGGAGCCGGCCTGGTGAAAATTTTTACTGTGGAGGAAAACAGGACCATCCTTCAAACCGGACTTCCGGAAGCCATCATTACCACCTATGACGCCGGGGAGGCAGAAGCAGGGACAGATGAATTTAAAAAGCTGCTGGTAAAGCAGTGTGAATGGGCCACTGCCATTGTTCTGGGACCAGGGCTTGGGCAGGAAGGCTATGTAAGGAATCTGGTGGAAGAAGTCCTTGCCAATGCCTATGTTCCCATTGTTCTGGATGCAGACGGGCTGAATACGATAGCGTCAAACCCGGAGCTGACCAGCTATTTTACGGAAAATATCATTGTAACTCCTCATTTGGGAGAGATGGCAAGGCTTACGGGAAGCGACTTAAAAACAATACAAAAACAACTGATTGCTGCGGCCAGGGAATATGCGGACCGGTTCGGCATCACCTGCGTGTTAAAGGATGCGGTGACCATTGGGGCTTTAAAGGACCAGAGGACCTATATCAATGGAAGCGGCAACAGCGCCATGGCAAAAGCCGGGGCAGGAGATGTACTGACCGGGATCATAGCCGGGCTTTTAGCCCTGGGTCTGGAAGAGTCAGATGCAGCGGCTTTCGGCGTATGGCTTCATGGCCGTGCAGGAGATATGGTAAAAGAGAAACAGGGGGATCACAGCCTTCTTGCCAGGGAACTGGCGGAAGAAATACATTCGATACGGTAGAGGTCAAAGTGATGAAATTATACAGCAGAGTTTATGAAACAATTAATTTAGATACTATCCGGCATAATATGGAGGCCATGAAGGCAAATCTTAAGGAAGGGACCAGGATGATCGGCGTTGTAAAATCTGACGGATACGGCCACGGAGCGGTTCCTGTAGCCTGGGCTATAGATTCCTATGTGTGGGGATATGCGGTGGCCACCGTGGAAGAAGGTGTGATTTTAAGGAAACACGGAATCAGAAAGCCCATTCTGGTCCTGGGAGTCGTGCCCTATGATGGATACAGCCTTTTGGTGGAATATGGGATCAGCTCCTCTATATTTCAGCTTAAACGGGCAGAGCGCCTTTCGGCTCTGGGGGAAAAGGCGGGGAAAAAGGCAGTGATACATCTGGCGCTGGATACGGGCATGAGCAGAATCGGATATCCGGTCACAGAGGAATCAGCAGATGAGGCGGTGAAAATCTGCGGCCTTCCTGGAATTGAAGTGGAAGGACTATTCACTCATTTTGCAAAGGCAGATGAAAGGGATAAGGCAGCCACTGATAAACAGATTGAAAGGTATGAGAAATTCGTAACCATGCTTTCTGACCGGGGGATCAGGATCCCTGTCCTTCACTGCTCCAACAGCGCCGGAATTCTGGATATACAGCGTGCTAACTTTCAGGCGGTACGGGCTGGGATATCCATATACGGCATTTATCCGTCAGGAGAGGTTGACAGGGATACGGTAAGGCTTAAGCCTGCCATGGAATTGAAAAGCTTTATTTCTTACGTGAAAAAAATCGAGCCTGGAACTTCTGTAAGCTACGGGGGGACCTTTACCGCTGACCGGGAGATGAAAATCGCCACGATTCCCGTAGGATATGGGGACGGATATCCAAGGAATCTTTCCGGAAAAGGGGAAGTGCTTATAAGGGGACAGCGCGCCAGGATATTAGGGCGTGTGTGCATGGACCAGTTCATGGTGGATGTGACTGAAATAAAGGCTGCAGAAGAAGAGGATGAGGTGGTTTTGATCGGCAGGCAGGGAAAGGAAGTAATTATGGTAGAAGAGCTTGCCAGAGCCGGTGGCGGCTTTCATTATGAAATCGTCTGCGATATGGGCAAACGGGTCCCCCGGGTCTATTTGGAAAACGGCAGGGTCATTGGAACGAAAGATTATTTTGATGATTGTTACGAAGGGTTTTGCAAGGGCTGATAACATACTCCATGTCCAAAACATATGATAAGGTATGCGGCGGAAAAACTTAATTGAATACTCGAGTCAAAGAAGGTCAATACTAGACTTAGGTAAGATTCCTAAATAATTGACGGAGTGTGAGAGTGTGATAATCAGACGTGGAGACATTTATTATGCAGACCTAAGACCGGTGGTCGGCTCTGAGCAGGGCGGGATCCGTCCGGTTCTTATTATACAGAACGACATAGGCAATAAGCACAGCCCTACCGTAATCTGTGCAGCAATTACATCAAGAATGAATAAGGCGAAGCTTCCCACCCATGTGGAGCTGGATACCAAAAAATGTGATATGATTAAGGATTCGGTAATCCTTTTAGAACAGCTTCGCACCATTGATAAGCAGAGACTGAAGGAAAAGATCTGTCATATTGACGAAGAGCTACAGCAGGAAGTGGACTGTGCATTAAGGGTGAGCCTGGAACTGGATACATAGTTCACCGGAATCGAACTTCCTTGACGGATTACTGAGAAAATGGTATATTTCTAAGTAGTTACGAGAAAAAATACGAATGATAATGGACAAAAGGAGTAGATTTTTAGAATGGACGATGGCAATCCGCTTATACGCGTGATTATTTTTATTGCTTTTATCGTGCTGGACGCTATATTCTATGGATTTGGAGCAGCAATCCAAAACGTGAATACAGGCGAACTGGAGCATCAGATGGAGGAGGGTAGTAAAAAGGCCGGTCAGCTGTTACATATTGTAAACAGGCCGACAAGGTTTGTAAATACTATCCAGATCACCACAAATTTAATCGGTATGGTAACCGGGGCTTTTGTTTTGGAGCAGCTGGGAGCAAGGTTAGAGACTGTCCTGACAAGAGACGGGGCTTATGCCAGCCAATGGATATCCCTTATCAGCCTGCTGCTGGTTTCTGTCCTGCTGGTCGTGCTTTTGATCAGCTTTGGCATCATTATTCCAAAACGATGTGCGGCGAAAAACCCTGAAAAATGGGGGTATCGGATGCTGCCTGCGGTATCTGTCATTATGATACCTGTTATCCCCTTTACCTGGCTGGCCAATGTGGTGGCTTACTTTGTCTTAAAGCTGCTGGGTATTGATATGGCATCAGATAATGAGAACGTTACGGAAGAGGACATCATGTCCATGGTGAACGAGGGCCATGAACAAGGCGTTTTAGAGGCCAGAGAAGCGGAGATGATTACAAACATCTTTGAGCTGAATGATAAGGAAGCCGGGGATATTATGACCCACCGAAAGAATCTTGTCGCTTTGGATGGCGAGATCACTCTTCGGGAGGCTGTGAATTTTATACTGAAAGAGGGATTCAATTCCCGTTATCCGATTTATAAAAAAGATGTGGATGATATTATCGGGATCCTTCATATGAAGGATGCTCTTATAGCCGTGGAAAATAAAAGGAATGCGTCCCGTCAGCTGTGGGAGATCGAGGGACTTCTCAGAGAGGCTCATTTCATTCCGGAAACCAGGAACATTGATACCCTGTTTAAGGAAATGCAGTCCAGAAAGATCCATATGGTAATTGTAGTGGATGAATATGGGCAGACGGCGGGTATCGTGACAATGGAAGATATTCTGGAAGAGATCGTAGGCAATATCCTGGACGAATATGATGTGGATGAAGAATACATTGTCCCTTCAGACGACGGTTCCTATGTGGTGAGCGGCATGACTCCCCTGGAAGATGTAGAAAGGGCCTTGAACATTGAATTTGACGAGGAGGATTACGACTCCTATGATACCATAAACGGTCTGCTGATTTCCAGGCTGGACCGGATTCCCCAGGAAGGGGAAGAGACGGAGGTGTCCATTCTGGGATATTGTTTCAAAATCCTTCGTGTGGAAAATAAGATTATTCATACCATCCGGGTCAGGAAAGAAGAACCGGAAGAGAAGCAGGAGGATGCGGACCTTAAGAAAATAGAGGCCCATGAGGAATCTCCGGAGTAAAAAGTGTAAAAAGTGTAAAACGTGCACAGTTGTCATTTGTTCCCAGGTAAAAAGGGGAATCGGCGGCTGTGCATTATTTTCTTGCAAGATAATAAAAATAGTGCTAAAATAAAAAAGATGTTGATTTTTTAGCCGAATCAAGTAGCGAAGCGGATTGCGAATATCCGCTTGACAAATTATAAGGACGAAATAGAGAAAGAAAAGGAGTGTTGGAAACAATGTCAGGACATTCAAAGTTCGCGAATATTAAACACAAAAAAGAGAAAAACGATGCCGCAAAAGGCAAGGTTTTCACTGTCATTGGAAGAGAACTGGCGGTAGCGGTGAAAGAAGGCGGACCAGACACTGCAAACAATAGTAAGCTCCGTGATATTATCGCAAAGGCGAAGGCCAATAATATGCCCAATGATACCATTGACCGCGGCATTAAAAAAGCAGCCGGCGATGCAGGTTCTGTTAATTATGAAACCATTACATACGAAGGATACGGCCCTAACGGGGTTGCAATCATCGTAGATACGCTGACAGACAATAAGAACCGGACTGCAGCAAACGTAAGAAACGCATTTACCAAAGGCGGCGGCAATGTGGGAACTCCCGGCTGTGTGTCCTTTATGTTTGATAGAAAAGGCCAGATCATCATTGATAAAGAAGAATGTGAAATGGATCCTGATGAGCTGATGATGATTTCCCTGGAAGCAGGCGCCGAAGACTTTTCTGAGGAAGAGGACAGCTTTGAAGTAATTACCGGACCAGAGGAATTCAGCGGAGTGCGTGAGGCGTTGGAAGCTGCAGGCATTCCCATGGTGGAAGCAGATGTTACCATGATTCCTCAGACTTGGGTGGAATTAACGGATGAAGAGTCCGTTAAGAAGATGAACCGGATTTTGGATCTTTTAGATGTGGAAGATGACGTACAGGCCACTTACCATAACTGGGAAGAATAAAGTTTATATACAATCATAAAAAAGTGAGGAAAAGCTTTTAGCAGGCTTTCCTCACTTTTTATATGTTAGTCGATTTCCGTTAGATTCCTTACGGACTTTTCGATCGCTCCAACAAGCTCATGGATTCTTTGATAGACAGCTCCGGAGCTTTTTGATATATCTCCAAACTCTCTGGCAACCACGGCAAAGCCTACCCCTGCTTCTCCAGCCCTGGCGGCTTCAATGGAGGCGTTGATGGAAAGGATATTTTCCATGGAGGCAACATTCTGGAGATCACGGGTTTTATTTGTCACTTCGCTTAAGGATCTTTGGATGTTTCCTATTTCGGAATCAAGAACGTTGTTTCTTTTTTGTGTAATGGCCTTAATATATTCAAGATTGACCAGCTGGTTTACAATGTTTCCCAGCATTTGGGCGGAAGCCTGGATCATATGCTCGGACCGGACCGGAATTTTTTTAAGTGCATCCACATAGGAATTTTCGTTTACGCCGATTTCTCTTGCAATGCTTCGGAATTTTTCTTCCTCCGGTTCTTTTGGGAGGACTTGTCCACCTATGACAGCGCCCACTTTTTCACCGTTTATGATGATGTCGGTGGAGAAGTCCATAAGGCCTGCATGGCAGAAATAGGCTCCGCTTCCTTCCGCATCGCACTTCTGGCACCGCTGGAGGCCTTCCTGGCTCCCTCTGGTGTATTTCATACAGAAATCAGAAAAATTACTTCCCTTTGTTATGTAATTGCCTTCTGCGTCCAGCGTAATGGCTGCCAGGCCGGTGGAGTCGGAAAATTGATCCTGGATTTTTTGCAAAGCATTTAGATCAATGAATTTTTTGATGTCAATCATACTCTTTTTGCCGCCCTTTCTGTAGTAAAGTGCTATACAACTTTTATGTATAATATTATATAATATTGGAGAAGGAATTACAAGCAAGTAATCGAGCAAAAGACGAAAAGAAATGAATGCACGCCATAAAAGGTGGTACGGTGTTAAAAGGAAATGGAAGAGGATTAAGATTATGGATAGCGACCGATTGTACCGGGTAAAAAAAGAAGATGTGGAAAAATTAAAGGAACTGCTGACAGAATGCTTTGCCGGAGATCCGCTTTATTGCAGCCTGATCCCTGACGGAAACACCAGGAGCCGTCTGCTCCCGGAATTATTTGAATGTGATATGGAGGAATTTTTAGAAACTTGTGAAATATATGCCGACAGCCCGGAAATTAACGGGATCCTTGTGGTGGATGATGAATCCCAGCCTTACAATGCCTTTCATTACTATCTGGCAGAAGCGGCCGCCCTTTTAAAAACGGATGGCTATCTGATCAAGGAAGATCCTTCTTTAAAAACATTCTGGAATTTTTTCCAGGGAAGGGATTATTTGAATTCCAGCTGGACGGACCGGCTTGACCAGGAGAAACGGCTGCACATCATTTATCTGGCTGTGCGCCCTGCCGTGCAGCATCATGGAATATCCTCTCTCCTGTTAAGGGAAGCCATTGACTACGCAGATAAAAATAAGCTCATGATTTCCCTGGAAACACACAATGAAAGCAATGTACAGTTTTATGAACATTTCGGCTTCAAGGTCTTCAGCATTGTGGAAAAGCGTTTTCATTTAAAACAATACTGCATGGTCCGGGAAATAAAATAATGCTTAGTATAGATAGTAGGACAGGCTTTCCGTAATTTGAAAGCCTGCCTTTTTATATATTGCCATGGCAGGGGCATTTTGGCCGGACACCTGAAGAGAAAGCTTTTTCAGTTTTTCAGAGCCAGGCAGGGAAAAGCAGGTTTCCAAAAGCAGATAAAGGCAGGCGCTGCCAAGCCCCTGGTTCCGTAAATTTTCCGAAATTTCAAACCCGTAAAAATAGGCGCTCTGTCCCCTGAAATCCAGATAACAGGAGCCTACAGGGGTGTCCTTTATCAGAAAGGTACAAAGGGAAGGACCTTCATCATCAGAAGCCATAGAGAGCGTAAGAGACGCAGAAAAACGGTTGTCTTTAACCAGACCGGTTTTCAAAAAAGCGGAAGCAGAAAGCGCCATTAAATGCTCCTGATACCAAAGGGAGGCTCCTATGGCATTAAGGGTTTGGACAGTATCCTCACAGGTCTCATCCACAGGGAAGACCAGGTCACTGTCATCCGTTTCCTTCAGCAGTTCTTCCAGAAGCATCCTGAAATGTCCTTTCTGCCTGTTTGGCGGAAGGGTATAAGCGCAGCATTCATAGTCCCCGTTTTCATTAAAAAAAGCGGAAAGGGCGGATAAGAGGCTGGCTTCGTCGTATAATAAGTAAAAGATACAGTCCTCATCCATAGGAAAGGTGATAGAAATATGGTCATGTTTTCTGCAGGTTTCCTGCAGGCGGTGTAAGTCGCTGATTTGGGTTTTGCTGGGGGTTTTTGTTCGTATCATATTCATGGCTGGACTCCTGGTTCGTTTTCGTATAGTATAGGGTATCTGAACTTGCAGCGCAAGTGAAGATAAAAGGGGCGTTCTGTGCCCCGTCCATCCGATTACCGGAAGTGTTTTTGGCTTCCGATAATATAATACAATAAAAATATCAAAATTCAATAAAATATTTCCATATTGCTGATTGTCTCTTTCAAATTTGGGTGATAGAATAAACACAAGTGAAGGAGTTGGAGGGATTTATTTGAAAAAGAGAGAAGAAATACCGGTTTGCGATACATGGAACCTGGCGGACATTCTGCCGTCTGAGAGTGCATGGGAGGATCTGTTCCGCGAAACAGAACGCTCGCTTTCAGGTTATAAAAGTTATGAAGGACATCTGGCAGATTCTGGCGAGGTGCTTTTTTCCTGTCTGAAGTTTGATGAAGAGGTATCCCTGAAAATAGAAACATTATTCGTATACGGAAGGCAGAAATCCGACGAAGATACGGGCAATGCCAGGTATCAGGAATTTTCCTCCAGGGCAAGGTCCCTTTCCTATGAGGCGGCTGGGCTGTCGTCATTTTTGATACCGGAAATCCTGGAGATACCGGAGGAAACCCTTGACCGGTACCGGAAGAACACGCCGGAGCTTAAACGTTATGACAGGACCTTTGAAATTATTTTAAAGAAGAAGGCCCATACGTTATCAGCCCCTATGGAAGCCCTGCTGGCAAAATCCATGGAAGCCACATCAGCCCCTTCCGAAATCTTTAATATGTTTAACAATGCGGATGTAAAATTTCCTGAAATAATGGATGAAAAGAATCAGCCGGTCAGGATCACTCATGGAAATTATGTTGCCCTTATGGAAAAGCAGGACAGAAGGGTGAGAAAGTCCGCGTTTGAGGCTTTGTACAGCGTCTATGGACAGTTTAGCAATACCCTGGCTGCTACTTTTTCTTCCAATGTGAAACAGGCGGCTTTTTACGCCAAGGCAAGAAATTATTCCTCTGCCAGAGCCCATTCTCTTGGAGAGAATGAGATTCCGGAGGAAGTGTATGATAATCTCATAAAAGCAGTTCATGAGGGGTTGCCAGACCTCCATGGATATGTAAACATCAGAAAGAAGGCCCTTGGGGTAGACGAACTGCATATGTATGACCTTTATGTACCCATGGTTTCAAGGGAAGAGCGTAAAATTACCTTTGAGGAAGCTAAGGCCATGGTGCTGGAGGGCCTTAAGCCTCTGGGAGAGGAATACTTGTCTCTTTTAAGAGAAGGCTTCAGCAACCGGTGGATTGATGTATATGAAAATGAAGGAAAACGGAGCGGTGCTTATTCCTGGGGAGTTTACGGAAGCCATCCCTATGTGCTCTTAAACTTTAATGGAACTCTTGACAGTGTATTTACCCTGGCTCATGAGATGGGGCATGCCCTCCATAGCTGGTTTTCCGATAAAAACCAGACCTATGTTGACGCAGGATATAAGATTTTTGTGGCGGAGGTGGCTTCTACCTGCAATGAAGCGCTGCTCATCCGTCATCTGCTGGAAACCACGTCAGATAAAAAGGAACGGGCTTACCTTGTAAATCATTTTATGGACAGTTTCCGTGGGACTCTTTACCGGCAGGCCATGTTTGCGGAGTTTGAAGCAGAAACCCATCGTCTGGCAGGGGAAGGAGAGGTGCTCACTGCGGAAGTCCTTTGCAGGATATATCACCGGCTGAATGAGGAGTATTTTGGCCCTAATATGGTGGTCGATCAGGAAATCGATTATGAATGGTCCAGAATTCCGCATTTTTATACACCGTTTTACGTATACCAGTATGCCACAGGGTTTTCGGCTGCCATTGCGATCAGCAGCAGGATTCTTAAGGGAGATGAGAATGCGGTAAAGGGATATTATGAATTTTTAAGCGGCGGAAATTCCATGACTCCCATAGACTTATTAAAGCTGTGCGGCGTTGACATGGGGACAGCTGAACCGGTGAAGGACGCACTCCAGGTATTTGCCGGGCTTTTGGAAGAAATGAGCCGGCTTATTTAAGTCCGGTGGTTGGATAGAGGAGAGGGGAGCAGAGCAGGTATGAATCTGTATCAGATGATATTTAAAAGAAGATCGATCAGGAAATTTAAGAAGGAAGAAGTCCCGGGGCAGCTGTTAAAGGACATTCTTTATTTTGGGGAAAATATACCAAGGCTGCACGGGGATATTCAGATTAAGCTGGGAATAAGTGAAAATATGGAAGAGCATTTGCCTGTTAAGGGACTGTGGAAGGTGGAGGCTCCTTATTATCTGGTGTTTTACTCTGAGGAGAAGGAGGGATATCTGGCAAACGCAGGATATGTGCTGGAGCATGTTCTTTTATATATGACAGGAAAAGGGCTTGGTACCTGTTATCTGGGGAACACCAAGGTTCCGGAGCCTGGTCCGACAGGGTTAAAGCAGGTAATTGTAGTTGCCTTTGGATATCCCAAAACCCTGCTTTACCGTGACCCTGCAACGGCAAAGCGGCTTCCTTTAAAGGAATTATGCGTGTTTAAGGAAGATGCAGGAGAATCTTTAAAGAATATATTAAAGGCTGTCCGCCTTGCTCCGTCGGCCATGAATACCCAGCCCTGGCGTTTTATCGTTTATCGTGATAAAATCTATGTATTTTCCTGCAGGGAATTCCTGCCGTCATCTTCTTTTGTGTCCATGCGGGAAATCTGCATGGGGATCATGCTTGCTCATTTGACCATTGCTGCAGAAGAAATGTGGATGAATGTAAAGCTGGAAGCAGAGGAAGCCATGGAGAAAAAGTCTTATAAAAGCGGGGCATATGTAACTACGGCATTTTTAAAAGAGTATAAAGGCTGATAAGATCGATCTGCTGGTACAGAAAGAAAGGGAAGACCCTGAAAATGGGGGTCTTCCCTTTTTGTCTGTTCTGTGTCATCCAAGGTATTTTACTCAATGGTAATATAGTGATTTTCCTCGATCTGCTTTGGAGCTTCTTTTGGAACAACCAGCTTCAGGATGCCGTTTTCAAAGGAGGCCCTGACATCTTCCTGCTTCAGGCCGGAACCTACATAAAAGCTTCTTTTCACAGAGCCGTTGTAACGCTCTCTGCGGATATAGTTTTTCTGATCTTTTACTTCATTTTCGGAAACAGTTTCCGCGTATATGGTCAGATATCCTTCTTTTAATTCGGCTCGAACTTCCTCTTTTTTATAGCCAGGAAGCTCGATTTCAATGACATAGTCGTTTCCATTGTCTTCGATGTCAGTTTTCATCAGGGACTGTCTGTTGTGATAAGCATCCGTAAAAAACGGATCATTGAAAAATTCATCAAATAAGTTATTTCTTCTGGTTAATAACATAAAAGATTCCTCCTTTTTGGTAATATATTTGTCACCGGCTATCCGGTGCATTTCTATTTGTTATACATGTAATATAACACACGTTGTTAGCACTGTCAAGAGGTGAGTGCTAATTGGTTTGTGAAAATTCTGTGAAGTACTGAATTTACGGTTTCACAAAGACAAGTGCTGATTTTTACAAACAAATTAATCTGTCATTGAATGTATTAGCCGGAAATGGTAGAATATCCATGTTTGTTAAAAAGAAAGTTGAGGAAAATGATTCATGAAACGGGAAATCGATTGGAAAGAGATCTCAGATGGAAAATTATATGGCTTAAACGATATGGTAAAGGCTGACTGCGGTGATTGCAAGGGCTGTTTTGCCTGCTGTCAGGGGATGGGGCAGTCGGTCATCCTGGACCCCCTTGACTGTTTCCGGCTGACGGAAAATCTCCGTTGTACCCTGGAGGAACTGCTTGCAGATAAGCTGGAACTAAATGTGGTGGATGGAATTGTGCTTCCTAACTTAAAAATGGGAGGAAAAGAGGAAAGGTGCGGCTTTTTAAACCAGGAAGGACGATGCGGGATTCACAGCTTCCGCCCTGGAATCTGCCGTCTGTTCCCATTGGGGCGGATCTATGATGAGCAGGGGTTTCAGTATTTTCTCCAGGTGCATGAGTGCAGAAGGGAAAACAGGGCAAAGGTCAAGGTGCGCAAATGGATTGATACCCCTGATGCAAAGAGATATGAAAAATACGTATCAGACTGGCATTTCTTTTTAAAACGGTTGGAAAGAAAGATGGAAGAAGATGGGGATCAGGCGTTGGCAAATAAGATCAGCATGTATGTTTTAAAGCAGTTTTATCTTACGCCCTATGACAGGGACCTGGATTTTTTCGATCAGTTTGGCAAAAGGCTTGAAGCCAGTTCTTTCTTATGATAGAATTGGTAAGAATAGAGAAAAATAAGGGCAAAGAGATCCAAGGAGGAAGCTATGATCAGGCAGTTAATAGACAAAATTCAAAAAACAAAGGCCCCAATCTGTGTAGGTTTGGACCCCATGTTAAACTATATACCAGAGCACGTTACAAAGAAGGCATTTGAAGAATTCGGTGAAACCTTAGAAGGTGCTGCGGAAGCTATTTGGCAGTTCAATAAAGAAATTATTGATCATGTATATGATCTGATTCCATCCGTTAAGCCTCAGATTGCCATGTACGAACAGTTTGGCATCGAAGGCCTGAAAGCGTATACAAAGACTGTGAATTATTGCCAGGAAAAGGGGCTTTTCGTCATTGGAGATGCTAAGAGAGGAGATATTGGTTCCACATCAGCCGCTTATGCTACGGCGCATATCGGTAAGGTGAAGGTTGGAAACAAAAGCTTTTCTGCTTTCGGTACAGATTTCCTTACGGTCAATCCATATTTGGGGACCGATGGCGTGAAGCCCTTTGTGGATGTGTGCAGGGAAGAAGACAAGGGCCTTTTCGTTCTTGTGAAAACCTCCAATCCTTCCAGCGGTGAATTCCAGGATCAGCTGATTGACGGAAGGCCGCTGTATGAGCTGGTCGCGGAAAAGGTTGTGGAATGGGGAGCAGACTGCATGGATGGCGCTTACAGCAATGTGGGAGCTGTTGTGGGGGCCACCTATCCTGAGATGAGCAGGATTCTCCGCAGGCTGATGCCAAACACCTATTTCCTGGTGCCGGGATACGGCGCCCAGGGTGGAACGGCAGAGAATTTGAAGCATTGCTTTAACGAGGACGGCCTGGGAGCCATTGTAAACTCCTCCAGGGGAATTATTGCAGCCTATAAATCTGAAAGCTACGCCCGGTTTGGCGGAGAGCATTTCGGTGAAGCCTCCAGACAGGCGGTTATTGACATGGTTTCCGATATCAACAGGGTATTATAGGGGGATTGCATGGCAAAGGTAAAGGAAATAGCAGTGGTTGCCAGCCAGACACGGCTTGGAGACGATGTATACAGCATGTGGATTAAGACAAAGGAAATCGCTGGCCAGGCAGAACCGGGACAGTTTGTTGACCTATATACGAAGGATGGAGCAAAGCTTCTGCCACGCCCCATCAGCATTTGCGAGACAGATAAGGACAAGGGGCTTTTAAGGCTGGTTTACCGGGTTGCAGGGGGAGGAACGGAAGAGTTTTCCCATTACAGGGAAGGGGATTCCGTTGAGGTCATGGGGCCTTTGGGCAATGGATTTCCCCTTGAAGCCGGTGGAAAAGGGAAAAAAGCATTTTTGATCGGCGGCGGAATTGGAATTCCTCCCATGCTGGAGCTGGCAAAGCATTTGCCCTGCGAGAAACAGGTGGTACTTGGATACCGGGATGCCCTGTTTTTAAATGAAGAATTTCACCCATATGGAGATACCTATATTGCCACAGAGGACGGAAGCGCCGGAACTAAGGGCAATGTTTTGGATGCCATCCGGGAAAACGGCTTAAAAGGCGATGTGATTTTTGCCTGCGGCCCTACTCCCATGCTAAAGGCTCTTAAGGCCTATGCCTTTGAAAATGAAATAGAATGTTATCTTTCCCTGGAGGAAAAGATGGCCTGCGGCATTGGAGCCTGTCTTGCCTGCGTATGCAAAAGCAAGTCAGTGGACGAGCATTCCATGGTTCACAATAAGCGTATCTGCAAGGATGGTCCGGTATTTAAGGCTGAGGAGGTAGAATTTTAGATGAATACGAAAGTGAATCTGGCCGGAGTGGAGCTTAAGAACCCGGTTATGACTGCTTCCGGCACCTTTGGTTCCGGTGAGGAATACAGCGAGATGATTAATTTGAATCATTTGGGCGCTGTGGTTACAAAAGGCGTGGCTAATGTACCATGGCCCGGTAACCCTACACCCAGAATCGCGGAAACCTACGGAGGCATGATCAATGCCATCGGCCTTCAGAATCCTGGAATGGAAGTTTTTATTAAGAGAGATATTCCGTTTTTAAAGAAGTATGATACGAAAATCATTGTCAATGTATGCGGAAAGACCACAGAAGATTATATTGAAGTTGTGGAGCGTTTGGCAGATGAGCCGGTGGATATGCTGGAGATCAACATTTCCTGCCCCAATGTAAAAGAAGGAGGAATCGCCTTTGGGCAGGATCCTAAAGCAGTTGAAGCCATAACAAGGGAAGTTAAAAAGTATGCAAAGCAGCCGGTCATCATGAAGCTGAGCCCCAACGTGACGGACATTGGGGTAATGGCAAAGGCGGCTGAGGCCGGAGGCGCAGATGTGCTCTCCCTCATTAACACCTTGACCGGAATGAAAATCGATATTAACCGACGCACCTTTGCAGTCGCCAATAAAACGGGAGGATTATCAGGCCCTGCTATTAAGCCCATTGCGGTGCGCATGGTATATCAGGCCGCCAATGCGGTGAAGCTTCCTATAATCGGCATGGGCGGAATTATGAATGCTGAGGATGCCATGGAATTCATTCTTGCAGGGGCTACGGCTGTTTCCGTGGGAACAGCCAATTTCCGGAATCCTTATGCGGCGGAAGAGGTAGTTAAGGGCATAGAGGATTATATGAAGAAATATCATGTAGAGGATATCAGGGAACTGATAGGAGCTGTACGGTAAGAGGCACTATTTTGAAATAAAGCCGTCGCAATCCCATTAGCTTTAGCTGATGGGTCAAGACGGCAAGCGTTTAGCACGCTACGAGTTTCTCGGGGAGAAATGAGTGCTAAACGCTTATAACGTAGAATAGAGACTATCCTTGGTTTTCGATATATTGTCTTAATGTGGCTTCGCTTACGTTATCAACAGAGCAGATAAAATATCCATCAGTCCAAAATGTGCGTTCTTTCCAAAAATGTTTACGAAGAAAAGACTCATGGTATTTCCGGATGTGGAATGTTGTATAGCTTTTCATAGTTCGTACTAAATCAGACAATGCAATCTTAGGGTGGGTTTCGATCATGTAGTGTATATGGTCCATTTAGCCATTGTCATTTTTCTCCATGTCTTGTATAATACTTATAAATCTAAAGAAAGGGGCGATGTGGTATGAGTATGAAGATTGTATCATCATATAAAGTTAAGATAAAGCAATATAATAACATCTTCTTCGATACTATTAAAATATATCAGAATGCTGTCGCCTTTTTTCTGGAAGTTTGTGATAAAGAGTGGGATGTAATAGAGCTATTGCAGTTAAAAGAAAGAAATAATCATATAGAGAGCATTACTATTTCGACCAAGAAACACCCTGATCCGACATATGATTTTAATGAGAAGTTTTACAAAATGCCATCATATCTAAGGCGCGCGGCTATACAAGAAGCAATCGGATGCTACTGCTCGTATAAGAGCAATTTACGGAACTGGGAACAGACGGATAAAAGCTCAAAGAAGCCTAAACTTACTATAGATAGGAATACTTGTCCGTCGCTCTATAAGGACAATATGTATGTTCGTGATGATGATAATCATGCAAGCATAAAGATTTACCACAGAAATGATTGGATATGGTTGTCAGTGGAACTAAATACACAAGATGTAAAGTATATAAAGAACCATTGTGGCAGTAGGGTAGAAAAAGTACCTACTCTATGCAAGAAAGGGAGGAACTGTTATTTCGTATTCCCATTCGAAGAAAAAGTCGAATCCCCGAACAAAGATATTAAGGAGCAAGTTGTATGTGCTGTAGATTTAGGACTTAATAATCATGCCGTAGCTTCTATCATGCAGTCAGATGGAACTGTCATAGACAGGAAGATTATAGATTTCCCTATAGAAAAAGACCATCTAAATAAGTCAATAGGCAGATTAAAGAAAGCACAGCAACAAGGGGCAGGAAAAACCCCGATTAAATGGAAGCATATAAATGATATAAATACCGAGATAAGCAGAAAGGTTGCAAAAGCAATCATCGATTTTGCCTGTCTTTATAGCGTAGATGTCATAGTATTCGAGTATTTGGATACGAGTGGCAAGAAACGAGGAAAGACAAAGCAAAAACTTCATTTATGGAGAAAGAAAGAGATACGGGAAATAGTATCACATAATGCTCATAGGTGTGGTATTAGAATCAGTAGAATATGTGCAAGGAACACATCCAAACTTGCTTTTGATGGAAGTGGAAAAGTAGAGCGTGGCGCATATACATTACATGGACAGGAATATTATAATTATTCGGTCTGTGTATTTCTTTCGGGCAAAATATACCATTGCGACCTAAATGCAAGCTATAATATTGGAGCAAGATATTATATAAGAGAAATTCTAAAATCCGAACCAGCGATGGTGAGGTTGCCTGACGAGACAAAAGTTTCTCGTTATGGTACGGGAACAACACGCACCTTATCTACGTTAATTAGGCTTAATGCGGATTTAGTAGCGTAAAGCTAACTATATTATCTGAGTTATGCCTGGATGGTAGAGAGGAACTCTAATCCCCTAAAGGGATACAAGAAGCACATAAGCTTCAGCTTATGTGAGTGTTCACTAGAGAGGATAAAAAATGGAACAGTATAAGCAGGAATTCATTGAATTTATGACACGTTACAGTTCCAGATGCCTTGAAAGTGCTTGATTTTACGGCATTTTTGATATTTTAGCAAAATATTGACTTATCGTAATTTATCGCAAAATAATGTAATTTGGTGTAAAAATGGTGTGGTAAATCGAGGAATCTAATAAGTTAGAATATTGGTGTAGGTTCTTTATTGATTGTATAAATACGATTGATAAAGAACCTGTTTTATTGTATATATCGCTGATCGTGTGATATAATCTATATGACTAAATATTCATAGAAGGAGGCGTTTCTCCATGCCAAGAGGAGTCCGAAAATCACCAATAGAAAAGCTTAGAGAAGAACTAAAAAGCACACATGATTCCATAGAACAATATAAGACTGCAATTAAAACGCTTCAGGAAAAAGAATAGAAATTATTAATGATGTGTCAGATATTAAGCTTGGAATCCGCCAAAACTTTTCATGAAAATTTTTCTGCCCAAGATCTAAAAGCTGATTAAATATCAAATCATTCATGTTGCATTCGATAATATTATTCTCTCCATCCAGCATAGGTCTAAATCTATCTGTATTTAAAGTGTGCTTTTGGTCGTATACTGCGTATGCAGAACAATCTCTAAGTGCTTGCGGCAATGTATTAATACCCCCCAAAAAAATTTACCTTATTTTCCCCTTCTCCATTACTGGAAGTTGTTAGTGGCATAACGATTACAGTTTTCTTGTCGATGTTTTTCGTTAGAACTATTGCAAAATACTTTCTATTAAATTCACATATATTCACAGGGTCAAAATCTACACTATAAATATGTTGTACTTTCACATCACTAAATCTCATTCTCCCGTTCACCCTATCATAAGAAATATTTCCAATTATATACTATAATTTTCCGTATCTCTGCAAGAACGTAGATTCTTATAAAGGGGCCGGGATATTTTAATTTACTTCAAGCTTACTTTCATCAATTTGTAAAGGAAAAACAAAAATATGAGCGGATTATGCATAGCATCACATCTCTGGTAGTAAGAAAATATCGCCTATTTAAAATTTGACATATTGTTCTTATTAGGATATAATCTTAATAAGAAATAAGTACTGTAATGAGGTTAGCTTTATGATTAGACGTAATACTATTCAATGCGCTTTAGTTCTTGGGGCCGTAAATAAGCTGAGGTGTCACGCGACCGCAGACCAGATATATGATGAACTCGTCAAGGAACACCCCAATATCAGCAGAGGGACAGTGTATAGGAATTTGCAGCGGCTTTGTGAACTGGGCGATATACGAAAAAGAGAGATTCCCGGCGGTGCTGACCGTTACGACCATTTATGCGGCAATCATTATCACGCAAGATGCGTAAAGTGCGGCCGTGTTTTCGATGTGGACATGGAATATATAGCAGATATGGAGAAATCTATCAAGAATACCCATGGATTCGAATTTACTGGACACGATATCGTTTTCAAGGGTATCTGCTCTGAATGCAAAAGCAATCCATAGGCATAGCCGCAGATATCCGGCAAAGTATTATTTAGTGCGCATACGGGAGCATAGAAATACCCCGTAAATAATAATAAATAAGGAGAACAACTATGAGAAGCATTACATCATTAGACCTGCAGTACGCACACAGATTTTTTGGATTCAAGGGTGAAGCACAGTATTTGCATGGTCACACCGGCGTCCTGACGATTGAGGTTGAAGATTCTGTTAATTCCGGCGTCAATATGGTTTTTCCTTGTAATGAAATTCAGAAGACAGCATGGGAAGTCCTGAAAAACTTCGACCATGCGCTGGTCCTGCGGGAAGACGATCCTTTGTTACCAGCAATCCTCGATGTTTACGAAAAGCAAGGCATCAAGGACGGTGCACCGACCAATAAAATGAAAGGTCCCGCTTTCAAAACTGAACTTGCAACCGCATATCCAGAGTGCCGCCTGGTTGTGACTAAAGAGACCATGACCGTTGAAGGTATGATCAAGATTGTTTATGATCTGCTGAAGGATAAGTTAAACATCGCAAAGATTACATTTACCAGTGGTGTTAACGCGGCTTCCGAAGAATTTGAGACTAAAAATAAAATTGACCGTTGCCCATTGTGTGGTATTGCCTTAAATGAAAACGGCGTATGTCCCAAGTGTGGATATAAAAAGTAATTTCACTAGACTTTGAAGGATAAGAATTAAAACACTTCATTAATACATATTTGAGTAGCATTGAAAAATTTATATCACAGATCTATGATAACACATAAAACAGCCGGCAGGTGCTCTACTTGAGTATCTGTCGGCTGTTCCAGTTTTGATACTACCTATGGGCTTGCTATTTAAATCTTGTACCACCCTATATGCGTAAACGTCAAACCATTCGCCTAGCCCCAAAGCCCTTTTTGCGGACATTCTAAAAAACTGCTAGTTTTTAGAGGTGGACTAAGATGGATACTATAACTCATGAAGTGAGAGAATCTCACTGGAAAAGTGTAATTGAACAATGCCAACAGCGTCCAGAAGGAATCAGTGGTAGGAGCTGGATGCAGGAAAATGGAATTTCTGAGAAGTCTTATAATTACTGGCTCAGAAAAATGCGTCAAAAAGCTTATGAACAAATAACTTCT
>JAISYJ010000076.1:0-46875 GCA_031270005.1 Hungatella sp. | reverse complement strand
TAAATATTTTTACGATAACCTCTGATGGAGGGGAAACACTCCTTTGGTTATACATTAGATAGGGTTTAACTATTAACCAAGTAGTCTTTATTGACTATACCATTATTATACTAGGAGGAACAATCATGAATTACACCACACAAATGGATGCCGCAAGAAAAGGCATTCTGACAAAGGAACTGACAGCGGTAGCTGAGCACGAGCAATGGGAGCCGGAAAAGCTCCGGGAACTGGTAGCGGAAGGAAAGGTTGCCATTCCGGCCAATAAGAACCACAACTGTTTAAAGCCCAACGGGATCGGCTCCATGCTGAGAACAAAGATCAATGTGAATCTGGGGACCTCCAGGGATTTGAATGACCTGGACATGGAGCTAGAAAAAGTAAAGGACGCAGTTCTCATGGGGGCAGAGTCCATTATGGATCTAAGCTCCTTTGGGGATACCCGGAAATTCCGCAGGAAGCTGACGGCCGAATGTCCGGCAATAATTGGCACGGTTCCTATCTACGATGCTGTTGTTTATTATCACAAGCCCCTTCGGGAAATCACCGCCGAGGAATGGATACGGATCGTGGAAATGCACGCGGAAGACGGGGTGGACTTTATGACCATTCACGTTGGGATCAACAAGCAGACGGCCAGGAGATTCAAGGAAGCAAAACGGCTGACCAACATTGTTTCAAGAGGCGGGTCTATTATCTTTGCCTGGATGGAGATGACCGGGGAGGAAAATCCCTTTTATGAGCATTATGACCGGATTTTGAAAATCTGTCAGAAGCATGACGTGACCTTAAGCCTGGGAGACGCCTGCCGGCCGGGGTGCTTGGAAGATGCATCTGATATTTCCCAGATCGAGGAGCTGGTGACGCTTGGGGAACTGACAAAAAGGGCATGGGAGAAAAATGTACAGGTAATTATTGAAGGCCCCGGCCATATGCCTTTGGATCAGATTGCAGCTAATATGAAAATACAGCAGACAATCTGCAAGGGTGCGCCCTTTTATGTTCTGGGACCCCTTGTCACAGATATTGCGCCGGGATATGACCATATCACCGCTGCCATCGGAGGAGCGGTGGCCGCTGCTGCCGGAGCGGCATTTCTCTGCTATGTGACTCCTGCGGAGCATTTGAAGCTGCCAGATGGGGCAGATGTAAAAGAAGGAATCGTTGCCGCCCGGATTGCTGCCCATGCGGCTGATATTGCCAAAGGCATCAGGGGCGCCAGGGAGTGGGATCATAAGATGAGCAATGCCAGAAAACGGCTGGATTGGGAAGCCATGTTCCAGTTATCCATTGACCCGGAAAAAGCCAGACGCTACCGGGCAGCGTCAAAACCGGAAAAAGAAGATACCTGCTCCATGTGCGGCAATTTCTGTGCCATGAAAAATATGAACCGGATTTTAGACGGGGAGATCGTCAATATTTATGATGAATGATAGCTTATGAAAATTTTTAAATTACATAAACAGGAGGAATTTTCATGAATGATCGAATATCACCTACTATTTGCAGCAATTCTTCTGCCGCCTCCAGAGTACGGATAAAAAAGCTGGTGGTCAGCGGAATGCTGACAGCCCTTACGGTAGCCCTCTCCGGCTTCTCCATTCCGGTGGGAGCTTCTAAATGTTTTCCAATACAGCATCTGGCAAATGTCCTGGCAGGGGTGTTCTTAGGACCTGTCTACGGCGTTTCCATGGCTTTCTCTGCTTCTCTTATACGGAATCTTATGGGAACCGGAAGCCTGCTGGCCTTTCCGGGAAGCATGGCAGGTGCATTTCTCGGGGCTTGTCTGTTTCAAAAGACCAGGAAGCTTTTGCCGGCTTATCTTGGGGAAGTGATTGGGACAGGGCTCATCGGAGGCCTGCTCTGCTATCCGGTGGCAGCCCTTCTCATGGGAAAAGAAGTAGCCGTCTTTTTCTTTGTAGTTCCATTTTTCATGAGCACCCTGTCAGGAACCGTACTGGCTGCGGTCTTACTTGCAATGCTGCGCCGCCTTGGCCTGTTTTCCTATTTTGAGCGGCTCATCAACGAATAGGGGGAGACGGAATATGAATAGGAAATTTCATGATTCCCTGGCCGGACTGGTCAGGGAAAAGCAGCCCATCGTTCACTGCATCACCAATTATGTGACGGCAGGAGACGTGGCAAATATTATTTTAGCCTGCGGCGGTTCTCCCATTATGGCGGACCAGCCGGAAGAAGCTTCGGAAATATCCGCCCTGGCCGACTGCCTTCTTTTAAACATAGGAACCCCCAAAGAGACTACAGAAGCTGCAATGATAAAAGCCGGGCTGGAAGCAAACCGGCGAAACCATCCAGTCATCTTTGACCCGGTGGGGATTGGTGCCTCCCGTTACCGAACCGAAACGGCTCTTTCCCTTTTAAAAGAAGTAAAGGCAACCGTTATCAGGGGAAATGCATCAGAGCTTCGGATCCTGTTAAAGGAACTGACCGGAACAAACATAAAAAACGGAAACAGCTCTGATTCCTCAGCCCGGGGAGTTGATGCTTCTTTTTCAGATGAAATAAGGGAAGATACCCTGGAGGCTCTTAAGGAAACAGCCAGGGCACTGAGTGCTGCAACCGGAGCTGTGGCCGTCATGACCGGGGCCATTGATATAGTAGCTTCCGGGAAGGAAACCTGTCTTATCAGGAACGGCTGTCCCCAAATGGCCCGCATTACGGGCAGCGGCTGCATGCTGGATGGTATCATTGCCGCCTATGTGGCATTCGCCGGGCCTGCCTTCTCCCAGCACGCCGTTTTCCAGGCAGCCGCTCTTGCCACGGCTGCTGCCGGCCTCTGTGGGGAGCGGGCCGCTAAAAAAGCGGAGACGTTCCAGGCTGGTACAGGCAGCTTCCGCTGCTGCTTTATTAATGAGGTTAGCCTCTTGAATGACAGCACCTTAAAAGGAGGGATAAACATTGAAGTTTCATAAAGACATGCTGCTCCTGTATGCGGTAACAGACCAGGCATTTACAGGAGAAAAAACCTTAACAGCCCAGATCGAAGAAGCTCTTTCTGCCGGGGTGACCCTTCTCCAGCTCCGTGAAAAGCACATGGATAAAAACGCATTTCTGGAAGAAGCCCTTATGGTCCGCCAGATTATCAGGCGTTACAAAATCCCGCTGATTATCAACGATGATGTGGAAACTGCCCTTAAGTGCGATGCGGATGGCGTACACGTAGGACAGGAGGATTTACCTCCGGCAGAGGTCCGCCGGCTCATCGGGCCGGACCGCATTCTGGGCGTGACTGCCAAAAACATAGATCAGGCGAAAAGGGCATGGATGGATGGGGCTGATTATATAGGCGCAGGAGCCATATTTCCAAGTTCCACAAAAAAGGATGCCATTCCCTTATCCCTGGAACAACTGTCTGAAATCTGCCGCTCCATCCCCATTCCTGTAACAGCAATCGGAGGAATTACCGCTGAAAATGTCTCCAGCCTGAAAGGAACCGGCGCAGCCGGGGCCGCGGTTGTCTCCGGTATATTCGGACAAAGGGATATTACCGAAGCCGTCCACCGCTTAAAAGAACAGCTTTTAAAGGTGGTGAGCCTATGAGCCTGATTCTCCCTTCCTTCCTCACCATAGCAGGCACTGATCCCAGCGGCGGCGCCGGAATACAGGCGGATTTAAAGACCGCAGCGGCTCTGGGTGTCTATGGCTCCAGCGTTGTTACTGCCCTGGTCGCACAAAATACCACAGGTGTATTTCTGACGGAACCAGTTAGTCAGGAGATGCTTGCCGCCCAGCTGGAAGCCGTGTTTACCGATATTCCGCCGCAAGCTGTAAAAATCGGCATGGCCGGGACCTCCGTTTCTATTGAAATCATTGCAGAAAAGCTGAGAAAATATAACCAGTCTCCCGTGATCGTGGACCCGGTCATGGTATCCACCAGCGGGCATTCTCTTTTAAACCCACAGGATGTTAAGACTTTAACAAGCAGGCTGTTACCCCTGGCAACACTGGTTACCCCCAATATACCGGAAGCAGAAGCCCTTTTATCCACAAAAGGGCAGCGGATATGCACTGGAAAAGATATGGAAGAGGCCGCAATAGAGCTCTCCCAGGTATTTCAGACTTCTTTCCTGTTAAAGGGAGGTCATAATGTCCAGGGTGCTGATGATGTTCTTTGCTGTAACGGATCTGTCACTTGGTTTCCAGGCGAACGGATCAACAATCCAAATACCCATGGAACCGGCTGCACCCTGTCCTCTGCCATTGCCTGCGGACTGGCCGCAGGCATGGGGCTGGAAGAGAGCATCCGCGCAGCAAAGTCCTATTTAAACGGAGCCTTAAGAGCCGGATTAACGATGGGAAAAGGGCGGGGGCCTTTGTGGCATGGGTGGAAAGCTGAAACCCATTCCGCTGAGTGAAACGAAAAGGAAGCTCGTTCCCTAAAAGTACAGTTCTCGCTGATCCACCTTGATTCTTCTTGAGCAAGGCTTGGCATAATGGTGATGTTTTATCCCAAAAAGCAGTGCCGGACGCCTGGAATTGCCAGGCACCGGCACTGCTTTCGATTGTTTCTGTTAATATTTACTGCCAGCCACATAATCATCTGCCGGTTCTATGGGAGAGCCTGAGATCTCATGAGCTGAAAACCTTTCATCTGCATCCCTTAGCTTAAATCTGTTTACCAGGCTCTTTAACATATGTGCCTGCCCAGAAAGCTCTTCGCTTGCCGCCGCACTTTCTTCTGCTGTTGCGGAGTTGGTCTGCACTACGGCTGAAATCTGTTCAAGCCCTGCTGCAATCTGGTTTACCGCAAAAGATTCTTCATCGGAAGCTTTCGCAATCTGCCGGATTCTTTCATCCACGTTCTTAGACGTATCTACAACAGTAAGAAGAGATCCGGCGGCTTTATCCGCCAGCAATCTGCCCTTTTCAATTGAATCCACGGTGCTTTCAATCAATGCGGTTGTATTTTTTGCGGCCTCGGCTGATTTTCCAGCAAGGTTTCGCACTTCATCCGCTACTACAGAAAATCCCTTGCCTGCCTCTCCGGCACGGGCCGCTTCCACAGCGGCGTTTAAAGCCAGTATGTTGGTTTGGAATGCAATGTCATCAATGGTCCTGATAATTTTTCCGATCTCACGGGAAGTATCGGTGATTTCCTCCATTGCCTTCATTAACTGCTGCATTTGCTGGTTGCTTTCCGCTACCTCCTCTCCTGATTCTTCTGATAAGCGGCTTGCCTGCTGGGCATTGTCCGCATTATTTTTGATCCTTTCAGAAATTTCCATTATAGTAGAAGTAAGCTCTTCCACGGAGCTTGCCTGTTCTGTGGCTCCCTGGCTCAGTGTCTGCGCACTGTCTGACATCTGCCCCGCTCCTGCTGATACCTCGTCGGAAGCAGTATTAATTTCCCCAAGGGTATCGCTTAAATTGCGGTTAATGGTCCTCATGGCGATTAATATCTCCCGATAATCGCCGATGTACTTTTCCTCATATTTCGTTTTGATTCTGAAATTGCCGCTGCTCATTTCATCCAATAAATATTTAATATCCTGAATGATGGTCCTTAAGTTCTCCGCCATTTCCATAAAGGTCCTGGAAAGGACGCCGATTTCATCATTGCTTTGTACGTCTATCTGTATCTCCAGGTTACCGGAGGCGATTTCAGCAGCGGCAGAAACCACGCCGTCAATCGGCTTCAACGCTTTTCTTAAAACAAAGATAACAATGGCGACCACAGCCATAAGTGACAAAACAGAAACAATCACAATCGTAGCCGTCAATATTTTTGTATCTTTATTTAAGTCAGAAGTATCCAATGCGGTCAGCGCCCACCAATGGGCTCCCTCTACATCAATTGGGTAGAAAAACCGGGATTCTTTATGTCCATCCTCACGTACAGTGGTACAGGAGAAGGCTTTTCCCGAAGCTGCTCCATCTGTGATCTTCTGCATATCCTTTGGATCTTTTAAAAGTTCAGCCAGATTATGGCCAATATCAGCCTCAGATACACTGTCATATACCGTGGTAAAATCATCCGTAAGAATACCAGCATAAAGTGTTTTATAATCTTCGGAGGAAGAGGTTATTTTACTAAAATGGCCAACGTCAATATCAGCTAAAATCACTCCCTGAAACTCATTTTTATACATGACGGGGTATGCAGCAGTGATCATGGTAATGCCCTGGTATTCATAAGGCTTTGTGAAATAAGGCTTGCCGGTTTCTTTTACAGGCATATAATATTCCTTATTGCTGTAATCACTGTATGCACCAAAAGGCTGCACATTTTTATTGGCAGCATCCTCACTGCTCACATAAAACGCATAATCCTCTATATTTTTATCAAACCTGCCTGGCTCAAAAAAGATTCCGAACCCAACGATATCCTCATCTGCCACAATGGCAGAGCACATGCTGTTGATCAAATAATTTTCTACTTCAACGTTTAAATCAGACATTTCCGTGTGATATACTGCGCTCTTTACCTTGGCATTTTCGGAAGAAGAGATGACCGAGGTCCCCTGGTCATATGTCTTACTAATATAATCCTGCATTGCTGACGCCTGCTTTGATGCGGCATCCATGATGGCCTGTACCTGGTTTCCATTTGCGTGGGCCAGATTCGTAAGCTCAGAACGGACCGCCGTACTGGTTTCATGACTTGACAGGCTGACAGTTATAATACTTAAAATGGCAAATACCATAAGCAATGCAGCTGTGATCACAATTGCAATCTTCTCTGAAATTTTCCTGTATTTATTCCGATGCGTGTTTCTTTTTCCAATTTTCATGTGTATTTTCCTCGTATCAGTATTTTGTGAAAATTCAGATGTTTTAAATGAAACGGATTTTAAAACATCATGGATATGCCTGTCATTAAAGATCAGGACAGTCCCTATGGTTTTCTATCCAGAGGAAAAGGTATCCCTGCTTGTACAGACCTCTTTAAATACTCTCCCCATTGAACCGGATCTTTTAATTTCACATATACGTATAAACCGCTTTTATTATTGAATTCTTCCACTTTCACATCTCCTCCCCATAAACAGCCCATGTTCCTCAATAGCAAAAAGGTTAACCTTTTTATCAAATAATCTAATGATATTAATTATCATTTTGTATGCAAAATCCCGGCAAAACAAACATTACTTACTCATCTGGTTTTCATTTTTATATTTTGACCTGAAGGCTTTTGTTTTCATAAATACTAATATAGTAGAATATTCCCTTGACCTCATGCCATAATTAAGAATGACAGGAGGTTATTTTTAATGAAAAATTTTTATGGATACATGAGGGTCTCCTCATTAGAGCAAAACACGGAACGGCAAAAAGTAGAGCTTCTGCGCTGGGGTATTATTGACAAGAACATTTTCTGCGACAAATTGTCAGGAAAAGATTTTAACAGGCCCCAATATCAAAAGTTAAAAAGAAAATTGAAAGAAGGAGATGTCCTTGTTGTAAAAAGCATTGACCGTCTGGGCAGAAATTACGATGACATACAGGAAGAATGGCGGGAAATCGTGAAAACAAAAAAAGCTGATATTGTGATTTTGGATATGCCCATTCTGGACACAAGAACAAATAAAGATTTAATCGGTACCCTGATATCCGACATTGTCCTGCAGCTTCTTTCCTATGTGGCACAGGCGGAGCGGGAAAACATCAAACAGCGGCAGGCAGAGGGGATCGCCCTTGCAAAAGCACAGGGAAAGCATCTGGGACGTTTTCCGACCCCAATTCCTAAGGAGTTCTACCCTGTCTACGAAAAATGGCAGCAGCGAATCTATACCCTTGAGACCGCCAGCAATGAACTGGGCATCACTGTCAGCCAGTTCAGGACAATGATTAAAAAACACAAGTCAAAAAACAAAGACTTTTTAACACATGATTCCATATAACAGAAAACAGGCAGAACCGCTGCTTTTTATCAACGATCCTGCCTGATTTAACAAACACAGATTTTATTTTACATATGTGAAAGAGCAACAGGAACCAGTCTCACTTCAAAAACAAATTCTTCATCATCAAGCCGGTATTCTTTCCGAAGCTCCGGCCCGCAGCTTGCCGATCCGATGCCGTCCTGACGGTAATCCAGGCAAAGTACTGTAAAACCCGATGGTGTCAGTTCAAAATTATGGGCCTTTTCTGTCAATTCCTCCTGGGTATAGACCGATGCATTAAAGGAAAAAGCCTGCTCTGAGACTGCCGAGAGGGAGACGCCTCCGCCATTTATTGTCACAAAATCGCAGTCGCTCCTGCTTCCGTTCTCCTGCGGCCTTAAATAGTCCTCATGCATTTCCTTTACCCCGGCAGTAAATAACCCGTGATAACTTGCCCTTCTCTTATCCACGTAATTTTCTACAGGTCCCAGGCCATAATAAGTTGCCTGATCCATGGTCTTTGGAAGGAAAAGGCGAAGGCCGAACCTTGGAAGCTCCGGGAATTCCAGGTCTCTTTTCACATGAAGCTTCCCATCTAAAATCCCATCCCTTCCTATAATCCACACAGCCTCAATCATCAAAATTCTCTGGACCACAGCCGCGGTAACAGACAGCATGGTACTTATTTCCATCCGTCCATCCTTTACTTCAAAGGAGGTTTCATAAGCCCTGGATATGGTCCGGTCATAATGAGCCGCCATCCACTTATTCTTTATATATCTGTCATTATCCGTTGGCGCTCTCCAGATATTATATTCCATGGGACGCTCCAGAAGGGTTTTGTTTTCAAACACCATGCCCTCAAAACAGCCGGTCAGCTTGTTATAGGTATAAGCAAAGTTTGTTCCGTCTATGAAAAGGTAACGGTCATCCTCCCTGACCGTGGGGCACGCGCTTTCCCCTTCTTTTGTTTCCTGTTCCTTTAACAGGAAAACCCCTGTCTGGTTTCTCATATCTTCATTTTCAAGAAGAATCTCATCAAATCCCAAAATGCTTCCGGCTTTTAAAAGGGCGGTATTCTGCTTTAATAAATACTGGATCTTCAGATAGCATTTTCCCTTTTCAGGAACCTCAAAGTCCAGAGTCAGACTGCCTTTGCCATGAGGCTTTATTTCCGGTAAATCCCCTTCGCCAAGAATCCCCTTTTCAGTGACTGCTCCGTCACAGGTCACCTCATACCCAATGACCGCATAATCCCTCAGTCCGGTAAAATCCATGCGGTTTTGAAGCACCAGCTCCTTCTTTTCCTGATCAAAGGCTACCAGCCTTGCCGGGCGGTACACATTTTTAAATTCCATCAGCCCGGTGTGAGGCCTTCTGTCCGGGTATACCAGGCCATCCATGCAGAAATTGCCGTCATGAGGGTATTCGCCATGGTCTCCTCCATAAAGGTACATGGGTTTTCCATCCAGGGTTCTTCCCTGATAGATGGCATGGTCGCACCACTCCCATACAAAGCCGCCGCAGACCTGGTCATACTGGTCAAACACCTTAAAATAATCTTCCAGATCGCCAGGTCCATTGCCCATGGCATGGCTGTATTCACACAGGATAAAAGGCTTTCCTGCATTTCTTCCAATGTATTCATGGATCTCCTCCAGCTTTGGATACATACGGCTGTATAAATCCAGATTGGAAAAATCATAGGTCTTGTTCCTGTCACGGTAACGGGCTGCCTCATAATGGGTGAGCCGGGAAGGATCAAAAGCCTTAGTCCAGGCCAAAGCTGCTTCAAAGGTGCAGCCATAGGCACATTCATTCCCCATGGACCAGATCACCACGCTTGACCGGTTCTTATCCCGTTCCACCAGAAGCTTTGCACGGTCAACCGTTGCCTGGGTAAACTCCGGATTATCCGCAATAGACCTGTTCCACCGTTCATGCACAGTCTCCGTGGAGCTGTCTTCCATGTAGACGCTATTGGTTCCGTGGCTCTCATTGTCAGCCTCATCAATGACATAGAAGCCGTACTCATCACACAGCTGGTAAAACTGAGGCCGATTGGGATAATGACTGGTACGGATGGCATTGACATTGTGCTCCTTCATGATCCTTAAATCCTTTTTCATCTGTTCCAGGCTGATGACAAACCCTGTTACAGGATCACTGTCATGGCGGTTGACGCCATGGAATTTGATCTTTTCCCCGTTTAAATAAACCACTCCATCCCTTATGGTGATTTTCCGGATTCCCAGGCGGTCCACGATCACCTCATTCCCACACTCCAGGACAAGGGTATAAAGGTATGGCTGCTCTGCATTCCAAAGCACTGGATTTTCTATGGTCAAATGAAGCCTGCCCTCCTGAGGGAATCCTTCCTGACTGGCGGCCAGCTTTCCATTGGAATCATATACCAGAGCCTTTATTGGCAGCTCTTTTCCAAAAAAGGTGATCACTGCCTGGATGTGAGCCTGGCTCTCTTCCAGGGAGGTTGTTAAAAAATAATCAAAGATTCCCTCTTCCGGCCTTTTTAAAAGATATACATCCCGGAAAATACCGGTCATGCGGAACTTATCCTGGTCTTCTAGGTAGCTTCCGTCACACCATTTTAAAACAAGGACAGCTAAGGTATTTTCCCCTTCACGGATCAGGCATGTCACATCAAATTCGCTGGTGGCATGGGATACCTGGCTGTATCCCACATAGCTTCCGTTCAGCCACACATAAAAGCAGGAATCCACGCCTTCAAAGTTTAAGTAAGCCCTGGGAGCATTCTCGTCCCTTTCATAGACAAAATGGCGGACATAAGCGCCACAGGGGTTTTCAGCCGGAACATAGGGCGGGTCCATGGGGAAGGGGTAGCGGATGTTGGTATACTGGTGCCTGTCATATCCATAGTTCTGGAAACAGCCGGGTACCGGGATATCATCATAATTTCCCGTATCATAGCCTTCCTGGAAAAATTCCTCTTTCACATCATAAATGCTGTCATAATAGCGGAATTTCCAAGTCCCGTTTAAAAGCTTAAACCGGTCGGAATTTTCCCTGTGCTCCACAAGGTCAAACCGCGTCTGGGAAGCTGGAATGTAGTAGGCTCTGTTTGGCATGGTATTTTCATGAAGCAAGTGGAGATTTTCATAATGTTTGGGTACGATCATGGTCGGTTCCTCCTTCTGTTATTACCTTTCATTATAAAATGAAAAGGCAGAAAATCCATATCTCAGATTAGACAAAGTATGCACAAAATGATACACTGTTCATAAAAGCAATAAGCCGTGCAATACAGGACACAGGAAAATTTTCGTTGTGCCCATACATAAGAAAATTACATGCCATCCCATGAATGAATAAAGGAGTCCGTATATGTACACCAACACAGGATATATGAACCTAACAGACGACGAACTTGAGGACAGCACTCTTCCTCTTAAGACAAACTGCTGCGGCGTCTACCGCCTGCTCACCCGCCCCGTCATGTCCACCATACGGCCCTTGGGGCGTCCTGATTACCAGATTTTATACATCTCATCAGGAAAGGCATGGTTTACCTTCCAAAAAGAGACCATGGAGGTCCCTGCCGGAAACATGGTGCTTTATAAGCCTGGCGAGCCTCAGCAGTACGCTTATTATCTGGAAGATAAATCAGAGGTATTCTGGCTTCATTTCACAGGTGAAGAAGCCGGAGATCTTATCCTGCAGGCAGGCTTTGGTGACAGCCATATCCTATACACCGGTGTTTCTTCCAAATATCAGGAAATATTTCTTGCCATAATCCGGGAACTCCAGCTCCCCCGCCCCTGTTTCGAAGAATTGACCTCCCTTCATCTAAGGCAGCTTTTCCTTCTTCTAAAACGGCAAAGGGAAGAAGGGGGATTTCAAAAAACAGAGATCCAAAAGGAAATGGAAAAAGCGGTCCATTACTTTCATGAGAATTTTTCCACGGACATCAAAATTGACCATTATGCCAGAAAGCTCCATATGAGCACCTGCTGGTTTATCCGCAGCTTTAAGCAGTATACAGGAATGCCTCCCCGCAAATACTTAACTTCCATCCGTGTAAAAAAGGCCCAGGAGCTGCTTGAAAGCACTGACTACGGCATCGGAGAGATCGGCAGCATTGTCGGCTATGACAATCCCTTATACTTCAGCCGGATCTTTAAAAAACAAACCGGTACTTCTCCCGGAGAATACAGAAAAGCGGCAAGGTGAGCTTCCTTCCCCTGCCACTTCTTCTATCTTCCCACCAGACGGTAGGTCTGGCGGTATTCCTTTGGTGTTATTCCCATATACCGCTTAAAGATTCTTCTGAAATAATCCACATCATGATAACCGCACTGGTAGGCTATCTCATTTCCTGTTAAGTTTGTCTCTATGAGCATTCTGCACGCTTTATTAAGCCGTGCCTCATGGATCCCCTCTGTGAGCGTTTTCCCATAAACCGCATTGTAGACACGTCCCAGGTAGTCCGGGCTGCAGTCCAGCTTATCAGCCAGTATGGAAGAGGATAAAGGCTCTTCAAAGTGATTTCTGATATACTGCCCCGCCTGGTTTGCCAAAAGCACCTTCTGCCCGGTCACTTCCATTGGAGAAAGGGAGTCGCTGAGCTCGCACAGCAGCTCTAAAAGCACCAGGTTCAAGATGGTCCGGTCCCCCCTGCAGACATTCTGCCGCTTGATAAATCGGCGGAAAAGCTCCTCAAACTGCTCCGGCTTTCTGATGCGGATGAGCTGGGGCAGGGACATAATATCCCGTCCGGTCCTCACCGCCTCCTCTTCCAGGTGAAAATGAAGCCAGTAAAAATTCAAATCTTCCTCAAACTCCCTTGTCCCCCAGTGATGCCTTCCGGGAAACAGGATCAGCGCTTCCCCTTCCTCCACGTTATACGTTACGTCCTCTTCGGCAATTCCCAGGATTCCGGAATTTACATAGATGATCTCAAAGGAATCCATGACCCGGTCCGCATGGCGTCCCCTGCCTCCAGTCATTAAATACCCTGCATTTAACGCCCTCACCGGAAGCACAGCCTTCAAATTTAAGTAATGTTCCATAATAACCTCCTGTCACCCCAGTCGGAATCCTCCAGTTTTTCGCTTCTTTTTCCTCTTGTATCCCTTCCATTATACTGGCAATATAGAAAGAGGAAAACCTTTAAAAAAAGAATATCAGATATCTAACAAAAAGAAAAGGGGATTGCGGCAGTTATGCCGCAGAAGTTCGATGATAGAAGCTGTATTACTCTTAAAAGAAAAAGTGTCCCGCACCTATTTTAGCGGAACCACCATGACAGAAGCAGATTTTTCCAAAGGCAGAAGGCTCTTTATTGCAGAGGGCTGCTGTGCAAACGGAATTGTAACACTGACTACCGGAGCATTCCTCTCCGGTTATGCCAATTCACTGGGAGCCACTGATTCCATAAACGGAATCATCGGTTCCATCCCGGTCCTTCTTTGCACTCTTCAGATGTTTTCCTCCATCCTTCTGGAAAGCCTCTGCCGGAAAAAATGCCTGATTTCCAGTTTTTCATTTATCCACAGGCTTCTTCTGGCCTCGGTCTTTTTTGTTCCCCTGTTTATAAAAACTCCAGGACTCCGCCTGGCAGCAGCAATCAGCATCTACGGAGCGGCCCATTTTTTTGGAGCCTTTATCGGAACCGGGACCGGGAACTGGATCCTGCAGTTAGTTCCCCAGCACATGAGAGGAAATTATCTGGGGAAAAAGGATTCCTTTGCTTTTGCCTTTTCCACCGTTTTAAGCCTGATCATGGGCTGGGTCATGGACCGGTTCCGCAGCTCTTCCATGGAACAGGCCGGCTTTCTTGTGGTCGGGACCGTAGTCTTTTTCATCGCCTGTACGGACTTCTGGTGCCTTTCCTCCATCAGTGAACCGGAAAGCATTCCCCACCGCCAAAAGCTTCAGGATGCTGTATGGAAGCCATTAGCCGACAAAGAGTACCGGAAGGTCATGCTCACCTATATGTTCTGGAACCTGGCCCTTCAGATCGCAGGTCCTTTTTTCAGCGTCTACATGGTCACAGGACTTAAATTAGATTATACATACATTACCTTTTTGGGCCTCATCTCCTCGACCGTCCGTGTCCTGGCAGCCTGGCTCTGGGGGCGCCTGGCCGACGCCACCTCCTGGCTTTTGGCAGCCCGCTGTTCCATGGGAATGCTGGGCCTTGTCCATGCCAGCTGGCTTTTCATGACTCCTGACACCTGCTACACCCTTCAGCCTGTCTTACAGGCATTGTCCGGCGCTGCCTGGGGAGGCATTGCCATATCCGTCTTTAACCTTCAGTATCATTATGCCCCTGCGGATAAGCGTGTGCTTTATGTCAGCTCCAATTCCTCCTATGCAGGGCTTTGCGGCTTTCTTTCCACCCTGCTTGGAGCCTTCCTTCTCAGGGTTTTTCCTTCCCTGGAAATTGGGGGAGTTCCCATAACCGGAATGCAGCTGCTCTTCCTTCTTTCCGGAATCCTGATCCTGGGATGCGTTTTTTACATGGGAAAGCTCCGGTCCGTTTCCCTCTAAATCAGCCGGTCTTTGCA
Organism: Hungatella sp.; assembly: GCA_031270005.1. Lineage (GTDB taxonomy): Bacteria > Bacillota > Clostridia > Lachnospirales > Lachnospiraceae > Lacrimispora. The sequence continues at coordinate 32,483 of JAISYJ010000076.1, read as the reverse complement.
GGATTCCCGGCTTATTTCAAGCTGTCCACTGCAGCCCGCTCAATGGAAAGCCCTTTTCTGTACCGTTCCATAAAGGCCTGGAAGCCTGCTTCATCCTCCGGGTCAGGCTCCATCCTGATTCCTACTTTATCCTTAAATACCTTTTCAGCCAGATAATGATCCAGGGATTCCCCTTCCTCCTTATGAAGCATATAGGAGGCTAAAAGTGCGGCTCCCCATGCTCCTCCTTCACCGGCTGTCTCCATAACGGAAACCGGAACCCCCAGGGCGGCAGCCATGATCCTCTGCCCCACTTCCCTGGTCTTAAAAAGCCCTCCATGGCCCAAAAGCACGTTAACACGGACTCCTTCCTCAAACAGGATATCCATACCCATCTTAAGGGCTCCCAAAGCCGTATAAAGGTGGACCCTCATAAAGTTTGCAAGATTAAAGCGGCTTTCCGGTGTCCGGACGAATACAGGCCTTCCTTCTTCAAAATGGGTAATATGTTCTCCGGACAAGTATCCGTAGGAAAGCATTCCTCCCCCATCCTTATCCCCTTCCAGAGCTTTCTGATAAAGGATAGAAAACAGGGAATTCCTGTCGATTTTCATTCCCATTTCAACCGCAAATTCCTCAAACAGGGAAACCCAGGCATTTAAATCTGAAGTACAATTATTGCAGTGAACCATTGCTACTGCATCTCCGGCCGGAGTTGTCACTATGTCGATTTCCGGATAAACTCTGGAAAGCTTCTTTTCCAGCACCACCATTGCAAACACACTGGTACCGGCAGATACATTGCCGGTTCTTCTTGCCACGCTGTTGGTAGCTGTCATCCCGGTTCCGGCATCCCCTTCCGGCGGGCATAATGGGATTCCAGGCCTTAAATTCCCGCTGGCATCAAGAAGCCTTGCCCCCTCCTCAGTAAGTATCCCTGCTCTCTCTCCTGCGGTCAGCACCCTTGGCATAATATCCCGAAGCTTCCAGGGGAACTGCCGGGGAGCAACCAGCTCATCAAACTGCTCCACCATGCGCTTATGAAAATCCTTTGTGCCGCTGTCCACAGGAAACATCCCCGAACAGTCTCCGATGCCAAGAACCCGCTCTCCCGTCAGCTTCCAGTGAACATAGCCCTCCAGGGTAACCAGGTAATCAATTCCCGGCACGTGCTCTTCCTGGTTAAGGATTGCCTGATATAGATGTGCAATACTCCATCGCTGGGGAATTTGAAAGGAAAACAGCTCCGTCAGCTTTTTTGAAGCCTCTTCCGCCATGGTATTCCTCCAGGTCCGGAAGGGCACCAGCAGTTCTCCCTTCCTGTCAAATGCCATATACCCATGCATCATGGCAGAAAAACAGATGGCTCCCATCGTGGTAAGAGTTTCCCCATACCGCACTTTGACCTCCTCTGCCATTTTTCTATAACTCTCCCTTACTCCTTCCCATATATCCGGGATAGAGTAGGTCCAGACGCCGTTTACATACTGGTTTTCCCAGTCATGGCTGCCGGAAGCAATGGGATTGTGATCTTCATCTATCAGTACGGCCTTAATTCTTGTGGAACCAAGTTCAATTCCCAGGGCGGTTTTCCCTTCCCTGATACACACCCCTATTTGTTTATCCATCATTTAAACCCCCTCCTGACTCATGTCCGCCTCTTTATTTCCTCAATGTTTGCCGTGTCTAAAAAAATCTCATACACTTCTTCCTCCTTTTTTCATGAAGTAACTTAAATATCCTCTTACTACTAATTCGTACTTGTACCCACCATCGCACAAGTTAATTTCATGTATTTTACCATAGCAAGGAATATTTTACAAAAATCCCCTTAAAAGCCCGGAGAGAGAACGCACAAGGAAGGCCTGTATTCTTTCCGTATTTCTATGTTTTTTCCACAACCGGCCGGATAATCAGAGAGAATATGCACAATTTTAATTTTAAAATTAATAAATGTTTGTTGACACTTTTTCAGAAAAATGAGTTATATTATTAAATGTAACCCCCCCCCAATACATTATATAGTTTTTGCTACACCCCATAAGAAACGAAATACCTTCTCCGAAAAAGGACCAGCTTCCCCAGCTGGTCCTTTTCATTTCCTTTTATTCTTATTTTCTCTTTTTATTCCGGCGCTGCTTTAAAATCCGCTCAAATGCTTCTTCTGATCCTTCCGCTTTTAAACGCCGCCTTCTCTCTTCTCGTCGGAGAGCGATCTCTCTGGCCTCTTTCCGTTTAAAATAAATAAAAAATCCGGTTCCGCCGCCTGCCAGTCCAAGAAAGGCCGCAATTCCTGCTGCAGCAAGCACTCTGCTGCCCTTTTTCCCAGATGACTTTTTATTGCCTTCTGAATTTGCTTCTGATTCCGCAGGTTTACCATCTGTTGTTCCCTGTTCCGATTCCTGGCTCGTTGGCTCTGGACCTTTCTTTTCCATTAAGTAGGCCTGGCCCACCTTTCTGTCATTGTAGGTATACTGAATCATGGCAACCGCCTTTTTAGGGCTTCCCTGGGGAAGCTCCGTCACCAGAGTTTTATCCGCCTGAGAAAACTCAGCGCCCTTAGGAAGGGTTATGACGCGGTCCGGTTCCAATTCCAGATCAGAGGGTTTATAAGATGTGCCGTTAATTTCAACAGGATCTTCCCCTGTTATATAGCTGGTTTCATTTCCTGTAACAGGGATATTATCAAAACGGCCGAAGCCAAATTCCAGAAGAGCTTTTCCATCGATAAAATATTGCTTGGGGCTTCCCTTTAAAATGACGGAAATAAGCCTTTTTCCATCCTGCTCCCCATAGGTAACAACGGTATTTCCGGCCTTAATCAGATATCCGGTCTTTCCGGCCACTGCCGACGGACAGTAAAACTCATTCTTTGGATCCTTGGTCTTAACCAGACGGTGCTCGTTGTAAATGGTAAGCCCCTCCGGATTATTGGAAGTGGGAGGGATATTATAGCTGATCGCAGAGCTGATCTCCACAAGCTTCTTATTGCTGTAAGCCGCCTTTGCTATGAGCGCCATATCATAGGCAGTCACATACTGTGTATCTCCGTTAAGGCCTGAAGGATTGTCAAAATGGCTTTCTGTACAGCCAAGCTCTTTGATCCTGTCATTCATCATGCGGACAAATTCCTCTCTGCTTCCTGCCACATGCTCTGCAAGAGCATTGGCTGCCTGGTTGCAGGAATGGAGAATCAGAGAATAAAGACAGTCTTCAACAGAAAGCTTGTCTCCTGTATCCACATTTAATTTATTTCCGCTGCCCTCTTCCACATTGTAAATGGAATCCTTTGAAAAGGTCACCATGTCGTCAAGTTTTGCGTTCTCCAAAACAATAAGGGCAGTCAAAATTTTCGTTATGCTGGCCGGCGGATAGGGTGCATGGATATTCTGGCCGAAAATAACGGCTCCTGAATCCCCGTCTATCACAATCCCGGCTTCCGCCTGGATGCCTGTATCAGACGGCCAGTCCGGTGCGCCAAATACAGTCATAAGAAACAGCTGACTAACCAATATGCAGCTAATCAGTACTTTTATCCTTCGATTCACGTATCATCCTCCTGACATGAAATATGCCCTAAAGCCGCATTCAGATTATTATACGGTTTTAAGGCATTATTTTACTTCGCATAATCTATAACCTGCCCCGGGATTTCTTAAGTTTAAGTATCTTTCCGACCTCAGACCGGTCTGAAAAAAAGGGCATATATATTATAATACATCAAATCTTGGCTATATTCAAGAAAAACATTTAAAACTATATTGCCTTTGTATACTCTTTTTTATACTGAGAAGGCGTAACACCATACTTATTTTTGAAAATTTTGTAAAATAGGATGGTGTTTCATAACCAAGAAAGCTGATGATGCTTTTAGCAAAACATTGGAAACTTATACTAATATTATTACTGGCAAAAGTGATATTATTTCATTTGACGAATTCGTAGACTTGTTTAATAATAAGATGGGCGTTTCTATTATTAAAAATGAATTTAACGCAGAGATGGGGAATCCGTTATGGATCATATGAAAAATAAAGAAAAGTCCGAGTTAAGCTTTTCACCGGTCAGAACCTTGACATTGGCAGAGCAATACTAAAGACACTGGCTGCTTATCACCATGCTGTCTCCTGTACTCCTCAATTATCTATCTTCCTATATGCACCCATGACAGACGTTATTCTGGCATTTAAAGCTTTCAAGTTTAATCCTGGTATTTTTAATAGTCCATATGCAAAGGAGAATAAGCTCCAGAAATACTAATATTATTGGCTTTTAAAAAATAATTTTCGATTTTCCCGTACCAATTATCTTAACATTGTTGTTTAATGAAATAAAAAATGTTAAATTAAAAAGGCAGCGCAGACAACTACATATATGCCTTATTTCATTTCATGGATTGTCCTTGCAAGTATTGTTATTGAGGTACTGTCTCCATCAAGAAATTTTGTCAACTGCTTCCTGGGACTATTTGGAATAAAACCTAAAGTAACAACTATATAAGCGATAAACATTTAGCAAAAACAAAAAAAGAAAGAAGGAAGAAAAACATGTTAAGAGAGCAGATCCGTGAATTTAGAAACACACTGGATTTAAAGGCATTTTTAGACAGCTATGATTTTGTTTGGGATAATCTAAAATATCACGGAGGAACTATACGGGAAATAATCAATGACAGAATCGCTCATATCCCAAAAGATTGGGGAAATGGCGGACTGATCGGCAACGGTTTAATCGGTGCGAATATTTACAAAAACAGCATCAACTCCATGAGGTGGGGAATCGGCCGGGGTGACATAGACGGGCCAACCAACTGCCCAGAGTTAGGCTGTTTACAACAGCGGCTTTCCCTTGGGGATGTTATTCTTGAAGTAAAAAATCCCATCAAAAAAGAAAGCTTATCCATCTCACTGCGCAAAGCAGGGGTTGATGGAGTAATTGAAACAGATAAAGGAATCCTGAAATACTCCAGTATTGCGTATGCAAAAAAAGACTGCATCATCATTGATGCTGAATGGGAAGGTGAAGTTGAGTTTGATCTGTCATATGTCCCAAGCCATGGCATGACCTTAAAACACCATGCCGCAAAAGCTCATGAAGTACCGGAAAGGTGTTTTCCGCCGGCAGCAGAGCGAAAAATGGCAGATAACATTGAAATTTATAATCAGAAAATCCTTAATGAGTCCTTATCTCCAGAAGGGCAGTTTTCTATAGGCCTTGCATCAAAAGAAGCAGGTAATAACCACAGGATATGGTATATATCAATAGGATTCAGCCGGCATGGATTCACGTCAGAAAAAGAAGCAGGAGAAGAAATCAAACAGGTCATGGCAATTGATTTAAAAGAAATATACAGAAGCCACCAGAAGCATTGGGAAGATTTCTACAGGAAAAGCATCGTAAAATTACCTGAAAAGTATTGGGAAAGGTTTTATCTCATGCAGCTATATAAGCTGGGCTGCTGTACCAGGCCGGGCAATCTTCATGTCATTGATAATATGGGTGTATGGCCGACTCTAAGCGCATGGCCGGCCGCATGGTGGAATTTAAATGTCCAGCTTATTTATTCCTCTATGCAGAAAGCAAATCATTTAGAGCTGATGGAATCTCTCATAGATACTTTGGAGCACTATGACAGAACGCTTTCGGAAAATGCAAAGCCATTGGGAATCCATGACGGCTGGTTTATCGGACGTTCAGCCGGATGTGACATGAAATCTTATATGCCTTCTTATGAGGATATCATGGAAGAAAATCCGGAACGCGTCATTATATTCGAGCTTGGCAACATTACCTGGGCGCTCCATTGTGTATATCGGTATTATAAAAGTACTATGGATCAGGATATTTTAAAAAGGTTCTATCCTATGCTTAAAAAAGCTGCAAACAGTTACCTAAGGATCACCTATAAAAAAGAGGATGGCAAGTGGCATCTGCCTATGACCAGTTCACCGGAATATCCCGGTCCCATTGATCCTACCTCAAATCCTGTCAGAGATGCCAACTATGACCTTGCCTTGTTCCGATGGGCGCTTATTACTTTGATTGAATCAGCAAAAAAACTGGGCATTGATGACGAACCCTTTATGGATACCTGGACAGAACACCTTGAAAACCTGACAAATTACTCCATGAATGAAACAGGCTATACGATCGGAAAGGATTTGCCACTTACCGTATCCCATCGCCATTATTCCCACTTATTACAGTTTTTCCCGCTTCACATAGTAAGCGAAGATAAGGAAGCAGAACGAAAGGTTATTGAAAAGTCAATAAAAACCTGGATGAGTATGCCGGAATATCTGCAAGGATATTCCTTTACCGGAAGCGCTGCTATGTTAGCAGCATTGGGTGATGGCAATTACGCATATAAGCGATTAAGCGGCCTGAAAGATTTCTTAAATCCAAATACCCTTTACACAGAAGGCGGCGGGCCCGTTATTGAAACGCCCCTTTCAGCAAACGAATCCATCCACTATATGTTAATGCAGTGCCACGGAGATAAAATAAAAATTTTCCCTGCAATGCCAGATGTATGGAATCATGCAGAATTTTATGGACTGCTGGCAGAGGGCGGTTTTGAGGTATCAGCCAGGTACACCGATGGTGAAACGGAATTTGTATATATAAAAAGCATAGCCGGAGAACCACTAATCCTAAATCCTAATTTCAAAGAAGGGTTTGTAATAGAGTCAAATCAGGAAATGAAATATGAAACATTGAAAAACGGCTGCTATCAATTTGAATTAAAAGCAGGAGAAGATATGCTGCTTTTAAAGAATCCCAGATAATTTTAAGCTTCACCTGACTAACCTTTATCTGCATACGCCAATTAGCGTTGAAAAAACAAAAAATGCCCTAATCCCGCCAGAATATAGCTTCTACGGTTTTAGGGCATTATCTTACTTCGCGTAATCTGTAACTTGTCCAGTTTCCCCTTATTTTAAGCGTTTTTCCAGCCTCATAAAAATTTTTACGCCAATTTTACGCCAATTTCTTCAACATTGCCCAGTTTTTTAATTTCCTTATGTTTTTCTTCGTGTGTCTCATGTACATATAAATCCATTGTAACTGTAATGGAAGCATGCCCTAAAATCTTCTGCAATACATTTGGTTTCATTCCATCTTCAATACATCTGGTTGCAAATGTATGGCGGAGTGTATGTGGGTGCGCTGGTAAAAATTCTTCATAGGGTGTACCCTTAACTTCTGCTTCTGCCCTACGATCAATATTGATTCTGGTAATTATCCGCAGCAGCATCATTCGTAATGTCGAATCTCCTACCGGATTACCATTTATCGTGCAAAATACCAAATCATCAAACTCCTGCTTTTTCTGCCAGTTATTACTTCTCTGACGGAGTTTGAATTTGTATATCCGTTGATCATTCAAAATTTCAATAGCCGTATCAGTTAAAGGTACTGTTCTAACGCTCTTTTTATTTTTGGGACTTCCAAAGTAGAAACCACCTTTGGACTTGTCCTGCAATAAAGTTCTTGTCACATGCAATTCCCTTTTATCAAAATCAATATCTTCCCATTTAAGGCCGCCTACCTCTCCTGGCCTGAGACCAGTCTGTAAAAGTAATGCATATGCTTTATAATACATCATTCCTTTACTATATTCAAGAAGTATTTTCTGCTCTTCTCTGGTAAGGACTCTCGAATCCTTTACATCACGCTGCTTACATTTCAAACCATTCGCTGGATTTTTTCCTAGTATTTCACTCTGTACCGCACCGTCGAATAATGCATGGATTGTAATCTGAGTCAAAACCATGGTTCCATAAGCGTATCCCTCATCATACATACTATTTAAGATGGTCTGCAGTTGGATTTTCTTCACTTTATTTAACTGCAAGTGGCCGATTGCAGGCTTAATATTGTTTTTAAAACGGCTCTTATAATTTTTTACCGTATTATCCTTTACAACACCTTCCTTATATAGTTTAATCCACTTTTCAAACCATTCGGTAACGCTTACTTTCTCTCCGGTACCGGAAAGACCATGTTCATCTTCATATCGAGCATTGTTAAGCCACTTTCTTACTATCGATAGCTTGAAATCATAAAATTCCATACGTTTTCCATATTGATTGGTATATCTGGCAGAATATCTTTTATCTTTTCTTTGAGATAAACCGACCCCCAATTCTTTACCACGTAAATCTTTACCCATGTAATCCACCTTTCTGATTACACTACCTCTTATAACAAGACTAACAAATCAGCCTTCTGTGTTTGAACCGTATTTACAAAGTAATTTTTCTTTTTTCATCAAGCCAATTCTCAAACTTTTTTCTCTTAATCAAAGTCCGATTTCCATTATCTATAGAGAACTCCCTTTTTATATCCAGTGCCACCAATTCTCTTAATCGGTTTTCTCCTATTCCAAAATATACAGCCGCCTCCTCTATGGTCAGCAAATACTTCTCCCACAGCGGGACAGCCAATTTTTTTTCCATCCTTTCACCTGCCTTCTGTTAAGAAATCTAGCGCGAGATCACAGTCCTGCCAACCGGCTGATGCCAACAGCCACATATATACGTTACCGCATATCCCGCACTTTAACGTCCGGGCCCACCCGATGAGTTTCACATCTTAGAGGGAAGTATCATTATAGTTTTCTCTATCTATCATCGCATATGATTGGCTAAATCATTTTCCAGTCTCTTCGCTCGCTTTTGAGGGTCATGGCAAATCACTGTTCTGCTCCACATAGAGGATTCTTAGCAGTCATGTTTTCTCTGATTTTCAATACGTCTAAAACAAACCCTCATATCCCGGAAAATTGTAATATGGCATAAAAAAGCGGGAAGGAACTACTGGATAATTCCAATAGCCCTTCACCGCTGTCTCCTGACAATTTGAAAATCCTTTTAAAATTTAAGCCGATTATGCAATAACATCAATTTGATCCCGATTCCGACTATAAAAATACACTTTATTGGAAAGAAACTCTTCTTCCGTAAACAGCCTGTTTTGATATTGCAGGGCTTCCTGTATTGCCTCCGCTGGCATTACATTACAAGCATGAACAACAACCATCTCAGTGCTGATAAAACCAATATAATAGTCATCGCCAATCAAATCCCCTAACCGTTTTGCTACTCCAGGCAGAAAAATGGAAACTGCCCCATTAACCTGATTTGTAGTGGTAACAAACGTTCCCTCAATGCCACCTATCCTATCTATGTCTGGTTTCGAGTGCATAAAAGACTTTAGATTCATTTCGCTTGACCAACAAGCAGAACTTATGTCAGCCAGCCTGGGCGGATATAAACAGTATGTATTCCTGATAGCGGTTTCCATCACTTCTTCTTTTTTCTTTTCCCATATTGTGAGCAGATCATCCCCGGCCATGCAGCTTACATAACCGTTTTGCAGATTTCCAATGCTTATATATAAAGTAAGCGCCACATCGTCAATCCGATAATAAACTCCACTCTTTAATCTATCTGCTTTCCTCTCATAGTTAAGCGGACGTATAATCAGATGATTCCTGATTTTTTCATAGTCATTGATATTTTCAAGCTGTTCAATATCAACGATTTCGCGGCATGTTTTAAGAATTTCACTGGCCTGCCCCATCAGATCAATAAAACTGATTTTTCTTTCTAATATATCCTGATACATATCTTCAAGATGAAATCGCTGAATCCCCACACCACTTTTTGTAGGAAATGATACGATCAAAATATCCTCCGGCTCCTCATCTGACAAACTTGCGGGCTGATAATTAACCTCTGCCTTCCATTTCTCTGTCATATGCTGAATCTCTTTTTTTATTTGTTCTACAAATTCAAAATATTCTCTTGTTTTAAACATCACATTGCCTCACTCTCTTGCGTTTCTTTTTTTATCAACCCACAAGGCAGATACGTATACACTGCATTTAACCCGCTGCACCTACAATCACTTTCTTTTTATTTCTGTCATAAATGTAGACACTATTTGACAGAACCTTTCCATTTAACATCTCTGAACCATTCATCATGGCTACCGTCTGCTGCCATTCCTCCAGCCTTTTATTACTTTTTCCCAAAGGTATCATCAAAACCTCATCAATGCTGGAGGGTAACAAAAGAATATCGTCCTGCCACCGTTCTGCAATCTGACTAATCAGTTGATGATTCAGCATATTGCTGGCGCCATATAATTCTGCTGTATTTGTAAGAACAAACATAGGAAATTCGATATTCTCTATGTGTTTCATATTCTCCAGAATGGACTCCACGGTATTGCCCATTTTTATTTTTTCAAGCCCGAATAACGTAGTTTCTATACGGTAAATCTTTACGGGACATAAAATGGGAGAATTTCTGTCGGCAGATTCTGAAACTGTTTTTAAATCCACCCCCCACCGCTCTAAATCAGCCCAGGTGATTCTAAAGTCATAACCTTCCTCACCTCGGAGGATATAAAATGTCTTAACCATATCCAAGTAATCTTCATGTGGTATGTTATTACCGTTCTCCTTCAGCTCTGCTGAGTTCTCTAAAACATAGATTATCTGATCTTTAATATCTGTAAACATATTCTTTTTCATTGTCTCTCCTTTTCCATCATGAATTAAGTAAAGCACCAGAAATTTTCTGATGCCCTGCTTCCCGGCAGCTTCTCTGCCACTTATGGTCATATCCAGCGTTCACAAGGGAAATAATCCTTCAGATGATACTGTATTTCTTCCCATGTCTTGTCCTTTTTAAATCGTTCCGCAAGTTCTAACAGACTACAACCTTAAAAACAGTACCTGACTTTCCGTCCCATGCGTGTGGATCTTACCAGTGCTTTCTGCACCCGTTTTCCTTCCTCCATCCCAAAACCCACGTACTCAATAAAATCATGGTTCTGGCTTTTGAGATAGCAGTAATCTTCCTCTTTCATCTCCTGTTTCAATTCCACTGTACAAAATGGGAGGAACTGCCCTGGTATTGCGCTCTGTTACTCCAGAAGTTCATCCAAGTTACGTCCGTCTCCCCATTCCGTAATTGGCACTCCCAAATATCTGGCAACCCGACAGCGAAACGTATCCGCATCGTGGTTCTCTGCAAAAGTTGGCGTGTGCAGGAGGACTACAGCATCTTTATTTTGTTCCAGGAGAACCAGATATGCCATATAAGCACTGCTGGTACCCCCAGAATATAACACTACATGTTTCATACCAGCCACTTACTAATTGTTCGTGGCAAGCAATATACCTTCCCAAGCTCGCAGTTTTACAGCCGGTTTCTCAGCCGTACCATACTTTACTCTTCCCTAATCCTGGCATCTGCTCACGCAACTATAATTGCTTTTACATTGTGTTAAACAGTCTCACAACAACCGGTTATCCGGATTAGTATGACTCCTTCCCTACTATACAGCTGCACAAAGTTCCTGCTCACCTTCCTGCATGGAGATAATCGTCTGATTATCCTCCCTGGCGCAGCGCTCCGCCTCCAGTAAATCTGCTTCCAGTACATCTGCAAGTGACTTTCCTGCCAGATATCCATGCCTAATTTTTACATTATTTTTTCTCAGTTCTGCAATTTCCTTTCCTCGGAGCCGGGCGCTTCTCTCCGCTAACTCCCAATCTTCCTCTGTCAGACGCCTGCTGATAATCATCTGCCATTTTTTTATAAAATTTTTAGCATCAGCATAGTCAGCATTCTGTTTATCGCCCACGGTACGCTTTTGCCTCGCTGTTCCTCCCGGTTCAATTTCCAATGTATAGTATGGCCGATCCGGTTCACTCGCTTTCCGTAGGAAGAGAATATAACTCTCCCTTGTCTGAATCCGCTCAAAATAGATATCACTTGAATGCAGACAATGCCCAAGGGCATGTCCTTCCAATATAATATCCTCGGTTCTGTCCGGAACAACCACCGCATATTCTTTATCCCTATACTCATACTTGTCTTTAATCTGCTGGCATATGGCATCCACATCCGGATATTTTTCTAATATTTCTGACGCTTGAAGCGTAACATCTTTGTTTCCCAGTATTTTTACTAAGTCATCATGACTTTTTATCAGCTTTTTGGGCTTATAAATCAGTTCCTGTTCTAAATCCATTTTAAGTCTGCCTGCCATAGCCATGTAATCATGCCAGGTTGAAACCAGTTCAACAGGAGATCTGCCTGATTCCTTGTACTGCATGTTTAGGTAATTGCAAATTCTGACTGGTGCCATTTTACCAGTAATGAATTTCAAACTTTCCGGCATGATTCCATTATACAGAAAAAATTGAATAACAGGTTCGCTGATATTCATTCCCTTCCGCTTCTCAAATTTCAACCACTCCAAATATGCATAACCCCCGCCGTTCACTCTCAAACGCCTCATGCGGCCTTTATCAATTCCCAGTGCTTTAGCAAAATCACCGTCATTGCTTACCTCAAGCTCTGCAGCCTCACTGATTACACTCCAGGCAAGAGTATTAAGCTTTGCTTTTACTAACCGCTCCAAGTATGGTCTTTTTCCCAGAATATTTAAATACTCTCTCGGATTAATCAGGTCTGCCGCCTGGATCATCTGCGGTAACCCGGTCTTTCGTAAGCTTCCTTTCGATAAATGTGGAATAGTCCGTTTATAGACAGATCCTCTCATTTCTTCCTTAGTTCTGTAATTCCGATAATACAGAAAGCCATACTCCGGTTTCTCTCCTTTTATCCACCTGTAATTTGAGTGCCTGTATCTGCCATAGTAGTATGGAGTTTCTTTTAATTCTTTGTCATACATAATCCTGCGCTCTTCTATACAGGATATTGAGGGACTTATGTGATCTTTTATTGAATAATAGGCTCTGGCCGCAAACTGCCTGACAACAAAACCACTTTGACATTTTTGTAAAAGATACACAATCACCTCATCCGTAAAGACAGAGCCTGCACGTCCTCTGGACTTAAATTGGATTTTATGACCGCAACATTTACAGATACCGTTTGCATTATACTTTGGTTTACTGACAGGCACTTCTCTCCTACACCAGGTACAGTAACCCGACTTTGCTCCCTTTCGGACATAATCATAGAAAATAAAATGCTGATGTATCCCATGTCTGCTAACCCATCGTATCCAGTCTTTTGGCGGAGGAGGAATCTGTTTCATCATCTTATCCCATGGTTCCGTTTTTTTTCTGTGCTTTTGGTCCAGTTCCTTCGCCCGCACCTTCTCCTGGTAATCCAATATTCCAGCAACTCCGTCAGATTTTACATTAAGATATTGCCTGATTTCTTTGTTTTCTTCCGGCGTGATATAGGTATTTGTCGATTTTATATATTCAGGCCACTCCAGATTATCAAGCCTCGCGCTTCTCCAGCTCTCATGAACCACATCCCAGGTTAGAAATTTACCTGTCTTTCCATTGATGAACAATTCATACACCGGACGGGAACATTCAACCCGCAGATCTCTTGCAAGGAAAAATGCCGCTTTTAAAATACCATCTAAAATCTGACATCTTAAATAAATCCCATATTGGTATGTATCTTCTCCCTTTTTCGTCTTCTTTATTGGAATATCATTTTGGACCATCTGTTTCATCTCACTGGTTGGGTCCAGTTGGGGAAGTTTTCTCAATTTTACCTTATTCATGTTTACGCAGCCATCCTTTCTGCCATATATCCATCTATTCTGTACCAGGTATCCGGCATAAAGTCTTTTCCATCAATGATAACAAGACCGATTTCCACTACTTTATTGCTGCAGAACTCTTCCCTGGCAAATCCCAGAACATTTCCCATTTTCCCTTTTGCAGTCGGATTTTTTCCTCTAACCACAACAAATCCCATCTTTGCTTCTCCTTCCTCCATAGATACACGTCTGTTATTCGCTCTTAAAGGGTGTTCATACATATATCTAAGACTGTGAGCTACAAATTCAGCCATGTTTAACTGCTTTACAAGCTTCAGCCTGGTAGTCGATATTTTGCTGTCCAGGGCATCTTCATCAATATCTCCAGCCGCCAGAACCATATAATAGACAGCCTTATCCCAATCAGAATAATAGGATAGACAGTCTAATGGATTTTCAGCGCAATGAAAACCATTGTGGGCGCAGTTCGCATTCTTTTCCTCATTCCATATCCCTAACCTGTATTGAAACCGATTTCCACCAGATGTACAGGATAAATCCTTGTCAAACGCTTTATATGCAATGATCAATTCTGGAATCCTCCTTCCTGTGACTTATTAAATCAGAATAAAGAAACCTGTCCCTCTATTTGATTTTTATCTTCTTTTTCGGGCTTTTTCACCTCTGCCGCCGATATCTTAGTTCCTGGTACTGATGATGTGCCAGAAGAGCTCATTTCCTTTTTGCCAGACTGCTTCGAGGTCGCATTCTTTTTTTTATTTTTTACTATTGGTGGTTTCGGTTCTTTACGCTTTAAAAATGCCTGCTCCGCTTCTTTTACTGCTTTTTCAACTTCCTTTGCATCGTCTAACTGATAGTATTCGTTGGCCCATTGGTAAACCATCTTCTCCTCAACTGCAACACAGGCTTGTTGGGGTCTCTTATTATCTTCGCCAGTCACCATTTGCTGTGCTTGCTTCATCAGATAATTTATACAACGCTGCAACGTCTTATGATTTTTTAAAACCAATGCCGAAAAGCCAGTCTCATCACAGCATTTTAATAGATAATTTCCAATTATATCTCCAAATTGCGCATCATTCAAAAACCCCATTTCATCTAATAATTTGCTTCTGGCTGATTCATAAGACTTTGCATTTCCTGCGTCTACCAGAAAATAGCGTTTTCCATTTAAGAATTCTTTCACATCGTTTTGCGGAACTTTATTTTCTTCCGCTAATTTCTTTATTTCGCCCTGAAGATTAATTCTTCTTAAATCCGCAGCAATTGCATTGATTTCCTGAACGCTTCCTATCTTGCCAAACACTTTTTCTACCATTAATCATCCTCCTGACAGAAAAACAGCCGGAGCGTCTTTGAGCCTCCGGCCATAATATATTATGCAGCTGTATTCAATTCCTGCTGTTCTTCCCCCAAGTCATTATCACCATTCTGATTTTCAGATGGCTGTACTCCTTTCCAATCATTATCCTCTTTTTCTAAAATCGACAATATTGCCAGTATTAGCCCCCGGCACCATGTATTTTGCCACTTTTGATTAAAGATCTGGACACCCTCAACAATTTTTTTCCACTCTTCCTCTGATAATGCCCGCCCGCAATACTGTTTATAAAAGGCATAGCATTGCTTCATGACCTCATTATAAGGAACACACAACGCCTGATCCAAACCTCCTATGAAAGCCAGAAGCAATGGTTCATCAGGATAAGACTCTGCCAGAGCTTTTAAATCCATTGTCTGTCTGCCGTTAAAAAACGAAAACATATCATTGAATAAATCTTTTACCAGCGCTTGATAATCCATTTTTTCCCTCCATAACCATATCTATCATCCTTGTTCTGCAGCATAGAGAGCCTATGCTCCTGTTCAGGCAACATGTTTCCTTTTCCTCGATTTTTCCTGGTCCTCCAATATCTCCAGAAGTTCCAGAGCCTGCTGACTGCACCACTCGTTATCCCATGCCTCATTCATGTGCTTGAAATCTTCCACTACGGCATCCCAGTCCTCGTCACTCAGGTCCTGATCCGCATACCGTTTAAAGAAAGCATACGTCTCTTTCATAATGGCATTTGGATCTGATGACATAGCAAGGTCCAGCTTCCCTATCAGCGCCATAAAAAGGCTGCTGTCTTTGTACTTATCATATAGAACCAGCATCCCTTTGTTGGCATTTATAAGTACATAAATGTCATTAAATATGGCTTTTACCTGCTCGTTATCTTCCGATTACCTCCCCTCCTCTCTATTTTTGCAGCTAAAAAAAGCACTCAGATCACATATCATCCGGTGCCTTCCTAATACGGTCTGTGCCGCTTCATTTTTGTTTCTTCCATATCATTCTATCAAGTCTGATAGTTTTTCGTAAAACTGTATAAATTCCTCCTTTCAAATTTTTATAATAAAAAGGCACAGAAATCCACTTTATCTCTGCACCTGATTACCCATGATAAAAAATTAGCTTTCGGTTATATTCCGAAACAAAGCTTACTGTGTTTTTCATAACACAAAAATCAATCGCATTATAAGTTTATAACATTATATAGTATAAGTCAATCCATTTTATACTATATATAGTTTTTAAATATGTCCTATTCTCAAAATATTAGCAAAAAACGAATACAGAATCATGGAAGGCGAGATGCATGATTCTATGAACCATCAGCCCGCCTTTTCCCTTTACTCCATATCAATAACCTTTTTCACATGTTTTTTGGCAGATTCATAATCCACATACCGCCTATTCTCCTCAAATTCTTTTGCATATGTCTCGAATACCATCTCCGCTACTAACTGGCTATCAATAGCTGGTTCATTACAAATCCCATAAGTTCCATAATTAAAGTTCTGGAATCCATAGCTTTTAAGGATTGAATCAATTTGGTCCATAAAATAATCCTGAAGACAAATCGTTCCATGGGAGACTGTATAAAATACAGTCTCCGCCATATAACGGTTGATTTGTACAAATTCATATTCCTCACTTCCAAGAGAGCGGCAATACTGGGAACAATTATTGTCTGTTTCTAACCAGCAATCGGTCTCTCTGGATACAACTGGCAGGTATGCGTTCCCTCTAACCATTGATTTATCCACTGAATTATCTTTCTTACCTTCCAGGTACTCCATCATTTCCTCCATTTGTAGTAATCAAGAAGCGAGAAAGCTAAAAATATCCATTTGTCCAGGAATTTGCAGTTCTCCCTTCGTGTTCTTATCGGCCTTTTCCTTCTTTTGAAACGTCCCGACCTTCCCTCTGTCCTGCAACAGCTGAGTTACCTTATCACAGCATGTTTTCAAACACTCCACATAATATTCCGGTGATTCATGCGCCCGCATCAAAATATAATCTTTCTGTTCGATTGCCTTGTTCAGCCGCTCTACATGGCCTATGGCATAACAGATACCTGACCGCTTCCGTTCCTTCTCACTTAAATCCGGGAACTCCTGGTACAGCCATTGGTAATCCTCACTCGCTTCATATATTTTTAGAGACTGCAGGGCTGCCGCCATGATTTCCTCCTTACGTGCCATATACTGGTCATCGACAAGACTCGGTGTGGACAGATAATAGCTGGCAGGATAGTCTTCTTTCAAGAGGCAGCATGTAATCTGATGTTTCCGGGATAAAATATCCCCTCGCAGATGGTTCAGCTCACAGCCATCCGGACAATTCAAGTCCAGCCCGCCATACTCATATATCTGTCTCCATCTGGCATAGAGTATTTGTAGATCATGTTCAAACTCCGCTGCCATACTGCTGTTATCCCGCTTTCGCTCATCATTTGCCTCCCAATCACCGCAGGAAAGATGTCCTAATTCCTGATCAGATGCTATATAGCCGCATATGACGCCCTGAACTTTGCAGCCGTAGCAGTATCTTTCATTATCATCCTGTTTCAGTTCTTTTCGTTCCTTATCCAGTGATACGCAGGTTCCACAGCACATTTTTATCATAAGTTCCCTCCTGTCAGGCACTCTTTCCCTGCACCCTGTTTTCTGCGTCAGAAAATGGTGTATCCTCTGTCTCTGTCCATCCAGAAGATGTTTCAGCTTCCGCCTCCTCAATTCTTCTGGGGGTTGTTACCAGCTCATGCTCATATTCCTTATCTTCTTCCAGGCAATTAATACTCACAGCAATCCTCCCATAAATTGTAATCATTGAACCACTCCATCGTTGTCCTATCTCGTATTTAACCTGCATCATCAAACCATTCCTCGCCATAATCCAGAACCAACTGTCCTTCCGCCTGCTTCTCCTGTCTGGGTTTTCCATACATCCACCACTGAAATACCGCTTCCCCACTGTCCCAGTTTCCATCTGTTTTTCCATCCAAGTCTGCGGAATCCACAGTCATAAAGTTCACAGTACAAAATTCCCAGTGAATGAATAAAAAGCCACACCTCATTTTCTGTCCAGCTTATAATCGGATTCAATAGCCTTTTTCCTTTTAGCTGGCAGTTTTCAATGATTCTGCGGCTTTCTTCGTTATCATTATTGAGTATTAAATCGGGCTTTCGGCTTCCCAGTACTTCAAAGACACCCCGCTTTTCTCTTTTACGGCTTTCCTGCCAGCGTACACCAGTAATCACAAAGCAGCCTTCACCACCAGTCTCCTTTAGCACACTGCAGCAATATCTGGCGTTTCGATAAGGTGGCATCTGCTTTTTAACAATCAGATTCCACATGGTTATCGGTGGTTTGTCTATGATGACGTCCGGGTACTTTTGACGGATAAAATGCACCAGTTCCGGCGGATCAACAGTTGTCAGGTGATAATGCGCCTCAAACCGGATGCCGGCCATCTTAGCCAGGTGGTAAATCACCAGGCTGTCTTTTCCGCCGCTAAAGGCCAGATAGTAGCCGGTCTGGTTCATGGATAATGCGGCCGGCTCACACATCTTTAGAAATTCTATTGCCGCCCTGACTTTCTTCTCAATTCCGAACAGATAATACTGTTCCATCTCTTTCCATCCTTCGCATTTATTTTGCTATGGACGGAAAAGCCATTCTTAACGGTGTGTCTTTTTACGCTGCTAACCGAAATCTCATTTCAGAAGTTTGGCCCGCAATCGCCTGATTCCTAACAGCAACCCATATCGTACGTGAACCGAAGAAATGGAACCTGTCTAAGAAATAAGAGAAAGTGTGGCATATGCCTTCGGCTTGATTTCCAGAATTTCTACATTGGATATCTTCCGATATGGCCTGCGCTTATTTTCAGCCTCTACCCAGTCATTAAAAAGCATCTCTATTTCAATTTCCTCTTCCGCATGGATACACCGTAGTATTACATATTTTTTGCCCTCCCTGTAATTATCCCGGCAGGTAACATAGCTGTAAGTGACCTCAAAAATTGGTGCCATGATTTTGGAAGTCAGCATCTGTCTGGGGTGGAGGCTCTTAAAAAATTCCCGGTATTTTTCTGTGGCTGTCAATGTCCCGCCAATTGCAATTTCATCAAACATCACTAATTCAGAAAATTTATGTATATGCATCACGTTCACTCCCTTACCCTGCCAATGCGTGCTTCAGTCTTTTTCTCATTCGATACAGCCTGCCATAAATGCCGGCGGCTGTGGTTCCGCATACCATTCCAATCTCCCGCCCGGTATAACCTGCGGCTTTCAGACAGACTACCTTTTTTTCTTTTTCGGTCATGTGTTTCATGGCCTCCTCAATCATCAGACGTTGGGATACCAAATCTTCACTCCTGGTCTTTCCTGAGTCAATCATCTCAGAAAGGAGTAGCCCCTGGTTCTCATATGCATTCTTATCAAAGTCCACCAGATACGCCTTACGCTTTAATCTGCCGTTAAATCGCCACTGATTGAACACACTGTCGCGCATTTTTCTTGAAGCTATGGTTTTAAACTCGTACTGCCTGGCTCTGTCATTTTCATGGTATGCCTGGACTGCCCCCAGATAACCAAGGGCAGCCAGATCATAGTATTCGGCATAATTCAGCCGGTTGTTTCTTAAAAAATCAAAGATAAGGTTATGATTCTTCTCTGCAAATTTCTTCTGTTCCTTCGTCAGCTTGTGCATTATTTTTATTCCTCCGATCTATATTTGCTTTTTCCTCTACCTGTTGTTTTCCAAGTGCAATCCGCCGTTTTACCGTAGATGGATAACAGCCAAATAAATCTGCAATGCTGCGTATGGTATATCCCTCCTTCGACAGCCGGTACATATACTGATTGATCTCCGCTCTGCTTATTTCCGAAAAATTGACAGGTGGAGGACGCTTTTGCAGTATTTTCTGGCATACCGGATTATCGGGACCATATTCATATAAAAACCTGGCCTCACTCGCATCGAGATTTCCGAGAATTGCAATCAGCAGGCAGTAATAGCCTTCAAGCTCTTCTCCTTCGTATCCCATAGAGCCTCCTGTCCTCCATCATGACTTTCGTAAGAGAATACTTTGACCATCATACGCATCGTCTCAGGCGATGACTGGATTACAATTCCCGAAAAATTACTGCCCAGGGATTTAAGTGTTTCCCGCTCGCCGCGCACCAGCGATTTTGCCAGACCAAATTCTATTTTCTCACTGGATACCAGATACAGTCCAGTATCAGGGTCCAGACGGAAATTAACCTTCTTTCCTACTTCAAAGTCATATTTGCCTGCCATAATCACCTGCAGGCTGATTGATGTTCTCTTCACTCTTCTTCCTCCGCTAAAATAATGGGTAACACGTCAGAATCCGGAATCCCCAATCCGCCTCTTTATCTTTCAATAGAACCAGGCATGCTTTTTTCAGGTTTTCATTTAATATGTCAATTCCCTTTTTAAATCCATATCCAACCGGTTTTGAAAAACCTCCATGCAGAGAAAGAATATCCCTGCTGGTGTCTAAGAGCCAGTCCCGGATTATCGGATTATAATGCCGCTTCATCAGACTCTTTACAGCCGCTATCGCCACTTCCATGTCCCAGAACGAAGTAGCATAAATAATATCCTCTGACTCCAGACGTGTTTTCAGCGCCAATACCTGGATATCCGTATGTTTTCTGATTGTATGCCCGCCATAAAGTCCTATCCGGTCCAGATTTCTTTGAATCATATTCAATGTGGTTTCTATCGTCTCCTCCGGGATACCTTCAAATAAATTTGTCATCCGTACTCCTTTCCTCTTTGCGGATAAAAGCACAGGTATCCCGGACGGATGTCTGTGATGATGGATGTTTTCTCCATCAAAAAACCACTGGCTTCTGCCAATGGTCTCTCTTTTATCCGTCAAAGGATTTCTATCTGCTATTTTTTTCTTACATTCTGCCAGCTGCTGCGGCTTATTAATTTGTTACTGCCCTCCTCTCTTACTGAAAATAAGCAGCGCGTATTAATATTGCAATTTCCGCCGCTTCACAAAAACTAAAAAAAGACACCAAAATATATCCCAATTTTGGCGTCTTTCTTCCAGAATAATAAGGCCAAAGCCTAATGTTTTACTTCCGGTATGCTGCCGGAACAAAATTCATCTGCAATGAAGTCTCATTGCATAAATCAAATTCAGGTATAGTTTATCACTATATATAGTATATGTCAATATTTTTTACCATATATGGTATTTGTATAACAAATCTATGATTTTTCTTATTCACTTTCAGCTTGCCTTTCTGCCCTCTAAAACCTCGTCTGTTTCGTCTGCATGTTCTATATGCCGCACAATCTCATTGGTCTGTCCTTGAATTTCCCTTTTTAAGAGCTGATACAGCTTATTGAAATTATTAAGAAGATTGGACCGAAATGCATGTTCCTGCTCAAATGCCCGAATATATGCGTCCGCCTTGGCAAAAAGCTGGAACATATCCACATCATTAATATTAATGGATACCAGGGCATCACAAATGTACGACTCCTTCTGACAATGCGTTCCTCCATTGGCGTTTTTGACAGCTATCCCCCTTCCATTCTGGATTTCCGTAATCCAGGGATAACGGCGTTTCTGTCCTTTTGTATCCGTATCATACCTTTTAACTGATAACTTCGTCACAATACTAAATCCATCCTCATCAGGCTCTCCAAATATCTTCTCCTGTTGATATTCAAAATATAGAAGGCCACAAAATATTCTGGAGAATAAAAACCTCGCTTCCTCCGGATTAATATGAGCACTGACATAGAGTGTATTATCACCGGTTCCATTGCTGTAGTCCAGCATTACGAGTTGGATTAATGAGCGTGCGCCTTCCTCCGCATCTTCCCCCATTGCATGGATATGCGCTGGAAAAAGTTTGGAAGCCGGTTTTAGTTTTTCATTCAGTTCCAGAAGCTTCTTATCTGTTTTATAGACAGCAATCTGTTTTGAGACTTCATTTTTCCAGTCCCGCGGCTCTTTTTGCACCATTGATTCATCTCCTATCTTAAATAGCTCACGATTTTCTTCACGATACGGACAGGCAGCATGGATAAATCGGAAATGTTGATAAAGCCCTCCTGATAGATATCTTCTATAACTTGTTGGTCATCTCCTATTGCTGCTGCAAAGAGTAAAATTCCCTCACGCTTTAATTCTGTTTTTAAGGACCTCAAATCCTCTTTCGCCAAATCCCCGCTATAGTTCAGCGCAGCCGGCTGTCCATCAGAAACCAGAAACAAAAGCTTTAAATCCTCCGGTCTGGTTTTTAAGCGTTCCCCAACATAACGGAGCGCGGCGCCATCCCGGTTACTGCCTCTTGGAGATATATCCATAATCCGATAGCAATCCTTTCCGTCAATAGAATCAAATTCCGCATACGCATATAAATCCACAATCTCTTCCGCATAACTGGAATCATAGCTGGTGGAATGTCCATAGACGATAACCGGAACCCCCATATTTATACAAACCTTGTAAATAATCAGAGCAGTCAAACGCCCATAAGTAATCCGATCCCCCCAGCTCATGGAACCGGATTCATCAATCAGAACACCGATTGCGGCCTGCCCTCCATCCTCAGAGATTCTCTTGTTCATAAAGATGGCTTTATCCTGGCGGTATAGTCTGGAACCATCTATCCTTTTGCCTATATGCAGATTTTTTTCCATGTACTCTCCGTCCGGGTAAAGGATATCTTGCATTTCTTCCTCCAGACGTCTGGCCAGTTTTAGAATATCTGGCGAGAGACTGTCATACATCTTTTGACACTGAGCCGACACGCTATCGATTCTGTGTATTTCTATCGCACAGCCCGAATGGTAATCACCAAAATTAATGGTTTCCACCTGGCGCTTTAACGCTTGAAGAACCTCTTTTTCTTTCTCTTTCTCATACTTTTCCTCAGCCATATTATAGAGAATCCTGTTCATGTCCTCAGCCGCATTGAGATATCCATTCCCCTCATAATCATTATCTTTCCAATTGGCACTTTCGCCGACCGCTGCCTCACAGACACTTGCTCCTTCAAACCGGCCTCCCTCCTCTTGCGAAACATTCAATCTTACGCTGTCGCGGAACAACTGTAAAAGTGCCTCTAGCAGATTTTCTTCCTGGCCATCTTCCTGGGAACTGCTATCTTCATCGGCTGATTCCTCCATATAGTCAGAAGTTTCATCCGCCTCTTCCGAAGCTGACTCCACTGGTTTCTCCTGGTCCTGGGCTTCCTTTTCGTCCTTTTCCTCTGTTTCATCCTGATTTTCCTCCTCATTTTCCCATTTACCATCCCAATCCTCCGGAACTTCTCCACTCTCTTCTGGTTCTTCGTCTACCTCTGGCATGAGCGCGGCTGTTTGGCTGAACAAATCTTCCAAAAGCTGCTCAGCTTCCTCCTGTCTATTTTCCTGACTTTCTACTTCCCCCTGGTTTTCAGTTTCTCCCTGACTTTCAGTTTCTTCCTGGTTTTCGGATTCTCCTGGCGCTTTTGCCTCCTGTTCCTTTTCATGCATCTTCTCTATCATGTCTTTCATATAATCCCAGATTTTTAACAGAAGCTGATTGGCGGCGCGAAAGCGCTCCACCTTATCCACATTCACAATAGATTCATCAATGATTTCCGTGCAGTTATTCAGACAGTCTAAATATTCACCGGAATATCCCTCCCAGTTATTAATCTCCCCGGCCCTCGCATATCCTAAAATCAAATTCAGCATAATCACAAGACCGTGGTGGTGCTGATTGATCTCCTGGGTAACGGTTGGCAGACTTTCAATCTGCCTGGAAGCGTTCATTAAAATGCCTTTTCGGATACTTCCCGGATACTCATCACACATGCGCATTT
This sequence comes from Hungatella sp., assembly GCA_031270005.1. GTDB lineage: Bacteria > Bacillota > Clostridia > Lachnospirales > Lachnospiraceae > Lacrimispora. The sequence continues at coordinate 8,726 of JAISYJ010000076.1, read as the reverse complement.
CGGTATACTGATCTTCCAGCACATTTTGAATACGCAAAGCGGTACCTGTAATCACAGATACCGCAGCCTTGTCTCCTGTCTGCAGGAATTCCTTTATTTCTTCTAATGCCTCACTCTCTTTTTCGTTTTCCGGCACTGGCGGCCGGGGATAAATTTTTCCTTTTCCAAATCCCTCACCGTACTGGCTTAGTAAATTCATAGCAGTGTATTTCTGATGACCGCATTCATGTCCCAGAAGCCCTACCAGGCTTTCTGTTTTCAATTCTTTTGTAGGGAAGCACCGCGTAATTTCATTCGCGGCATTAATACGAATCCGCTTCCCTCCCGTAACAGCGACGATGGCCGAGGGACTGGTATCCCAATCCATTACTACCTTAATCTTTTTACCCGATTTCCAGACAAGAGAATTTGCTATCTTCTCCATATTTTTTGTAAACGCCCTCGAAGTAAAAACCTGCCTGTTGGTAAGCTTCTTTTTTATATCCCGAATTCTGGAACGGTCATAACCTTTATCGCTCATGAAACCTCCTTTTATTCTATGCTGCCAAAGCTTCCGGATAGCTGATCTTTATGCAGGTATCAAAAATCTCTTCCTTGGTTTCCCGGTCAGAAGCTACTTTACTTAAAATCGTGCTTCTTGCTGATTTCAGTACATCTCCCTGAACCATATACGCCAATACCCAGGATTCATACTCCCGATAGCCGCATACACCGCCGCGTATCCGCTCTTTCCTGCAATACTGCCGGACTTTTTCCACCGTTTCCGCCATGCTTAACAACATGATTTCATCTTTGCATCCGGTCTTTATCATGGCGCGGCTCTTCATCTGCGCCGGCGTAAGCTCCTCCTTATCAAAAATCATGCACATACGGGATAAGATAGACTCATTCATCTCCTTACAACCCTTGTAATCCGTATTTGTTGTCAGAATAATCACTGTGTCCGAATTTCTACGTACCACCTCTCCATTTGCCAGCATGATGGAAGCGCAATCATCCAACAGACCATTGAGCTTGACCAACGTACCCGGCTTTCCGATGATGGCGCTTTCCTGCAATTCAAATACGGAAGGACGCCGGCATGCCTTAACCAGGTCGGATTCCACCAACACAAAATCTTTCTGCTCCTTACATTTCTGATAGCCGTTCTGATACATCTGCTGCATCAATCTATCAAACGCTTGTTTTATATCAATGTCTTCCTCATAGGCACCTGTATATTCGCTTAATACCGTAGCCGGGTCCATCATAAAATCTTCATAATCCGGCAATGTCACATTGTCTTCGTCCGCCTTGTCATTGGTATTGGGTATCATAGTTGAAACCAGGTCCATCTCATCAGTGCCCTCCGAACAGGTCAAAAAGTAATAAGGAAGTCCCAACGCTTTCGCCAGAATTGCAACATCAATGCTTTTTCCTGTGCCGCTGTCTCCGCGAATCATAAAAGTGCGCATAGGAGTCTTCTTTATCATTTCAAGAATTGTCTGGACTTCCTCCGATACGTGGTAAGCAGGTGAAATCACCGGCACGCGCGCCTGTTCTTCCTCTGTCAGTTCTATATCCATACGGTATTTATCCCCCAGTGCGCTAAAAGCCTTTGAGGTCGCAGTAATTCGATTGACGAACAGAACTTCAAACTTTCCTGCCGCAACTTCTGTCGGAGCATACTGTCCCTGTGAAATAGCCTGCGGTGTTAAAATCGGAGCATTGCCGGAGGCCAGAGAATTCCGGTCAACCGGTATTCCGTCGGTTCCCAGTGCGCCCGCCTTCTCCACTCTGCGGTAAATATTGTCACAGCAGACAAATGCCGCCTGAAGCGCCATATCCATGTCATACCAGTTGTTCTTCACCTGATCCCTGAAAGTAGTGAAATTTTCAAAAAACTCCTGGTTAAAAACAGGACCATCCATATTTAAGCTGGCATATTCAAGGATACCCAATAACGGTCGTCCGTCACTCTCCCCGGAACGCAGCGCTGGCATGTGTCTGTGGATACCATTCCCACTTTCGCAAACCTTGAACTTTCCGGTTCTGGCATTGTACACAACAACAGTTCTGTCATCATTACCCTTTTTCTTAAATTCACCGCAATAGAACTCTAACCCTCCAGTTTCATTTTTCTGCACTCCCAATGCACCGTCACTGTCTGTATCCAGCAGCTTTGCCACTCGCAACATGGACCGCAAAACCGGGCCATGAAGTGTGGACTGTCTTCCCGTATATATATCATTGTGTTTTGAGATATACTTTTCTTCCGATGACGTCCTACTCATCCCCCGATTTGCCAGTTCCTGTGCAAAAGGCTCTGGCAGGGGCAGACTGAATGTCCAGCTTTCAAATAACTTAGTATATGCCATACTTTTCCTCTTTCCATTATTTTATCTTATAAATCTTTCATGGTTTCCAAAGCTTTCTATAAAAAGAACATGACCGGATAAGTACAATTGCCGAGTTTGTAAGAATGGATTTTCATGTATTTTTTCCTCCTGATTTTAACTTGCTATTTCCTTAAATAATAACTGACCCACAATCTGATTCTCAGAACTGCTTTCCTGGTTCTTTCTCTTCTCAATACAAAGAGCCTCCTTACGAATCCGATATGCCAGATTTGTATTTCTTTGTTCTGTATCATCGTTATCTATAGCTTTACAAAAGGCTGCCCAATTTCCTACCAAAAGAACTTCACACCGGGCGCGTGTTACCGCTGTGTAATAAATATTCCGCTTTAACATTTTCCCAAAACACGGAAGCACCGGGATAATAACTGTAGGATACTGCGCGCCCTGTGCTTTATGCACAGTCGTTGCATAGGCATGTAATAATATGTTATAATCCTCCGAGCCATATTTCCCGATTCTTCCGTCCTCGAAACGCACTGCCAATACCTGGCTTCCATCTTCCTCCTGACAAAGATCAGAGACAAACCCCATATCGCCATTAGAGATTTCATCTGTATTTTTTGTCTGCATAACCTTATCCCTAAGCCGGAACAGAGTACCGCCAAGCCGCATCTCCAAACAACCGGGAAATTGCGGATTCACCAATTCCCTAAGTCTTTTGTTTAACGCATTGGCTCCTATTTCCGTATCACGTCTGAAAGGTGAAAGAACCTGCACCATATCGGTATCTCCATGACCGGCCTCTAACTTCTGCTGATATAATTCAGCAATGATCTCCGCTGCCTTTTGCTCGTCACTGACTGATATAAACCGAAAGTCATCACCGAACACCAGGTCCGTCAACCCTTCATTCATTTTTAAAGCATTAATGATAATCCTGGAACCCTCTGACTGCCGAAACTGCACATCAAGAACCGTCACAGGAATTACTCTGGAATCAATCAGTTCTTTAAAAACATTTCCCGGCCCCACGGAAGGAATCTGATCCGGATCACCAATCAGCACCACTCTGGCTCCGTCCTTCACCTTAGAAACCAACGCAAAAAAAAGCCACATATCGACCATGGACATTTCATCAACGATAATCAGATCTTCCTCCAGTTCCTCCGTCAGATCCAGAGTTACATTTTCCTCCTCACCGGTTATATAGAGAGCTTTATGGATAGTCATTGCCGGATATCCGGTATTGCTTGTCATATTTCGGCTGGCCCTTCCGGTCGGCGCGCATAAAAGCGCGGTCTTTTGGGGTTCTTTTCTTTCAAAAAGCTTTAGAATAATCCGTTCAACCGTTGTTTTTCCCGTTCCCGGACCGCCTGTAATAATGGATAAGCTGTTGGAAAATACTTTTCTCACAGCCTCTCTCTGCTGTTCGGCCAGGACGATATGCAGATTTCCCTGTACCTCCTCCAGGTCTCTTTCTATCTCATGAACCTTCTGTTTATTGTTCATAAGCCGCAGGACATGCACCGCAGCTGACTTCTCTGCCATGTAATTCTTCATGGAGTATAAGTAATGGCCTTCCGCAGCTAACAGTTCGTCTGAAAATACCATCTCATTACCAATATCCTTAATGATCTGTTCCCTCACCATCTGGCGGGAAAGCCCTTGATTCAAAAGTTCTGCCGCCTGCTTTACAATATCTCCACTGTCCAGAAACAGATGTCCGTTTCCCTCCGCATTTTTTAAGACCTGCTGTATCGCGGCTTTGATTCTCAGCGGATCATCTAACTTAAACTCTTTATTTCTTCTCGCTATGGAGTCCACTCCCTCAAAGGTAAAGCCGCTTATTTCACAGAGGCGGAATGGTCTTTCTTTAACAATCTGCACCGCTCTGGGGCCAAAATAATCGCGGACGACAGAAACTTTTCCGGGACCTACCTTTAATGGCGTCAGATACTGCATGAGTTCCCGCAAGGAACGGTTCACCGCATAGGAACGTAAAATCGTTTCCAGCTTTTTCTCAGTGATTCCCTTTACTTCCAAAAGCTTTTCCGGCTGTGTGTCCATCACTTGAAACGTTGATTCGCCAAACCGTTCCACAATCCTGTTTGCAGTTACCGGTCCAATCCCACTAATAAGCCCGGAGGCCAGGTAACATATGATGCCCTCTTTAGTTGTCGGCATAAATATCTGGCTCTCTAACACGGATAATTGCAATCCATAACTCGTTTTTACCCACTTACCTTCTAAGCCGGTTTCTATTCCTTCTACAAATGGAAGGGCAATTCCAAAGGCTGTGAACAGCAGCTCTCCATTATTGAATGACTGGTTCACGGCCTCCGAAGGAATTGCTGCATATGTTTTGTAGGAGGCTATCGTATATCCATTGCCATCGTTATAGAAAATCCTGCGATGTGGTGTACACTGTATCACACTCTATACCTCCAATTTTTTAGCCATTCCATGCCAGATAAATATATTTTCCCTTCACTGCCGCCTGTGGCAGCCCATCGCCCACTAAGAGCCGGCAGATGTGCTCTGCCTCTTCTCCCGGATACTCCGGCAGACAGCCCACACGACGATAACCTTTTGTCGTTTTAACATTACAGATTCCATCTTTTCTTAGCCAGCACTCATAGATGCCTCTTCCATTTAAGTTTGTGATAATCTGGTTAAGGCGCTTTTTTCCAATGCTCTGATACCAGTCAGTTACCTTTTGAGAACCCGCCTCCTGAACACGTTCTTCCTTTTCGATTACCGGCGTGGCTGTCTGTATGTCCACTGTTTCCGACTCTGGCTCCACAGCATTTTCCTGTGTCTCCCAGCTTTCCACTGGAAGCGTTCCGCCTAACAGGAAAATCAAACCTACCCTCATGCGTTTCAACAATCCCATTGCCCATGGATTTTTCAGGGCGCACATGATAATAAAAACAGGGATTCCAAGCGAAATCACATTCACTGCAATTCCGAGAGCAAACGGCAGCAGAAACGGCAGCAGAATACTGCAGCCAACTCCTCCTGCTACCAACTGAACCACCTTTTTTATATTCTTTTGTTCCATCTTCATTCCTCCTGTACAATCCATGGGAGAACGATCAGCCTGGCAGAGGGTATTTGTGCAGTCATACCGGAAAGCTATTACCGCATTTTAATACCATGCCAGGAGAACCATTCCCCCATTTTCATCACAATTTAGTTGAATGGTAATTCGCCATCGCCTATACCTGCATCAATATTCATAAACTCGTCCTTGCTGCGGTTTGCTGGCGCGCTTCGCTGCGCTCCTCCGGCTGCTGGCCTGGAAGCGGCTCTTGCCGGCTGTCTGGAAGTCTGCCTCGCTGCTTGTCTGGCCGGAGTCTGTCTTGCCGATGTACGGTTAGGCTGAGTTTCCTGTACTCCTCCCGTTTCATCGCTGTTCTTTTTGCTCTCTGCAAACTCCACATCATCAACCAGAAGCTGCATTGAGTAGATCTTTACGCCTTCCTTATTCGTATAGTTATTGTTCTGCATTTTACCGGTAAGAAGTAATTTCAACCCTTTCCTGCCAAAACGCTCCATAAACTCTGCCCTGCGGTCAAATGCAGTGCATCTGAAAAAATCTGCGGTCGGTTCCCCCTCACGGGCGCTCCGGCGGTCTACCGCAAAGTCAAAACGCGCGATTGCCATTGCGCTCTCTCCCTGCGTATAAGATATCTCCGGATCATCTGTCATTCTTCCTAAAAAAATACATTTATTCATGTTCATTCTCCTTTGTTATTTTTACCTCAGATAAAGCTGCTCTTCTTTCTCATACCAAGTCTCAACATGATGTTTAAACACTTCTTATCCCTCCTGTTCTATTTTCTTCGAACTCACCAATAAATTTTTCTTCCTCCTTCCCATTTGTTTTCAGGCAAAAAAATAAGACACTCAAAATTTTCATTCTAAGTGCCTCTCAGGCAGATAAATCCTGCCGCGCCATTTTTTTAGGGTATTCCCTGAACTCTTAACTCCCAGCCAAAGCTGAAACAAAATAAGTTATCCGGCTCTAAAAACCAGACAAAAATCAAATATCTTATTCAGAATAGCACAATATATAGTTTTAGTCAACTCTCTACATCTATATATAGTATATTCTTTATTTGAAAGCTTATAACTGCACCACCTTTACAGGAGCCGCTTTGTCCGCTGCTGAATTACATAAGGTTTCCAGTAATCGTCAATCCCTTTAAAATTTCCTGCCCAAGTACCGTCAATATCCAAGTCCCAGTTCTTTCTCCGATAGCGGAGAGAGCGTTCCTCACACATCTGATAAAGCCGGTTACTCCCTTTGCGGATTTCATTCCGTTTCCGCTCCTTGTAAGGGCAGATTGCCCCTTCTTTTAGATTCAAGTCACACTTGCTGCAGAATTTATCCTTATGATCACAAGCTATCTTCATCTGCCGGTCCATATCATAATAATCCATCACCGTTTCCACTCCATAATCTTTCAGGATTGTCAGGACTTTCTCCAGCCCCTTATAATTATTGATTCCCGGATTACCGATAAATGTGCGGCCGGAAAACTCATGGGCAATCAGACCTTTTAAAACACCATCCGTCACACATACGGTCTTGTCCTTCGGATTTCCAAAAAAGGCTGCTGGGCTGCCACTGCTGACTCCTTTTTCCCTTCCTGTACTTGACAACCAGGTATATTTCCGGTTATTGATTGGCATATCCAGACGGATTTGGAAACCTATCAGATTATGTTCCACATCCTGTACCGGACACAGATACCCGGAATACTTCTTATAAAAAGCGATATCCCAGTTTCCCCGATTGTTCAGATAGAAACCAGGTACGCCAGAAAGTTTTAAATCCTTATATAACAGCCTTCTGGCAAGTACCTCTGTTCCATAAACAGGTGTGCTGCAAAATCGGAACCGTCGAATGGCTTCATCCGTCAAACCGCGTTCTTTTAACAGGGAATCATGCTTTTCTGATAAATGTAACAGATTGAGAAGCTCGATATAGACCTGATTTATTTTTGTACGGTCCGCGAGTTCAGCTTCCATTACCGGTTTCTTTTGACTGCTATGCGAATAATTGAAGGGATGTTCCCCACCGGTCATTTCTCTGCGGATTTCCTTGTATGCAATCTTAAAGCGGTCCTCCCCGGTAATCCCTTTCAGTTCGCAATATAATGTCAGCATATTCCCTTCAGCACCACAGTTATAACAGTGATAGACATTTTTTATCTGATTCCCTTTTCGGATACAGGCATTCATCTTTCCACGGTCATCTCCACAGAATGGACAAACCAGGCCAAAAGAATCCTCCCCATCTGTGAGCCGGATTAACCGCAATATGTCTACAACGTTTGCTATATTGAAAAAAGGAATAAAGCTTCCGATTTCATCATCTCCCTTATTTACAAATCTCCTGTGATGTAATATCTGTAACTATGATGCAGCTTCTAATAAAATTCTTGCGGCCTGTCTGACCGTATCATTGGGACCTCTGTATTTATAGGCCATCCACTGCAGATCCTCAATCCCTTTTGTCCCGTCAAGGGCAATGTCACCCAGTTTCCTTCCTCTGCTCGCCACGCCAAAATTGCAAACAACCATCTTGGCCTCCTCAACAGACATTTTTCCGGATTCCTGTGCATTGCCTGCCGGTTGCTGCGGTGGCTGTTGGAGTTCTTTTGCCTCGCTCTGCTTTCTTTGCGCGCTTTCCGGCAGACTGACCGGACGGCCGTTTTCCGGCTGAATATTTTGTGAAGCCGCAGGAGTTTGATTCGCAGCAAAATCTGAATCCTCTTCTTCATAAGTTTCATAAAATCCTTCCTGGTCATCATAATCCATCTGCTGCATATCCGGATCATCACCGCCCTGGTCTATCGAAAACTTATTGAAAAAATAATATTTCAATGCATAAGTGAGCGCGCTTCCTTTTGCCTTGTCCGGCATTTCATTGGTCCCAAGGGCATGGATTATCACTTCTTCAAACTCCTGTGACTCATTGGCATTCGTCCAGCGTATTTTTAAATCCACTTCATATAGCCAGTAATTGACTCCGGTGATATAGCGCACATAAACTGGATTCCCACCTTCATCCATATTTGTTGCAATCTCTTCCACAATATCAAAATTGACTCCAACTTCATTCATAGCCGGAGTCAAAAAGCGGTAAATATCATCAATCTTTGTAAAATCATACGATACATTCTCATTGTATCTGCGTTTTACCAATGTGGGAATTGCTTTGCGTATTTCCACAAATTTCTCTTGTAATGTCATCACGTTCCTCCTAATCCCCACGTCTTTTCGACGCCGCAGTAAACGAAAAGTAGTGGGTTAGCTTATTTATTGTATTGTTGTATAATAGAAGCTGCGGCAACAGCTCGTTATAATTTAGGGATT
>JAISYJ010000048.1:0-5767 GCA_031270005.1 Hungatella sp. | reverse complement strand
TGGGAAGAAATTCAGGAAAGAGAGGGTTACGGTTATGATAATACAGAGCAGACGGGTCTGGATTGCAGGACAGTTCATCCCGGCACAGCTACAGGTGGAAGATGAAAAGATTAAGGCAGTCCATGAGTATGGTAAGATGGCGGCAGATCAGGATTATGGGGATGACAGGATTGTCCCGGGATTTATTGATATCCATACCCATGGAGCTTATGGATATGATACCAATGACGGTGAACCGGAAGGGCTGCGGGAATGGATGAGGCGGATACCGGAAGAGGGAGTGACCTCTATCTTACCGACCACAGTGACCCAGATGCCGGATGTGCTGACTAAGGCGGTTGCCAACGTGGCAGCTGTGGCGGAAAGCGGATACGAAGGCGCGGAGATCCTTGGAATTCATTTTGAAGGGCCTTATCTGGATATGGAATATAAGGGGGCTCAGCCGCCGGAGGCGATTGCGACCGCTTCTATCACGCAGTTTAAGGAGTATCAGGAAGCGGCAAAGGGCATGATTAAATATATTACACTTGCGCCCGAGCATGATAAGAATTTTGATTTGACAAGGTATTGTACGGATAATGGTGTGGTAGTGAGTATGGGACACTCGTCTGCAACCTATGAGCAGGCCCTTATGGGGATCGCAAATGGGGCTACTTCTATGACTCATGTGTATAATGGCATGACACCTTATCATCACCGGAATCCGGGGTTGGTAGGTACTGCTTTCAGGGTGAGGGATATATTTGGCGAGATTATCTGCGATGGATGCCATTCCCATTTGGCGTCGCTTAATAATTATTATACGATAAAGGGCAGGGACCATGCGATTATGATTACGGATTCTCTTTGTCCAAAGCATTGCGCTGTTGGAACGGATTTTCAGCTGGGTGGGCATAGCATTGAGATTCGGGAAAATGGCCTGGCTTATTTGAAAGGGACGAATACCATCTCGGGCAGTACGCTGAAGATGAATAAGGGTCTGAAGATTTTGGTGGAGGATGCTATGGTGCCGTTTGATTCGGCGCTGAATTCCTGTACTATTAATCCTGCTAAGTGTTTGGGGGTTGATGATAGGAAGGGGAAACTGGTTGCAGGGTATGATGCGGATTTTGTGGTTCTCCGGGATGATTATGAGGTGGTCCAGACTTATTGTAGAGGTGGGGCGATGTTGTAGAGTGGGAGATGGGGTTGGGTTTGATTGTGCGGCCCGGGAGTCCGCAGTGTTCAAGCTCGAATCCGCTGCGCTCCTTCTCGCTTGACGGCTGGCAACCTATGTCCATAAAATTAAAAGAACCCATAAGAATGCCAGCATTCTTATGGGTTCTTTCACTTTTATGAACGCACTGCTCGTAGCTTTACAATATCCGTACATTCTTCAAAGCTCCGGTTTTGGAAAACTCTGTCCACTCACATACATTTACAGCATGGTCGCCAATGCGCTCTAAATATTTTGCCACCATTAACAAATCAATACACTGGTCAATATGCTCTGTGGATTGTTTTAATAAATCAACTACATCATTTTTTACCTTATCAAATAATTCATCAACCACATCATCCTGCTTTTCGATCTGCTTTGCAGTTTCTAAATCCTGGTTTATAAAGGCTTCGATGGAGCAGCGGACCATTTCGCGGGCGGCTGTGGCCATGGAGGGGATGTGGCGGACTACATGGTAAACGTGTTCGCCCTTTATGCGCAGGATGAGCTCGGCGATGTCGGAAGCGTGGTCGCCGATACGTTCTAAGTCTGTAACCACCTTTAAGGCGCTGGAAACCACTCTTAAATCTCCTGCAACAGGCTGCTGGCGTAAGATGATGGAGAGGCAGCGGGCCTCGATGGAGCGTTCTAAGTCGTTGATGGTACGGTCTCCTTTAATGATATCCTCTGCCTTCTCAAAATCCTGGTCCTCAAATGCTACAAAGCATTGTTCAATAGAGTCTTCTACCATACGCCCCATTTCTTTTATGTCATGGTTTAAAAGGCTTAATTCATGTTCATAATTAACTCTTGTTGTCATTTTTTCTTCTCCTTATTTGTTCTATCAATAAAATGGATCAGCCGAAGCGTCCTGTGATGTAGTCTTCGGTCCTTTTGTCCTCAGGGGCAGTGAAAAGCTCGGTTGTGGAAGCGTATTCCACCACCTCTCCCACAAGGAAAAAGGCGGTATAATCGGCAATTCGGGTTGCCTGCTGCATGTTGTGGGTAACGATTGCAACTGTGTATTTTTCTTTTAATTCATCCATCAGGTCTTCGATTTTCAGGGTGGAGATTGGGTCCAGGGCAGAGGTGGGTTCATCCATAAGCAGTACCTCAGGTTCAACTGCCAGGGCACGGGCGATACAAAGGCGCTGCTGCTGGCCGCCGGAAAGGCCCAGGGCTGATTTCTTTAAACGGTCGGATACCTCATCCCAAAGAGCCGCCCCTTTTAAGCTTCTTTCCACTATATCGTCAAGCTCGGATTTATTCTTTATACCATGAATTCTTGGGCCGTAAGCAACATTGTCGTAAATGCTCATTGGAAACGGATTTGGCTGCTGGAATACCATGCCGATTTTTTTGCGTAAAAGAGTGGTGTCGACCCGTGGATCGTAGATGTTTTCTCCGTCTAAAAGAACTTCTCCCTCTATTCTTACGCTTGGAACCAGGTCATTCATTCGGTTTAGTGTTTTTAAGTAGGTAGATTTTCCACATCCGGAAGGGCCGATAAAGGCCGTAATTTTATTTGTATAGAGCTTTAAGTTTACATCTTTTAGGGCATGGTTCGTGCCATAGTATAGATTTAAATGGTTGGTTGTAATTTTTACTGTATTGGTATTCACGATTCCTTGACCTCCGTATTGAATTTATGAGACAGATATTTTGCAAGCCCGTTTATTGCCAGTACGATGACCAGAAGAACAACGGCAATTCCAAAGGCCTGATCATATTTGGCCTTCTGCATGCATAAGTAAAGCTGAATCGTCAGGGTGCCGCCTGATTCAAAGATCTTTCCGAAAAAGTCCTTGGGAAGAAGATAGCCGCTTCCTGCCGTAAAGAGAAGGGCAGCGGACTCTCCCACGATACGTCCGATGGCCAGAATGATTCCGGTCACAATGCCTGGCATGGCGCTGGGAAGCAGGATGGTCCGGATCATGTACCATTTGGTAGCACCAATGCCCAGGGCGCCAAAGCGGTAACTCTCAGGAACGGTTTTTAAGGCTTCCTGGGTGGTCCTGGTAATAAGGGGAAGAACCATGATAGATAAGGTCAGGGCGCCGGTGAGAATGGAATAGCCAAGGCCCAGGGTGATGCCGAAAAATACATAGCCAAAGAGGCCGAAGATAATGGAGGGAATACCTGCCAGGGTCTCTGTGGTGAACTCGATGATGCGGATCACTTTTCCGCCCTTTGCATATTCGTTTAAGTAAATGGCTGCGCCAACACCCAGGGGAGTGGCGATTAACAGGGTAATGACCACCACATATAAGGTGTTTACAATGTTTCCCACGATACCAAAGGTTCCTCTGATCGTACTTGGCACAGTTGTCAGAAATTCCAGGCTGATCTGGGGAACACCGCGGGCAAAGACATAGCCCATGATCCCGATCAGGACCAGAATGGAGATGGAAGCGCATAAGTAAATAAGAACCGTTAAGACAGAATCGGAGATCCGGTTTTTCCGGTTATAAATGCTGTGGATTACTGCAGAATCCTTTTGAACAGGAATAGCGATATCATTTGTCATGGCCTTCATCTCCTTTCTTTAACAGGTTGTTAAGAGTAATGTTAATGAGCATAATAAAAGCAAACAGGACAAGGCCTATGGTAAAAAGCACCTGTTTGTGAAGCCCGGCGGAATAAGACATCTCCGATACGATCGCAGTGGTAAGGAAACGGACCGAATTGAAAGGAAGAGGAATATTTACCGAGCTTCCTGACACCAGGCTGATGGCCATTGCCTCACCGATGGCACGGCCTGTTCCAAGGACGATTGCGGTAATAATACCGGACTTTGCTGCCGGAAGGACCGCGCTGAAAATCGTCTGGATCTTAGTGGCTCCAAGGGCCAGGGAAGCGCTTCTAAGGTGCTGGGGAACAGCGCGGAGCGCCGTTTCACTGATGTTGATAACTGTAGGAAGAATCATTAAGGCCAGCACCAAAACAGCGGAAATCAGATTCGCGCCCCCGGTAAACTGGTGGGTGTCAGAGCCTGCAAATATTTTTAACTCCAGTTTATACATCAAAGGGTTTAAAATCAGGATTCCGAGCAAACCATAAATAACAGAAGGAATGCCGGCTAACAGCTCCACTGCCGGGCGCACGATCCTGGTAAGCTTAACAGGCGCCACCTCAGCCAGGAAAACGGCAGTCATAACGCCGATAGGAACGCCGATCAGAATCGCCAGTGCCGTACCCATGATGGAGGTCAGAATAACATAGAGAATGCCAAAGCTTGGGGAAGCGGCTTCCGGCCTCCAGATGGTTCCGAAGAGAATATCCAGAATTCCCACCTTAAAAAGTGCCGGCGTACCACTTATAACCATGTACAGACTGATAGAGGCCACAGCCAAAACGGCAAAGAAGCCGCAGACAGTAAAGATAACCTCTGCAGCATGCTCAACACCTGATTTACTTCCGTGACCACCAAATATGGAATAAGACTTTGGTCGCATATAACAGCTCCTTTCAAAAACGGGGACGTAGCATAATCATCTGGCTGCGTCCCCTGTAAATATTATCGTTATGCAGTATTAGAAGAGTTTCTTTTCAATTAGTTTGCCGGGATTAAACCAACGGCTTTTACTAAATCCTTTCCTTCATCAGAATGGATATAATCAAACAATGCTTTTACCAGATCGCTCTGCTCTGATATCTCTCCTTTGGTAGCCATAACAAAGGGACGGCTTAAGATATAGGAACCTGCCTTGATGTTTTCCGGCGTAGGTTCTTTGTCTTCCAGCTTCAGGGTTTTTACGGTGTCATCAAGAACGTCCAGAGAAACATAGCCAATGGAGCCTGGAGTGGAAGCGGCCTTTGCCATAACTGCACCGGTGCTGTCCAGCTCATTGCTGTATTTACAGGCATCTTCCAACTTTAGCAGCTCTTCAAAAGCAGTTCTTGTACCGGAACCGGCCTCACGTCCAATAACAACGATCGGCTGATCTGCTCCGCCTAAGTCCTTCCAGTTAGTAGTTGTGCCGTTGTAAATGTTGATCAGCTGATCTTTTGTTAAATTCTCAACGGTATTGGCCGGATCAGAGACAACGGCAATTCCGTCGATTGCAACGATGTTTTCAACAACGCCCTTTGCTTTTTCTTCATCTTTTAAATTACGGGAAGAGTTACCGATATCTGCAGAACCATTGCTGACTGCCTCGATTCCTGCGCCGGATCCTACAAATTCGGCCTGCACGGTAACGCTCGGATATTTTTCCATAAACACTTCACTTAAAGCGGTTGCGAATTTCTCCATAGAGGTAGAACCAACCATGCTGATAGAGCCTTTTAAATTAGCAGCCGTATCTTCTTTTGTGGTTGTCCCGCTTGTAGTGCCGGCCTCGGCTTTTGTATCAGGAGCCTGTGTTTCAGCATTTTTGCTGCCGCAGCCGGCTAAAGTTCCCATTGTAAGAACTGCCATACCAGCTAATGCAATTGCCTTAACAAAATTTTTTTTCATATTTTTTGTCATTCCTTTCGCTTCGCTCAAGGCACAAACAAGTCATGAAAAAAGTTGTTGTGCCCCTCCTCTTTTTGATTTAAAATCTTGTTATGGAATAGCAATATACT
>JAISYJ010000140.1:0-11761 GCA_031270005.1 Hungatella sp. | reverse complement strand
AAACCGTTGGACCCAAATACGGCAAGCAGCTGGGAGCCATCAAAAAGGCCCTTTTAGAGGTCAATGGCAATGAGGCCATGGACACCTTGAATGAAGCAGGCGCCCTCACCTTTACATTTGACGGAACAGAGGTTGTGCTTACCAAGGAAGACCTTCTTATTGATACTGCTCAGACAGAGGGTTACGTATCCGAGGGTGATAACACCATCACGGTTGTCCTGGACACTAATTTAACGCCAGAGCTTTTGGCGGAGGGATTTGTGCGTGAGCTGATCAGCAAGATCCAGACCATGCGTAAGGAAGCCGGTTTTGAAGTAACGGATCACATCCTGGTATACAGCAAGGGCAATGAAAAAATAGCCGGTATCTTAAAGAGCCATGAAGAAGAAGTAAAGAGCGAGGTACTTGCAGAAAATATCAGCCTTGAAACACTGGCTGGTTATATAAAAGAATGGAACATTAACGGTGAAAATGTAACTCTTGGTGTGGAGAAGTTTCAGTAAACGGTTAGGAGGCCTTGTAGAATGAGTATGGGATTTGATAAGGAGATCTTTAAGAAAAGTGTTCTGTTTAATATGAAGAATGTGTTTCGTAAGACAGTTGATGAGGCTACTCCGGAGCAGATGTACCAGGCAGTTGCCTATGCGGTAAAGGATGTTATCATAGACGAATGGATCGCAACCCATAAGGAGTACGAAGAACAGGATGTAAAGACCCTGTATTATCTGTCAATGGAATTCCTGATGGGCCGCGCTCTGGGCAATAACATCATAAGCATTATGGCCCAGCCGGAGGTAAAGGAAGTTCTTGAAGAACTGGGCTTTGACTTAAACACGATCGAGGACCAGGAGCCGGACCCTGCTCTTGGAAACGGGGGGCTTGGCCGTCTTGCGGCCTGCTTCCTGGATTCCCTGGCAACCCTTGGCTATCCTGCCTATGGCTGCGGCATCCGATACCGCTACGGCATGTTCAAACAGAAAATAGAAGGCGGATATCAGGTAGAAGTACCTGATGACTGGCTGAAGAACGGTTACCCATTTGAGCTTCGCCGCGCAGAATATGCCACTGAGGTTAAATTCGGCGGTTATGTAAATACCATACGGGAAAACGGCAGGGAACGCTTTGTCCAGGAGGGATACCAGTCTGTCCTGGCTGTTCCCTATGATATGCCCATTGTGGGATACGGAAACAATGTGGTCAATACCTTAAGGATCTGGGAGGCCCAGGCCATTAACACCTTCAGCCTGGACTCCTTTGACAGGGGCGACTACCAGAAGGCCGTGGAACAGGAAAACCTGGCTAAAACCATCGTCGAGGTCCTTTATCCCAACGACAATCATTATGCAGGTAAGGAACTCCGCCTGAAACAGCAGTATTTCTTCATTTCCGCCAGTGTACAGAGAGCGGTTAAGAAATACATGGAAAAGCATAAAGACATACATAAGTTTTTCGAGAAGACGATTTTCCAGTTAAATGATACCCATCCCACTGTGGCAGTTCCGGAGCTTATGAGAATCCTGCTTGATGATTACAGCTTAAGCTGGGATGAAGCATGGGAGATCACCACAAAGACCTGCGCCTATACAAACCATACCATTATGTCGGAAGCCCTGGAAAAATGGCCGATTGAGCTGTTTTCCAGGCTGCTTCCAAGAATCTATCAGATCGTGGAAGAAATCAACCGAAGATTTCAGCAAAAGATTATGGAGACCTATCCCGGCAACCAGGAAAAGCTTCGGAAAATGTCCATCGTTTATGACGGTCAGGTCCGCATGGCTAATCTGGCCATTGTGGGAGGCTTCTCAGTAAACGGTGTTGCCAGGCTCCATACAGAGATTTTAAAGAATCAGGAGCTGAAAGACTTCTACCAGATGATGCCGGAAAAATTCAATAACAAGACCAACGGCATCACCCAGAGGCGGTTCCTTCTTCATGGAAATCCTCTTTTGTCCGAATGGGTCACAAAAAAGATCGGAAACGACTGGATCACCGATCTGCCTCACATACACCGTCTGGCAATTTATGCCGAAGATCCCAGGTGTCAGCAGGAATTTATGGACATCAAATACCAGAACAAGGTGCGCCTGGCAAAATATATAAAAGAACATAACGGCATTGATGTGGATCCCAGATCCATGTTTGATGTGCAGGTAAAACGCCTCCACGAATATAAGAGGCAGCTTATGAACATACTGCACGTCATGTATTTGTACAATCAGCTAAAGGATAACCCAAACCTTGATATGGTTCCCAGAACCTTTTTGTTCGGTGCAAAGGCGGCGGCAGGCTATAAGCGTGCAAAGCTGACCATTAAACTGATCAACGCGGTGGCCGATGTCATTAACAACGACAGAAGCATCGGCGGCAAGCTTAAGGTGGTCTTTATTGAGGATTATAAGGTATCCAATGCGGAAATCATCTTTGCTGCTGCAGATGTGAGCGAGCAGATATCCACGGCAAGCAAGGAGGCCTCTGGTACCGGAAATATGAAATTCATGTTAAACGGCGCCCTGACCCTTGGAACCATGGATGGAGCCAATGTGGAAATCGTAGAGGAAGTGGGAGCGGAGAATGCATTTATCTTTGGCATGTCCTCTGATGAGGTGATCCGTTACGAAAATGAGGGCGGATACAATCCCATGGAGATTTTCAACAACAACTATGAGATCCGCAGAGTGCTGATGCAGCTGATCAACGGCTACTATTCTCCCCAGAACCCGGAACTGTTCCGCGATATTTATAACTCCTTATTAAATACCCAGAGCAGTGACCGTGCGGATACGTACTTTATTTTAAAGGATTTCCCATCCTATGCAGAGGCCCAGCGCCGAATCGATCAGGCCTACCGGAATGAAGGCTGGTGGGCCAAGGCTGCTATCTTAAATGTGGCATGCAGCGGCAAGTTTACCTCAGACCGGACCATTGAAGAATATGTAAAGGACATCTGGCACTTAGAGAAGGTAAAGGTGGAGCTGGAAGAAGTATAAGATTGCAAAAACGTCCCGGAAGTGATTCCGGGGCGTTTTTTTGCATATATTGAACAAGGGTTCCGGTCATGGAAGCAGAAAGGACGGCGATTGGGTATGATAAAAAAAATGGTTATGGCGTGTATCTTTGCGCTGTTGTTTCCATATATAATCACTCTGGCATGGACGGGGAAGATTGAGGAGAAGAAGGAGATCCCCATTATCACCAGCGGAAAGAAGATCATTCTGGACAGGAAAAACGGAGAATCCTATATGGATGTAGAAGAATATCTTCCCGGTGTGGTGGCAAAGCAGATGCCGGCTGATTACGGCAGAGAGGCTCTCAGATCCCAGGCGATCATTGCCCGGACATACATCTATGGAAAAATGAACGGTCAGAATGAAGTGAAGGAATCGGAGCTTCACATGGAATATCTGGAGGAACAGCAGATGGAAAAGCTGTGGGGGAGCGAATCCTTTGTAGCCAGCTACCAGGCAGTGGAAAATGCGGTCCGGTCTACTGCAAAAACAGTAATGATGTATGACGGAAAACTGATCGATCCCCTGTTTCACCGGGCCAGCACCGGAAAGACCAGGGCAGGAGATGAAAATCATCCATATTTGCAGGAAGCTGCCAGCCCTAAGGATGTGGAAGCCGAAGGTTTTCTCACTATGATTACATATAAAAAAGAAGATTTCGCGGAAAAAATCAATCAGATCTCCGGCGACGTGCCGGTAAAGGCAGATCAGATTCCGGGAAGCATTCAGATCGTTCTCCGGGATGAGGAAGGATATGTGGGGCAGATCCAGATTGGCACCAGAGTTTATACTGGAGAGGAAATCCAGCGTGTCCTGGGACTTCCTACCTCGGCCTATAGTTTTGAAGAGTATGAAGGCGGAATCCGGGTGGTCTGCCAGGGAATCGGGCACGGATATGGCATGAGCCAGTATGGTGCCAGGTGCAAAGCAGAAGAAGGGTGGGCCGCAGAACAAATTCTTCCCTATTTTTATAAAAATATTGTTTTAATTTCTGAATAACTCTTTCACTCTTGGTAAGAATATTATCGAGGTGATAAACGTGAAGGAAAAAATAAGTCAATTGTTCAAGGATAAAGTATTCCTTGTCCTGTTGGTTCTAGGCCTGCTGACTATAGTAGCTGCAGCAGGAGTCATTACCGTTCAAAGAGGAAATGGTGGAGGAGAAAGCCCTTATCTGCAAGTGCCGGATCAGAGCAATATGATTGTTGAAGAATCAGTCCCCCAGGAAACACAAGTGGCAGTTGCAGGAGACTCCAATGCAACAGCGGAAGAGGAAATGCAGGTGGCTGATTCCAATAAAGCTACTGCAGAACAGGAAACACAAGCACCGGCAGTAAAAGCCGGAACAGACAAAAATGCGGCAAAGTCTCTGGTACTTAATTTTGGTGATGCTACCAGAATGACCTGGCCAATCCGCGGAAATGTGATTTTAGACTACAGCATGGATAACACCATTTATTTTCCAACTCTGGATCAGTATAAATGCAATCCAGGGCTTGTGATCCAGGGAGATGTAAGCACTCCGGTTGTAGCCCCTGCCAATGCAAAGGTGCAGGAAGTCGGCTCCAATGAAGAAATTGGAAGCTATGTTGTCTTAAACTTAGGCAACAATTATACTGCCATCTGCGGCCAGTTAAAAGAATTACAGGTTGTAGAAAATGAATATATCAAAGAAGGGCAGGTCTTAGGCTACGTACAGGAGCCTACCAAATATTATTCCGTGGAAGGCGCCAACGTATACTTTGAATTAACTCATGATGATAAGGCCATTGATCCGTTGGATCATATGCAGTAATCCAGAAGTAGGAAATCTCAGGAAAAAGTTATAAAAAAATAATAAAATGTTCATATGTGATTAAGAGTCATCTGCTATACTATAACCGATCAGTCAAATACCCCACAGTTACTGTGGAGTATTTGGCCCTGTAGGCAGCCGCTAAAGTCAGGTTCACTTGACCTTGGTTTGGTACCTGCAAAGAATCAACGGGGAGTGTGGCTATGAACATACTGTTTTTTTTAACACCTAAGAATGAGGTGGCTTATATTTTTGAGGATGAAACTCTGCGTCAGGCGCTTGAGAAGATGGAGTATCACAAATACTCCGCAGTGCCCGTCATAAACAGACGGGGTAAATATGTAGGGACAATCACCGAAGGGGATATGCTTTGGGGAATCAAGAACAAATTCAATCTCAGCTTAAAAGAAGCGGAACAGGTAACGGTAGCTGCCCTTGACAGAAGGTCGGATAACCGTCCGGTGTACGCGGATTCCAATATGGAAGATCTGATTGATAAGGCATTAAACCAAAATTTTGTACCGGTTGTGGATGACCAGAAAAATTTTATCGGAATCATTACCCGCAAAGATGTCATCCGTTATTTCTACAACAAATCCCTGGAGGTGCAGCAGCCGACAGCCAACTGCCGGGCTGCAATCATTCAATAAACTAAAAAAAGCATTTTCCGCCATATGATTGGCAGGAAGTGCTTTTTTGTTTTAAAAAACGGCTTACTCATACCAGATTTTTAAAACCTGTGGAAACTCAGCGCATTTCTTGCTATATAAAAATATGAAAAACAAGAGTTTTGAGGACAAAATAAATATAGAAATTTATAAAAATAGAGTTTAATAAATATAAATACACAAAAAAATATATTGTATAAAAAAATACCTCCATAAACTAAAACAATAAGTTTATATCACAAAGCAATTTCTGTACATCACAAAGCAAGATTTGTAAAGCAGAAAGACATCTTGTATGATACACTGAATTTACAAATCAATACAGAAAGTTTTTTGCTGATTATGATAAGGAGGAGGAATAAACATGAAAAAACGGTTTATATTGCTGGCAGGTGCATGTGTGCTGGCGGGGGTATTATCGGGGTGTAGTGGAGCAAAGAGCGGATCCGCGGAAACGGGAGCAAAGAACGAATCCACTGAAACAGCAGCAAAGAGCGAATCTGCGGAAAAGGCAGAGACGTCGGAACCTGCTGGCAAAAAAGTGATCAATGTCTGGTCATTTACCGATGAAGTCCCCAAAATGATCGAAAAATACAAGGAATTGCATCCGGACTTTGATTACGAAATCAATCCTACAATTATTGCCACAACGGATGGTGCTTACCAGCCGGCACTGGATCAGGCACTGTCGGCAGGCGGGAACGATGCACCGGACTTATATTGCGCGGAGGCCGCATTTGTCCTTAAATACACGCAGGGAGATGCCAGACAATATGCAGCACCCTATGAGGATCTGGAAATTGACGTGGCTGCAAAGGTAAAGGAAGCGGACATTGCCAAATACACCATGGACATTGGAACCAATCCTGATAACAAACTGGTTGCCTTAGGGTACCAGGCCACAGGCGGCGCATTTATCTACCGCCGTTCCATTGCAAAGGATACCTGGGGAACCGATGATCCCAAGGAAATCGGCGCTAAGCTGGGAGCCGGAACCAATAGCTGGGATTCATTTTTTAATGCTGCCAAGGATCTGAAAGCCAAAGGCTACGGTATCATATCCGGAGACGGAGATTTATGGCACGCCGTGGAAAACAGCTCAGATGCCGGATGGATCGTGGACGGGAAGCTGACCATTGACCCTAAGCGGGAAGAATTTTTGGACCTGTCTAAGGAACTGATGGATGATGGACTTCACAATGATACCAGGGACTGGCAGGACGCCTGGTTTGCGGATATGAAGGGCCAGGGCACAAAGCCGGTTTTAGGCTTCTTTGGTCCGGCATGGCTGATCAACTATGTTATGGCTCCTAATTCCGGCGGCGAAAAGATCGGCGAAGGCACCTTTGGGGACTGGGCCGTATGCGAATCTCCGATCGGCTTCTTCTGGGGCGGCACATGGGTATTGGCAAATAAAGACTCTGAGGTTAAAAAGGCTGTTGGTGACATTATCCAGTGGATCACCCTGGATTCTTCCGAAAACGGCTTGCAGTATATGTGGGCTAACGGCACCATGAATGATGCGGGAACAAAGGATGCCGTGGCTTCCGGTACGGTTATGGCAAAATCTGACGGCTCTATCGACTTCTTAAACGGACAGAATATGTTTGATGTATTTGTTCCGGCAAACCAGTACGCAAAGGGTACGAACCTGACACAGTACGATGAAACCATTAATATGTATTGGAGAGATCAGGTGCGGGAATACACAGCAGGGAATAAGAGCAGAGAACAGGCGATTAAGGATTTCAAACAGCAGGTAGCAGATAATCTGGATATTACCGTTGAATAAATAATCCTGGCGGACAGGAAGGGGTGTGTTTCTTCTTGTCCGCCAGGCTGCGTTGAATGGAGGAACTGATATGAAACGAAAGCATTCTGGATATGCGAAATGGGGATACATATTTTGTCTGCCCTTTACCCTTGCTTTTCTGATTTTTTCTTTATATCCGATTATTTTTACGGCTGTTATTGGGTTCACGGATTGCAAGGGATTGGGTATGGTAAAGTTTCATTTTCTGGCGGACGACCCTTTTTTAAATTTTAGGAATATTTTGACAAATCCCTCGTTCCAGAAGTCATTTCGGAACACTTTGGGAATGTGGATATGCAACTTTATCCCTCAGATTGGTCTGGCCCTGCTTTTAACGGCGTGGTTTACGGATAACCGGAACCACATCAAAGGAAAAGGGCTGTTTAAAATATTGTTTTATATGCCAAACATTATTACCGCAGCCACCATCGCCATTTTGTTCAATGCCCTTATCGGCTATCCCATGGGACCGGTCAATGATCTTTTGATAACTTTAGGGATTACAGACCAGCCAATCAATTTTCAGGTCAACAAAACCGTGGCAAGGGGAAGCGTATCATTTATCCAGTTCTGGATGTGGTATGGCTACACCATGATTATCCTGATTTCCGGCGTACTGGGAATCAGCCCTGAAATCTTTGAATCCGCAGAGGTGGACGGGGCAAACCGGATTCAGACCTTTTTCCATATCACACTCCCTAACTTAAAGACCATCTTGCTGTTTACTTTGGTAACCAGTTTGATCGGCGGCTTACAGATGTTCGATATTCCGAAGCTGTTTTTACTTGGCGGACCGGACAATTCCTCCTTGACCACCAGCGTATTTATCTACAATCAGGCATTTAGCGGCAGTTACTTATACAACCGGGCTTCCGCCGCCAGTATGATCATGTTTGTGATTATTTGCGCTGCATCTGCAATTCTGTTTTTTGCAATGAGAGATAAAGACGAAGCACAGCTGGAGAAGATGACCAGACAACAGGAACGGGAATATAGGAAAATGCAGAAGGAACGGAGGAAATCACATGAATAAAAGGCGCAGCTCACTGATACTTAAAATCATTATTTACGTGGTATCTGTTTTTCTTGCAGTTTTAAGCATTGCCCCGTTTTATATAATGGTGATCAACGCCACCCGGTCTACGACACAGATACAGCAGCATGCGATCTCCCTTCTTCCCTCTACTTATATGATGAAGAATCTGGCCATTTTACTTGGGAAAAGCTTTAATCCTGCCAATGGTTTTTTGAATTCCCTTATCATTTCCATAGGGGCGACCCTTTGTGCGGTGTATTTTTCCAACATGACCGCATACGGGCTGGTGGTGTACAACTGGAGGTTCCGCAGACCATTTTTCAGTTTTATTATGGCGATTATGATGATTCCGGCACAGATAACCATGATCGGATTTTACCAGATGGTTTACCGGATACATATGACTAACAATTTCCTTATGCTTATATTACCGGCCATTGCCTCACCTTCCATGGTGTTCTTTATGAGGCAGTATATGATGCCGGCTTTGTCAATGGAAATCATTCAGGCTGCCCGCATTGACGGGGGCGGAGAGTTCTTCATTTTTAACCAGATTGCTATGCCGATTATGAAACCGGCCATTGCAACACAGGCCATTTTCTGCTTTGTGTCCAGCTGGAACAACTTGTTTACTCCCCTGGTGCTTTTGACGGATCAGAAGAAATATACCATGCCTATTATGGTGAGCCTGCTTCGGGGGGATATTTATAAGACAGAGTATGGCTCTGTTTACATGGGGCTGGCTTTAACGGTGCTGCCCTTGATTGTGGTTTATTTGCTTCTTTCCCGCTACATTATCGCCGGTGTTGCTCTGGGCGGCGTTAAGGGATAGGCGAAAGGGAAAATTGGCTGCGAAACTCGGTGGGATTGTATTTTGTATACTTCTTAAAGCACCGGCTAAAGGAAGCCGGATTGTTGAAACCGGTCTGGAAGGCGATTGAGGTAATGGATTCACCTGCTAACAACATTTCCTGAGCCGCCTGAATGCGTTTACGGCTTAAATAGTCATAAAAAGTAGAGTTGGTGTGTTCTTTGAACAGGCGTGAAAAATGGAATTTGGAAAAGCCTATGTGGGCGGCCATTTTCTCTAAGGTCAGGTTCTCCCCATAATGGGTGTCAATGTAGGATAAAAGGCCTGTGAACTTCTGGTAATACTCATAATGTTTTTCCTGAGAGGTTTGTGAATTGGCGGAGAGGGCATGATAGTACTCTCCGCCGATTGTGGTCAGGATGTTGATTAAAATCGCATAAATAGAATATTCCCAAAAGATAGCGCTTGGAAAATAGATGTCGTTGATCTCCATGAAACCGGAATAAATCCGTTCATAAATCCGGCTATGGTTTTGCTTGTTCATAAGACAAGGTTCTAACAGGACCACATCTAAAAAGGAGGAATCATAGAAACTGGACAGTGGTTCCATATTGAACATGTAAATGAAGCGGGAACCGCTGGCAGCTGGAAGTATCTCGTGGATGGAAAACCGGGGGATAAAGAGAATGTCGCCCGGTTGTAAAGTGAAGGACTTTTTGTTGATGATAACGGTATATTCCTGTTCCACAGGTATGAGAATTTCCAATGCGCTGTGCTGGTGAGGTGCGTAGCCTTCCGTTTGAATGTTATGCCAGATGCGGATATTGGAATTAAGGGAATATTCTACGTTTTCTAACAGGCCCTCCACTTTTCTGCCCTGGAAGGAGCGGTCGTCGGGTCGTTGGTAGTATGCGGATTTTGCCATATGGGGATCCTCCTTCCATAATAAATGACATGGTTCCCGGTAAACAGGCTTTAACGGCTCATTTTTTCCTTTTCCTCTGCTAAGAGCTGCTGGGAATCTGTTAAGGATGTGCCGAGGATTTTTAACAGAGTGTCTTTTTCCAGAGTAGGAGAATAATAAAATCCCTGTTGGTAATTGCAGCAGGCTTCTGTCAGGATCTGGACCTGGTTTTCCGTTTCCACGCCTTCGGCAATGATGGTCATATGAAGATCTCTTGCCATCCGGACCAGCCCTTCAATGACGGACCGGGACCTTTTATTGGTCTCAAGCTGCCAAACGAACAGGCGCTCAAGCTTTAAGGTATCCACTGGAAGCTCCAGAATGGATGAGATTCCGGAGTGGCCGGAACCGAATTCGTTAAGGATGATCTCTACGCCCATTTCCTGTAATTGCTGGAGGGTCACGTTGATGTTTAAATAAGCCATGATCAGGGCACTTTCCTGGATTTCCAGAGCAAGTTTTCCCTCTGGTATGTGATAGGCATCCATAATGCGCTTCACTTCGTCAAGGAAATCTTCCTGTAAAAAAAGAACGGGGGAAATGGGAAGGGCAATGGATTCAAATTCGCATCCAGCTTCAAGGAGCCCCAGGATGCACTGGGCCGCCTTTTCCAGGGCATAGTATTCAATGGCCCGGATCTGCCCGGAATCCTCTGCAACAGGAAGAAATTCGCTGGCTCCGATCAGTCCCAGGCCTTTAATAAAGATGCGCATATAAAGCTCGGCCCGGGTAAAAATGCCTGTATCAATATTAAGGGTAGGGCGGTAACGGACTTCCACCTCTTCCTTTTCCATGGCTGTCCTTAAATAAAGGGCAATGGCCTGGCGCCGCTGCAGCTGCTTCTGCAAGGTGCTGTCAAAGACAACTGCCTGGTTGGGACCGCCTTCCTCCGCTTTTAAAACAGCTAAGTCCAGGCATTTAAGCATCTGGTCCGGTGAAGAGGCATGTCCGGGATAGGAGCAGATGCCCATCTGTACGGAACATAAGCAGTCGGTTCCGCTGACCTTCCATACGTGGTCAAACTTTCCGGCAATTTCTTCCGCAAGCTCCAAGGCCTGTCCCTGGGTGTATCGGTCCAGTATGATAATATATTCCACGCCAATATAATGATATACGCTTTTTCCTGTCATTTCTTTTAAATAGGTAAGGATCTGGTCCAGAAGGTTTTCACAGTATTCATAACCAAATACCTGGTTCAGCTGTTTGAAATTCTCAATGTGAAGCTTTAGCACAGCGCCCCGTTCTGCGGAGCCCATTACCTGGCTTAAATGTTTTAAACAGGCGTCCCGTTCCGGCTTGCCCTCCAAAGAAGTATGTTCTATAGCCTGGTCTTCTGTCTCTGCCTGCTGGGGCAGAGGCGTTTTTTTGCAAAACCAATTCATATGGATCCCCCCTCCTTTTATCGGTTGTTAAGTTTAATTGTATTATAAAAGCAGGGTGAAATCAAGAAATAATTGGAAAAGGGGAAAAAGGCATTAATCTGGAAATAGGGAGAATAATAAAGGTAAGATGAATATTTTTTTGTATTTCAGACGTAAAGGCAAGAGGTGGAAAGTTTGAAACAAAGAAGTAGAGGTAAACCAATAAAAAAGAGTATAGCAAACAAGCCCCTCACAAATTAGTGGGTGACAATAACTGCAAGTTATGAAAACGGACTTAGATATAACAA
>JAISYJ010000124.1:0-18400 GCA_031270005.1 Hungatella sp. | reverse complement strand
ATTTCAAGGCGTTACCCTCTCATTCTACACTTTGGATTACTAGTTCTCCACTAGTTTGTTGAAAATTCACAACTCTAGCGTGCCTAACCTTTTCAGTTAGGAACGAGTCGCACCCTGATCCAACGATACCTAATTTCATGCTTAACACCTCTCAAGTACAATCTAAAGTTTCTTTCATCCCCTTTTGCCTTGCCCTGTCCAATGCCCGCCGGACACATATGGGAACAGCCAGAGGCGGCTTAAATGACCCTTCTTAATTCTCCTGTTACAGAATCTATTACCAATCCGTATACCATGACCTCCTCCGGGACAAAGGGATGGCTGCGTATCAGCTCTACGGACTTTTTGATGGATAAATCCAAATCTTTAAATCCTCCCAGCCATGAATCAAAATCAATGCCATAGTATTTTACCATGTCAATATCCTTTTGTACGATTCCCCGATGTTTCATTTTTTCTATGATTTTCTTGCTGTCCGTATGTCTGGCTCCGCAATCAGTATGTCCGATTACAAGGATTTCCTTGACATCCAGTTCATAAATTCCGATCAGCAGGCTTCTCATGGCACTTCCAAATGGGTGGGAAATAATTCCCCCGGCATTTTTAATGATTTTTGCATCCCCATTTTTAATCCCCAGGGCTAAGGGCAATAATTCCGTTAATCTTGTGTCCATACAAGATACGATCGCGATCTTTTTATGGGGAAATTTGTCGGTAATATATTTTTCATAGCCTTTGTTTTCAACAAATTCTTTATTATATTGCAGTATTTCATTAATCATCTTTTATCCTTCATTCTTCTTCCGTATTATTGATTCAGTCCTGGCATGAAAACAGCTTCAGATATTCTCCGTATCCTTCTTTCTCCATATTTTCTTTGGGAATGAATCTTAAAGAAGCGCTGTTAATGCAATAGCGCAGTCCTCCCCGGTCTATGGGACCATCTTCAAATACATGGCCCAAATGGGCATCTCCCAGCTTGCTTCTCACCTCTGTGCGGAGCATTCCATATCTCCGGTCTTCAATGTCCTTTATGGACCCTGAATCAATTGGCCTTGAAAAGCTTGGCCAGCCGCAGCCTGATTCAAACTTATCGGTCGATATAAAAAGCGGTTCCCCTGTTGTAATATCCACATAAATTCCATCTTCGAATTTATCAAAGTATTCATTTTTAAAGGGAGACTCTGTAGCACTGTTCTGCGTGACTTCAAACTGCAGGTCAGTCAGGCTTTCTCTCAACTCACCCTTGGTTTTTATTTCGTATTTTTTGCTTTTATCCTCTGCCTTCTTTGCCTTTTCAAATTTATCCGCACCAATATGGCAGTATCCGCCCGGGTTTTTATCCAGATATTTCTGGTGGTATTCCTCAGCCCTGTAGTAGGACGTAAGCGGCTTAACTTCAATCGCTATTTTCTCTTTATAATTTCTCTGAAGCTCATTTACGGAATCCCGGATCACCGCCTCATCTCTGTCATCTGTGAAATAGATTCCTGTCCGGTACTGTGAACCAACATCGCCGCCCTGGCGGTTCACGCTTACCGGATTGATCACATCATAATAAAGCTGCAGCAGATAGGGCAGTCCTATTACGCTGTCGTCATATTCCACCTTCACCGTTTCCGCATGCCCGGTATCGTGGCTGCACACTTCCTTATAAGTTGGATTTTCAATATTTCCATTGGCATATCCCACTTCAGTAAACAGGATGCCCGGAATATTTTCCAGGTACTTTTCTGTTCCCCAAAAGCAGCCGCCTGCCAGATAAATTTCTTTCTTCATAGGAATCACCTCTCTTGAAAATATAAATAACCGCCAGTTACTCTGTCATGGAATCATCTGATATGATATTGCTCCATCAGATTCACCGCCGATCTAAGGATCTGCGCCGTCATGCCCCATATGATCCAATCTTCATATTTGTAAAATAAGACGTCATAAGTTCCTTTTACCCAAGGGTATTTTACCCCTCCCGGTATCCACTCATACGGAAAATCCTCCGGCGGCTCTGAGATCAGTTTGCTCACAAATCTCTCCGGTTCCTGACTGCGGAAAAAATCCAGCGGGATTTTTATGATCTCATCTACTTCATCCCTGCTGAATGTATCCTGATAATCGCTTATAACGCCAATAAAAGGATGGATCATTAAGTTAAAGGGGGACAGACAAATATCTCCCGGGCCCATCACCTCAATCTGCCGGGGCAATATGTTCAGCTCTTCAACGGTCTCACGCACTGCACATTCTTTAAGGGTTTCCCCGGCTTCAAGCTTTCCGCCTGGAAAACAAACCTCTCCCGGCTGGCGTTTTAACTCATTGGACCTTTTTTCAAATAATAAATAAGTGACCCCTGAAATGCGGATCAGGGGAATCAGCACCGCATACTTTCTGAATTTTTCTTCTCCGATCATTCCAGGACGCCGGATTGAAAATTGTTCTTTCTCCAAAATAATGGCCTCCCTCCGTTTGCAGATCGGTCCCAGGCATGGATTAATCCAAAAATCATGTAATAAAAGCTAAATAAATTTTACACTAATTTTTATATAATAACAATAGTTATTCCTACTTATACACTATATAATCATCCTTTTTTTCATATCATTGGCCGGTAACCTAATGCAGAACAAACCTATCATTGCCATGATACAGGACAGGAATTTGTTCCTATTCGCTCCCTTTTATGCAAAACCGCCAAAGGTAGTCTCTGGCTTCCTCTGCATAGTCAATTCCCACACGTTTTGTTGCTATGATATTGAAATTTTCGTCTGTACCTTCCTCAAAATATACCTGATCGCCGCATAAGTCTATGCCATTAAAGCTTCTATCCAATGATAATGCAATGCACAGTTTTCCCGGCCCGTTTATGAGACCCTTTCGCTGGCTTTTAGAAAGCTGTTCATACTCTTTTCCAAATCTCTTTTGGGCCATCAGCTGGATTCCCTCTACTGGCTCGGCAGCCCTTATTAAAACTGCCTGCGGAATTCCCTTCTCCCTTGTCACCACATTGAAGCAGCTGTACATCCCATAGATAAGAAACATATAGACAAAACCGGGATCTCCATACATTACTTCCACCCTTGGCGTCCTCCTTCCGCCGTAAGAATGGGCAGCCTTATCTTCAATGCCCATATATGCCTCTGCCTCCACGATCTTAGCAGCGATTCTCTGGCCTTCCCATTCGTGGACAAGTACCTTTCCCAATATTTCCCTGGCGACCAGGATTGAATCCCTGTTATAGAATTCTCTGTCTAGTTTTTTCATCCCATTGGCCTTCCTTTCGAATGTTAGTGATGATGAATTTTGAAAGCAGGTTATGATCCTCCTATTTGAACATTGCGCTGGAATTTAATACTGAAGTACTGTATACAAAAAGCACGTCCTGATCGTCAAAGGTTATATAATCACTGATCAGGTCACTGGAAATATAACGTATATCGATCATGGTCACTTTTGAATACCCGTCAAGCAAAAGGGGCGCCAGGCTGCTGCCAAAGGAATCCCGGAATATCACCAGCTCTTTCCCGTTTTTTACGGAGGGATTGCTGATTTCCAAAAGGGCCGCCGCACCGGATAAATACACATCATACGGATCATTTCCTGAAAGCTTTTCAACATCATACACTGCCGTAGTTTTTCCTGTCTCCCAATTATATACGGTACAGTCATCTATAAGATCACTGGTAAGGTATTTCAGCTTATCCGGTTTCATCGGCAGGGCGGAGTGCCCATAATATACTCCGTAAAAAGGCCGTTCCGTTTCTATTTCCGCATATTCTCCTGATTTTTCTTTCTCTTCTCCTAAAGTACTCTTTATTTTATCCGTCACCCTGGTAAGCCGCTCCTGCTTCCAGTGAATATCCGTCTTATAATAATCATCAATTTCCAGAAGATCTGATATATCGATATACTCCGCAAAGTCTGTATCTGCTTTCATCATTTCAAATAGTTTCGAATAGTCCATAGAGGGATAGCCATTTGCCTTTGAAAGAAAATATCCCTTATCAGGAACAATGGTAAGATAAACGTTTACATTCCTGCCCTCCATGTATTTTTCATAAAGATACCGGAATTTATCCGCTGCTCTTTCAATGGAGGCTTCATTCAAAGGGTATTCCATTTTTACGGCGTACCCATCCTGAATATAGATGCCGTTATTATCCTTCTGTCCCAATGGATAAAACCTGACATACGCCTTTATGGTACGAAATAAAAACCGGCAGGGAAACTGGTCTTTGGCGTATTGCTCAAAATCCTCCATAAAATCTGCCGTAACCAGGCTTTTAAGTGTAAATTCCGGAAAACCTGCCAGCTTTCTTCTTTCACTGGCTGATATGTCATGGGTTGGTGAAAGCCATGAAGAAAGCGCCAGAAGAAACCATAGGGTTCCTGTCAGAATCACTATAATCCGATTGATTTTTTTATCTTTCATTCCTGCCCTCCTTAAAAGCGAAAATACAGAAATGGATTAAAAGAAGCATCGATTAAGTATGCCGTTGTCAGTAAAAGCAGCAGCACGCATACAAAAGGCTCTGCCCCGGTAAGGAAAATCCCTCCGCATGGCGTTTCACGAATGCGGCCTATAACCCTTTTTGGCAAATCAGTGCTTCCTGTTACAGCTATTGCAAATATGATAAAATAGCTTCTTAAGTAATAGGCTGACTGGATTCCTGTTAACGGCAGTCCGCTCATCCCGAACATGGAACGAAGCCGTTCCGCTGATGTACCCAGATCAGGAGCGTCAAATATGACAAAGCTTATAATTACAAGAAGCATGACATACAGGTGGGAAATGCTTTCCGGCATTTTCTTAAGGAAACTGCCAAACCACAGCTTCTCAATCATCAGGAGAAAGGCAAAGAACAATCCCCATATGATAAAATTCCATGCGGCACCGTGCCATAAGCCGGTCAGCATCCATACCAGAAAGATATTAAAGAGCCAGCGCATCCTGCCAACACGGTTTCCTCCTAAGGGAATATACAGATAATCCCTAAACCAGGTTCCCAGAGACATATGCCACCTGCGCCAGAATTCAGTAATACTTTTGGAAATAAACGGATAATTGAAATTTTCCTGAAAATCAAAGCCAAACAACTTGCCTAAGCCAATTGCCATATCACTGTATCCGGAAAAATCAAAATAAATCTGTAAAGTAAAGGCTCCTGCATAAAGCCAGTAAAATAATACGTTTCGCTCCTGGGAATCTGCAAAGATTTTGCACAATTCCCCAAGGGAATTGGCGATCAGGACCTTTTTTGAAATTCCAAATAAAAACCTGCGAATTCCTATGCGGGCTTTTATAAAGCTATGTTCCCTACGGTCAAGAGCCTGTGCAATATCGGTATATCTTACAATAGGGCCTGCGATCAGCTGAGGAAAAAATGCCACATAGGTGGCCAATGATAATAAGTTCTTCTGTGCTTTTGTGTTTTTACGGTAAACATCTATGGTATAGCTAAGAATTTGAAAGGTATAAAAGCTGATGCCAATAGGAAGAACAACTTTTAACATTGGGACTGAAAATCCAGTCAGGGAATTGACGTTTGCAATAAAAAAATCGGCATATTTAAAATACCCCAGCATTCCCAGAGAAAAGACCACCGAAACAAGCAGCCATCTCCTTCCCCAAACCGAACCGGAGCACCGCTCTATAAGCAAACCAAGAATGTAATTCACCAGTATGGATATGACCATAAATATGATGTATTTAGGCTCTCCCCAGCCGTAAAATATGAGGGAAGAAAAAAGCAGCACACCGTTTTTCATTTTCTTCGGACAAACAAAGTACACACCTATGACCAAAGGCAAAAAATAATATAAAAATGTTATACTTGAAAATACCATGCTCTCACCCGGCGGCCCTTCTGATTTCTTTCGTGTTTCAATACTTCTTCTGCGGCTGATCATACTGCTGATCACACTGTTTTGTTTTATCTGATATTATTTTGATAAGGTAAGATCAAAATCCGTACCGCACATTTCCTTAAAGGCATCCACAATCTGCTGGGAGGTTACAGTATCCTTCATGGTGGAAGCAACCATAACAAGCATTACCAGATCATTGTGGGTAACAATCTGAAGATCATCTGCCATGACACAAATCCACTTTCTCTGATCAATTCCATCCCGCATTCCCTTTGCAACGGCTTCCGCATCGGCAGCATCATTTACACGGGCGAGCACCAGGGAATATGCCTGTGAACTGATAAGCGCTTCGGATACAACGGCTTCCTTTATTTTAGACGCATCCTCCAGGCCCATGTTGTATTTCACCATATCCTTGTTTGCTAAATCAATGGATGTATTTTCCACATTCAGATCAACCTTTGCTTTTTAGTAAATCGTTCCAATGACTGAGGTCAAATCTCCTTTCAGGGCTTCCGGCTCTTTGCCGCCTCCCTCTGCCTTCCTGCAGCCGGTGACTAAGACCATAAGCATGGCCGCTAAAATAAAAATCGCTGATATTTTAATTCTCATCTTCATATTTTTCTCCTTTATTTAATAGTCAAGCGGATATTCGCAATCCACGACCCTGCTTGCTCACAACGTGCCCCGCTCCGCCGGGTATAACCCAATAGCAGCTATGCTTTAAATATACCATGAAAGCAGACTCCCGCATAGGAAAAGATTTCCCGGCCGGTTTTCCCTTAATACAAAAAACCCAGCATATGCTGTTCATATGCCGGGTTCCATGATCATTTGTTTTAGCGTTCCATAAGAGAATGCATGATATTAAGAATATTCTGCTTACTCATTGGTTCCGCATGTCCCATCACGCAGATATCAAAATCAAATCCTTCCATCGACGTAATTAAGGAACGCAGTTTTTCTTTATCTAAGCAGGAGTTATTGTAATAATCCACCCCAACCGCATCTCCAATAAATAATACTCTTTCCTGAGGTATCAATATGCATACACAATCCTCACTATGGGGAGATACCACATGATAAAGCTCTGCAGTTACATCTCCCAGATCTATTTCCATCGATTCACCAAATGAAAGATCGGAGGTTACCACACGTATCTCTGAAAGCAGCGGATATTCCTTGCGGATACAGGTATCGGCAAATTCAATCTCAACCTTTGCTTCCAGCCTTTTTTTCATTTCAGTATCCGTCCATTCCCACTTCGCCATTTCCTCTAATTTAACATTTGTGTTTTTATGAGCAATCGTAATCCCTTCCACCGCATGCATACCAAATGTATGATCCCAATGCCAATGGGTAACCGCCGTAATGCCTGGTTTTCTTAATCCTTCCCTGCACAGCGCTTCATAAAATAATTCAACATGTTTTTTGGAATTACCTGCGTCTATCATGAAAGAATATTTCTGTCCATTTATATATCCAAGGACCGGCCTGTCGGCCTCTTTATCAAACATGCTGTAAAAAACACGATCTGTCAGCTGTCTAAATTCCACAAAAATCCTCCTGACTATTAAACTCTTGTATCTACGTACTGGCCTTTCGCCTGATATTCAGACGGTTGTAAATACATTGAGTTTATATTATCCAAGGGTTTTTCACCATCTGCATCCTCTATGGAAACTCCATGTTTTACTTCTTCCGTCCCCTGTTTATTATCTTCGGTCTTTGTTTCCTTTGTTACCTTTTCTTCTTCTGCTTTTTCCAATGTTGTTTTAATGTCAGAAGTACGCTTCATCATATCATAAGAGGCATCTTTTATGCGTTCATTCACCTTTGCAAGTTCAGCTTCCTTTCTTTCTGTAGAGCCTCTTCCTTGATCCGTTTTTATTTCTCTTTCCAATACACCGGCTCTGCCTTCCATACCTGTTTTCACGGATTGAGTTACGTTTGCCTGCTTTATTGAGGTATCGGCACGAACCATCGTTTGCATGAAATCAGTTCCCATCGTATGGAAATCCTGCTTATCCCTATCGGGAGAAGCCGTTTCAGGACCATTAACTTTAGCAGCTGCCTTTTCCCGCTTTTCCTGTTGAATTTCCACTTTTCTTTGGGACAGCTGTTTATTTAAATCCTGAAGCTGCTGCTGCAATTCCTTTTGCCTGTTCATTTTCTCTTCCAAAGATATTTTTTCATTATTGGCCAGGCTTTGCAACTGCTTTTGCACATCTTCAATTTGATCCTGAATCGATTTCAGTCTGCTGTCCTGATTTCCGCTATTGATATTCTGCACCTGACCATAACTGGCCGAATGACCTGATGTAATGTTTGTAATTGTCATGACAAAATCCCCCTATAAATTCTTTTGTAAATACTGCTTATTAATTGATCCCTGCCAGCTTGTAAACCTTCAGCCCTGACTGCTCTGCATGAACCGATCAGCTTTTCTTTATCATGCAGAGATATTGTAAACAGGGAATTCTTTAAGGCAATTTGGCTTATATCCAAATCTTTATTTCCATTCCGGCACGTAACCGAAGGCTTATAATGGTTTACCAAATGTTTATGTTTTCTGTAAAAACATCCTTTCCATCTTTTTCCGCTACAATCCTTAGCTTTGATGGAACAAAACTTTTTCCTTTATATTCAGGAGTACAGGCATATTCATTTATCTTATCTTGTCTTAATAAATCCTCAACCATATTGTCGTATCTATCTTTTATCTCTACTACAACAGGCGGCACAAAAAGTCTGTTTCTCGCAGATTCTTCTCCATTAAAACGCAATGGCATTAAATACAGTGGCCGTAATACTCCCTGGTTTGTTAATTCTATGGCTTTTTCAATAGAATCAATTTCTGAAAAATCTGGTTTTACTTTCTTTTTCTGTTTAAATCCATCAAATAATCCCATAATTTAATACCTCTAAACAAATATCGGCTTTCTTTCTTAATATATAACCTTTTTATGCCTTTATTTTGTTTTTATTACAAGAATGAATGCGCGTAATCTAACCGATAAAGTGGAATTTAATTCATAGCCAGACTAAAAGTTCATAATCCATATGTTCTCCTGCAACTTCAGGATTATCAGGATTAATCCTTTTTCGTACAAGTTGAAAACCCATACTTTCATAATTTTTTTTGCGCTGGAATCCTAAAATAAGTCCGTAAGAAACAACCGCTGTCAGTATTATCGTTAACTTTGATAATATTCCATTAGCTCCGACGCAATGGCCGCCAGCCTTTTTTTCAGGCTCTCAGGTTCTATGATCTGAATGGCTTTTCCATAGGATAAAAGAAAATATGGCACATATCCATTCATAACTCTGTCATCAAGTAAAAAAACAGCCTGGTTTAAAGTCCTCTCTTTTAGGTAATGGCCTAAAAACCAGTGAATGCACAAGTCGTCCAAGGCCTCTGACCTGCCCTTGATCACGACTGAAACCATCTTGTCCTTATCCACCAAATCAGGCAGTAGATTCTGTAAAAAGAATTCCCTGGCAGAAAAAGCTTCCGGCCGTTTAAAAGTCATTTCTGTCCGCTTTATCTGTAAAATCCGTTCAGCCCGGAAGCTGCGGATTTTATTCCTCAAGTGGCAAAATCCGATGGTATACCATTTATTGTTCCAATAGATTATACCATAAGGATCAATCACCCTTTGTCTGGATTCTTCCTCACGGCCTGTACGATATTCAATTTCCACGGAATACTCGTTTGCAACAGCCCTCTCCAATTCTACCAATTTCAGCTTGACAGACGAATCAATATCACGGCTTATTACTTCAAAACCGGTTAAATGCCGCTTGAGAATGGTTTCCTGTTCCTGGTTTGAATACTTTTTCAGTTTTTCGGTTGCCCTTTTTAATGCCTCACTAAAAGGGCATCCTGCTTCTTTTGCAAATACGGCGGCATGGAGAATGGCCTTTTGTTCCTCAACATCAAAAAATAAAGGCGCATTGATAAAATCATTGAGCAGGCTATACCCGCCATTCTGACCTGCATCGGATACAATCGGCACCCCGCTGGCACAAAGAGAGTCAATGTAACGGTAAACAGTCCGTATATTGATCTCCAGCCTTTCCGCTATTTGTTTTGCAGTAATTTTGGCTCCTGAATTCAGCATCCAGAGAATCGCCAGCATATTATCGTTTTTAGACATAGCCTAACCTCATTTACTCCCTTTTTATAATTTATCATTAGAATCACAGCCCCGTTTTTTTCCCTCTGTAATTAATTTACACAATAAGTATTAAAATTACAAATAAAAACTAATGATCATGATATATATTTACACGCCTGAGCATACTACGCAGCCACTGGCCCTATCCTTGTGCAGCAATCTTCTTAGCCCCACACCAAAAAGCGTTATGCTGCGCCGGCTTACTGCTCTTGGCCGCCCCATTTTGTTATATTAAGGAAAGGTTTCCAATATATTACTACTGTAATGATATCATGAGGTATAATCAATGGCTGTTCCATTAAATCAAGTAGTAAATCCTACAAATGAACAACGGCACGAAATGATCAGAAATTCATTAGAATCGGCTGGCCGGCCGGAAGATTACGAATATATTGTTAATTTACTGAGTCCTCCACCGGATATCACAAGCTATGCATCACCGGGAGAACTGAAAGGAGTGAGAATTGGCGTCATCGGCGGAGGCCTTGCCGGCTTATCTGCTGCATTCGAGCTTCGTAAGCTGGGAGCCGATATTACAATTCTGGAAGCCAATGACAACAGAATCGGAGGAAGAGTTTATACCTATTATTTTGATCCGGAAGGAAAATACTACAATGAATTCGGAGCTCACAGAATTCCGGCAACTCATGAAACAACCTGGCACTATATGAATTTGTTTGGACTTAACACCTTGCCTCTGTCAGTAAGGCAGCGCAACAATTTTTTATACGTACATAATACCCGTTTAAGAACATCAGACTCCATCCAGCAGATGCTTTATCCCTTATATGATTTGACTCCTCAGGAAAGAAGCACTCCCTGGGCAGAGCTTGATGATTATGCCTTTTTGTATCTGATGATGCAGCTCCCGCCTGATATCAGGTCAGAGCTAATACAGATTTTACCGGAATATTCTCCGGAATATCTGACTCTCACAAACTATACTGTCCGGCAGACTTTAGAAAATCTGGGATTAAGCCAGGGAGCCATCAGCCTGATCTCAGGGGTCAGTCCAGGTACCGGTGCCCTGCTCAACATCAGTTATGATGAAATCACCCAGGAGGAATATACCCTTGATTACCGCAACACCTATACCATTGAAGGCGGAATCGTAAACCTGCCATATGCCTTTCTCCAATCCTTTCTGTCAGACAATCCGCCCCAGTATCAAGATATTCCAGCTTCCCAGCTTGGTACGGTTACTTATCGTCCCGGCCAGACGGTTACAGGCATTTATCAGCCGCAGAACAGTAGTCAAATACTCCTGGTACAACGCAATGTGAAGAGTCTTAAGAGAACTGCCGATGCTTTTGATTACGTTGTATGTACGATTCCCTACTCCACGCTGAGAGAGGTTGAAATCAAACCATTTTTCAGTAATCCTAAGATGCAGGCCATTTTAGAGCTCAACTATATTAATTCGCAAAAAACACTTTTTATGTGCAATAAACGTTTTTGGGAACAGGATACGGATTACGGACGAATGGTGGGTGGTTTTTCCCAGACAGATCTGCCGATTCAGTACATCTTCTATCCGGGAGATCATATTCTTTGCCCCGATGCTTCCTCCTGCTCCCCATATGAACCCGGGGTGCTGGTAGCTTCATATAATTATCATTTAAATGCAACAAGAGTAGGTAACATGGAAGAATTACTCCGGTATGAACTCATAAAGGAGAATGTGGAAGAAGTTCACGGATTGCCAAGGGGATTCTTAGATTCCATTGTGGAAGACCACAAGACAGTGGTGTGGGATAATCAGCCCTACAACCGGGGCGGTTTTGCCGCGACGCTCCCAGGCCAGAAAAAATTATTTGCCTATGAGATGCTGAAACCTGAATTCAATCAAAGGATCTACTTTGCCGGTGAACACCTGTCCACAAAACATGGGTGGATGCAAGGGGCATTGTATACCGGTAAGGAAGCCGCTAATCAGCTGGCAAATTGGTTTCACAGCCAGCTTTCATAATATTATGAAATGGCAGAGGCTGTGCTTCAAAACCAGGGTGAGTTGGTTTTGCAGCACAGCCTTTCCCTGCCTCATCGGGTGACTAAGTTATCACTTAAGAAACAGATTCATAACTTTTACCGTTTGTTCTTTATTTCCATAGGTCATTTTCACCCTGTCCACTTCAATATACCCCATCTCACACCAAAACTTATGCCCTTTGTGGTTCTCTTCTACCACCCCAATCCGTAATGCTCTGCCATGTTCTTCCAAAACCCAGTCTTTTATAAAGTCATGCAATCTTCTTCCCAAGCCGCTTCCTCTTACATTTGGGTCGAGCATAAGTAAACCTATGATCCATTCCCCGGCTGCTTTATAATCTTTAACCATATCAATTACCGCAATTAAAACACCATTCTTTTTATAAACTCCAAAAACATACTTATCCTTCCGTGTTTTTCCCGGCGGCAAATCAAACAAGATGCTGTTTCCTGCATCTTTTCCAGGCGGCCTGCCTTCCATTAGTTCAAAAAAATCCGAACATCTTTCGCAAAGATCTTGTACATCAGGCTCAGCCTTTCCCGTCAGTAAACGGATATTGTATTCATGTTGTCCTATTCTTTTATTTCCTATCAAAAGTAACCCTCCTTTCCTATATTTCAACAAAAAACATGTATTTGCTATGTTTCAGGGATATAAAAAATGTGTATTTTATCGGAAGCGGGTATACTTCCTCTGCCCTCTCCCAGCTATAAAAACCGCCTGACTTTTTTACAGTATGCCGCGTATTTTTCACCGTATATTTCTTTTAACGACTGTTCCTCAAGAAGGATTTGCCGGTTGAAAAGCCATATTCCTGCAAAAACATAAATCAAGATTATCCAATTGGGAATAATTAAAAATATTCCTATCAGAACCAATCCAAATGCCGTGTAAATGGGATTGCGGCTTATGGAAAAGGCACCTGTGGTAACAAGCTCTCCCGGATGGTCTTCATCAAGGCCCACACGAAAGCTTTTTCCAAATGAAATCAGAGCATAGATAAACAGTAAAATGCCTATTATGCATACAGCCACGCCTATCCAGCCGGTAACTTCATGATTAAACAATTCACCCCCTGTTTCAGGCAGACCAAAAGCGCTTGCAAATACCATGTAGAATAGCAGAAATGCAAATGGCAGGATCAGAAAATCCTTCTTATCCTTCCCGCCAAATTGAATGGCTTTAATTCCAAGCCTTTTTAATTGGAACGTCCGTGCTATAACAAGTATTACAAGAGAAACCAGGGTTGCTGCTGCAATATATCTCACTATAGATTTCACTCCTTTTCTAAACCCATCACAGTGCACCGCTCGGTCAGAACAAGCAGGGTTGTTTTACTTTCCAATGGATCACGTTCACCTTGTTTATTAGTCCACCGTCCCTTATTTTCAATCGGCTTCCTCCCTGACCAACCTTTACTTCAAGATAAATACAAACCGCAAAAATAACAATTAAAAAAACAACAGGCAGAACCATCATCAGCTTCTCACTTATTATAGACACCATGGTAAGCTGAATACAGGTAAATAAAAGCATTACCAGAAATCCGATAGCATATAGGTAAATGCTCATTATGCCCTGAAATGCCTGAGTTCTTTGGTAATTCCGCTGATGCCTGGACCTGCCGATGCCAAAGTTGATTCCTGCAAACAGCAGGCCCATTAAAAGCTGGATCAATGGCATAACAGCAAACGTCCCGATGGATTTTGCAGCGTAGCGGTCCACTTCTCCGGCAATGTTGTAATGCATGGGGATTTGCCCAGGCAAAGAAGGATATTTCACTACTGCCGCAAAAACAGCAATGGCAATAGGAACAAGATATAAAAGATACCACGCAGTGCCAATGGTTTTATCAGACCCTTCACTGACCTCTGCAGCTGTCCCGGCATCCAGCTCCCAATCACTTGCCTGTTTCATAGCCTTGACCTCTGAACGCATGAAAAAATATATGAAATAACTGACAGCAATATACAGAAATACGCTGCCAAGCTGAATCCACACTGCCCTTTCTGCCGGCATCCAGATATAAAAAGCAGTACTTCCAATTCCCAAAAGCAAACCAGCCGCAAGACTGCTTATGCTGTAATTGCGCCGCAATAATTTGATCTTTGGATCATCATACTCGCTTTCAGGAATGGAAATACCAAAGCAGATATTTTTTCGCATAAAATATGGGGTAAAGGCAGTAGCCGTTAATACAAGAACCCATGTGAGCCCCATAAGCCCTATTATAAAAATCAAACTCTCATTCAAGGCAATTTCCTCCTTCTATGCTCTTCTTAAAACAGTTGTCATACATTAAATCTGACTTTTTGTCGTGGTGACTGCCAGCAGTACCATCCCACCTTTTTGCCCAAAACCAGTCTCCCACAGCTCATAAAAAGACAGCCAGCGAAATCCTCCATAGGTTGCAATTTTTACATAAAATTCTTCTTCGAATTCTTCATACCCCACAAGCATAAACCAATGCCAGACCAGATCCTTAAAATTAATATTTTTATGCCGCAGCAGCAAGAAAGGGATTGGGATTCCCTTGTCAATCCGGCTTATGATTTCCATGGCTGCCTCCTTTCCGGGAACCTCTCCCGGACAGCCTGTCAGCCGTATATCCTGATCTCCCACATCTTTTAAATATTTATAAAAGCCGTCCATAAACAATTCCAGCGTATTGATTCCCTGAAAGCGGGGCTTTAGATAGGGCTTCATTATCTTAGAAAAATTTATATAATCTTTTTTATCAAGTTTTTGTATATCATAGGGATACAGATGGGCTTTATTGTCATGGAGCGCCATATTGATGCAGGCATCGCATGCTGCCGCAGCCCCACAGCCTCCCAGATGCATCATTGGGTCCCGGAACCAATCCTGATTTCCGCCAAAGGAATTTCCGACTCTAAAATAGGGCAATTCTTTTTTCATCTTTTCTCCTCACTTCATTTATATTATAGAAGAATTATAGTACCAGTATTATGTTTCGTAAAGAAAAACAATGTTTTATAAACAAATGACTGCTCAGACTGCGGACATAGCAGCATTATAACACCCATGGGACATGCAGGTGATCTTCCAGGCAATATAAAAAGTCCATGTTTTTCAATATACGAAAAACACGGACCTGTTTTTTGGCTTTAAGCCTGCCGCCATTCTGCTGCTGTCTGCCAAGGTTTACTTTCAGCCAGTTTATGAAAGGTAAAACGCATTTAATAATGATCCCTTCTTAAAATATGTTTACACCCGATATAAGTCAGTCCAAAATAAATGCCATAAATAACAAGGATAAATAATGCCGGAATAAGGACACTGTCCATCATAGTCACACGTTTGAAGGCCTTCATCAAATCATTTACAGCAGTAAGCCCAACAATGGAGTGAGCTATGCCAAGCATAAGAGGCAGTAAAAAGTAAGATAGTATTTGTACAAACAATGCTCTGTCCAGCATTTTCTTTTCGGCCCCCAGCTTCCTTAACAGTGCATAACGTTCCTTGTTATCCGCTGCCTGGGCAAGCTGCTGGATTGCAAGAATTGCAGCGCAGGCAACCATAAACACAATGCCAAGATAAATGGCTAAAAAGGATATAATGGCTTTCGCGGCAATGGACGAGGCATAGATCTCTTCTCTGCTTGAATAGTACCAAAAACCTTTCTCCTGATAATCCTCGCTGTTACTATATTGCTTTAGCTTTTCCTGAAGTTCCTTTGATCCTTCTTCTGTTTTGCATGTAATGTTAAGCACAGGATCCGATGACTTATGGAAAATTTCAGAAAAGGTATCGTTTACAACAAATATGATACCTGAATCACTGTTGGAAAGTTTTATGTTTTGCACCTCCCCCTTTGGCATGAGAGTATTATCTCCAAGGGAAATTGTTACATTCCTGTCAAGGAACTGCTGTGCAATTTGCTGGTAGACGTCGCCGGAAGCAATGATGAAATACTCATTTTCAAGAAAATCGGCTTTTTCCTTTCCCTGCATTTCTAAAAACTTCTGGTAATCAGAAAACATAACAAAATCAAGAGCTCGTGTTCCCATATCAAAAGACAGGGAAGACTCCTCTACCGGAAGATCCTTGAAACAAAGGTCACCGCGTAAAACACTATATTCATGACGAATGGCATCAATATTTTTTATTGACAAAGGCAAGCTCTCATATATGGTACTATGATTTCCTTCCTCCTTGCTGCCATAAAAGCTGACATCATAAGGTGCAGTATTTTTTAAATCGGCTGACAAAATATTTTTCATGCTGTAACCGGTTGAAAAAATACCGATTACCAAAAGCAATACAATGCTGACCACTGATATGGATATAAAATTTGTGTTGATCTTACTGGTGAGCTGACGGGTCACAAACATGGTCAGGCCTTTATAATACAGCTTCTTATTTGATTGTACCAGCTTTGTAAGGATTCCCGAAAGAGAAAAGAAAAACAGCAGGGAGCCAACCGTTCCTAAAATAATAGAGCAAAGGAAAATATGATTAATATTGATAATTCCATTTGTCAAAATCAATGCATATGCGGTTCCTAAGAAAACAATGGATACCAGGAAAACCAGTACAGCTACTCTGGTACTTCTGATTTTAAAGCTTTCATTTTTCCGTCCGCCATAAATCAAGTCAATCAGTTTATATTTGCTGACTGCAATTGTATTAAAAATAATTACCGTTAAAAAAATAACTGCGAAATAAAGGATGCTTTTCACCGCTGCATCTGGTGAAAATATGAATTTATAGGCGGTCATATCCGCCTCAAATATTTTTGCAGTAAACACAGACATGAACTGGGAGCCGAAAACACCGATTACCAGGCCGGCAATTAAAGCAAGGAGTCCCATGAGAAATGTTTCAAATACAAAAATGGAAGATATCTTGCCTTTGCTCATGCCCAGGGTCATGTAAATACCCATTTCCTTTTTACGGCGCCTGATGAAAAAACTATTTGCATACACAATCAAAAAGCCCAGGATCACTGCAACGAATACGGAAATAAAGGATAATATCTTTTTAAGTGCAATCATGGAAGCGTTCACTTCTTCTGTCACTGCCATAATTTCCTGCTGTGCATAGATGGAGTTAAACATATAAAAAATAGAAACGCCAAACACAAGCGTAAAAAAGTATACCGTGTAATCCTGCATGCTTTTTCCGACATTTTTAAAAACAAGCTTACTCAGCACTTAAATCACCTCCAAGAAGGGCCATAACCTCCATAATCCGGTCAAAAAATTCCTTACGTGATTCCTTTCCCCGGATCAGCTCATTAAACAGCTTGCCGTCTTTGATGAACAAAATGCGCTGGCAATAGCTGGCGGTAAAAGCATCATGGGTCACCATCAAAATAGCGGCATTGATCTGTTCATTGAGATTTTTGAAGCTTTCCAGGAGCATCTTTGCAGACTTAGAATCCAGAGCCCCGGTAGGTTCATCAGCAAGAATCAGGCTTGGATTGGTAATGATAGCCCTTGCTGCGGCTACACGCTGCTTTTGGCCTCCTGACATCTGATACGGATACTTATGCAATACCTC
Organism: Hungatella sp.; assembly: GCA_031270005.1. Classification (GTDB taxonomy): domain Bacteria; phylum Bacillota; class Clostridia; order Lachnospirales; family Lachnospiraceae; genus Lacrimispora. The sequence goes on along the minus strand of JAISYJ010000124.1, from coordinate 841 downwards.
TGTGATGTTTAAAAGGGAAGCGGCCTGGTGGATCCGCTCATCCATATTTTCTGCGGGAGCTTTCATAATTGCCAGTGCCAGGGCAATATTTTCATGGGCAGTCAGGGTATCCAGAAGATTAAAGTCCTGAAAGATAAAGCCAAGCTTTTCACGTCTGAACTTTGACAAGGCCTCCGCTTTCATTTCAGTCACATCCGTTTCGTCAATATAAATATGACCGGAAGTCGCATCATCAATGGTGGAAACGCAATTAAGAATGGTGGTTTTTCCGCTTCCCGATGCCCCCATGATCCCGATATATTCCCCTTCCGTAACAGTAAAGCTGATATTGTCAACAGCCTTTGTAACATTCCCTTTGTTACCGTAATATTTCTGAAGGTTTTGAACCTTTAAGATTGTATTCATAGTGTCCATCCTCTCCTCTAGTATTTAGAAATTATATTGGCTAAAATCGTTAAAATATAGATATGGGCCGGATAAAAAGCGTAAAAGAAATATTTCATTCCACGGCCCTTCTGTTTATTGTAGAGCAGCATAAACGGCAAAGCAAATACCATGTACCACTGAATATTATCCAAGAACAGGCTTGTCACACCGATCTCAGGGTTATAAGCCGCTGCAAAGACCAACAAACTAAGCAGGAAATAAAAGATACCTATTTTCTTTTTATCCTGGTTGCATAAATATAATCCGACGCCCAAAACGACCATCATAATACCGCCTTCGCAGAATATGAGGGATGGAACGAAGCGCATGATCCATCTTGTTATAAAGAATAAGTCAGGGTTGGACATGGTCATAAAAACTATGATACTGCTGAAAACAGGAATAAGCATTAAAA
>JAISYJ010000121.1:0-23249 GCA_031270005.1 Hungatella sp. | reverse complement strand
ATTTCAAGGCGTTACCCTCTCATTCTACACTTTGGATTACTAGTTCTCCACTAGTTTGTTGAAAATTCACAACTCTAGCGTGCCTAACCTTTTCAGTTAGGAACGAGTCGCACCCTGATTTACAATTACGCATACCTGTAAAAAAAATAGAAAGCTTCCAAAACCGGAAGCTTCTCCGGACTTTGGATCGCTTTCTATCCTTTTGCAATCTTCTAGGAAAGCAGATGACCCTTTTCTTTCATTACCTCTATGACCTGATCCACATATTTCTCACAGGTATCCAGATCAGCAGCCTCCACCATGACACGTACCACCGGCTCTGTACCCGACTGGCGCAGAAGAATCCTTCCGCTGTTTCCAAGGCTTTCCGCCACCTTTTCCACTTCAGCCTTTACCGCCTCATCATCCTGAGCCGCCGTCTTATCGTGGACACGGACATTTTTAAGTACCTGGGGATAGATTTCAAGCTCGGAAACCAGCTTCCCAAGGCTCTCCTTCTTTTCCAGAATGACTTCCATCACCTTTAAGGAGGTTAAGATACCGTCTCCCGTGGTAGCATGCTTACTGAAAATAATATGGCCGGACTGCTCCCCGCCCAAGCAGTTTCCATTTGCCACCATGTTTTCATATACATATTTATCGCCTACCGCTGTTTTCTCATATTCAATGCCTTCCCGTTCAAAGGCTTTGTAAAGACCAAAGTTGGACATGATGGTGGTCACCACCTTGTTATTCTTAAGGGTCCCCTGTTCCTTCATATACTTGCCGCAAATGTACAGGATGGCATCTCCATCCACCACTTCTCCGTTCTCATCCACGGCAATGCACCGGTCCGCATCTCCGTCATAGGAAAAGCCCACGTCAGCTCCCACCTCTTTTACAAACTTCTTAAGCTGTTCGATGTGGGTAGAGCCGCAGCCTGTATTGATGTTTAAGCCATTGGGCTCATTGCTGATCACATGGGTCTCAGCTCCCAGGGCGTCAAATACGTTCTTGGCAATGGCGGAAGCACTGCCGTTTGCACAGTCCAGAGCCACCTTTTTGTTCTTAAAGGATCTGGTAGCTATGGAAATCAAATAACCGATGTAGCGGTTTCTTCCTGCGGCAAAGTCTACGGTGCGGCCGATCTTATCACGTTTTGCCAAAGGCAGCTCGACCATCTCCCCATCCAGATACTTTTCAATTTCCAGGATCACGCTCTCTTCCAGCTTCTCGCCCTTTTCGTTGATTACCTTGATCCCGTTGTCATAGTAGGGATTATGGCTGGCGGAAATCATGATTCCGCAGGAAAATCCTTCGGTGCGCACAACATAAGATACGCTTGGAGTAGTGGTAACATGAAGCAGATATGCATCGGCTCCGGATGCGGTAAGGCCCGCCACCAGAGAGTATTCAAACATGTAGCTGCTGCGTCTTGTATCTTTTCCAATGACAATCCTGCATACTTCTTCCGGATTCTTCTGCCCATAGTACCAGCCTAAAAAACGGCCTACCTTAAAGGCATCCTCCACCGTCAGCGTTACATTGGCTTCCCCGCGGAAACCATCTGTTCCAAAATATTTTCCCATATAATAATATCTTCCTTTCATCAGTCTGCCAAATCATACAGAACAATATGTATGCTTATAACCCTCTAATTTTCACCCTGAGGCACTTCACAGGCGTATAGAATGGTTCTTGCATCATTAAACTCATAGCTGCAGGTTACAAAAGACCAGAGCTGCCTTACCGGTTCTTCCGGCTTCTGCAAAAACAGTCCGCCCTTTGTCATCTCCTCCACATATGCCTGAAAGCTTTCCTCTGTTTCAAACACAGTCTTCCGGCGGATGGGGGAGGGGTCCGTATAGAGGGCTGTGATGGGCTTTAAATGGTATTCCCTCTCCGGCGTATAAATAAAAATATCCTGATGTTCTTTAAAATAAGCCTCATCCTTATACTTTATGATGTCCTTAAACATGGATCCGTTTTTCATGTGATGCCCGTATATTATGTTATGCCTTCCTGAAAAATCAGGCTCGCTTTCATAATCAAGGTAAATGGCACCAGCCACGCTTTTCCTGCCTTCAAAATCCGTATCCAGATAAGTTTCATTGTTATCCGTTTGTACAATGGGGTAGTCGATTACCGTACCCTCGATCCTGATCCAGCCCACAATATCAGGGTTGATAATTTTCAGTTTCTCAAAATCAATGGGGGAAACATAGGCAGAGCTTGTTTCTGCTTCCGGGACGCTGGCCTTTGTTTCTCCGGCAGTAGTCTCCCTTGCAAGCTCCGCGAGACTTTCATACTGCTGTTTGGCATGATCTCTCGTCTTAAAGTCAGAATAGAGCATTCCTACACCCACAGCAAGAAAAATAACTGCCATGATAAGAACGCCAAAGGCCATTTTTTTACTTTTCATGCTCATTCCCGCTTTCTCTCATGTTTTTAATCCTTCTAAGTATACCTTATTTTTACAAAAATCACAATCTTTTATAAGCAATGCTAGACTTTTCCACTTTTTTTCTATATACTAAAAAAAGAAAATGTTAATATGGAGACATTTATGAAAAATCAAGAAGCTATCATTCATGTAAATATGCTGGGAGGATTCTCCATATCCATGGGGGACAGGACAATCGTAGATCAGAATAATCAGGCAAAAAAGCCCTGGAGCCTTTTAGAATATCTTATTACTTTTCGAGGCCGGGATATTCCTGTAGAAGAACTAATTGATCTGTTTTGGAAGGATGAAACCAGCAATAACCCGGCAGGAGCCTTAAAAACCTTAATGTTCCGTGTACGCAAACTTTTAGAGCCATTGGAATATCCTACACAAGAGCTGGTATTCCAGAACCGCAAGGCCTACGGCTGGACAAGAGATCTTACAACGGTCTGTGATACCGACCTGTTTGAAGACCTGTGTGTTCGATTGGAGACCCCCGGTCTTTCCGAGGATGACCGCTTATCCCTCTGCCTGGAAGCCTTTGCCCTGTACAAGGGGAACTTTTTGCCAAAATCCGAGTGGGAATCCTGGGTTGTACCGATTCACACCTATTATCAGACCCTATATCAAAAACTGATTCAAAAAACTTTGTTCCTACTGGAAAAAAGAAAGGATTATCCCACGATCATCGATGTATGCCAGCAGGCCATTGCCATTGATTCCTATTGTGAGGAAGCCCATTATTACCTGGTCTACGCATTATATCAGAGCGGAAACCAGCTTATGGCCATGGAGCATTACCATCATGTGACCGACATGTTCTATAACGAATTTGCCATCACTCCCTCCATTCGCTTTAAGGACTTATATAAGCTTATCAGCGATAAGAAACATGGAATTACCATGGATTTAAGCACCATACAGGAGATCCTTTCAGAGGGCGGTACGAATAGCGGAGCCTTTTGCTGTGAACCCTCCGTGTTCCGGGACATCTATCAGCTGGAGACAAGAGCAATCCAGCGTACTGGTGACTCTATTTTCCTATGTCTTCTGACCATCAGCAATCTGAAGGGAGAGCTTCTGAAACCTGCGGTCCAGACACGGGCAATGGATGAGCTTGGAGATTCTATCCGCAAATCCCTGCGGAGGGGAGACATTTTTTGCCGCTACAGCGTAAGCCAATACCTTTTGCTTTTACCTACGGCAACCTATGAAAACGGTGAGTTAGTCTTAAAACGTATCATTCAGAACTTTAAAAGAGAATATTCAAGAAAAGATCTTTCCATTACTTATTCATTGCAGAGCATCATACCAAACTAAGCCTTACGGCCTAAGGATACATATAGGAAACTGATGCTTACAGGAGGAAACGGATGTTATCAAATGACTTTATTACATTCACACTGGAAAAGAAAAAAAGTATTGCGCTGATCGCTCATGACAACGAAAAGCACGCACTGATCGAATGGTGCAAGGAGCACAAGGCGGCTCTGGAAAAACATACTCTCTGCGGCACCGGAACAACGGCACGGATGATCACTGATCAGACAGGCCTTCCGGTAAAGGGCTATAACAGCGGCCCACTGGGAGGGGACCAGCAGATCGGAGCAAAGATCGTGGAAGGAAGGATCGATCTGGTCATCTTCTTTTCCGACCCTCTCACCGCACAGCCTCACGACCCGGATGTGAAAGCACTTTTACGTATTGCACAGGTTTACGATATCCCCATTGCCAACACCAGGGCAACCGCCGATTTCATCATCACCTCGCCGCTTATGGATAAGACCTACGAGCATCAGGTCATCAATTTTCACAAAAACATTGCGGACCGGGCAAAAAACCTGTAAGGATCCTTGCATACGAAACAACAGAAGGCAGAGCTTTTTATATTTAAGCCCTGCCTTTTTTCTGTATCTTCCCATATTTTATTCAAAAACCTTTTCGCACAACTTTACATATTCCTGATAAGCAGGAAATTCCTCAAGGCCTGTAAGGCGTTTTGCAATCCCTTTGTAATACCAGGCATGCTCTGACTTGTTTTTTTCATTAAAGCGCTGCCAAATGTCATCTCCCACTAAATAATAGTCTCTTGCAGTCGCCCTTAAATTGCTCAGCTTGTCCGCCAGGACAAGGATCTTGCTCTCTCTGGAAGCCTTTTCCAGATGATCAAGTGTCGCGCATTTGCGTTCCTTCCAGCACTTCGTCTTATCTTCTGTTTCTTCCATTACCAGTTCAGCCACCCGAAGTCCGAATTTTTCTTTAAGCTCTTCCTCTGTAACACCAGTATCCTCCACCACATCATGAAGAAGCGCGGCGCAGATCAGCTCTTCATCTGTTACCATCAGTGCAACAATGACTGCTGTCTCCAAAGGATGGACGATATAGGGAATCTTCGTCCCTTTCCGAAAGGTCCCTTCATGGGACTTGGTTGCAAATGCAACAGCTTTCTCGACCATACTGACTCTCCTTTTGTTCTTTCTTAGGCATAGCCGTTCAGTGAGCCAAAGGCGGACCGAACCTCTTTAATATATTAACACAAATTATTTCGATTTAATAGATGATCTTTTAAGATTCGTGATAAAACCGTGATTTTTAGGCTTTCCGATTTCCCGAACTATTATTATCCAAAGGCAGTCAGAATGCAGCCAGAAATCTGGTATTCCAGACCTGTAAAAATTTGCAGTTTTGTGTCAATTTTTCAGATATTAACAATTAATCCACAATTGTTTCCACATTATTGTGGATAAGTGTCGTTTTAGGTATCAAAAAAGGGGCGTCTGAGCGTTTTCATATTTATTATTTTTTTAATACTGCCAATGTAATTTAATAATATCAATATAAACACTTATTGTCAGTATAGATTTCACAAATGTTAATGCATTCATTTGCTTGTATAGCTTTTTTTAATTTTTAAGGGTTTACAAGGATCTTTTGTACCTATTCCTCAGTAGTTCCCAACTTTTTTAGCCAAAAATCATATGCATTATATTCCCATGCCAACTTATTTTTTACGCCATAGTCAATCATTTTTACTCCTTTTTTGTTTCCCCTTTATTAATCTATTCTATTCAAGACACTATTAACTATCAATATTGATTTTTCAATGTATAGTAATCCGTTAAAACCCTGTTTCTCGGGGCAATACCATTCAATACGCCGCCGATTCGGCGCGTTATGATCAACGGAAATGCCAGACTGATCCAGATAGTAAACCTTTATTCTCAAGCCAGGATAAGAGATTCGGCCAATCTCAGCTTTCTTGACTAAATTACTTAAAAAAACTACTAACTAAGTTACTGATAGTTAGTAGTTTTTTAACCCATATATATTATTGGCTATACTTAATGATCATGATCTTTCAAACAATTATTTAGCATTTAACACGCGCCTTTTTATAGCCAGAATCCCTAGAACAAGGCCTGACAACAGTGCAGCCAGTCCAAACAGGTAGAATAGCGGAATTAAAGCAAATGGTTCCACCAGAAATCCTTCCGCAGTTACATAACTGCCAATCACATTAAATGCCACCAGGCACCCCACACTGGCAATAATAGAAAAAAGGAATGTGCCTGTGAAAAAAGATGACAATCTATCCTGTTTCCATTTCTTCGCAATATTATTCATAATTTTTACATCCTCCGTATTTTTAACCGCTTTTATCTCTATGTCAATTTCCTTCAGTTCGTCACGGCACTTTTCACAGGTTGATAAATGCTCTTCAATTAATTTGCGGCTGTCCTCACTGCATACATTATCGTGATATAATGGGAGTAAGTCCTTTATTATTTCGCAGGTTATTCGCATTCTATCCTCTCCTTTAATTTCATTTTTGCTCGATGGTAAGTGACCCTCGCCCAGCTTTCTGTTTTTTCAAATAAGCTCCCTATCTGTGAAAAGGATAAATCTCCAAACACCCGTAGCATAAAAACCTCCTTATATGGTTCGCCTAAGCTATGAAGCTCTTTGTGAATTTTATATACAGATTCTTTCGATAACAGGCTCTGCTCAAACGTTGAATCAGCAAGAATATCTTCCGCCTCTGTCAAGTCTTCATGGTACTTTTCTTTCTTTTTGTATGTGAAGAATGTATTTTTTGCAATTTGACATAACCACACATAGAGTTTGCACTTCCCATCAAATTTATCGATATTTTTTAAAGCCTTAAAAAATGTCTCTTGTGTTATTTCTTCCGCAATCATTTCATCCCTGCTTATTGACAAAACATATTTATAGACATCCTTGAAGTAAAGACTGTATATTTCATTGAAGTCCGCCACTTTTTCACCTCGCTTTCATACATAAGACTACGGAGGAGTGAATTCGTTACAATTATTTTTTTGACATAGTAATTAAAGATTACCCAATATCCAAATAACTATCAATATTAAGTTTTCAATGTACGGTAATTCGTTAAATTCTAATTCTCCAGCCTCATCTGCTCTACTGGCTCAAAATTCATCCACAACATTTCCACCCTCGTTTCTGACAATAAAAAAACTACCAGCTTAATTTTGATCGTTAGTAGTTTTCTTTACTTATGCAATTTTATTGACTTCGCATTATATTCATGCACGACACAAATGGCCTACTGTTACTAATACTCGCCCATATCTCGAAATTTTTGCAATATGGCTATATAATCATGAGATTTCCCTGCAAAGGTATCTGGGTTGACAGGATAATGTATATTATAAAGATATCCGTTCTCTCCATAACGCCCCTGCGTCATCTCATCTAAATGTGCTTCATCAATACAAATATTTGTCACATCAAAGCACATTAGAACATGGCTGCTTCCTTCTTTGATCTCACGTTCCCATAAATAGCGACTTTCAAGAGAAAGAAAACATTCTTTGATACGTGGTGCTTTTACTGTGGAGGCAGGCTCTGATGTAAGCCCTGAAAGAAAAATTTCATCATCGTCAAAACCGTTATTTCTAATAGTATCCATGCACTGCGGATAAATATCTGCAGACGGAAAATTTAATACAACTTCCCCTTTTTCTTTAACAGTCTGATATAGATGCCCCGCTTTGTTTACATTGGATAAAATTGCATAATAGCCTTTTTCTTCTCCATTGAAGCAAGCCCATGACTGCAAACATGCATTAGGCTTGCCGTTTGATTTATAAGAAGTAACTACGAACAACGGTGACGGAATTGCGGTCACAAAATCCATCCAAGAAAATCCGTAGGTATTTATATCTTTCATTGACTGCGGCATAGTATTATATTCCTTTTTCATGATTCGATCCCCCATTAATAAATAATCTTCATTAAGAGACTACCACCAAACTTAGTATCTATCAATATTAAATTTCTAATGTACTGTTAATTATGTAAATTCTAATTTCTCGGACCAATGCCATCCAATACGCCGCAATCCGGAGCGTTATGATCACCGGCAATGCCAGGCTAAACCGAATTGGCACCCTTTGTTCTTAGTCTAGGATAAAAAGCCCAGCCAATCTCAGTTTTGCTACATAAAATACTACTAACCTAATATTTCATAGTTAGTAGTTCATTCATTTTCTTTGTATTAACTTGGAATTTAAAAACATGTTTATTTAATTATTCTATAACATTTTTGCGTATACTCTATAAAAGTATCAACATCACTCAGTAACCCAGTTTTAAGTTCATTTCTTGTATTGATTGCGAGATTAAATTGTTCTTGCGTAATATCTTTTTTTGATAATGCTTCCTCAAGTTCAGCCATATCATCTACCATAATTACTCCATTAGGATAAACAACCAAATCTAAATATAAATCATTAAAATACGGAACACCATCCATATCGATTCCTTGTTCTTCTATCATATCTATATACCAAACCAGAATATCATTTCTTTCATTCATCATAGCAGTGATACAATAAAAATCATCTTGTGGTAGAATAGACAACCATTTCAACCCTTTATCACAAACTGTAATATCTTCACCATTGAATTTCCATGTCTGTATTTTACTTACCTCTTTTATATCGATAAGTCCAATGTATCCTTTAAAAAAATCGGTATTTACTTTTTTCCCAGACATGTCTTTTGAAACTATACATTTCCATTCATCATATGATAATCTACTTCTTTTCAAAATATAATACCTCGTCAAATTCTGCATCGCCAGACATACAAATTGGCCTGCTATTAAGTTTTATCAATCCATCTATTAAAAGATAATAATCAAGTGTTCCATCAGTATAAACATGTACATCTTTTCCACTAGAAGAAATTGTTGCACCAATACTGTTTTCCGACCAATATAAATCTAAAGTAAAATCAGTAAATGCTTCATATAAGTCAAAGCTAGTTAATCTTTTTATCATTTTTGTTAATATAAATTCCTCCTTTGATAAATGCCATACTTTAACAGTTTCATTTTAAATATATAAATTTCCAGAGAAATTGCAAACACAATTTAGTTGACATAAAACCAATGGATATCAAAGCCAAACAGCCCAATCCCCATAATTAAAAGTACCGCTGCCATGATGAAGGTTGCCATCAACTTTCAACTGGCGGAAAGCATCTCTCATACGGCCCAGAATCTCCGGTTGAATGTCCAGGCTGTGATGAGCCGGAAATACTTTTCTCACGGGCAATGCCGCTATCTTTTCAAGAGACGCAAGATATGCCTGCGGGTCGGTGGAGGGGTAGTACGCAAACAGCGTGTCTTTGTAGACAAGGTCACCGGTAAATAAGTATCCTCGTTGTGCCTCCCAAAAACACAGGTGTCCTGGAGAGTGCCCCGGTGTATGCAGCACAGTAATCTTACGTCCACCCAGATCGATCATATCACCGTCTTGTAGCACCCGTGCAGGCATTCCCTGAAAGAACTTGTAATCACTGACGTCATAGCCCTCCGGCAAATCGCAGCGATCTATGACCATATTCCGGATAGTATCCATTGTCAGCGGGAATTTGCCGTTCAGCCAGTCTAATTCCGCCTCATGGGCGTAGAAATCCGGGTAGTATTCGTGCCCGCCGATATGATCCCAATGGATATGTGTCGCCACGGCAGTTACTGGTTTGTCTGTTAACTTTTTCACTTCTTCGGAAATGTTACAGATGCCAAGCCCGGTGTCAATGAGCAAACACCGTTCTTCACCTTCAAGCAGGTAACAGTGCGTTTCCTCCCAATGGCGGTATTCGCTGATAATGTGCGTATCCGCATCAATTTGATCGATTGTAAACCAGTTTTTCATTTTTATCATTCCTTTTTACTTTGTAATTAATCAAAAGATTCTTATAAGTAGAATATCACCAAACTTACTCACTATCAATGATAAGCGTAGAAAATGCATTATATAAAATATTCCGGAAGGAGAACTCAGCTTATCTTAAAGATTCTCTTTTCAATAATCATTCAAACACTTCTTTCTTCATTGCTTTAGTTTATAAATTACATCTACATCTCTATTTTTCTTATCCTCCATATTACTCCTGTGTTAGGCAAATATACATTTTGCATATCTAAATCAGAGATTGCCAAATCTGATACATACATTGAATTATCAGGTCCGAAAACAACATCAGTGGGCCTGCTCAACCCCCTTTCTTCCGGAAATCCTGATTTATTTATTGCAAATGTTGCTATATCTCCATTAACAACATTAACTTTCAATACCCTATGTCCTAACCCTGAACGTATATAGTCACTGGACACTTCGTATTGGATTCCGCCAAAACACGCAATGTAAATATCGCCAATCAGTCCAAAATCTGATGACCTGTTAAAATCAAATCCCATGATGTTGGATCCAGACGGGAAAACTGCACTTGGTGCCGGCGGTATCGATGGAATGGTATGAAGTAATGCTTCTGGTTTTCTGCCTCTGATTGGAGTAAACCTGGGCATTGTAACAGGAACTCCTCCTGAGTAATCTGGCCAGCCATACCATGCATCTATATTAAGCAAATGCAATTCATCCATTGCATTTGCAATCGGTCTGCTTCCTCTTGCCTCCATTCCCTGGTTTGATATGATTAGCCGGTTCAAGCTGTCAAATTTCATACAAAATGGATTACGAAGTCCCCATGCAACCTGTTCTAAATCAGAGCCATTCATATTTGCCCTTAATACACTGCCGGAAGCTAAAAGTCTGCCTTCTTTCACTTGATATTGTTGGATATTGGGAACCCCAAAGGGGCAAAAAGCTCCAGTAACAGCCGTCTCCATAGCCGGTATCAACACATTTTTAGTTTCAAAGTTTTGATAGTTAAGAAATATAAAGGAACCAGGATAATCATGTAAATGAGGATGCTCAAGAACCCAGCTATTATCCAGCCCTACTACACCAGAATTCGTTGTTGTTCCCTGCCCAAAATATATTTTCTCATCAATACCAAACTCAACCCGGTTGTTGCTAAAGTCCCCATTGCTTGGCAAGCCGCTTATAATATCCTGTCTTGTACCATTTGGATTAAGAACAGTTACAACTCCTCTATGGGACACATAAATGTATCCATTTTTATAATTGATTCCAGTTATGGGAACATTAAAGCCATCTGCAATAACATCCAAACTTCCATTACTCATACGCATAACCAGTGGATTCATTGTAGCCATTCCGGAATCAGCAATTAGCATATCACCCTTTTCTGTGAAAACCATGCCAATTGGTGCATTTAATCCTTGAGCAAAGACTTCTATCTGATAACCTACAGGTACACTTATTCTATTGGTATCAAGCTCCCTTTGTTTATATGGAGCTTGTTGCATGTATGACTTCTGCAGATACTTGTTCACAGTGAAATTCACCTTATGTCTCCGCTTACATATATTATTTACAATATATGATAAATTTTTTAATATTATAACCACTCTGTATTAGATATTCACAGCCGCAAGAATCCCTGATTTTTCCGGTTTCCTGGTCTCCGTGTGTAATATAATGTTGATCCAGGCAGATCATCACATTTTCCTTTTCAGAAATTCCTGATTTTTGATAGCAGTGATATTTATGTAACATATATTAGTATAAAACATATAAAAGGTGACTTACTGCATGCCTAATTCAGAAAACTCAAACTATGATGATGCGAATATACCAACCTTCCCATATGATTATGGACCGAACCCCTTTATTATTGATCTCAATAAGGCCGCCCAGCAAAACGATAATTTCCGTTCGACTTTATGGACAGGAACTAATTTACAGGTTACTCTCATGAGCATTCCTGTTCATGGGAGTATTGGTATTGAGGTCCACCCAGATCTTGACCAGCTTTTACGAATAGAGGAAGGGCTGGGCTTAGTTCAGCTGGGTGAAGATAAACTCTCAATGTACGGACAATATCTTGCATTCCCTGATTATGTTATAATAGTGCCCGCCGGCATTTTTCATAACATCATTAATATTGGCAACAGTCCATTAAAAATATCATCTTTCTATGCTCCTCCTAATCATGCATGGAATACGGTCCAGAGGACAAGAAATTCCTGATCCTACCTTGCAGAACAGTTTTTTAATTTTTTCTTACAGCCGGCAGGATTTCCCCAATCCTGCCGGCCCTTCTTTTTTATAATGTTTTTTCAGGATACTCTTACCAGCCGGATTCAATGTAATCCGGCACCTGTCCCCGGCTGAATTTTATCACGGATAATACCTATGATCACCTTGGATATGCAGATGTGCAGGCAGATGATAAATTTATGGCATTCAAAAACGCATGAACCGGGCATTCTGTAAGAATAAATTAAATTATTACGATTTAATAGATAATCTTGTAAGATTCATCATTTTCTGATATGCTTATAGGCGTAAAAAACATCAGGAGGAAAGGGAATCAGTATGAATCAATATAACAACCAAGTCAGATCAAACCGCAGGAAAGCGCGCTCCGGCAACAGGAATGATGCAGGGCAAAGCGGTTTTCTATCGGTCCTTCTGTTTTATGTGCTTCCTTTCATCATTGTAAATGGCCTGATCTTTTTTCTGGTGACTTCAAAACCAAAGGGTGAGATTACGATCGGTGAAAGCAGCGATTATATATCCACAACCATGGAACTTAAGATCAATTCCCTGCTTCCTTTAAAGGGCATGGAAGTGACTTTGGACGGTGCTCCTGTTGAATTGACGAAAACAGGCCTTAAGACCTATTCCACAGTCCTTACAAACAACGGTGGGCTTGAAATAAAGCTTACATCCTTTAACAAAATGAAGACTATTTTACATGAACAGGTGAATGTTTTAGATGATACTCCTCCAGTCATTAAGGACAAGGTATTTGAAGACGGAGTTCTTTCCTTCCGCTTGGAAGACAGTCAGTCAGGCGTGGATTATTCTTCTATTTCCGGCTGTGATGATGACAACCAGGTTATTTCTCCCCTATCCATAGACCGAAGTACAGGGCGCGTGACCTTTGAGCTTAAAAAGGATAATTTTACCATCACTGCCAAAGACAAAATCGGCAATGAGCTTCATAGAACCTTTACCCCTCAGGGCGAAAGCGTTGAAGAGGAGGAAATACAAGACATCCAGGCAGAGGATCAGACGGAATCTTAAGCTGTGCTGTATGATAAGAAAATAGGAATACAAATAAAGTGGGGTTCCCGGACTGATATGGGACCCCACTTTATTTGTATCAGTCAAGCGGATATTCGCAATCAGCCCCCCCTGCTTGATTCGGTTAAATATTTACTTTTCCAACCGATTCCCCCTTTAGCAGCTCTACTTCCACAATGATCTGTTCTGTAAAAGTTGTCTTGGGTTTTTCGATGGTGTTTATTAACTTTTTTGCGGCCTTCATGCCAATGGCGGCCGTATCCTGACGTACGGTGGTCAGCTTAGGATTTAATAGCTGTGAGATCCGGTTGCCATCATATCCGGCAATGGAAATATCCTCCGGAATCCTTAAATTCCTCACCCGCATTTCATTTAATCCACCTATTAAAGCCGTATCATCCTGGTATAAAATACAGGTGGGCGGATCCCTTCTGTCCAGCAGATCCCTGGTGTATGCCATAGCCCGGCCGACATCCAGATAAGCTGCTTCCAATACATATTTGTCTGGTATATGCAGACTATGGCTCTCCATAAACCGGTAAAAGCTGGTAAGCCTTGCCTTTGTAACGGCCGAATTCATCTGCCCATGAATATACGCAATCCTTCTGTGCCCATTTTCATAAATATATTCCATCAGGCACTGGATACCCTTAATGTTATCGGATAAAATTGAGGAACAGTTTTCGTGGATGTGGTCAATGGTAACCACAGGAATATCGCCTCCCAAGAGATCGATCACCTCCGGGTTATCAAAATTTACACAGGCAATTACCACACCGTCCAAATTTCTGTATTTGCAATGATCATAATAAGAGACCTTTTTCTTTCCTATCTGACTATTGATAAACGTTATATCGTACCCCTGTTTCTCCGCTTCAACCTTAAAGCCTTCCAGTACTGAAGCAAAATATTCGTGAGTCAAGCCGCTGTTTGCCTTGTCAACAAACAAAACGCCGATGTTGTAGCTTCTGTTTGTCTTTAGGGACCTTGCGGCTGCATTGGGATAATACCCCAGCTTTCCTGCAGCATTTTTAATCCTTATTTTTGTACTTTCCCCGATGTCGCGCTGGTCATTGAGTGCTTTGCTTACTGTGGCAACGGATACTCCGCAGTACTGTGCCAGTTCTTTCATAGAAATCATATGCCTCACCCTTTTGCTTAATCGTTTTCGTCACTCTAATATACTCCTTTTAAGGAGATAAATCAATATATTTTATTCTTCATCTCACTTATATAGATTTCAATAACATATTTTATGTAAAACAACCAATCCGTATAAATCATGTTCCTTATTTTTCTAAATAACTTTTGTTAATTTAAAATGACTGCCTTATTAATGTCCTTTATTTCCCTTATTATTACTTAATCGTTTTCGCAAATATCACTTTAACACCTTTCATATGTCCTGTTCTGCCTCCTGTTACGAGTCCGGTGCCAGGAAAAAGAATACCATGGTTCCTTAATTTGGGAATAAAGCTAAGGGATTGTTTATAATTATAATTGATAATAATTCTGAAACACATCATTTATACAATCATATAATTACATGAATTATTTATCAAGGAATCGTTATGAGTGTTAGCATTGACATGCAAGCCCCTGATTTTACTTCTATGACAACTTTTGGACCTCTAAAGCTGTCTGATTACAAAGGACAATGGGTTATTCTGTTTTCTCATCCAGGCGACTTCGTATTGCATATAGTTGGAAAATTTATCTCGAAATGAGAATGATCTAAAAAAATGTTCTAGAAATTATGTCTTAAGCATAGCATCCATTTTATGGTATCTCAATACTTATTTTGAGTTTTTCTAAAGTTTTGTGTAAATATGGTAGACTTAATTTTGATTTAATGCCTTTAATAATTGAACCTAAGATAGCGGAAACGCTGTGAAGGCAAGCTTCCAGCCTTTACTGCGGGTTCGCTATCTATTATTATAAAATAAGCACCATATATAAGACTTAAAACAGTCTACTTACTTTAAATATTGCTCCATAAATGATAAAACAGCTTCAAATAGTTTATACAGTCTTTTATACGTTCTAAGGCTCAGGAAAAATGTTCTTGGCTCAATTGATACTTTTAACCTTTACGTTTTGTATCTCTTGATCAGCAAAATTCTGTGCTACAGACCTCACCAGTTCTCCTTTATCTTTGTCAAGACTTTTTATATTATTATAATAATTCTTCAAGTCTTTGACAGAATGAAGTTTTTGAAAGGCCTGATTAATATCTTTCATTCCTTGAACCAGCGTTTTAGTTGGACGAAAGCCCGCTGCTTTAATTTTATCAATAATAAAGGCTTCCTCACCCAGTACCATGGAATCTTTCATTATCTTGTCCAGATACTGAAACTCAGCATACATGCCATCAGAAGCTTTTACCAATGCATTCCTTACAAAAGTAGCATTCTCTCTAAACAGCTGCTTATCAAGTGGGAAATTATTTCTATCCGCAAAATGAAAAGCGAAAGTCATAGTTGTTCTTGTATTTCCTTCTCTAAAAGGATGTACCTGCCATAACGCTGCAATACTTTTGGTAAACTCCATTGACCGATCTTCTAAGCTAAGTGACCTCCAGTTAATGTCATTCATTTTATTTATAATATTTTCAGCATGTCCTTCAATTTCATCCGGTTGTGAATATCTTATTGTATCTCCACCTAATACCCGCTCAGCCTTATATATTTGTACCGTTCTGATTTGTCCTGCAAATGGATAGATATCTCCAAAAATATGTTGATGGAGACATTTAATATAATCAAAATCTAAGGATTGACCTTGATTCAAATCATCAATATTGAGAAATTGGGCAAATGTAAGGTCTGCCTCCGCAGCCTCTAATTTAGCCGCATCTTTAATATTTAGTTTATTAATTAATACCGGGACATCTTCATACAAATACGGATCCCGCATTATGCCCTCCTTACATCTGGTATTTTTCAAGTATCATTTGCCGTAATTCTTCTTGTGATATTTTACCTTCAATAAACTGATCTGTTAGCTGCTTTGTAAATCTTGTAGGCTCCGGCGCATCCAAAGTAGAAAGTGCTAATGCATCATTAACCATTTTTATGCGTTCTTCTTTGGTTGTTGTAGGCATATGGTATTTCCTGCCGATTAATTCTCTCCTTTTTTCCAAATTATCAACTGGTATGACCTTAATAAAATCACCAGGTGTACAATCAAGTGCATCGCAGATTTTCTCTATATTCATTACAGAAATTTCCTTAATGGTGTTATTGATAATCCCAGACATAGTTGCTTCTCTGATTCCCTTCTCACGGGACAACTCAGTCTGAGTCATTCCTTTTTCATCCAATAAATCTTTTAGAGTAAAAATAATCAATATAAACACCTCCTTCATTTATTATAATGTACTACGTTTAGAGTAATTTTTCAATTGATATTTTCGTTTAAAGTAAATAAATATGGTACATGCTTCGAAACTATCTTCTATCAGACAATCACAACAATCAAATTTACTTAATCCTAATTGCTTCTCTAATTCCTTTCTAGATTCCAACACCTTCCACACGATAACAAACGTATCTAATAAACATTTTTCGTCATATGTAACCCAGTCTTGACTATTTTCATCTAATGCTAATACGATTTGCTGGCCATTATAAAAAAACAAAGCACTGTGAAGAGGCCGCAATCTTCTCTTTGCCTTCATCCTGCTGTGCCCACTGACAATTTTAAACTTTCCAACCTCCATATATGATAGTACTAATGATTTTTCTTATCAAATGAACTTAATATAAAAGCAGATAGAATGGCTGCAATTACAGCGCTAAATATACTTGTCAAGTTTGAATATATGAATGTTCTCCAACCTTCCATAATATTAACTCCTGAAAACTCTAGTGTATTTATTTTGCCCGATATATTAATTTGATTGATATCGTTATTAAAATCATATGAGAGATTTAAACTACTACCATCTCCAAACAAATTAGCACCTCCAATATCATAACCTTTCTGCTCATTTAAAGATGTAAATACCATCTTCCCATCATCTATTCCCGTTTTTCCAAAAAAACTTTCAATTATTCCATTTAATGAAATTCCATTAGCAACATCGAAATAGAATGTACCTTTTGAAACTGCCAAGTCAAAACCAATTGGAATACCGGTCTGCATATTACAAAGTTTTATATCTTTATTAGTTTGATAATTTTCAACTATATCCTTTCCATTAATATATACATAAATCCCACCTTCACATTTAAGTGTATCTTGATCTTGTATTTGAATGGGTGCTTCTGTTCTAAAATTTTCTACTTGAATTTGATTATATTGCGATTTTATTGGCAATAAATTGTTAATATTGTATTCGAACACATTACTATTTCTTATAATGGATAACTTATCGGCATATACATAATATTCGCTGCTAAGGGAGGTTGAAAAAAAAATATGCCTGCCTTCTGTATTGAAGTAATTTCCATAAGGATATCCATACTTATCTATATGCTTATTGCTATCAAACTGAATTTTCAAATCACCTGGTTTCACTTCAAACGTTTGACCGTCAATAATAGCTTTTAAATAATTTTGATTAACTAAATTACCATTTTTAATTTCAATAAAACTTGGCCTCATTACTATTTTCCCTGTAAAATTGTTACATACAAAATCTTGGGGCATTCCACTTATAACTACTAAAGAATTTTTGTTCTTATAATTATAGAAATTGTATAAAAATACTGACATAATGAACAATATAAAAATTGGAATCCCTAATATTTTTAAAAAATAACTTTTATTATTTTCATTATCCTGCCTAGTTTTATTCATATCTAGACATTTATTATTTTCTATGGCCTTTTTATCATTATACCTAATCTCTTTAGTTAATTCACGAATCTCTTTTTCAAGTCTTGAAATTATGGAATTAATTGATTCCAATTTATCTTTAATTTTAATATAGACCTTTTCAATGTTACCACTCATTTTTTCACCTCTAATTACCACCAAACCGTATTTAATTATTTTCAATGCAGTCAGGAAACGTCAATTAAACCTGTCTTCAATTCACACCGCTCACAAAAATTCTCATTCTCTGGTCAAATTAAAAATTATAAAAAGATCACCTTCTCGTTAAAGCCCAGCTGATGTTTCAGTTCCCACCAGAAGATTATATTGCGGCCTATTAAAATGTTTACCACTCATTTTATCTATAAATATATGCCGATCATCATACCTTCAGCAAGAAAAGCCTCAATCTGTCTTTGTTCGTTTTGATCACCAGAACTTACACGGCCATATCCGTATACTACCACTTGTTCCCCCTATCTCATAAATATTCTACAATATTATCTATCAAAATGCATTACTGTCTTGACAATATTATTAATTTAATAATGATACTTTTTGACATACTATCTTCAATCCTTTTTTCTATGTATTAGCAAAATTTGATTCGCCTTTTAAAAACAGCCACGACAGCATAAGAGTCGTGGCCATTCCTTTACCTTTTATCACTTCTTTTCGAATTTTAAGCTATTTATTATCATCAGAGAGAACAGGTGTGTAAATAGAAAACTTTCCATCCATCTGCAGCAATAAAGAATGTTCTGGAATTGTATGTTGCGTATAAGAATATGGTACATCTCCAAAATTTGCTATTACAGAAATCTCATCTCCATATTCAGTCATTTGTACCGAACCGTCTTCTTTCAGAAATTTAAAATCTGTCATTTCTTTCGTAATACCCATCTTGTTTCTGTTCCCTCATCCGATAGTTCTCCTATTCTGCGTTTCTGCGAGGGTTGTGAAACAGGAACAGAAAGATCCCCCTCTTTTACAGCTAATTCAAATGTTTCAGGGTCAACCTCATATTCGATTCCTTCCACCACTTGTTTTGCAAAATCCGTGTCTAAGGACTGCGTAACTGCAGCTTTTTCCGTTACCTTGTTAGGATTAGAAGCACATCCCGTCAATATCAGAATTGCCATAAGAAAACTGATACATTTTCTTGATATCTTTAAATACCTGACAACTCCTGATTTCTGGACTGTTCTGCTACATAGAACGGTTCCCACAAACGCGCCGTATCGATGGATTGATCATCCGATACGCGGTTTTGAATACGAAATACACAATGGCCTTCCTCTCGTCATAGATTAATTTGAATTCTTTTGTCAGCGGAATACTTCACCGCATTAGAAAGGAAATTTGAAAAAATCAGGTTTACCATTTCAATCTTCCTCTTCTGAGGCAGCAGAAGCATTCTTACCTTTACCAAGAACGCAGGTATAAACGAAAGCTCCAAAGCATACCGCGGCAAACAGGATGCCAGCCGGATAAGCAATTCCGGTGGAAATCTGGAACCCTTCTTTCGCAATCAGGATGTAAGTAAAGGATACTGCGGACATAAAAGTTGCCGGAAGCACTGTGATCCAGTAAAAACGTTTCCTCCGGTATAAATACACGCTTGCGGACCAGAGTGCAATCATTGCCAGAGTCTGGTTGCTCCAGGAGAAATACCTCCATACGATCTGTACATCGAACTGGGTCAGTATGGCACCGACTGCCAACAGGGGGATTGTAAGAATCAAGCGGTTTTTTACAGGCTTCTGGTCCATTTGGAACCAGTCGGCCAGGGTCAGCCTGGCGCTTCTATAGGCGGTATCCGCAGAAGAAATTGGACAGGCGATGACTCCGATCATAGCGATGACCGCACCCACCGGTCCCAAAAGTTTGAAGCAGATTTCATAAATTACGCTGGATTGTCCGTTGCCTAATGCCGTTAAAAGCCCGCCTGTACCGTTGTAAAATGCAACGCCTGCAGCTGCCCAGATTAAAGCGATCACACCTTCTGCCACCATTGCCCCATAAAATACCTTGCGGCCATCCTTTTCATTGGTAATGCAGCGGGCCATAAGCGGAGACTGGGTTGCATGAAAGCCGGAAATCGCGCCGCATGCGACGGATATGAACATGGTCGGCCAGATGGGAGTTCCTGAAGGATGAAGATTTGATAAGGTGATTTCAGGAATATGGTAACCTTTAAAGAGAATGGCACCTCCTACCCCCAGCGCCATAACGATCAGGCAAATGCCGAAAAACGGGTAAATCTTGCCGATAACCTTATCGATAGGAACAAAGGTCGCAATAAAATAGTAAATCAATACTACCACAAGCCAAAAGCGGGAATCAAGCACATCTGGAGTCAGCATGGCTAACAGATTTGCGGGACCGGTTGAAAAAGCAACCCCTACCAGAACCAGAAGGACCACGGAGAACACCCGCATGACCTGCTTCATGGTATTTCCTAAATATGTACCCGTAAGCTCAGAAACACTGGCTCCCTTATGGCGCATCGACATCATGCCAACCATATAATCATGGACGCCCCCTCCTAAAAGAGTACCAAAGGTGATCCACAGGAATACGCTGGGCCCCCAGCAGGCTCCTGCCAGGGCACCAAAAATCGGCCCCAGGCCTGCAATGTTCAAAAGCTGGATCAGAAAAATCCTGGGCGTTCCCATTGGTACATAATCACTCCCGTCTGTCATGGTCAGAGCAGGAGTTTTTCTGTCATCCGGACCGAAAACCTTTTCAGTCACCTTGCTGTAGATCAAGAAACCGATGATCAGCAGTGCCAGACACACAAAGAAACTTATCATATTCATACCTCCTGTAAAATATTATGAAAACCATTCTTATCTCCGATTATATAATAATATGTATAAAAATAAATGATTTTTGCATGAACTGAAGTGATAAATGCACAAAAAGCAGAATGGGTGTCATAAACAGAATGAATGCATTTAAATTCCGATGAGCTGTCTTAGATGTTTGACTTTTTCCCTGCCCACAGGAAGGATATTTTGTTCAAATCCCTGCATCTTGACCGCCATACTGTTGCCGGCCCAGGGAAACATTTCTGCGATGTGGTTTAAATTGACCAGATAGCTTTTATGGATGCGGCAGAAGCCGTAAGGCACCAGACGCTTTTCGTATTCTCCCAGCAGCTGGTTTTCCGTGTAATCCTTTGAGACGGTATGTATGATACAGCTTCTTAAGCATGTTTCAATATAGACGATCTGGCTGATATCTAACAGTATGATAGTACGGTTCACGCAGATGGGCATCCGGTTAGCTGAAAAAGACAGGATCCCCTCTTCCTCCGCCGACTTTTCTTTTTGTGACCTGGCCAGTTCCCGGCTGCATTTTTCAAGGACCCGCCGTACTCTTACCAGTTCAAAGGGTTTAAGGATGTAATCACTTACTCCCAGTTCAAATGCCTTCACCGCATATTGGGAGTAGGCCGTGGCAAAAACAATCTGGGTCTCCGGCAGCATGCGCCTTATCGCCGATGCCAGGGTAGTTCCTTCCATGTCATTTAAGTCAATGTCCAAAAACATGAGATCAAAGGATTCTTCCTCAAGAAGTTCCAGGGCGGCAGCTCCGCTGTCTGCCTCTTTGAGCAGGCTGTCCGGCAATATGGATAAGATCTGGTGGATCAGTTCCTTTCGGGCAGGACGTTCGTCATCGATTACTGCAATTTTCATGATGGTTCCTCCATTCCATTGTTTTTTTGCCAAGTGGTTACAGCAAGCTCATCAATATATCTGGATTCTGAAACCGCCTCAGGAATCAGAAAATAAACCTTGGAACCATTTCCTGAGCTTTGAATGTGAAGTCCGTTATCCTGTCCGTAGATGCTCATTAACCGCTTATGTACATTCTCCAGTCCTACTCCGCCATAATGCTCTCCTGCATACAGCCGTGCAAGGACCTCTTCGGGGAATCCCGTACCATGGTCGGAAACCGCTATTTCGACCCAGCCGCTGCCGGTATGGGCATGAATAGACACCAGACGGTTTCCCATTTGATCGGCGCCGTAACGGATGGCATTTTCCACCAGGGGCTGGAGAATAAAGGCGGGAACCATGCAGTTTAAATCCTCTTCCACATTGATTTCCACACATAGCTTTTCTTCAAATCTCGCTTTTTCAAGGTCCAGATAGCTTGAGATGTGATAAAGTTCCGTGTGTAAGTTCAGCATGTACTGGTCATTTTCCAGCGTCTGCCGGTAGTAGGTAGAGAGGGAGCGTAGAAGTTCCCTTGCCCTGTCCGTATTCTCCCGGCTAACGTAAGAAATGGTATTAAGCGCATTGTGTAAAAAATGGGGATTTACCTGAGACTGCAAAGCCTTAAACTCCGCTTTGCGCCGCAGCTTTTTCTGGTATTCCAGATAAGATAGCTCCAACTGGGTAGAGAAAAGCCTGGCCAGTTCAGAAGCAAAACTTAAGTCTGATTGTGAACTGTGCCAGTGCTTTTTGACTACCATAGTCAGGCTGCCGATGAGATGGTCCATTTCGATCATGGGAGCGGCTACGATCATGTAGTTTTTTAAAA
Source organism: Hungatella sp. (assembly GCA_031270005.1). Classification (GTDB taxonomy): domain Bacteria; phylum Bacillota; class Clostridia; order Lachnospirales; family Lachnospiraceae; genus Lacrimispora. Next base: position 941 of record JAISYJ010000121.1, on the reverse strand, counting down.
TGGGATAGAAAGGATCTTCTTTTTCTGCATGATCAAAAATGGCGGGCTTCCGGTCATGAAGAGATGCCAGGATAGGAGCCAGGATGAAATCCCCCTTTAGGGCGCATAATCCTGCATCAGATTTCATAGCCAGAATCTTCTGGGTATCCGTGATCAATATGGCGGAACAGGAAGTGGAACGGTAAATGATTTCCGCAGCAGCCTCCACATCTGCCTTGCTGTATAAGCCCTTGCGCAGATGGGGCAGGCTTTTCTCCACAATTCCCAATGCCAGACGCATTTTTTCGGCAAACCGGCTGTCTTCCTCCATGAATACCATGTTAAAGGTTCCCAAAAAGATGATCATGCCCAGGGCATTCATGATGATCATAGGAAATGCGATCACTCTCACCAGCTGCATGGCCGCCTGAAAAGGCCTTGAAATCAGGAGTATGATTGCCATCTGTCCCATTTCAACAATTGCGGTAATCAGGAAGATTCCGGTACCGCTTATTTTTCCCATTTTGAACCGGTGGGAGAATAGGCAGCCTGCAACGCCTTCCACCAGGGTAGACAAGGCACAGGAAACGGCAGTAAAGCCTCCAATATCAAAAAAGTAACGGTGAAGTCCTCCGATCAGAGCCGCCCCCATACCGACCCAGGGGCCTCCCAACAGACCGGCCGCCAATACGCCGATCACGCGAGTGTTTACGATTGCTCCCTGTTCCCGCACGCCCGTATAGGTGGAAATAATGCTGACCAGACCGAATATGGCTGCAAGAGTTACGGTGCAGCCGAGGGAATTTTTATCGTACAGAAGTATGCTGCGTACGATGGGTATTTTAGTCAGCAAAGTGGCGATGAGCACCAGGAGGCCAATATTTAGCAAAAAACTGAAAAATATGGTATCATGCATAAAATCCCTCCTTGATCAAATATGAGATATTAATAATAATTATATC
>JAISYJ010000114.1:0-32537 GCA_031270005.1 Hungatella sp. | reverse complement strand
GTATGCCAGCTGCCTACAAAAGGAGGATAACAAGAAAAAAGGATGAAAGGAAGATGGAGTTGGAAATGTTTCATGACCCCATCGGTGCCTTTCGCAGAAAGGCGGGTTATAAGAATGAGTAAGGATATTGAAGAGATGTTAAAGGAAGCGCCGGAACTGACCCTGTCTCCCCTTAGTGCTGGAGGAGTGGAAGAAACCCAACTGGTACAGACTGAAAGTGTTCTTAAAGAGGTGGAGGAAGTGCCGGCAGCCGACTTAACACCGGAAGAAGAAAGACAAGTTACTGACTTTGCGGAAAAGATCGATTTAAGGGATTCCAATCTGATTCTTCAGTATGGAGCCGGAGCCCAGAAAAAGATTGCCGACTTTTCAGAAGCAGCCCTTGATAATGTAAAGTCCAAGGATCTGGGGGAAGTGGGCCAGATCCTGTCAGAGGTGGTAGTAGAGCTTAAGAGCATTGAGGTAGAGGAAGAGGAAAAGGGCCTTTTCGGCCTTTTCAAAAAAAGCGTAAACCGGGTGGAAGGTATTAAGGCCAGGTATGCCAAGGCAGAAACCAATGTAAACCAGATTTGCAAGGTCCTTCAGAATCATCAGATCCAGCTGTTAAAGGACATCGCCCTTCTGGATAAAATGTATGACTTAAACACTACGTATTTCAAAGAACTTACCATGTATATTCTGGCAGGGAAAAAGAAGCTTGTCAAGGTGCAGCAGGAAGAACTGCCGGCCCTTTTGGAGCGGGCGGCAAAAACCGGGCTCCCGGAAGATGCCCAGGCAGCCAATGACTTATCTTCTATGCTGAACCGTTTTGAGAAGAAGCTTCATGACCTGGAGCTTACCCGCATGATATCCATTCAGATGGCTCCTCAGATCCGTCTGGTCCAGAACAATGACACCTTAATGACGGAGAAGATACAGTCCACCCTGGTGAACACCGTTCCTTTGTGGAAGAGCCAGATGGTCCTTGCCATCGGAATCAGCCATTCCGAGCAGGCGGCAAAGGCCCAGCGGGAAGTAACGGATATGACCAACGAGCTTTTAAAGAAGAATGCGGAAGTATTAAAGACTGCTACCATTCAGACCGCAAAGGAATCAGAGCGGGGAATCGTTGACATGGAGACACTTAAGAAAACCAATGAATCCCTTATAACAACTTTGGATGAAGTGGTTCGGATCCAGGCGGAGGGCAGGACAAAACGCCGGGAAGCAGAAGTGGAATTAAGCCGGATGGAAGGCGAGTTGAAATCCAAGCTCTTACAGCTTAGCAAATAACAATGGTAAAAAGACTTACAACAGAAAATTAATTTTTCTGTTGTAAGTCTTTTTTAGTCGTGCTATAATAACATAACACTTTACCGTGACACATTGTCAGAGCATGGTATGTGATTTTAATGCAAAGGAATGATGAAAGATGGGGTTAGACCTGTAAAAGCCACGTTGTTCATTGTCAAAAGATACAGCGTGATTTATCGACTCCAAAGCCTGCGTTGATTTTTTATGAGGCAGAACATGGACATTTTGTCCTGTTTCAGGAATTAATCCGGCAATCTGCCGGAAAAGCAGACGATTAGATGATAATGGAGGAGATAAAATATGTTGAATTATCAAAGATATAAAAGAGTACCGGTAGTCAGATATCCGGAAAGACAATGGCCGTGCAATGAGATTCAGAAGGCGCCGATCTGGTGCAGTGTTGATTTAAGGGATGGAAACCAGGCTCTTACGGAGCCAATGGTCGTGGAAGAGAAGATCGAGATGTTCGATCTCCTGATCCGATTGGGCTTTAAGGAGATTGAGGTCGGTTTTCCGGCAGCTTCCCAGATTGAATTTGATTTCTTAAGGCAGCTTGTGGAACGAAAACTGATTCCTGATGACGTGGTCATCCAGGTTCTGGTTCAGTGCAGGGAGCATCTGATCAAGAGGACCTTTGAAGCCCTTCAGGGAGTTAAGAAGGCGATTGTACATATCTACAATTCCACTTCAACTCTTCAGCGGGATGTGGTTTTCGGCAAGGGAAGAGAAGAGATCAGGGAGATCGCCGTAAAGGGTACGGAATGGGTGAAGCAGTATATGCAGGATTTTGACGGTGAAGTGATTCTTGAATATTCACCGGAAAGCTTTACAGGAACAGAGCTGGACTTTGCTCTGGATATTTGTACAGCTGTCCAGGAAACCTGGGAAGCATCACCGGATAAGAAAATTATATTCAACCTTCCGTCCACTGTGGAGATGACCACTCCTAACGTTTATGCCGATCAGATCGAATGGATGAACACTCATTTCAAGAACCGCGACAGCATTATTTTAAGCGTTCATCCCCACAATGACCGGGGAACCGGAATTGCAGCCACGGAGCTTGCCCTGTTAGCAGGTGCAGAACGGGTGGAAGGCACGCTTTTAGGAAACGGTGAACGGACCGGGAATGTGGATGTTTTAACAGTCGCATATAACATGTTCTCTCACGGAATCAATCCGGGACTTCATATTGAAAATATCCGTGAGATCGTTGACATCTACGAGCGCTGTACCAAGATGGAAGTGGAGCCCAGACATCCATATGCAGGAAAGCTTGTCTTTACCGCCTTTTCCGGTTCCCACCAGGATGCCATCAACAAAGGCATGCAGGCCATGCGGGACAGAAAGAATGTTTACTGGGAGGTTCCTTACCTTCCCATCGATCCGTCGGACATTGGCAGGCAGTATGAGCCTATCGTGCGGATCAACAGCCAGTCCGGCAAGGGCGGCGTAGCCTTTGTCATGGATACCTTCTACGGCTTCAAGCTTCCAAAGGGTATGCATAAGGAGTTTGCAGACGTGATCCAGGCGATTTCCGAAAAGCAGGGTGAGGTTTCTCCTGAGCAGATCATGGATGAATTTAAAAGCAACTACTCGGAGAAGAAAGAGCCCATCCATTTCCGCAAAGCCCAGATTACGGAAGCAGAAGAGGATACAGCGTTCTCCACGGCTGCAAAAGTCCGCTACACCGATCACGGCGTAGAGAAAATCTTTGAAGGCGTTGGAAACGGACCTATTGATGCGGTACAAAAAGGGCTGGAAAAAGAACTTGGTATTGAGATCAGGGTTCTGGACTACTATGAGCATGCTCTTACTTCCGGATCCGGAGCACAGGCGGCCTCCTATATTCACCTCCTTGATGTGAAGACAGGAAAGGCTACCTATGGTGTGGGAATCAGTTCCAACATTACAAGAGCGTCTATCCGCGGAATCTTCAGCGCGGTCAACCGGTTATTCTATTCATAAAATAAAGGGGTCAGCCTTTGATAAAAGGCTGGCCCTGTTTTTATGTTCTGGAGGGACTTTCCATAAAACCCGGGATTTTGCAAGAAGAATTTACTTTTCCCGGTGACTTTAGTATAATGGAGACAGTTTATAACCGAGACAGGAGAATGAAGCTATGAAAAAGTATGATTATGTGCTGGTAGGCAGCGGCCTTTATTCCGGTGTATTTGCATATCTGGCTGGCAAAAAAGGAAAAAAATGTCTTGTGGTAGAGAAAAGAAACCACATCGGAGGCAACATTTACTGCGAGGAAATAGAAGGGATCCACGTACACAGCTACGGAGCCCATATTTTCCATACCAGCAGCAGGAAGGTCTGGCAGTTCGTAAATGAGCTGGCAGAGTTTAACCGCTATACCAACAGCCCTGTAGCAAATTTCAAGGGTGAGATGTATAACATGCCCTTTAATATGAATACCTTCAGCAAGATGTGGAGCATATCTACCCCGGCAAAGGCAAAGGCCATCATCGAGGAGCAGAAGGCATCCGTTGCCGGTGAGCCTGAAAACCTGGAGGAGCAGGCCATCAGCCTTGTAGGAACGGATATTTATGAAAAGCTGGTAAAGGGGTATACGGAAAAGCAGTGGGGCAGGGATTGTAAGGAGCTTCCGGCCTTTATCATCAAGCGCCTTCCTGTGCGTTTTACCTATGATAATAACTATTTTAATGACTTATACCAGGGTATCCCCATCGGAGGATACAATGTGATCATGGAAAAGCTCCTTGAAGGCTGCGATGTGGAAACAGGCGTTGATTATCTGGAAAACAAGGAGTATTATGACGGGCTGGGAGAAAAGGTCGTGTATACAGGAACCATAGATGGTTACTATGGGTATCAGTATGGCAAGCTGGAATACAGGAGCCTGCGGTTTGAAACAGAGGTCGTGGATACGGATAATTATCAGGGCGTAGCTGTGGTAAATTATACGGACAGGGAAACACCTTATACCAGGATCATTGAGCATAAGCATTTTGAATTCGGGACCCAGCCAAAATCCGTAGTTACCCGGGAATATCCGGTAGACTGGAGCGAGGGCATGGAGCCATATTATCCGGTAAATAATGAAAGAAATCAGGAATTATATTTAAAATATGCTGCACTGGCTGAAAAGGAAGATCAGGTGATTTTCGGCGGACGGTTAGGGGAATATAAATACTACGATATGGACAAGGTCATTGAATCAGCCATGAGCCGGGCGGAAAAGGAATTGGGTTAATCCTGCTTACGGGCCAAGCTGTTTACTTTTTATGGCAGATATAGTACAATACTACGGAACCAGGGCTGGAACTTTAATGCCCTGAAACGTGGGTCAACTGGAGGAATCTATGAACGTTGTATACGCTTCCAACGATAATTATGCCAGGCATCTGGCCGTATCCCTTTATTCCCTTTTGGATCATAACAGGGACATGGGAGACATCCATATATATGTTTTATCCATGAGCCTTTCCGAAGGGACGAAAGAACGGCTTAAGTCCGTGGCAGGCGGGTTTGGACGTGAGCTGACGGTCGTGGAGCTGGGAAATTTAAAGGAGCGCTTTTCTTATGAGGTGGATACGGGCGGCTTTGATTTAAGCATTATGGCCCGGCTGTTCGTAGGAGAGGTTCTCCCGGAGGAAGCAGGCCGGGTGCTGTATTTAGACTGTGATACCGTGGTGCTTTCCTCTTTAAGAAGGCTGTGGGAAACGGATTTAAAGTCCTTCCTTTTAGGCGCGGTGATGGAGCCTACCATATACCCTTCTATCAAGAAAGATATCGGTCTTTTGCTGTCGGAGCCTTATTATAATTCCGGCGTCCTTCTCATTGATATGAACCGTTGGAGGGAGGAAAACGCCCAGAAGCTGCTTCTGGATTTTTACTGCTCCAAGGGAGGCAAGCTGTTTGCAGGGGATCAGGACACCATTAACGGAGCACTGAAAGGGAGGATCAAGCCATTGTCTCCCAGGTATAACTTTTTTACCAATTACCGCTATTACCGGTACAGCCATCTGGTAAGGCTGTCCCCTGTTTATGGAAAGCTTGGGTCAAAAGGGTTTAAAGAGGCAAAGAAACATCCTGCCATCCTGCATTTTATGGGGGATGAAAGACCCTGGAAACAGGGGAATTTAAACCATTACCGCAGGGCTTACGACTATTATCTCTCCCTCACCCCGTGGGCAGGAACGCCTATGGAAAAGGGAAGCCGGCTTTATATGGCCGCCTATCATCTGATGGATTACGCCACTTTTATATGGCCGCCTGTGAGGGATTTTGTAAGTGCCAGGTTTGGAATGCAGGTGATCAATTCCAGAAAGGGTTCTTAAAGAGGAGCAGATATGAACATTAGCTGTATCATTCTCAATTATAATGATGCGGAAACTACCATAAGCCTGGTAAATTCCCTGGTAAATTATGAAATCCTGGATTCCGTTGTGATCGTAGACAACTGTTCCACCGATGGTTCTGCCTCAAGGCTTCAGGCAATTAAGGCCGGAAAGGTTCATTTTATCTCCTCAGAAAAGAATGGGGGATACGGTTATGGCAATAATCAGGGAATCCGGTATGCCTATGAGACCCTTCACGCTACCCATGTGCTCATAGCAAATCCTGATGTAAAGGTTACAGAGGAATGCATACAGGCCATGAAGGCTTCCTTTTTAAAGATAAGCCGGCTGGGAGTTTCGGCGGCAGTCACCATGGATGGGACGGGAAAGGTGGCGCTGTCAAGCTGGCGTCTTAACGGTCTTTTGGGAGACCTTTTGGATACTGGCCTTATTACCAGACGGATTTTTGCACCCTGGCTTAATGACAGGCCGGAATTAAAGTGGGATTCTAAAAAAGAGCAGTACGTTTACGTAGATGCCGTACCAGGCTCTCTTTTTATGGCGGATATTCATGCCCTCATGGAATGCGGTCTTTATGATGAAGAGGTTTTTCTATATTATGAAGAGAAAATTCTCGGATTTCAGATGAAGAAAAAGGGGTATGGAACAGTGCTGCTCCTGAATCAGTCCTATGTACACCTTCATTCCGTGTCCATTAATAAGAATGTGAAATCCATTTTAAAGAAGCAGGCCCTTCTTCATAAGAGCAAGCTTCACTATTATAAAAAATATCTGGGAATCAACCGGTTCCAGGAATGTCTGGTAAAGGCTTTCCTGGCATTTCTCATGGCTGAAATCTGGTTTCTGACTGAGATTCTGGGATGGTCCTGGTAGGCTTTGCCCAAAAAGCGTGGGCGGGAAGAGGAAAGGGGGAAGGTTCATGGTTTCGGTGCTTCTTGCATCCTATAACGGAGAAAAATATATACGGGAGCAGCTGGACTCCATTTTAGGCCAGACGTTTTCTGATCTGTCCATCGTGATTTCTGATGACCTTTCTACAGATGGGACCCCTTCCATTATCCGGGAATATGAAGAACAATATCCTGGCCGGGTGAGGAGCTTAAAGAACAGGGAAAGGTCCGGCAGCGCCCAGAATAATTTCTTTCGCCTGCTGACGTCGGTGTCTGATGAGTATGTGATGCTTTGTGACCAGGATGATGTGTGGCTTCCAGATAAGGCGGAAGTCACCTTAAGGGAAATGAAGCGGCTGGAGGCGGAATGGGGAGCAGAGGTTCCCTTGCTGGTCCACGGAGACTTATCGGTTACCGATAAGACGGGCAATATTCTTCACAATTCCATGGCAGAATACCAGAAGATCGCGGTTCATGATAACCGGTTCAGTCATTATCTGGTTGAGAACAACATTACCGGGAATACGGCCATGATCAACAGGGCCTTTTTGCGGTTCTTTGCTGAGATTCCAAAGGAATGCGTCATGCATGACTGGTGGCTGGGGCTTCTGGCAAGCTGTTTTGGAAGAATATCCTATATTGACCGTCCCCTGGTTTTATACCGGCAGCATGGGGAAAACCAGATGGGGTCTAAAAACGGTAAGGAGCAGTACGCGGAGCGGATCCTTAATCAGGACAGGATCCGGGAAAATTACAGGAAAATGTTTGTGCAGGCACAGATATTTTTAAAGCTCTATGGAAATGAGATGTCCAGTGAGAAGAGAGCGGTTCTGGAGCATTTTACCGGACTGCCCGGAAAAAACAGAGCGGAAAAGATTTATACTATTTGGAAATACAGATTAATGAAAAGCACCCATATGCGGACGCTGGGCCAGATGTTTTCCATCTGACCGGGAAATGGAGGATAACGCATGGACAATAAAGAGGATATATTAGTGACGAGGGCTTCCATGCCTTCCTATGAAGAATTTATAGAAGAGATACGGCCGATCTGGGAAACAGCCTGGATGACTAATATGGGAGAATTTCATGAAAAACTAATGGAGCAGTTAAAGGAGTACTTAAAGGTACAGAAGCTCCTTTTGTTTGTCAACGGGCATATGGCTCTTGAAATGGCGCTGCAGGCCATGAATCTGTCCGGCGAGGTGATCACCACCCCGTTTTCTTTTGCTTCCACCACCCATGCCATTGTAAGAAATAACTTAACTCCGGTGTTCTGCGATATCCGCGAAGAGGATTATACCATTGATCCGGATAAGATCGAAGAACTGATTACGGAAAAGACAACCGCCATTTTACCGGTTCATGTTTATGGAAATATCTGCGATGTAGATAAAATTGAAAAAATTGCGAAAAAACATAATTTAAAGGTAATTTACGATGCTGCTCATGCTTTTGGCGTAGAGGTAAATGGGAGAGGCATCGGGACCTATGGTGACGCTTCCATGTTCAGCTTTCATGCCACAAAGGTGTATAACACCATTGAAGGCGGGGCTGTGACCTTTCAGGACCCGTCTCTGGAGATTTTGTTCAATTATTTGAAAAATTTCGGCATCACCGGAAAGGAAACCGTGGAATACATCGGCGGCAATGCTAAAATGAATGAGTTTCAGGCGGCTATGGGTATCTGCAACCTTCGCCATGTGAATGATAACATTGAAAAGCGCAGGCTTGTGGCAGAACGATACCGGGAGCATTTAACGGGGATCCCCGGGATCCGGCTGATCTACCCGAAAGAAGGGATCCGCCAGAATTATGCGTATTTTCCTGTTGCCTTTGACGGCTTTTCCTTAACAAGGAATGAGGTATATGAGCTGCTGGCCTCCCATCACATCTTTGCCAGAAAGTATTTTTATCCTCTGATCACTGACTTTGAATGCTACCGGGAGCAGTTTTTAGATGTACACCTTCCTGTGGCAAAAAAGGCGGCGGACAGTGTTTTGACCCTGCCCTTATATGCAGAGCTTTCCCTGGATCAGGTTGACCGCATCTGTGCCGTAATTTTAAGTGCCAGATAGAAGAAAGGAAGCGTCAATGGAGGAAATTATGAACACAGCTTTGGTGACTGCGATCGGGTCATTTTCGGCAGATATTGTTATAAAAAATTTAAAAAAGGGCGGCTTCCGGGTAGTTGGCTGTGATATTTATCCGAAAGAATGGATAGCAGATTCCGGGAATGTGGCATCCTTTTACCAGGTCCCTCTTGCAACAGACGAGAAAAGATATGTGGACTCCATCCTGAAGATCTGCAGGGAGGAAGAAGTAAAGATGCTGATCGTTCTTACGGATGTGGAGGTAGATGTGTGGAACCGCCACAGGGACGAACTGTCTTTGGCTTCGGTGACATTATGTTTGTCATCGGAGGAAACCCTTCTTCTATGCAGAGATAAAAGGAAGCTTTGCCGTTTTCTTACGGAAAAGGGCATTGGCAATCCCATTCCTACCCTGGAGCTTTCTAAAGCAGATCCGGAGTGCCTTTCCTATCCGGCGGTTATCAAGCCCTTTGACGGAAGGAGCAGTCAGGGGCTTCGCTACATTCATTCTCTTGACGAGATGAAAGGATTTTTGGAATGCGGAGACTCTGAAGGGCTGATCGTACAGCCCTTTTATCAGGGGAACATCGTTACCGTGGATGTGGTAAGGCAGGCGGAAACAGGAGAGAGCACAGCCGTGTGCCGGAAGGAGCTATTGCGGACCCCTAATGGAGCAGGAACCTCGGTCCTTGTGTTTATAGATCCCATTCTGGAAGCCTCGTGCAGGGAAATAGCCAATGCCCTTGGCATCAACGGCTGCGTAAACTTTGAGTTTATTCAGGCAGAGGACGGATCGTATCATATGCTGGAATGCAATCCCCGCTTTTCCGGCGGCGTAGAGTTTTCCTGTCTGGCAGGATATGACTGTGTTACCAATCATTTAAGATGCTTTACAGGAGAGGCCATTGAACCGTCAAAGGAAATCACGGGCATGTATATTGCAAGAAAGTATGAGGAATATATTATGGGAAGTAAAAAGCACTTGCCATAATCGGATGGACGGGGCAGAAAACGCCCCTTTTATCACAAAAGCAGATACAGGAAAGGGCGAAGAGAAATGAGCGGCAGTTCTGAATCAAAAATAATGGCCAGCATTAACTGCGTGACCTTTAACCATAAAGCTTATATCAGGCAGGCCCTGGACAGCTTTCTCATGCAAAAGACAGATTTTGAATTTGAAATTCTGGTTCATGATGATGCGTCTACCGATGGAACCGGGGATATTTTAAGAGAATATGAATCAAAATACCCGGGTAAGGTGAGGCCCCTCATACAGACAGAGAACCAGTACTCTCAGGGAATCGACAATATCAGCGGAGCGTTTAATTTCCCGCGGGCCAGAGGAAAATACATTTTCATGTGCGACGGAGACGATTACTGGACTTCACCGGATAAGATGCAAAAGCAGGTGGATTACATGGAGGCTCATCCGGACTGTACCCTTTGCATACACAGTGCTAAAATCGAACTGGTGGGAAGGGCTCTGACGGAAAGACAGATGCGTCCTTACCGGGGGAACCGGGTGATCACGCCGGAGGAGATCGTGGATAAGCCTTCCGGTTATGCCATGTCCTCCATGGCATTTCCCTCCCGCCTTGTAAAGGAGCTTCCAGATTACTATGTGGATTGTCCGGTGGGAGACACTCCCCTGCAGATGATGGCGGCTGCAAAAGGGTATGGCTATTACATGGATGAGCCCATGAGCGCCTACCGGGTGGGAGTAGCAGGCTCCTGGACCATGGATGGCAAAAGCGGGAATTACGCCAGCAAACAAAAGATTTACTGGGAACGGATGAAACAGGTGTACGAGGAATTTAACGCTGCAACAGAGGGCAGTTTAAGAGAAGCAGCGGACAGCGCGGCAAAACGGACTTATTATCATACCATGGTCAATACCAGGCAGTTTACGGAGATCATGAATCCGGAATACCGTAAATATTATAAGGAATTGACGCCAAGAACCAGGTTTTTTATTCAGGCCGAATACCGGGCTCCGGGAGCTTATGGGCTGTTAAGGAAGATATTCCTTGGAAAGAAAGGGTAAGAAAGCAAAAAACATGGGCAGGATCCGGTAAATCCGGTTCCTGCCCATGCGTTATATCGTTATAAAGCTGCCTGCTCCAGGTTATCTTGCAATATTGGGATCAGTAGGATCCCAGGTCTGGGTATCAGGTATGATCTGTTCAATGGCCGGTCTCTCATATGGTCCCGGAACCGGTGATTCGTAAATCGTAACGGTGGTTCCAAGAGCGCAATGGTCATATACCCATTTGGCGTCTCCGGAGAGGAGACGGACGCAGCCGGCTGACTGAGCAATGCTCATATAATTATAAGTCATCGGATCCAGCGTCATATTATTGGGTTTGCTGTATAGAATGGAATGAATTAAGAAGCCCTTCCAGATACGGGTTGCGTACTGAGTAAAGATTCCGTGGTTCATATCTCTCCAGCGGTATTTTTCCGGAGTCTGGAATGTTCCAAGAGGGGTATCCGGTCCAGTGGAGGTCAAAAAGGATTTTAACGGAATAATAAAGCCGTTGTTTCCATCTTTGGCGAAGATGGTCATGCAGTTCATGGTCTTGTTGATGCTGATGAGGAACGGTCCCTTTGCACCAATAACAGGCTCTAAGTCAGAGAGCATTCTTCCAGATTCATCGAAATAATATTTGTAGCCGTCAAGATACTGCCAGCCGGTCACCGGATAGGAATCCTGGAAATAGTAGCGCTCATTGCCTGCCCATGCCCAGCCGGTAAAGGATGTACCGTCGCCGTTAAAGTAACGGAGACCGCCGTCAATCTGCCGCATTCCGTCTGGGACAGCGGAAACCAAAGGCTTATCTGTGGAATAGGGGAATTGAGAATTCTTGGCGTAAAAGGCCATTCTCAGCCCTGTTATGTAGTGGCCGGTTCCCATGGTTCCTGTGGTGGTCCCGTTCTTGGCCCAGTCCATCGTGGTTCCATCTTCCAGCTGAGCGGTGTAGTAGAGGTCGAACTGGTTATTCACATAACCGGAAAACCGCATCTGTACTGCTTCGATGTTTATGTCATTGGCATAATTGGTAGTCTGCTGCCCGTTTAAGACCCATGGAGACCAGCCGGTGCTGGAAGTATAGGTCCGGTAAAGCACGTTTCCTACAATGTTTGTAAGGAAGGTAGATAATCCGTGAAAGCCCTGTCCGTTATTTGTGATCCATGCATCGTTTACAAAAGGCTGTGACCAGTTGCTGTCACCGATCATAACGGTAGTCAGGAGACGCGGGAAATTGGCCTTTAAAGCTTCCTGGGCTGCTCTGGTGGCTTCATCCACCACACCATCCTCGCCGCTGCCTTCCCCTTCTTTTCCAATGTCTATGCCGGCATTTGCCAAAGCGGTTTCTGCTTCTTCCTTCGTTACGCCCCCCTGTGTCTGGGCGTCTGTCTGGGTCTGGGCCTCAGACTCGGACTGCCCTTCGCTCTGACTGATGGGGACACCATTCTTAAATCCCGGTCCATATGCTTCTTCTGCCCATGCAAGGGAAGCCTGTCCGGAAACAAGAGCAGCCGTAAGGCAGAGTACCATCAGGCTGCGTGTCAGTTTACGCATAATATATAACCTCCTGAATTCTTATAAATAAAAAGTATATTCCCCTATACTCTAACACAATCAGGTCTAAAATGCTATAGACGATTTACAATTATTGGGGAATATAGTACAATAAGGCGGAAATGTAAATTGGTAAAGCAAGGAGAAAAGCCAGTATGTACCAGGAAAATATGAAAAATAAAGTCCTTTCCGGCCTGTTCTGGAAAGTGATGGAAAACGGGGGCACCCAGGGTATTCAGTTCCTTGTATCGGTTCTGCTGGCCAGGATGCTGACGCCGGCAGAGTCCGGAGAAGTCATGCTCATCATGATATTCATTACCATTGGAAATGTGTTTGTTCAAAGCGGTGTTAATACCTCCCTGATCCAGAAACGGACGGTGGATGAGGTCGATTATTCCTCTGCATTTTATATCAGTGGGGCCATTGCTTTTGTTTTATATGTAATCCTCTTTTTCTCGGCTCCGGCCATAGCGTCCTTTTACGGACAGCCTGTTTTTACTCCTGTGCTCCGGGTCCTTGCTGTGACCCTGTTTTTTGGTGCCTTTACCTCTGTGCAGTCTGCAGTGGTCGCCAGGAATATGGAGTTTCGGAAGCTTTGTCTGGCAAGCCTTTTTGCCGCTCTTTGCTCCGGTATCATCGGCGTTTTTCTGGCAGCCAGGGGGCGGGGGCTATGGGCCCTTGCCATGCAGCAGTTTTTTTACAGCTTTTTCTTAATGATCATGCTGACAATTCTGGTGAAATGGAGGCCAAGGCTCCTGTTTTCCGTTAAAAAGGCGGGAGAATTGTTTTCCTATGGCTGGAAAATACTTTGTTCCGGCCTTATTGATACGGTATTTAATAATGTTTACGGGCTAGTCATCGGGAAATTATATAATTCCGCCATGATGGGGCAATACTCAAGAGGAAACCAGTTTCCTGCCCTGATTGCGGGGAATCTTGGGGCGGCTATCCAGTCGGTCATGCTTCCGGCTTTTTCAGCCAGCCAGGAGGACAAGGAGAGGTTGAAACGCATGGTGAGAAGGTCCATAGTCACCAGCTCTTACCTGGTGTTCCCCATGATGGCCGGCTTGATCGCCGTGGCAGAGCCTATGGTAAAGCTGCTTTTGACGGACAGGTATTTACCCTGTGTGCCCATGCTCCGGATGCTGTGCGTAGCCTATGGGACCTGGCCCCTTCATGTGGCAAATTTGCAGGCCATTAATGCCATGGGGAAAAGTGAGGTATTCCTCAAACTGGAAATAATAAAGAAGGCGATCGGCATGGCCGCTCTTCTCATCAGCATCCCCTTTGGGATATACACCATGGTGGCTTTAAGGGCAGTGACCGATTTTATCTGCACCTTTATCAATGCGTATCCCAATAAAAAGCTTTTAAACTACAGCTTTTTTGAGCAGTGGAAGGATGTGCTTCCTTCTCTTCTTCTGTCAGCGGTGATGTGCCTCATTTCATACGGAATGCAGTATGTAATAGAAGGAACCCTTTTAACCCTGATTGTCCAGATTCTTGTGGGAGTCGCTGTTTATGCAGGGCTTTCCTGGCTGTTCCGGCTGGAGGCTTTTTTGTACCTGTGCCGCATTTCAGGAATCATAAAACAGTAGGCAGGGTGGTTTTAAGTTTACTTTTCAGGCCGGATATTGTAGAATAAAGGGACATTGTGAGGAAGTACCCGGTTGGGATACCATTATGCCCAAATACTGTTGGTAATTAAGGGGAAAATAAATGGAACGAAAAAATGTGGCCTGGAATATGATCGGAAGCCTGGTTTATGCCGGTTCCAGCATGGTCCTTACGGCCCTTGTCAACCATCTCATAGGAACGGAACAGGGAGGAATCTTTGGCTTTGCCTTCAGTACCTTTGGGCAGCAGATGTTTTTGGTAGCCTATTTTGGCATGAGGCCTTTGCAGAGCACGGATACAAGCAAAAGCTATACGTTTTCCGAATACCGTCTGGCCCGGCTCGTCACCTGCTCCATGGCTGTCCTTTTTGGAATGGGTTATATTATTTTTAACACCCTGTCTCCGTCGGCAGGCTATACGGCTCAAAAGGCCCTGGTGGTATTTTTGATGGTACTGTATAAGGTGCTTGACGGGTTTGCAGATGTATATGAATCAGAATTTCAGAGAAATGGACGGCTGTACCTTACGGGACAGGCCATGGCTTTCCGCACCCTGCTTTCCGTGTGCTGCTTTTTAGGTACTCTGGCTGTAACAAAGGAGCTTATATTTTCCTGTGTGGTTGCAGTTTTGTCCCAGGGAGCGGGAATTTTGCTGTTTGATAAAAGAGCGGCAAAGCGTGTCCCTGGAATTGTGTTTACCAGGACTCCCGGCAGGCAGTGGAGGCTTTTGCAGGATGGATTTTTGCTGTTTTTGTCCGTTTTTTTGGACGGGCTCATTTTTGCCATGGCAAAATATGCGGTGGATGCCCGGATGACTGCTACGGACAACGCTGTTTTTGTGGCAATTTTTATGCCGACTTCGGTCATTAATCTGGCGGCCAACTTTGTGATCCGTCCCTTTTTGACCAGTATGTCTTATCAGTGGGAGGAAAGGAATTTTAAGGAATTCAAGTCTGGCTTAAAAAAGCTTTCCGGTATTATATTCCTTCTTACGGTGATTGCCCTGGCAGGTGCCTGGGTGCTTGGCGTTCCAGTGCTTGGAGCCATTTCCAATGTGGAACTTAAACCCTACAAATCCGGGCTTCTATTCATCGTGCTGGGCGGCGGTTTCTTTGCGGTTATGAATCTGTTCTATTATGTGCTTGTCATCATGAAGCAGCAGAAGCGGATCTTTTTCGGCTATGTGCCGGTCAGCGTCCTTTCCTTCTTTCTCTCCTTCTGGCTGGTTGGAGCGGGAGGGATCAATGGAGGAGCTTTCTCCTATATGCTGGAAATGCTGATTCTTATGCTTTGCTTTATGGGACAGGCGGTCCGTGTCTTAATTACAGAGGAGAGAGGGAGGCTGGAGCGGAAGAAATGATGGATAAGGTACTGGTAGTGATACCTGCATACAATGAGGCTTTAAATATTGAACGCGTGGTAGGAGAAGTGATCGCCAACTATCCTATGTTTGATTATGTGATCATCAATGACGGTTCCACCGATCACACGGCGGATATCTGCAGAAAGCATGGCTGGAAGATCATTGACCTGCCCATGAATCTGGGGCTTGCCGGAGCATTCCAGACCGGTCTTAAGTACGCCCACAGGCGGGGCTACCGGTATGCCATACAGTTTGACGGGGACGGGCAGCACCGTCCGGAATATATCCTTCCCATGAAAGAAAAGATGGATGAAGGGTATGATATTGTTATCGGCTCCAGGTTTGTGACGGGGAAAAAGCCCCATTCCATGCGGATGCTTGGAAGCAGGCTCTTAAGCGGCTCCATCTGGTTTACCACAGGAGTAAAGGTCAGTGATCCTACCTCCGGGATGCGTATGTTTAGCAGGAAGATGATCAAGGAATTTGCTGATGGCTTAAATTACGGCCCGGAACCGGATACGATCTCCTATTTGATCAGCCAGGGGGCAAAGGTCGCGGAAATTCCTGTAATCATGGATGAACGGATTCTGGGTGAGAGCTATTTGAATCCGGTCAATGCGGCCCGGTATATGGGAAAGATGCTGTTTTCCATACTGCTGGTACAGAGCATCCGTATCAGGGACAGGAGATAAAGGAAGGGAGAACGTAACATGACAGTTTTGCTTCGATGCGTACTGATATGCGTTTCCATATTGCTTACATTTTATGTACTTAGAAGAATACGCCATTCCAAGATGAAGATAGAGGATTCTATCTTCTGGGTGTTGTTTGCCTTGCTTCTGGTGGTGTTCAGCTTATTCCCTCCATTGGCTGATTTCATATCCCGGATGGTTGGGACCTATTCCACCGCTAACTTTATCTTTACCTTCATGATTTTCATCCTGCTGGTAAAGGTTTTCTTCCAGTCTGTGAAAATATCCCAGCTGGAGCGGAGAATGACGGAGCTGATCCAGATGCTTGCCCTGGACCGGGAAGAGGACAGGGAGAAGGAGGATGGCCATCGTGAAGCTCATTCTGAATAAAAAGGGCTTGCTGCTTACGGCGGGAAGCATTTTCTTTCTCGCCTTTCTTTTTATAAAAACCTATGAGGAAACCATTGTGGGGATTCCATCGCCGGAATTTGAGGCAGTCCGCCGCTTTTACTGGTGGCTGATCGTGTTTGGCTGTGGATTTCTCGCTTGCCTGGGAGCGGCCTTGTGGATAATTAAGGCTCCAACCTTTTTTTTGTTTCCTGGGACAGTTGTGATCCTGGGCCTGTTTTATATGCTGGTTCTGACTCCCTTTTCAACGCCTGATGAGGCGGCTCATTTTACCAGTGCTTACCGGCTCTCCAGCCAGCTTATGGGAAAACCGGCGGTGGCAGATGATGTCTTTCTTTCCCATGCAACAGAGGAGGAGAAAGAGAGGATTGGCCGCGGTGCCAATGTTCTGGTGCGGAGCGGCGATGATGTGGCCGGGCTTTATACCAGTGTGGGGCGTACCACATACAACCTGGTACTTAAGGAGATGTTTTCCCTTGATAAGAGCCAGGGTATGACGGTCCGCTATGAAATACCGGTGAATACCACGCCGGTTGTTTATCTTCCCCAGACCCTCGGGATCTGCCTTGCCAGGCTGCTCCATTTGGGATACATTCCTTTGGTATATCTTGGCAGGCTGTTCAATCTTCTGGCTTTTGCAGGTATGGCGGCCCTGGCTGTCAGGATCATGCCCTTTAAAAAAGAACTGCTCATGGCGGTATCGTGCCTTCCCATGACCCTTCATCTGGCAGCTTCCTTTTCTTATGATGCGGCTTTTATCGGTCTGTCCATGCTGTTTCTGGCCTGGTGTTTTTATCTGGCCTTTGAGAAGGAGAAGGTGACCGGAAAGGATACGGTTCTTCTGGCCCTTTTGCTGATTCTTCTGGAACCTGGAAAAATCGTTTATCTGCCGGTAGCCGGGATCTGCCTGTTTATTCCCTCTTCCAAATTTAAGTCCAAAAAAGATTACTGGATCTCTGTCATAGGCGTCATAACCGCTGTCATTCTTGCGGTGTTTCTGGTAAACCGTCTGGTCCTTTCTGCGTGGGCGACTACTACAGAAAGCTATGTGGGTTGGAGTGAAGCGGCAGGGTATACGCTTAAAGATGTGTGGGAGCACCCCTATCGTATTTTTCAGGTATATTATGAGACCCTTGTAACTCAGTTTGATTATTACCTGACCACCATGCTGGGAGGATTTCTGGGCAATTTGGATCCTGACCTGACGGTGCCTCCGTTCTGCCTCTCGATCCTGTGGTATGTGCTTTTTGTCAGTGCGATAAGGAGGGAAGGGGAAGAGGCCCCCTTGTCAGGCGGACAGAAGCTTTGGATGGTTTTTCTGGTGTTTTTAAGCGCCTGTCTGGTTCTGGCTTCCATGCTTTTAGGCTGGACGCCAAGGGAGCTTACCTATATTACAGGCGTACAGGGACGGTATTTTATTCCTCTGCATCCCCTTGTGCTGCTGGTGTTATTTGACAAATGCCTGGTAATAAATCTGGATTTAAGGAAAAGCGCATGGTATCTGGAATGCTTTGTGAGCATTTATGCCCTGATACGCATCTGTTCCACGGCGTGTCTGCGCTATTGATTCACGGGAAGGCAATTAACCAAAGTTAAGCCCGCCTGATCTTGGCGGCTGCCCGCAGGGGTGAAGGCTCCGCGGTTGCTTGCGGAGTATTTAACTGGAAGGTAGGAATTTGCAATGGAAGAAAAAAGGCAGGAAAAGACCGTTGATGTGATCATTCCCGTATATAAGCCGGATGAGAAGCTAAAGCTTTTGCTGAAACGGCTGGGACAACAGTCATACCCCATCCGGCGGATCATCGTCATGAACACGGAGCGGTCTTATTGGAAGGAAGAGGAATATGGCTGGGTCTCCAATCTGGAAGTACATCATGTGACAAAAGAAGAATTTGACCATGGCGGCACCAGGAACCAGGGAGCCGGTTACTCTGAGGCGGATATTATGGTATTTATGACTGATGACGCAGTTCCGGCTGATGGGAATTTAATAGGAGCGCTGGTAAAGGGCCTTAACCAGACTGGTAAGGACGGGGAAAAGGTGGTCATGGCCTATGGAAGGCAGCTGCCGAATCCTGACTGCGCCCTGGCAGAGCAGTATACCCGTTCCTTTAATTACCCGGAGCAAAGCAGGGTAAAAACAGGCAGGGATCTAAAGGAGCTGGGAATCAAGACCTTTTTTGCCTCTAACGTTTGCTGCGCCTATGACCGGGCCGCATTTTTGGAGACAGGCGGATTTATCAGGCGGACTATTTTTAATGAGGACATGATTTATGCGGGAAATGCGGTAAGACACCGGGGGCAGGCGGTTGCCTACGCAGCCGGGGCAAAAGTGTACCATTCCCACAATTACGGCTGTATAGCCCAGTTTAAGCGGAATTTTGACCTGGCGGTATCCCAGGCGGACCACCCGGAGGTGTTTGAGGGAATCCGCTCGGAAGGAGAGGGAATCCGTCTTGTGAAAAAGACCTGTGCCTGGCTTGTAAAGGAAGGGAAGCCATGGCTTGTTCCCGGAGTGATTGTAAAAAGCGGTTTTAAATACATGGGATATCTTATGGGAAAGCGGTACCGCAGCCTGCCAAAGGGGCTGGTCTTAAGCTTTACCATGAACAGGGAATATTGGAAAAAAGAAAGATAAAACAATGAGAAAAGCAGTCCGGTAAAAAACCGGCAGTCCTGCTGCCAAAAAATTCATGATGAGATAAGAACACTGTATATTGGTCATAAATATCCAGTGCTTTTTATATACTCCGTAAATATGCAAAGAAATAGGCTCAAGATATGCTTTGAGCCTATTTTTGTATTATATGGATATTACGGAATGGGCCAATTTATCATGTAGCAAATGGAGATTCGTCATACTCAATCCTCAAATATTGGTTCAATGTGCTCCATAATAAACTCTATCCTGTCCTTAGGGTCCGGCATAAATAGGGAAGCGATAGAAACCACCATTTTTTTCTTTGTATTGACGTAAATTACATTTCCACCGTCTCCTAAAGCCCCATAGATATGCTCTTTATCATTAATAATCCACCACAGGTAGCCATAAGACAGCCGGTCCAGCCTGATGTGCTCCTTTGTGCTTGTTTCTATCCATTTTGCCGGTATGATTTGTTTATTTTCCCATATTCCGCCATTTAGGTATAATTGACCTATTTTTGCCATATCTCCAGGTGTCAGGAAAAGTCCCCAGCTTGCCGTGTTTATCCCTTGGGGGTCAACAACCCAGCCACTGGTGTTTTTATCATTCATAGCGGCGATATGCTCCTCTTTATTACCCAGCACCACATTGCGGGGAACATTGATTCCCAGTGGCGTGAATAAATGTTCCATAGCGAAATCAAGCACCGGCTGACCCGTTGCTTTTAAAAGAATGCCTGACAGGATATGGGTTCCTATGATGGCAGAATACATAAATTCTCCTGCAGGTTTCTCGCCTCCCAATAAATCAAGGGCGGTTTTTACCCAGTTACCGCTTGCGAAAAACTCCTCGTATGGCTCAGACTCATATTTATATGGGGCCGTCATGGTAAGCAAATTTTTAAGCGTAACGCCCTGTATTGTTTTTTCGCCTGTTTTAACAGTGTAATCCGGGAAAAAGTCCAATACCTTCTGATTCACACTTTTGATAAGACCTTTATCAATGGCGATACCAATTAATGCGGAAAAAACGCTCTTTGTCACCGAATATATATGAAGGGCGTTATGGGCGGTATATCCATTAAAGTAGTTTTCATATAGCTTTATGCCATTTTTTTGTACAACAATGCCTGTGATATTGTGATAGTCACTGTTTATCGTCTTTCCAAGCTCTTTTATTTTTTCTTGATTCATATAATTTCCTCCTTTAGGTTATAAAGGATATCCTTAATATAAAGAATAGGGCCATTAAAAATGATTTGCAAGAACTATTTTTAAATATTGTAAATTATCAGCCATATGCTACAACCTTTCTGTCAGTCCGGTAAAAAACGGACTGTTTTCCGTTTATTTTTTCTTCATGATTTAGTATAATGATGATAGTGCTATATGAAAAAGGGGATAACCATGGATAACAGAAAGAAAAGCCTGCTGCTGCTGGTTCTGGGAGGATTGTTCAGTATCGTGTTTCTTACGCTTTTGACCACCTCCTTTTACGGATATGTATTAAAAAAGATCGGAGTTGAACATGCGGAAAATACCAGGACCTACCGGTATCATTATGTCATGATCATCGATAACCTGGATTCCCAGTTCTGGAATGACGTGTATGAAAGCGTAAGGAAAGAAGCCGCCTTACACGATGCTTATGTAGAGCTTAAGGGAAGGAACCAGTCGTCAAAATATAATGCCGTGGATTTTATGGATATGAGCATAGCAGCAAAGGTGGACGGGATCCTGCTGGAATTTACGGGAGAGGATAAGCTGGAGGAACGGATCAATGAAGCGGATGCAAAAGGAATTCCTGTGGTAACCATATTAAACGATGCACCTGCAACGGACCGGAAAAGCTACGTTGGAATCAATTCCTATGAGCTGGGACAGGAATACGGAAATCAGATTTTAAAGATATTACCCCGGGATTCCAGGAAGGTCAGAGTGATGATGCTCCTTCATGACAATTCCATTGACAGCAACCAGTCCCAGATTTTTAATCAGATCAATAACCGGATGGTCACTTCAAAAGAAACTGCGAACCGTATTAAGGTGGAAGAGATCAAGATCCCATCCGGCCGGGCATTCGAAGCCGAGGAAATAGTGCGCAGCTTATTCCAGAATCCCCAGGGTCCTGCGGATATCATTGTCTGCATGGATGAGGTGGATACGGAAGCAGTGTATCAGGCGGTCATCGATTATAACAGTGTAGGCAAGACCCAGGTCATCGGCTACTATAAATCAAGGGCAGCCTTGGAGGCGGTGAGAAAGGGGACCATGGCCATGACTCTTTACATTGACACCAGGCAAATGGGAAAATTCAGCGTACAGGCCCTTACCGAGTCCATACGTGATGGGAGGACTAATTCCTTTTACAGTGTGGACTTACAGTTTGTAACAAAGGAAAATGCGTCAGATTTCTTAAGTAATCAGGGGAGCGGTCATGAAAAATAAATGGGAACACCTTTGGGAAGACCTGCCGATTGCCCGTAAGCTGTTTTTAGAAATTGCGGTGACGGCAGTCACGCTATTTGCAAGCAATTTATTCATTTACGCCCAGATAAACCAGATGGTAGAACGTATGAATTCTGTATACATAAGCAATGTGAACCTCAATGAGCTGTCGGAGGTTCTTTCCGATGTGCAGAATTTCATGTACAAATATTTGCAGGTAAAGGATTCCGAGTCCTTGACCGATTATTACAGGGCAGAACAGGATTACAGGAAGCTGCTAGAGGGGCTTAATGTTACTGTAACTGATAATCAGATTCAGATCCTGGAAAAAAACATCCGCAACATGTCGGACAGCTATCTGGCTGTTACAGATGAGACCGTACAGGCAAAGCGCGGGCAGAATGTGGAAAAATACAAAAGCTCCTACGAATCAGCCCTAAAGCTCTACCGGTTCATAAACCGTGACATTTCCGTCTTAAACAGCCGGCAGTTTAAAAATAATTCCGCCAGCTACCAGACCCTGCAGGCTGCCCTTCAATATCTGGAGGTCATAAGTACTGTGATTTTAATGATCGTGATGGTCATAAGCCTGACAGTTATGATGATGATGACAAAGGATATCGTCACCCCTCTTACCAATCTGGCCCATACGGCAAAGCTGGTGGGACAGGGCAATTTCCACGTAAAGGTACCGTCTATGGGAACAGGGGATGAGCTGGGGATTGTGACCGGAACATTTAACCAGATGGTGGACAGTCTGGACGAGTATGTGAATAAAATTAAAGAGAGCGCGGAAAAAGAGCAGGAGATGAAGGAACGGGAGCTTTTAATGGAAAACCATTTAAAAGAAGCCCAGCTAAAATATCTCCAGTCTCAGATCAACCCCCACTTTCTTTTTAATTCCTTAAACGCGGGGGTTCAGCTGGCCATGATGGAGGATGCAGAGAAGACCTCGGTATTTATGGAAAAAATGGCTGACTTTTTCCGTTATAATGTGAAAAAGGGTTCAAGGGATGCCACCATACGTGAAGAGGTGGAGGCAGTTGAGAACTACGTTTATATATTAAATGTCCGCTTTGCAGGGGATATCCGATATCAATCCAGGATTGATGAGGAGGCAATGGATTTTTCGATTCCAAGTATGACTTTGCAGCCCCTGGTGGAGAATGCGGTGAATCATGGGATCCGGAATATTGAGCGGCCGGGAGAAATTTATCTGACCGTGGAGAACCAGAAGGAGAATATAGAGATCCGCATCAGGGACAACGGGTCCGGAATGGAAAAGGAAGTCCTTGACAGGATCTGCGCCGGAGGCCAGGCTGCAGAAGGGGCGCTATCTACCGGGATCGGCATTTACAATGTTATTAACCGGCTGGAGCTTTATTATAATGCCAGCGGTATTTTTCATATGTTCAGCGAGGGGAAGGATAAAGGGACCACTGTGGCATTAAGGATACCAAAAAGAGGGGGAGAGGTACATGTTTCGCATACTGGTAGCTGATGATGAGGGAATCATGCTGGAATCCATCAGTCATATTATAAAGTCCAATTTCGGCAGCGATTGTGAAATCGCCTGTGTCAAGACAGGGAGAGCGGTGGTTGAGCAGGCCGGTTCCTTCCGGCCTGATATTGCATTTGTGGATATCCAGATGCCTGGATTAAACGGGATTCAGGCAATCAGGGAGGTGCGTAAATTCAACCCTTCTGTTGTATTCATTATTATAACAGCTTATGATAAATTTTCTTATGCCCAGGAGGCGGTGAACTTAGGGGTCATGGAGTTTATTACGAAGCCGGTCAATAAAAAAAAGATACTGGATGTATGCGTAAAGGCCATGCATCAGGTAGAGGAGGCAAGGCAGAAGCTGAGTGATGACTTAAAGATCAGGGAAAAGCTTGAGATCGTGATTCCCATGATCGAGAGCGGGTTCATCTACAATGTGCTCCAGGATGAACTGGAACTTTCGGGGAACGGATATATTGAAATGCTGGACATAAAAAGTCCTTATGGCTTTATGCTTATCCTGGAATTCGGGGACAGCATTGAAGAAGGGACCATGACCAATGCCATAGGAGTCAGCGTCAAGGTAAACAAGTATTATTCCATGGTCAGAGAGATCGTAAAGGATTATTTTGACTGTGTTATGGGGCCTGCCATGGGAAACCGGCTGGTGCTCTTCCTTTCCTTTGAACGTGAAAAGGTACGGTATGAGGAGCGGGTGGAAATCATTACAAGGACCCGGAATATGATTCATAAGCTGGAAAGCGCCACGGACATTAAATGCAGGGGAGGGATCGGAGCCGTAAAGCCTTTGGAAGGGATCCGGGACTCCTATAAAGAAGCCTTAAAATCCCTGCGGGAAAGTGACAGCCATGTGGTGCATATCACGGACCTCCCAGCGGTGTCTGACTATGACGGGGAATATCCTCTGGGCTTAGAAAACCAGTACCTTCAAAGGGGGATGAAGGCAGACCGGGAAGGCACCCTGGCCTGCGCCGGTGAATTCTTTGACTGGATGCTGGCTCATGACGGAAATATCAGGTCTAATATTGAGATAAAGATACTGGAGCTGATCATGAGGCTTGAGAGACGGGCTTTTATGGCAGGGAGTGTCCGCTATGGCTTCCGTTACCGGGAAAACTATTTGGAGGAACTAAAGGAAGCAGCCGATACCGAAGCGCTTAGGCGCTGGTTCTTAAATAAGACAAGGGAGGTATGCGAAAACATCAGCACTTCCAGGGAAAAGCAATATGAAAATGTGGTTTCCAGGGCTAAAAGTTATATTGACGAGAATTACGCCAGGGAGCTTTCCCTTGATGATGTTTCCAGAATGGTTGACATAAGTCCTTATTACTTCAGTAAATTATTCAAGCAGGAGGTGGGAGAGAATTTCATAGAATATGTAACCAGAACCAGGATTATGAATGCCAGGCGTTTTCTGGAGGATTCCAGATACAGTATCAAGGAGGTGTGTATCATGTCCGGCTACAGTGATCCCAATTATTTCAGCCGGGTATTCAAAAAGTATGAAGGGATGACGCCAAGCGAGTATAGGGAGAGGTAAGCGCTATGAAAATGGGTAGAGGGAGATTGTTACTGGTGATGGTACTCTGCTGTTTACTGGTGGCGGGGTGCAATAATGCCAAGGCAGAGACAGAAACTGAGGTTTCAGTAAAGGCAGGGGAGAGGCCCCTTCAGATCGGCTTAAGCATTGATTCCTTTGTGATCGAGCGGTGGATCAGGGACCGGGATGTTTTTGTATCAGCCGCAAAGGAGCTGGGGGCAGAGGTTAATGTGCAAAATGCCAATGGGGATGTGAACGAGCAGATCGAGCAGATCAAGTATTTCATAAAAAAGCAGATGGATGTGATCGTGGTGGTGGCAGGAGACTGTGAAGCCTTATCCGATGTCATGAAAAAGGCAAAGGAGGCCGGGATTAAGACCTTGAGCTATGACCGGCTGATCCAGAATGCGGACTGTGATATGTACATATCCTTTGATAACAGGGAGGTCGGAATACTTATGGCGGAAAGCCTGGTAAGAGACATACCTGAGGGAGGCAAGATATTCATGATCCAGGGCCCTGAATCAGATCATAATGTAGCAATGATCCGGGAGGGCTTTGAATCCGTAATACAGGGAAAAAACCTGGAGGTGGTTTACAAAAGCAACTGTGAAGGCTGGCTTTCAGAGCATGCCTTTGACTATGCCAAGGAAGCGCTGGAAATGCATCCGGATGTGAAGGGGATCATGTGCGGCAATGATGATCTGGCGACCCAGGTTTTCCGCGCCTTATCTGAGGACAGAATGGCAGGAACAGTCTGTCTGGTAGGCCAGGATGGGGATCTGATGGCCTGTCAGAGGATCGTGGAAGGAACCCAGAATATGACGGCCTTTAAATCCATAGAGGAAGAGGCAAGAATCGCAGCGGAATACGCGGTGAAGCTTGGCAAAGGGGAGCCTTTGGAAGGAATTGAAAAAACCATTGACGATGGAACCTATGATGTACCAAGCCTGGAGTTAAGGCCGTTGGCAGTGACCCGGGAAAATATGGATTCCGTCATCATTCAGGGAGGATTCCATGGAAAGGAAGACGTATACCTGAATGTGAAACAGCAGTAGAGTTTTTTGCATGAAAAAGTCCTGAACATTCAGGGCTTTTTTTATTACGGGTATTATCGTTTGGTTATATATCATAATAAAATTGTTGTGATGCCACTTTTTTTAGTCATTTTACAAAAGAATCAAATCATATTAAAATAAGATTATATTTAAAATATACATAAAAAATAAAAGGAGAGAGAAAAACATGGCTGTAAAGTATATTCCAGAACCGTTCAGGATTAAAATGGTGGAGCGAATTAAAATGTTAACTCAAGAGGAGCGCATCGAAAAAATCAAAGAAGCTAAGTTTAATTTATTTAGCCTAAAGGGCGAAGATGTCTATATTGACCTTTTAACCGATAGCGGAACCAATGCTATGAGTGATGGCCAATGGGCAGGTGTTATGAGAGGCGATGAAGCATATGCCGGTTCATCCAGTTACTATAAATTATTTGATGCAGGCAAAGACATATTCGGTTATGATTTTATACAACCGGTTCACCAGGGCCGTGCCGGCGAAAAGGTGCTTTTTCCTATTTTCCTTTCCAAAGGTAAATTTGCCATTTCCAATATGTTTTTTGATACAACAAGAGCCCACGTAGAGCTGGCAGGGGCCAGAGCCATTGACTGTGTGGTAGAGGAAGCGAAAAATCCTTCTATAAGAGCTCCTTTTAAAGGCAATATGGATGTTGTTAAACTTGAGAAACTGATCAATGAACTGGGGGCTGAAAATGTTGGTCTTGTTGTAATGACCATTACGAACAATTCAGCAGGAGGCCAGCCGGTATCCATGGCAAACATGAGAGAGGTATCAGAAATATGTAAAAAGTATAATATTCCTCTTAATATTGATGCCGCCAGATATGCTGAAAATGCCTTTTTCTTAAAGCAGCGGGAAGAAGAATGCAAAAATATGTCCATAAAAGAAATTGTCAGGAAAATATTCAGTTATGGTGATATGTTTACAATGTCCGCAAAAAAGGATACAATTGTAAACATCGGTGGTCTGATTGGAATAAAAGATGGAAATTCACCAATTATATTAAAAATAAAAGCTAACTGTATTTCATACGAAGGATTCTTTACTTATGGAGGACTTTCCGGACGTGATCTGGAAGCCCTGGCAATTGGGCTTTACGAAGGAATCGATGAAAACTTTTTAAGATACCGCATCGGCCAGATGGAATACCTGGCAGCTAAATTAGATGATGCAGGAATCGCTTACCAATCACCGGTGGGCGGACATGGAGTCTTTGTGGATGCAGCAGCATTTTTCCCCCATATTCCATATAATGAATTCCCTGCACAGGTGCTTGCAATTGAGCTTTACAAAGAAGCTGGAATCCGTACCTGTGACATAGGTTCCTTTATGCTGGGCAACGATCCTGATACCGGGAAGCAGCTTCATTCTGAGTTTGAATTCACACGCTTTGCGATTCCGCGCCGCGTTTATACACAGGCACATATTGACATTATGGCTGATGCATTAATCGCAATCAAGGAAAGAGCGTCCGAAATCAAGCGGGGATACCGCATCACCTGGGAACCGCCGATTTTACGTCATTTCCAGGCATCTTTGGAACCCATCGAATATTAAGAATATATCCGACATTAGGGGGTATTTTACTATGCGCGATCAATGGAACAGCAGAACAGGCTTTTTATTTGCAGCAATAGGGGCTGCAGTTGGACTAGGTAATTTATGGAGATTTCCGTTTCAGGCTTATAAAAATGGAGGAGGTGCATTTTTTCTTCCCTACTTTGTAGCGATTGTTACATGTGCCGTTCCTTTAATGATCATGGAATACACCTATGGTCGGAGAATACGAGGCGGTTCCACAAAGGCATTTGCCAGGCTTAAGAAGAAGTTAGAGATTATTGGCTGGGTTCAGGTTATGGTACCCATCGTTGTCATGATGTTCTACAGCACCATCATATCCATATCCGTCGTCTTTATATGTTAGGCGCTGTGGTTGTCGTATGGTTTTGCAACTGGGCCATCGTCCGGCAGGGAATTTCAGGAGGAATTGAAAAAGCCTCAAAGATATTCACTCCCCTGCTTATGATTCTGATGATAGTTTTTATGATTAATTCCATGAGTATAACCTTTAAAGCTTTGCTGTAAAAAACTTCCCCGGCAGGTGTAAGCAAAACAGTTCTGTTATTGCGTTTTAACAAAACAACTCCCAGTTCTTCTTCGATGGCTGCAATCTGCCGGCTCATTGCCGTTTGCACCATGTGGTGTTCCTGGGCAGCTTTTGTAAAATTCTTATGTTTTACAACTGAAACAAAATAAGATAATCTTCTGATTTCCATTTAACCACCATATCTTTTCAATGAGAGATAAAATGCCTGTCTGAGATATATTAAGAGAAACGGTTACCAATACAATTTTAACAAGATGCCTGAAAAATTGCAACCTTAAGTCTTAGTTTCATCCATCTCCGCCGCCATATGCTTTGGCCGCTGTAAGCTGTATATTTGAATGTAAAACAGCAGTAGCATTTTCTTGCCGTGAAAAAGTCCTGACCGTTCAGGGCTTTTTTTAACAGGATAAATCTGTGCTAATGGTTCACAAACAAGTCCAGTCCTGTCCGTGATAAGATAAACCTGTCAGCAAAACAAATATTGGAGGAGGAAGAGAAAACATGAAACGAAAATTTTTAGCAGCGGCAATGGCCCTTGCCTTAATGGCAGGAATGCTTTCCGGTTGTTCCAGTTCTGCAGGTTCTGCGCCGGAGAACAAAGAGACCCAGACAACTGCGGCAGCCACCACAGAAGCCGCCAAGGCGGATGAGACCAAGGCAGAGGAAACCAAAGAAGCAAAGGGGAAGGGGACCTTAGTCGGAGTTGCCATGCCCACCAAGGATCTGCAGCGGTGGAACCAGGATGGAACAAATATGAAGAAGGAACTGGAAGATGCCGGATATAAGGTGGATTTACAGTATGCAAGCAATGATGTCCAGACCCAGGTATCCCAGGTAGAGAACATGATTTCCAATGGATGCCAGATTCTTGTCGTTGCCTCTATTGACGGAAGTTCTTTAGGCGAGCCTTTAAGCCAGGCAAAAGCCATGGGAATTCCAGTCATTTCCTACGACCGTCTGATCATGAACTCGGATGCCGTCACCTATTATGCAACCTTTGATAACTATAAAGTCGGCCAAAAGCAGGGAGAGTATTTAGTAGAGGCTCTTGACCTTGAGAATGGGACTGAACCTAAGAATATTGAGCTGTTTACCGGCGATCCGGCTGATAATAACTGTAACTTCTTCTTTGGCGGAGCCATGGATGTCCTTAAAAAGTATATTGACAGCGGTAAGCTTGTTGTAAAATCCGGCCAGACTGCATTTGAGCAGGTAGCAACTGCTAACTGGGATTCTGAAAAATCTCAAAACCGTATGGATACCATTATCGCAGGTAACTATTCTGACGGAACTGTATTGGACGCAGTCCTCTGCTCCAACGACTCCACCGCTCTTGGAGTGGAGAATGCCCTGGGTTCTTCCTATACCGGAAAATATCCAATCATTACCGGGCAGGACTGTGATATCGCCAATGTAAAGAACATGCTTCAGGGTAAACAGTCCATGAGTATCTTTAAGGATACCCGTACCCTTGCTTCCCAGGTGGTAAAAATGGTGGATTCCGTTATGCAGGGCGGAGAAGCAGAGATCAATGATACCAAATCTTATGACAACGGAACCGGAATTATCCCTACCTATCTGTGCGACCCGGTGGTTGTAACGGTTGATAACTATAAGGATATGCTAATTACTTCCGGATATTACACGGAAGACCAGTTAAAGTAATAAAAATTATTTTCTTATGGGGACGGCTTCTTACAGATATGGAGGCCGTCCTTAAGAAATGACGGCAAGGGAGGGATATTCTTGGCAAAAATACTTTTGGAAATGAAGAGCATAACCAAGACATTTCCAGGCGTTAAGGCTCTGGATAATGTAAACCTTCAGGTAGAGGAAGGTGAGATCCACGCCCTGGTGGGTGAAAATGGAGCCGGCAAATCTACCCTGATGAACGTGCTCAGCGGCATTTATCCCTATGGCGCCTATGAGGGAGATATTATTTATAACGGAGAAATCTGCAAATTTAACCGTATCAGTGACAGTGAACAGAAGGGAATCGTCATCATTCATCAGGAGCTGGCTCTTGTCCCCTATATGACGATTGCTGAAAACATGTATCTGGGCAATGAAAAGGGGAAAAGGTATGCAATCAACTGGAATGAAACCTATGGAGAGGCGGACCGGTACTTAAATACGGTGGGACTTATGGAATCCTCCCATACCTTAATCAAGGATATCAGCGTGGGAAAGCAGCAGCTGGTGGAGATCGCAAAGGCACTTGCAAAGAATGCCAGGCTTTTGATCCTTGATGAGCCTACCGCATCCTTAAATGAAGATGATTCCAAAGCGCTTCTGGAGCTTTTGTTAAAATTCAAATCAGAGGGATTAACCTCTATTATTATTTCTCATAAACTGAATGAAATTGCCTATGTTGCGGATAAGATCACAGTCATCCGCGACGGCTCAACCATAGAAACACTGGACAGGAAAAAGGATGCCATTACCGAGGACCGGATCATCAAAGGCATGGTAGGCCGGGAACTGGTAGACCGCTTTCCAAAGCGCGATGGCGTGGAAATCGGTGAAAAGGCCATGGAGGTGGAGCGCTGGAATGCCTGTCATCCTCTGTATTCAGACCGGAGAGTGGTAAATGATGTTTCCTTTTATGTGAAGAAAGGAGAGGTCGTGGGAATCTGCGGCCTGATGGGCGCCGGAAGAACAGAGCTTGCCATGAGCATTTTCGGAAAGAGCTACGGCGTCAATATCTCGGGAACGGTCCGCATCAAAGAGAAAGAGGTGACGCTAAACTCAGTAAGAGAGGCCATACGCCATAGGCTTGCCTATGTGACCGAGGACCGGAAGGGCAATGGCCTGATCCTTGGAAATCCCATCAGGATCAACACGACCCTTGCAAATCTGCAGGCTGTCAGCCGCCGCTCCATTATTGACAGGGATAAGGAATTTGCGGTGGCAGAGGATTACCGGGATAAGTTAAAAACCAAATGTCCCACTGTGGAACAGAATGTAGGAAATTTAAGCGGCGGAAACCAGCAGAAGGTCCTTCTTTCAAAATGGATGTTTGCAGAGCCTGATATTCTGATTTTAGATGAGCCCACCAGAGGAATCGATGTGGGCGCAAAATATGAAATATACTGTATCATCAACCGCCTGGCTGCGGAAGGAAAATCGATCATCATAATATCGTCGGAGCTTCCTGAGGTACTTGGAATGTCCGACCGCATTTATATCATGAATGAAGGCCGTATGGTGGGAGAGGTCAGCGCGGCCGAGGCAACCCAGGAGAAGATCATGGCCTGTATTTTAAAATCAGATAAACACCCTGAGGGTATACCTGAAGGCCCGGAAAAGCGGACAGATCAGAGGAAAGGTGAGTAGAGGATGGAGAATAAGATGAAATTATCGGAAGGATTAAAAAAATATACGATGGTCATCGTTCTGGCCGTAGTAATCATTCTTTTCACGGCCAACACCGGAGGAAAAATGCTTCTGCCCCAGAACGTGAACAACTTAGTTGCTCAAAATGCCTACGTATTTATTCTGGCAACAGGCATGCTTTTTTGCATCCTTACAGGAGGCAACATCGACTTATCCGTAGGTTCTGTGGTCTGTTTTGTAGGAGCATTGGGCGGAACCATGATGATCACCATGGGGATCAATCCTTATCTGTCCATGCTTGCAATGCTGATCATCGGTATGCTGGTAGGTGCATGGCAGGGGTTCTGGATCGCCTATGTGCGGATCCCTCCCTTTATCGTGACCCTGGCAGGCATGCTCATGTTCCGGGGGTTATCCAATGTGGTCCTGCAGGGAATGACTCTGTCTCCCATTCCGGATCAGTTCTTGAACCTGTTTAATACCTATGTACCGGATTTATTCGGCATGGAGGGCTTTAACCTGACCTGCTTTTTAGCGGGAATCATTGCCTGCCTGGTTTTTGTGGCCCTGGAACTTATAAACCGCAGAAAAAAGCTTCAAAAGGGATACCGGGTGGATCCAATTGGGGGCATGGCAATCAAAATGGTTCTCATCAGTTCTGTGGTCCTGTTCTTTATGTATAAGCTGGCAAGATATAAAGGCATTCCCAATGCCCTGATCTGGGTGGCCGTGATCATTGGGATTTACAGTTATATTTCTTCCAAGACCACCACAGGGCGGTATTTTTACGCTGTGGGCGGAAATGAGAAAGCCACCAGACTATCCGGTATTGACACCAATAAGGTGTATTTCCTCGCTTATTTGAATATGGGACTTCTGGCAGCAGTGGCAGGCATGGTGACAGTGGCCCGTTTAAATTCTGCCAATCCTACAGCAGGAAACAGCTATGAAATGGATGCCATTGGGGCCTGCTTCATCGGAGGCGCTTCCGCATACGGCGGTACCGGAACCGTACCGGGAGTAATCGTGGGCGCAACCCTTATGGGCGTGCTGAACTTAGGGATGAGCATTATGGGTGTGGACCAGAACCTTCAGAAGGTGGTAAAGGGTGCGGTTCTTATGGCGGCAGTTATTTTTGATGTGGTTAGTAAGAGGAAGTCGTTTAGGAGTCTGTAGCCTTGACACCAGATCAGGCTGGCACGCTGCAGCGTGCCAGGGCCGGCGTGGCAAACAAAAAAAGAGCAAAAGTCGACTTGGAGATAGATTTTTGCTCTCAGATGCGGAGCTTCCAGTATCTATGTATACGTTGGGTGCACGTTTAATTTTATAGCCGTATGAACAAAAATTTTATAAAAATAGAGGGATTTTTGTGGAAATATATTGACACAAAAGAAAATAAGGTATATAATAATACAAACACATGAAAAGTTTTGTATTGATCACTTAAACGTTT
The DNA here is from genome assembly GCA_031270005.1 of Hungatella sp. Classification (GTDB taxonomy): domain Bacteria; phylum Bacillota; class Clostridia; order Lachnospirales; family Lachnospiraceae; genus Lacrimispora. The sequence goes on along the minus strand of JAISYJ010000114.1, from coordinate 136 downwards.
CAGTAAAAAGGAGGTGCTTTTATGCAAGATTGCTATATGCCCACGGGGAATGAATTTGTCAGCCTGCCGGCATTGGACCAGACCACAGCGTCCATAGAAAATTTTACGGTGCTGCATATGGGCTACAAAGGGATGC
>JAISYJ010000099.1:0-29716 GCA_031270005.1 Hungatella sp. | reverse complement strand
TACATTATAAAGGAGAAATATAGGCGGTTTCCATCATCGGAAAGATGGTTTCCGCCAAACCGGAAAAGCGGTTTCCTGTCACCGGACAGACGGTGTAATTAGCGCCGGATTATTCAGAAAATACAGGGCTTTTTAATTTTTTATTATTTGGCAGCAATAAACTTAATAGAATAGATATGGGACATAAACCTGGAGATACAATTATAATTAATAAAAAACTTTTACCCTTTAAAGTACAATTCGAATTTTTAATTCGTATTTTTATTTTAGATTATTTTATACTTTTTCTTCAAGAATATTTTTATAATATTTTGAATCTTGATTTTGATAACTTAAACAAAATAACTTTTATAGTATTTGAGTACTTTTTAATATTTATTTTTTATGAGAGAAATTTTAGAAAAGAAATCATTGACCTTTATCGTCCCAATCACTTAAGACAATTAGTCAAGAAAGAATTTCCACTTAAAATTGCTCACTTTTTTATATTCTTAACTTATATAATTGCAATTATTATTTCAATCTATTCGTATGTTGGCAGTATAGGAATTGAAACAGTTTTTGTAATTACTATTTTAGCTGTAATATTACTTTTTGAAGATTTTTCTTTTAAAAAGATCAAAAAAAGTGAAATTTTTAGGTTTGAATCAAATACTGACAAAAGCAAATCCATAGATAATATAGCTTTAGATAAAGATATTACTATAACCGTCCGGACAAGAGATACATATAAAATCAATCTATTAAATTCAGAACTTTTCATTTGTGAGAATGATGATATATTGATTCTGGTTTCAAAGAATCATCAAAATAACACTAAAAATGTTAACAGCATTATTTTACCGTCTGTGTCTAAAGAAATATTGGAAAATAAAAGGTTCGAAAAATCTTCTATCGATCACATAAGGTTTGGCAAAACAATAATTAAATTCAATGAAAGTTCAAAGTCCTGGTTAGTTACTTAAACGACAGCTAATTGTTCTAAAAAGTTAGTTTGCTTTGTTCTTCTATTTTATTCAGTTGTCAATGTACATACAAACCCTAATACCAATCCTCATTCTTTTAAAAGAAACTAGAAAACAAGGGCTTTAAAGGATTCTTTTCACTATTCTTCTTTTCTCCAGTCTTGTAAAACCGGTTTTACCGGTGTATAAATCTCAGCAAAGCTGAGTTTACTTTCCAACCTTTTAAAGCAGAAAAATGAACAGGAAATATAAAAAAGCATAAAAATGAATCGCGAAAACAGGTCGAAGGAAAACATAAAAGCATAACAAAAAACAGTTATTAAATGGATGCAGGTCCAAATACCTGGTTCTCTTAATAACTGAATAGAATAGCTCTGTAACGGTTAAAAATCTCTGTACAGCATTGTAAAATTATGGTACTATTATTTTGTCGAAAGATGTTAGGAGCGTTTGTACATTCATTGTACGTTGGAGTTGCTCCTAAGTTTAGATGTTGTACATCACCTTTCTATGTTCGGTTATATGTCTTTGAAAGTCCCATATTTTATGAGATTTCCACAGGCATATAGCCAAATATTAAGAAAGGAGAGCAAGCCAATGAACTTGATAGAAGTTTTTGTCAGAGTGATGCTTGATCTTGTGGTTCCAAACCTTGATCTCATCATCATGTTAGTTCAATCTTTTAAAAGATACATATCTGCTAAAAGAAAAAGCTTGCCAGATGCGCCAACATCTGACAAGCAGGGCGATTGTCATAATGACAATCCATAAAACTCTGCATGAAGCAGTACCTTTAGGTGCTGCTTCTTTTGTTAACTTAACTATAACAAAATTCTTTGACTCTGTCAATAATCTCCCTTCAACTGTTCTACATAAATATTATGATAGTTTTTCTTTAAAATAACATTCGATTTGTCAGATTTTCTATTCTATTCAGTTATCATTGTACATACAAACACTTATCCTCATACTTCTTCTTTTCATTCACTTTTCCTAAAGCGGAAAAATGAACAGGAAAGAAAAACATAAGGCATAAAAATGAATTGCGAAAACAGGACTAAGGAAAAAAGTATAAAAATAAACAGAGCGGTAGGAAGATTAATCCTTCTGCTCTGTTTTGAGTCATTCTCTTTTTGGTCTGTTTTCAACCGGATCTTTGGCGCATTCTCATCCGGATATTAACAATTTTTTAAGCTTTGAGTAAGACGATAAGCCGGGTTATGTCGTTGAATGGCCATCTATCTAGGCCTGCCGTCGCCAGCAGGCTCAAGCGACCTACCCGGGAGCAGACGGGCCGCCTTATGCTCCCTGTTCGGTCTTGCTTCGGATGGGGTTTACATGGACCCCTCCTGTTACCAGAAGGGCGGTGGTCTCTTACACCACCTTTCCACCCTTACCGCATTAAGCGGCGGTATATTTCTGTTGCACTTTCCCTAGAGTCGCCTCCGCCAGACGTTATCTGGCATCCTGCCCTGTGAAGCCCGGACTTTCCTCACCTGCAGCCTTTCGGCTTTGCAGCTGCGGCCATTTGTCTTACTCAAAACTATTCTAACATATCACAAATTTATTTATTTGTAAAGCTAATTTCCTTCTTAAACCTTAAAACAGCTTCCTCCGATAAATTCCCTGACAATGGAATTGCGGGGAATATCCTCACTGTTGACCCCAAGAAAATAATCCAGGAATTTCAGCAGACGCTTTGCTTCCATGTATTCCGGGGATTCTCTTGGTATGCCGAATAACAGCGGTTCCGCAAACTGCTTCAGCACAGAAAGCTCATAGACCGTAGCTGAGTTGAACATCATATCCGCAGATTCCTGGAAGGGGAAAATATATTCCTCCTCTCCTGCTCTCACCGACGGCCACATGCGTATGGTGTCCTGTGCACAAGCGCCTCTTGTTCTGGCATCCCGTACCATCCGGCGGATCAGGCGGCAGTCGGTTGTTGGAATCCGGTTGTGCTCATCAACGTTTAACTGGGTCAGGGCGCTTACGTATACACGGAATTTACTTTCCTTTGGCAGAGAATAGGACAGTCTGTCATTTAAGCAATGGATTCCTTCAATGACCAGGATATCGTCTTTTCCCAATTTTAAATAATCACCCCTGTACTCCCTGACCCCTGTTTTAAATTGATAACGTGGCATTTCCACTGTTTCTCCTGCCAGAAGGGCCGTCATGTCTTTATTGAACTGTTCGATGTCCAGGCTCTCTAAAACCTCATAATTGTAGCTTCCGTCCGGATTTTTGGGACTGTCTACCCGATTCACAAAATAATCATCCACTGCAATGGGATGAGGGTTCATTCCCTGAGCCTTTAGCTGAACGGACAGGCGGTGGGAAAAGGTGGTTTTTCCCGATGAGGATGGCCCGGCAATCATTACAAATTTCTTGCTCCTGTCGGCACCAATTTTTGCTGCGATCTCAGCAATCTTCTTTTCCTGCAGTGCCTCCTGGATCAAAATCAGTTCGTTGATATTGCCCGATGCAATTTCTTCATTCAGAGCGCCAACATGGGATACATTCAGCCGTTCCCCCCATCTTACGCTCTCCTTCAGCACCCGGAACAGCTTCTGCTTCTTTTCAGGATCAAAAGCAGGTACTTCTTTCGGATTTTCCTTCTGGGGCAGCATGAGCATAAAGCCGTCATCAAATAATATCAGGTCAAAATATTTAATGTATTTTGTATTCTGTACCATGTATCCATAGTAGTAATCTTCAAAGCCGCCAATGCTGTAAATATTGACACGGGAAACCCGGCGGTAGCGAAACAGTCTTTCTTTATCATACATCCTGTGCTTGTGAAACAGATCAATGGCATCATCCGTGTTTACGCTCCGCTTCATGATCGGGATTTCCTGGCTCACATAGTCCTGCATGCGGGCTTTCACCCTGGAAAGCAGTTCCTCAGTCAGTTGAACCTTTCCATGAGCCTCAATATAATAGCCTTTCCCAAGAGAAAAATCTACAGTCACTTTTTCAATATTTTCCGCACCAGCCACATCGTAAAAGGCTTTCATCATAACAAAAATAGTGCTTCTGTGATAAGTCTGGATTCCAGGCTGTTCTTTCCCTGTAAAGAAACGAAGGCTGCAGTCGAACTGGACCGTTTTATGAAGCTCACTTAATTTTCCGTTTATGCTGACCAATAAAATATCATTTTCATACTGGGGCTGATACTCTTTTGCAATTTCTTGATAAGACGTGCCAATGGGGTATTCCTTTTCCACACCATTTATTGTAACAACTGCCATACGCTTCCTCCTTATATGAATGTTTCAGGAAATTCCACTTCTGCCTTGGAGATTTCCAGGTTCTCCCCTGCTTCTTTCTTTAGAAATTCTTCCATAAAATCCAGAAACAGATATTCCAGGCCATAATGGCCGGCATCAATGACAGCCATATGGTTTGCGGCGGCATCGATTCCATTGTGGTGGCCGATATCGCCTGTTATAAAGACCTTCACGCCTGCCTCCAGAGCCGGTTTGATCATACTTCCTCCGGATCCCGGGCTTATTCCCACAAAACGGACTGGCTCCCCTGGTGCGTCCTCTCCGTAAATTGTAACAAAGGGAATACAAAAACGTTCCTTTACAAGAGCAGCTATCTCCCTTACTGTCATCTTTTTTTTAAGATGCCCCGTTTTTCCGATTCCATATACCGTTTCTTTTGGCCCTTCAGACGTTTCCTTTAACATCACGCCTTCTTTTTCCAACACCCTTAATTCTGTAAGCCCAAGCTTTTCTGCAGCCGCATCTGCCATACATCCAGGCGCCGCATCAAAGTTCGTATGCATGGCGTAATAAGAGATGTCATTGCGGATCAGCTTTATAATTCGCCTGGATATAAAATCTTTGTCATTGATTTTACTCAAAGGCTTGAAAATAAGGGGATGGTGGGTAATCAATAAATCTGCCCCCCAAAGGACAGCATTCTCAACTACCTCATCAGTAGCATCTAAGGCGATAAAAACCTTTTTTACCTCTTTATCACTACGGCCTGCTAAAAGGCCAACATTATCCCAATCACAGGCACAGGCTGGCGGTGCCAGCTGTTCCAGTTTTTTTATCAGTTCATCGCACCGCATCCTGTGCCTCCTTATTATAGGCTAATTCAAACTTCAGTTCTTCCATTCTTCTGATCGCTGCGTCGGTACTGCTCACGGAAAGCCCCTTCATGATCTGCCCTAGCTGTTCTTCTTCTTTTTTTAGATATTCCTTTAAAACAGGATCTTTTGATTCCAGCAGGCTCCTGCCATAGCGGTAGGAAATCTCCCGCTCCTCTTTATTACCCGCTCTTGTCTCTCTGCTGATCCCCATAACGGTATAATATTTGCCTTCTTCCTTTATCATAGTCTCCCGTTCAATAAAAAATTCCTGTTCTTCCAGGAATCTGCGTACCTTGTCCAGTTCTGAATGGGGGGATAAGACCCAGTAGGGAATGCTTTCCCATAAATCCCGGCCTGCCTCCAGAATATGTATCATCAGCTCTCCGCCCATGCCTGCTATAACTACACAATCAGCTTCGTTTTCCTCCAATTTTAAAAGTCCGTCGCTTAAACGGACCTCCACCTGAGTCTGCAAGCCTGCCTCCTGGATATGGGCCTGGGCCCGTAACAAGGGGCCCTCCCGCACATCCATGGCAATGGCATGTTTTGCTTTTCCTTCCTGTACCAAATGGATAGGAATATAACAATGATCCGTTCCAATATCAGCGATTCTGCTTCCTTCCGGAACAAAGGAAGCGATCGTTTCCAAACGTTTTGATAGCTTCATCTTAAACTCCGTCTTGTATCTTAATCATCCAGATAGTCCTTAAGCTTCTTGCTTCTGCTGGGATGGCGCAGTTTGCGCAGTGCTTTTGCCTCTATCTGGCGAATCCGTTCTCTTGTAACATTAAACTCTTTTCCTACCTCTTCCAGGGTCCTGGGCCGCCCGTCATCAAGGCCAAAGCGCAGCTTTAAAACCTTTTGCTCCCGCTCGGTAAGGGTGTCAAGCACCTCCATCAGCTGCTCGTGGAGCATGGTGAATGTGGCTGCATCAGCCGGAACGGCTACCTGCTCATCCTGAATAAAGTCTCCCAGATGGCTGTCCTCTTCCTCTCCGATGGGAGTCTCTAAGGATACCGGCTCCTGAGATACCTTCATGATTTCCCTGACCCGGTCGACCTGCATATCGGCCCTTGCTGCTATTTCCTCCGGCACCGGTTCCCGTCCCAGCTCCTGCAAAAGCTGTCTGGATACACGGACCAGGCGGTTGATGGTCTCCACCATATGAACAGGAATCCGGATGGTACGGGCCTGGTCCGCAATGGCACGGGTGATGGCCTGTCTGATCCACCAGGTCGCATAGGTGCTGAACTTATAACCTTTTCGGTAGTCAAACTTTTCCACAGCTTTAATAAGTCCTAAGTTTCCTTCCTGGATTAAGTCTAAAAACTGCATTCCCCGCCCTACATAGCGTTTGGCAATGCTGACCACCAGACGCAGATTGGCCTCCGTCAGCCTCTGCTTTGCATCGTCATCTCCCAGTTCGATTTTCTTGGCAAGCTCAATCTCATCTTCACTGGAAAGAAGCGGAACCTTGCCGATCTCCTTCAAATACATGCGGACCGGATCCTCCACGCTGATACCTTCCGGAACAGATAAATCAATACTTTCCATATCGATTTCTTCTTCATCCTCGATATCTTCTTCAACGAAAAGATCCTCATCCAAATCCAGCTCTTCCCCGCCGATTTGAAGTACGTCTACCTTATTGTTTTCCAGAAAATCATAAATCTGATCCAGTTTATCCGAATCCAGATTCTCTCCCGCAAAAAAATCCAGAACCTCCTGGTTTTCCAGTACATTCCGTTTCTTTTTTGCCAGGAGGAGAAGCTGATTTAATTTTCCCTCAAATGCAGCGGCTGACTCCATAGCCTTAAGCTCTGCAGCCTGTTCCTCTTCCGTTTTTCTTGACCCCACCATCTTATCTGCTGCCTTCTTCACATTCTCGTCCATGTTCTTCCATCCTTCCACAGCCTGCCTATAGTGTACACCCTAATCCAGCGAAATATGCAAATCCTTTAGCGCAGCCTGTTCCTTTATAATATTCTGCAGTTCTAAAATCCCTGCTGCATGGCGGCTGGCATAATCCAGACTGTTTTTTTTCACTTTCATAATTGTTTCCGAAAACGCTTTTTTTTGCTCTTCATTATCTAGGGACTCTTTTAAGCTCGCATGAAAAAGACCTGCGACTGCCCGGTATTGACCTTCATCATGAATGAAATGATTTAAGATCTCGGCCGGATTCAATGTTCCGGCAGCGTGTCCGTCAAAAACCATACTTGCCACCTTGTGATATAGTTCTTCTATAAAATCATCGGGAGTGATCACTCCTTCAATCTTATCAAATAATAATGGATTTTCAATGAGCCAGGTCAGAAGCAGCCTTTGAGACTGCTTTACACCATCTTCCTTTTCCTTTTTCCTCTGGTTTTTTAGTTTTCCCTCTTCTTCCCTCTGAGCGAAAACAGACGGTCCCAGAGAAGCACCCAAGCGGTTGACCAGGCGTTTTAAGTCTTCATAATTGATAAAAAATTCCCTGGATACCGCCTCTAAATAATTCTCCCGTTCCAGGGCTTCCGGGAATTCCAGAAGTTTCCTGGCCACCTGATTGTAAAATTCCGTCTTCTGCTCCGGATCATCCATTTTATAGTTCTTTTTCAGCACATCAATTTCAAACAGGAAGCTGTTGCGGGCCTCATCGATCCGCTGGCGGAATGCTTCTGCTCCCAGATTCTTTATGAATTCATCCGGATCTTTATAGGGCTGCATGTTAAGCACGCGAATGGATATACCTGCTTCCTTAAGAATGGGAATGGCACGGAGGGCAGCCTTAACACCCGCACCGTCGCTGTCATATGTGAGGACCACTTTATCCGTATACCGTTTTAAGAGCTGGGCATGCTGGGTGGTAAAGGCTGTTCCCAGGGAGGCCACCGCATTGGTGAAGCCGGCCTGGTGCATTGCGATCACATCCATGTAGCCCTCGCAGATCAATATGTATTTTTCCCGTGAAAGCCTGGCATAATTTAAGCCATATAAATTCCGGCTTTTATCAAAAAGCTTTGTCTCTGGTGAGTTTAAGTACTTTGGCTCCCCGGTACCCATGACCCGGCCTCCGAAACCAATGACCCGGTTATTCACATCCATAATAGGGAACATCACCCGGTTCCAAAACTTATCATAGGTCCCCCGTTCCTCAATGGTCACCAGTCCGGTCTGCTTTAACAGGCTATCGTCATATCCCTTGCCTTTTAAATACCGGTAAAGGTCATCGCTTGTCTTATTGGAATAGCCCAGCCCGAACCTGGTTATGGTTTCGTCGCTTAACTGCCTGTCCCTTAAATAACGGTAGCCAGCCTCACCCTGAGGTTTTTTAAGCTGGTAATAAAAGTAACTGGCGGCCAGCTTATTGATTTCCAAAAGAGTGGACTTAAGATCCTCCTGCTCTCTTGCCTCCTTGCTGTACTCTGCCACAGGAAGCTTCACACCTGACCGGTCTGCCAGGACCTTCAGGGCCTCAGAAAAGGAATAGTTTTCATATTCCATGACAAACGTAAGTACATTTCCGCCTGCACCGCAGCCAAAGCAGTAGTACATCTGCTTGGCAGGGGATACGGAAAAGGAAGGGGACTTTTCATTGTGAAAAGGACAGAGGCCAAAATAATTGCTTCCCTTCTTCTGCAGCTTGACGTATCCCGAGATCACATCCACGATGTCATTCTTCATCCGGACTTCTTCAATCACTTCTTCCGAATATCGCATGAAGCTTCATATCTCCTTTCTCCTTTTCTGGCCATGTTTTTGGCTGTAAAGGGATACCCACAGGGTATTTATCAAAGTTCATTCGATTTAAACCGTTTTCCACGCTTTCGGGACAAACAGCTCTTCAAATTTGTCAATGGCATATCTGTCACTCATGCCTGCAATGTAATCGCAGACTGCCTGTTCCCGGCTTTCCTGGCCTTCTTCCATTAAGGTGCAGTATTCCTCCGTAAGCTTGTCCGGGTGTTCCATATAGTAATTAAAAAGCATGACAATGAGATGCTGTGCTTTCCCTTCTTCTGCTTTTGGGATATCGCTTCTATAGACGTTATCAAACATCCAGGTGCGCAGCCCCTGCATGGCCTTCTCCATATCCGGAGACATGATGATCTCCGGCTTTCCGTAGCTGTTGCGGATAATATCATGAATCAGATTGTTAAGCCTTTCACGGACACTGTGGCCCAAAATACCTGTATAGCATTCAGGCAGGTCCTCCTCAACAAACATCTTGGCCCTGATCGCATCGTCAATGTCATGGTTAATATAGGCAATTTTATCCGATAAGCGGACAATACCGCCTTCTAATGTGGACGGGTGACCGCTGGTGCGGTGATTTAAGATTCCATCACGGACCTCCCAGGTGAGATTTAGGCCCATTCCGTCCTTTTCCAGAACCTCTACTACCCGGACACTTTGCTTGTAGTGGGCAAAGCCCTGGGAGCAGATCTTATTCAAAATCGCTTCCCCGGAATGGCCGAAAGGAGTATGGCCCAAATCATGAGCCAAAGCAATGGCCTCTGTTAAGTCTTCGTTCATTCGCAGAGATTTTGCTATGGTTCTTGCAATCTGGGATACCTCCAGGGTATGAGTGAGCCTGGTTCTGTAATGATCCCCTTCCGGGGCCAGAAAAACCTGGGTTTTATGTTTCAGCCTGCGAAATGCCTTGCAGTGAATGATCCGGTCCCGGTCCCGTTGGTAGGCAGTCCGGATATCACAAGCCTCCTCCTCCCGCTCTCTTCCCTTGCTGTTCTTACTGAAAGCGGCATAAGGACTTAAATATGCTTCCTCCCATTGTTCTGTGGATTTCCTGATATTCATACAATCACATCCTTCGCCCAAAGTTATGGTACATTATATCATATTTTCAATAATTATAATACCCTATATTAAAATAATTACAATATCCGTCATCTGCCTGCATCCAGATGTTTCCTGTATTCACTGGGAAGACATCCATACCGCTTCTTAAATGCCTTGGAAAAGGCTCTGCTGTCCGGAAATCCATGCTTCATGGCAATCTCTCCAATCTCACAGCTGGTCCCGACCAACTCCCTGACCGCGTATTTGACCCGCAGGTCAATCAGATAGGTACGGTAATTGACCTGCGCATATTTTTGAAATATTCTGGACAAATAGGTAGGGCTGAAACCAAAACGTCCTGCCACCTGGTCAAGCTTTAAGTCCTGGTCATAATTTTCCCTCATATACTGAGTGACCTTTGACAGCTTATCGAGCTGCCTCTTCTGGCGGATGACTTCCTTATCCATGGTTTGTGACTTAAACTCCGTAACTAAAAGATATAAAAGTTCATAGAACAGGCTTTTCACCTTCAGGCTGTAACCATATTCCTGTTCTTCATAAATGGAAAACATGGAAACAACCAGCTGTGTCAGTCTCTTATTTTGAGCCTCATCCTTTTTCTCAAAATTCACATAGCATTCTTCTCCCATGTACTCCTCAAAGGCTTCTGCCGGTATTTGAAGAACTATGGTGATATTTGGATCGGGACATTCGATGGAATGGACTTCATTGGAATTGACCAGCACAAAGTCCTGCCTCTCCAGGGGTAAATGGCTGTTGTTGATGTAAAAATCAATTTTCCCTTCCTGGACCAGAAAAATCTCAACGGAATGGTGCCAGTGTTTCGTGACCTTATAATTTCCATCCCTTCCCTCAAAGATAAACATCCGGAAAGGCAGGTCATTATTAGGAATGACAAGTTCATGCCTGACTTCCATTTCACACCTCCCCAAAAGTACTGATTTCATTATAAAGCATTTTGGCCATTTTTCCAATGGCCTTTCCTCTTCCTGCCCATGTTATACAGGAAGGCTGTCGCTCACGCATAACGCGCCGTATCCAAGCTCCGGATTGGGATATTGGGTGATTCCGGGAAGGGGCCTGGCACCGCGGATGAAATAAGCCTTTACCTTTTCCCCAAAGAGAAACGGATCCCTTCCATCCACAATTCCCCACTGCATCAAAAGAGCGGAGCTGCCGGTGACAAAGGGAGTTGCAAAGGACGTGCCTGTTACCGATTCATAGCCGCCTCCGGCCCTTGCCGCAATGATTCCCACTCCGGGAGCAGCCAGATCCGGTTTTACCAGATTGGTTCTCCTTGTAAATCCTCTGCCGGAAAAATCCGCATAAGACTGATAGGTGTCATCATAAGCTCCCACGGATATGACCTTGTTGGCCGTAGAAGGAATGGTCAAAGTCGTTTCAGGCGTAGCCCTTAAAAACCGGGTGGACTCGCTCAGCACTCCGGCGGATGGGAGCCAGAGATCGTATTTTCCTTCCACGATCTGCCTGGGAGTCAGGCGGAATCTCCATATCCCGCTGTCTATATAGGTATCAAGGGGAAGGAAATCCATATAAATTTCCTGTGCCACACTGTAAGGGCCGGGTTTCCCATAGTACAGCAAGATCCTGGTGTTTCCATAGTTTATGGTCTGAGGCCCCAGGCTGCTGCTGATTGGGCCGATCACCGCACCGGAAGGCGTTATAATGCTGATATCAAACAAATCCGCGTAGGATTTCCAAAGCTGCACGCTAAAGCTTTGCTGATACTCTCCCACGCTCAGCTCAATCTCTTCAGGATTGGACATTGTCAGGGTTCCGGAAATATGACCGCCTGCCACCCCTTCGTTTCCTGTTCCCACCACAATTACCGTCTTCCCGTAATTGGATAAATCATCAAGAAATGTCTCTAAAAGGCTGGTTCCGTCATGGGAACCATAGGTATTTCCAAAGCTTAAATTAATCGCTACCGGCATCTGCATATCCACAGCTTCTTTTACTGCAAAATTGACTGCACGCATAAGCTCCGTGGTCCTGGGAAATCCGCTTTCCTGAGGGACTCCAAGCTTTACAACTAAAAGCGGGCTTTCAAAGGCAATTCCCCGGTATTGTCCCCTGTTTTCCCTTCCGTTTCCGGCCGCTATGGATGCCACGGCTGTGCCGTGTCCGGTGATATCCACGGATGGGACCAGCTTTCTGGCCTCTGTCCTGCTTCCGGTAGCCAGGGCAGCATTGATTTCCTCTGCTGTGAACACCTGGTCCAGAGTCTGATCCCACAGCTTTACGATTCTGGTCGTTCCGTCATTGTTCCGGAAATCATCGTGGTAATAATCGATTCCTGAATCAATGATAGCTACCAAAACTCCTCTTCCCGTAAGAATATTGTTTCCCTGCTGGACCAGATTGACACAAGAGGCCGACTTTGCCTGGTTGATGGCAAAAAACAGCCTCTTTGGTTTCTCCACATATTCGATTTGGGGCACTGAGCTTAACTGGTCAATAAGGGATTCCGGAACCGTAAGTATGGAGTATTCGTTCACCATCTGCTCTACCCGGATTCCCACCAGGGAAAGACCGCTTATATCTCCGGAATGCTTTACAATCACATCCCATGATCTTTCCCCGGGATTATATCCTACGTTTAAATTGCCTGATTTTTCACGTTCTTCAGGAGTTGCACTGAGGGCAAGGTTTAATAGATTTTCCAGCTTCTGATCCTGCATACCACATTCCTGTGCTTTTTCTATCATCCTACGCCGGAAATATCATTCTCATTCCTTACTCTGCTCTGCTTCCCGTACTTGTGTATCATGATAGAAAAATTTCAGGATATCTTCATAATTTTTTCCGCCCTTTGCCATCGCCTGAGCCCCATTCTGGCTCATGCCCACTCCATGTCCAAAACCGCCGCCATAGATGTGAAAAGTTGTAATGTTATTGTCATCAACGCCCTGGTTTTCTATTGCAATATAGGCGCTGGGAAGGGAATCAAAGTTCTTCATGAGCGTCCCATCCAGCTTGGTAATTGCCATATATTTATTTCCAAGCTTTGCTCTCACCTGTCCTTCTCCATTGATGGTCATGATGCCGTCAGAACCCTCGACCCTCAGTTTCTTCACGATTCCGCCTACTCCCCGTTCCGTCACAGTAATATTTAAGATAGAGCCGACTTCGGTGATCTCTTCCTCCAGCTGACGGTTGGTGACCGTGGTTTCCCACCGGTACATGGGGAATCCTGAATCATAGGCCGGGTAATCCTTTTTCTTTATAAATTCCTTAAAATCAGAGTTTGTTGACAAATTCAACACTCCCCTGCTGTCCTGAAGAAGACTGCCATCCAGATAGGGGAACAGGGCCGGATCTCCTCCCCATACGCTGCCGTCGGTGGTGTGTCCGCAGGATGTTGAGAAATAAAAAGCTTCAATCGGTTTTTCATTGTAAAACAAAAGCTTCCCATAGGTCTCACGTACCGCCTCTTCTGTCTTTAATGCGGCCTGCAGGTTATTATAAACCTGGAATCTGGTGCTGTCATCCACATGAGCTCCGTATTTGCTGTAGGTGTTGCTCTGAATCTGGCGGTAAGCATAGGTCCTGGCACAAACAGCCTGGGCCTTCAAGGCTTCCTTTTCATAGCTGTCAGGCATTTCACTGGGCACGACCTTGGTCAGATAATCCTCCAGGTACAGCTCATTGATTAAAACCAGCCCATCAGCTTCCTTTCGTACTTCAATCGTGCCGCCATAGGCTGGGATGCCATAGGACCTTTTTATGGAATTCACGGATATGGAATCTCCTTTTTCCAGAGGCGCTGCTACAATCCGTCCATCCTTTAACCGCTCATCTGCGGTATCAATGATCACTTCCGCCTTTGGAGGAACCTTTACCTCCTTATCTCCATAGGACAATGACAGACCGCTCTCAGCAGACAGGGTTACAGACGGATGGAAGACCGACTGGAAATCAGTGTTCATTAAAAGGACACGAATGCTCTTTGCATCAAATTCCCTAACCAGCAAAGCAGCACATATCCTGCCGTGGGCCACAACAAAATCCTGTATGTCATATCCCACCAGAATGTCAGAGATACTGCGTTCTTCAAACTGTCCATATAAACGGTATACTTTGAAATCCTTATCCAGCTTCAGGCTGCCATATCCCTCAATCTCAACAGAATTCTCCTTTACCGCAAGGACCTTCCCCGTTATCTTCTTTTTCTTTAAGGTAACCTTTTGTAAGCTCCCTCTTTTTAAAGTGATATCCGCAATATTATTGGCAAAATCCGACCGCTGTCCCAAAGAGGCCTCAAGAGGAAAGGTCCGTTCCACGGCCCCTAAGGATACGCCGAATGTTCCTCCCGTTCCACTGGTCAGCCAGACATTTTTATAGGTTATGGAATCTGTCACCGCCTCTTTTAATGCGATGATCTCATTACCCTTTACCAGAAGCTTTAGCTCCCAGTCTATGTAAGAATCCAGGCTGATGCCTTCAAATTGAAAATTTCCCCCGCTGGTATAGGCAGTCCAGGCTGTTGCGGTTTTTACATTGGTGGGAGTGCCATAAAGAAATACGTCAAGCACTTTGATCGTTCCTTCCTTATCCAGCGCTTCCCTCAGTTCTTCATATAAATACCACCATTCATCTGATGGGATCTTCCTGTTCTGCTTCTTGCCGCTTTCATGAATCTTCTTTCCCGATCCGGGAACCAAAGCTTCCGCCAGGCTTTCCGCCTCTTTATAGGTCAGAAAGCCTTCTGCAGTGTCCCTTTTTGCCGGTATTTCACGGGGATCAAGATAACCGCCTGCATACAGGAAATTCATGTATTTCACATACCAGTTATTCTGTTCCTTTTCCGGAAAGTATTCTTGACTTTTGTCCGACAGCATCTTCTCACAGCTTTCTCTATCGGTAAGAAGAAGAGCAGCCGACTTAAATGCCACCCCTCTTGATAATCCCTCCGGTTCCGGTTCACCCACCAGAATAATAATAATGAGAATCAAAACCAAAAGAGGAATACCGACAACAAATCCAATAAATGTCTTTTTATTCATGCGCTCCTCTTATCTCATATATGTTTTTTTATCGTCTTCGATCCGTTCCAGGTTATAATAATCCGCCGTTTTAAGGGAGAGATCTTTTTTCTTTAAGGAACGGTTCACCAGCCTTGAAATCACGCTGTAAATCACCGCAAAGGTTGGTACCGCAATGATCATTCCCACAAAGCCGAACATTCCTCCAAAAAGCAGGATGGAAAACAGCACCCAAAAGCTGGGAAGACCTGTGGATTGTCCTAATATTTTCGGCCCAAGAATATTTCCGTCAAACTGCTGGAGCAAAAGGATGAAGATCAGGAAATACAGGCATTTAATAGGGCTTACCAGCAGAATCAGAAATGCACTGGGGATGGCTCCAATAAACGGGCCGAAAAAGGGAATTATATTGGTTACCCCTACAATCACGCTCACTAACAGCGTATAAGGCATCTTCATGGCGTTTAAAAGGAAAAAGCATATAATCCCGATAATCAGGGAATCCAAAATTTTACCCGTTATGAACCCGCCAAACACCCGGTGAACAAAACGGATTTCATCAATTGCCTGGTTCGCCACTTTCAGCGGAAATATGCTGTAAATGATCTTCTTGCCCTGGGCCGAAAGGGTTCCCTTTATGTTCAGAAGATAGACCATTACGATAACGCCGATCAGAATGTTCTTAAGAACCAGCACCACGCTTAACAGTCCGCTGGAAAGGCTGCCGATTAACGTGGACATGTTGGGGACCAGGTCAGAGGTCAGCCAGTTTTGCAGATGGCTTGTCAGCTGGTCATAGATAGGAATGACCGCCCGTTCCACAGAAGGATTATCCTCTAACATCTTCTGAAGCCACAGGGCTAAATCGTTCATGTTCTCGCCCAATGTCTCCTGGAGCCCCATAATGCTGGTATAAATCTCAGGAATGATCATCCAGAAAAGTCCGACTACAATTACAAACAGAAAAATGAGGCTGACCAAGGTTCCCATAAGTCCGGATACGGACTTCACCCCTTTCCTGTTTTTCCACATGGAAGAAAGCAGGCGCTTAGTCATGTCCCTGGACTTGTTATATACCGGCAGTAAAAGATATGCAAGCACTGCTCCGTAAATGACAGGCATCAGAATACCCACGACCAATTTTGTCATACCTTTCACAGCCTGGAATCTGGAAAGGAAGAAAGCAAAGGCTATGCTCAAGGCAATAACGGAAAGCGCTGTGACTCCCCAGCAGATATAGTTCCGAAATTTTGTCTCTTTCATCGAAATTCTCCTAAGTTATTAAGTTTGATTACTGTCCATTATACTCTACCATACTTTTACATAAAATTAAAGCAGCGATTTCTCGCTGCTTTTTTCTTTAGTAACCCCAAAATGCCGGTTCTTACTTATTGACGCCTAGCCGAGCTAGGTGGGCAACCTCACTCAGGTTTCTGCCTTCCACTGCAAACGGAGGCCTGACATCCACCTGAAAATATTGGAATCCCATGTGTCATAATGTAGGTTCAAAAAAGGTAAGAGTGTCGTACATCTCAGGAATTACTTACTTTCTCATGTTTTCTATGGTCTTAGTATACACTACTTTGATTTGTTTTTCAAGTTCCTTTTCCTGTCAGTTTTAATTTTAATCCATTGGATCAGACAGCAATATGTTTGCTGCCAAGCAGTCTTCCATGCTCAACATACAGTTCCAGGATTCTTAAAAGAGAATCGCAGGATTCTTCATGAATGATCAATTCCACTCCATCTGCAGTGGCCAAAGACAGGACAGAAAGCAACGATTTTGCGTTTACCGTTCTTTCTCCGCAGGCCAAATTTATTTTTTCCTTACATGCTCCCGCAATCGAGACAAATTCCAGGATAGATTCAACTCCCCAGAATCCGATCTCCACCTTTTTCATCTCTTGTATTCCTCCTGATCATCGTAATGTATCCCGGCTTTTCTTCCGGACCGGCAAAAGAGAGAATCACCCTTTTCCAGCGTTAGAGACTCAGTATAGCATACTATAAAAGATTCTGCAAATCAAAAATTGTTTCTGCCAGAACATCCGCTCCGGCTTCCGTAAGCTCCTGCCTGTCTCCATAACCGTACAACACCCCTACAGAGGCAATTCCGGTTTCTTTTGCCCCCAAAATATCATGCTTCCTGTCTCCGATCATCACCGTCTTGTCCAAATCGGTAATTCCGCATTCCGTTAAAACATAACGGATCACATCGGCTTTTTTTACCCTGATTTCTTCCATGTCAGCGCCTCCCATAAATAAAAAACAGGAATCCAGCCCAAAATGTTTTAAGATCTTCCTGACAAACACTTCCGGCTTTGAGGAGGCCACATAAAGCTTTTTCCCTGCCTTAAGGAGAGACTTCAGTACATCCAAAACCCCTTCATAGGCCTTATTTTCATACAATCCTTTTTCTGAAAAATATTCCCGGTAAATATCAATGGCTTTTCTTGCCTGTTCCTCACTGAAGCCGTAATACTCCATATAGCTGTCCTTTAAAGGAGGCCCGATAAAGCAGCAAAGCTCATCTAAATTCTCCACCTCAATACCAAAATGCCGGAGGCTGTACTGGACAGACTTGGTGATGCCCTCTTTGGGATCCGTAAGGGTTCCATCTAAATCAAACAACAAATATTCTTTATTCATGGCGCCTCCTCTTTCAGTGTAATTAAGAAAAACAGAGACGAAAAAGGGAGTTCCTTTTTCGTCTCTATGAAATTTTACTTTAATTCCTCAACAATTTTCTCAAGTGCTGCCAGGGCATCATCCGGAAGCTTGTCATAGCCTTCCTTAACAGTAGCTGTATTTGCAACGAATTTCACCCGGTCTGCCATACGTGCCTTTAACTGTTCTACATAAGCGGTATCATTAAGGTCCGGAACAAATCCTTCCCACTCAAGGATTTCGATATCAGAGAATGGTCCCCACTGCTTGAACTGGGCGGTCTTATCCACAATGGCTTCCAGGATGCCTAAGGTATCCTTTGGCTGAACCTTCTTACCCATGAAATCACCAGTGTTAATAATATAGCAATCTACATTCTTCTCTTCTACCAGTTTTTTAAATTTCTCATAGTCATTGGCAAGAGGATAGGTTCTGAATGGGTTTGCATAAGGTACAACCACCAGGGCATTGGGATCAACTCCCGGTGCCAGTCTTTCCGCTGTTGATCTCTTTGTCGCAAGAGTTGCGCCCATAACAGATGCCAGGGAAGCGCCTTTTAATTTTACTACCGGCGGAATCGTAGGATCCTTCATAATCCAGAAAATAGCATTGACCGGAGCATTGATCTTATCCACACGGTTAGGAGACCACAGTTTTGATTTGATGGCACGTCCGTTGCCGTTTCTGATATCCTCTGTTACCAGCTGGATCTTTCCGTCTTCATCTAAGGTACAGGAGCAGTTCTGGGCAGTTAAAAGATATTTGTTATCTTCACAGCCGGTCGGATAATCCTGTGTTTTATCAAAGTATGTGGGTTCCAATGCTACAGATGAGCAGGTGTCGGTATTGATGATGAATGCATCGTCATGGAGAACCGTAACACCATATTTTCCGCCATGCTTTGCATGGGTGATGGTGGATTTTCCTGAGCCGGATAAACCAAATACGGATGCAACATATTTTGAACCATCAGTCAGGTTATATTCTTTCTGTCCGCCGTGGCAGGAAGCATATCCATTGCGGTTTGCAAGAGCCCAGGCCATAGTAAGGGTGCCTTTTTTGTGCTCACCGAAGTATCTCATACCCAGGATTGCAGCACAGTTCTGGTCCGTATTAAAGTAGCATAAACACTTTGGATCACTTAAACAGGAGAGATCGACTCCGGGACGGTCAGAACCGTTCCACTGAGGATCAGAGAAGATAAAGATATCAGCTTCTTTTCCATCACCGACCGGCTTGGAAGTCTTATACATTTTCGCATATTCATCAGACATATACTGGAAGTTTAACATCCAGTTATACAGGATATTTTCTTCACCTTCCGGAATAAGGAGGTGTGCTTTCACCATGAATTCAGGATCAAGACCTACAAAAACCTGTGCATGATACATTGTTTTCCAGCGGGTTTCATAAACTGCGTCCATAACAACCTTGTCAAGAGCACCGCAATTTACACCGGGTTCTCCTGCGATTCTTCTTGCAGTCGCATAGCGTCCGGTAATCGCACCATCATTAAATAAGAGAACCTTGGCATCCTTATCAAGGCCAAATTCCTCTCCTCTGTATACAGGCATGTCCGTTACAACGGTTCCTGGTGAATTCTTCGCCAGATCATATGCCTCTCTAAGAGTATTGATTTTAATTACGTTGTTTCCATAAAACGGAGCTTCAATGATCGAACGCGTAGTTGCAAAACCTGGTTGGCCTTTTCCAATTTCATTGATTGGATAATATGCTTTTGTTGACATAGAATAATCCTCCTTTTATAAAATCCAAATTTGTGACTATTATCTCACTTTGTTAAGAAAAAGTCAATGATTTTGATTGCAATTTTCATATAAAATGGATATATTTAATATATAAATATGCATTTTGTGTACAATAATCAAAAGAGAGGATAATTATGATTCATATTTCTAAAGATGGCACTGGAGATTTTAAAAGCATTGGAGAAGCGCTCCGCTCTCTTCCAGCCGATCATACCGGGGAGCACCTCCTCTATATTCACAAGGGCTTTTATGAAGAACAGATTACCGTAAGGGTTCCTCACGTAACCTTTGTTGGGGAAGATGCGGAAAGCACCATTCTCTCCTGCGGCCTTTATGCCCGCATGACCATGGAGGATGGAATGAAACGGGGCACCTTCCGCACCTATTCCTGCCTGATCGATACCCATGATTTTACGGCCAGGAACCTTACATTTGAAAACAGCGCGGGAACCGGCACCGCCGTTGGACAGGCTCTGGCCCTCTATGCCGATGGGGACCGTTTGCACTTTGAAAACTGCCGGTTCCTGGGAAACCAGGACACTCTTTTTACTGGTCCTCTTCCTCCAAAAGAAATCGAACCGAATGGTTTTATCGGACCAAAGCAGCATTCCCCCCGGATCAATGGCCGGCACTATTATAAAAACTGTTACCTCGAAGGGGATATTGACTTTATTTTCGGCAGTGCCACCGCTTATTTTGAAGGCTGTACCTTTTTTTCCAAGTACACAGGAATGGAGATCAGCAGCTATGTGACTGCTGCTTCCACTCCAAAAGATCAGGAATATGGCTACGTCATGGCAAACTGCCGCTTTGAAGGCAATTGTCCCGCCGACAACGCTTATCTGGGACGTCCCTGGAGGGAATATGGGAAAACCGTGCTTTTAAACTGCTTTATGGATGATCATATCTGCAAGGAAGGCTGGCATGACTGGAACAAGGAAGCTGCCCATAAACATGCCTTCTATGGGGAATACGGCAGTTACGGTCCTGGTGCCGTAATGGAAAAACGGCCGGACTGGATTCACCGGCTGACAGAGGCTGATCTTGAAAAATTCACAAAAGAAGCAGTCTTGTCCGGTTCTGATGGCTGGAACCCATAAAATAAAAACGGGAACTGGTCCTTTGCGCAAAGGATTGGTTCCCGTTTTCTAATCAGTTTTCTTTGATTTTAACAATCACCTTTTTAATCATAGCCGGTTCACTTACAGCTGCCTTTGGCTTATGACCATCCCAGGGATTGAAAATCATATATTCTCCAGCCTTTACAACTACCTTTAAGCCTGGATTTTCATTGTCGTAAAATACAACATCTTTTTCTTCGTTATAAGGTACCTTTTCTGCCAGTTCATCGATCCTTGCATATGTCATGGTTTCTGAACCGGATATCATATATTGAATATCTGTATAATTATGGTGAGCTTCGTACTTGGCTTCCTCCCAGGGAACCGTTGTGTACTCTGTTACATTAGCGAAAACATTCTTACCGTCAATTTCATATTTGCCTGGCACCAGGCTCTCTAAATCTGTATTTTTAAGAAAATCAACTGCCTTTTCGTATCTTCCATCCACTCCAAGGTTTCTGTAAAAATCAAGGTTTTTTGCTGAGTCAAAAATCATAATCATACTCTCCTTTTATGTATCGTATAGTTTGGCCGCAGATCCAAAGGGTACCTGCCATGCACATATAGTATACACCTAAAGCAGAATATTCTACAATGTTTTTATTTAAAAAATTCATGGTTGCCGTGCTGGAACAAATAGGTCAGATGGGAATCAAACCAGCTTATAGCCCCTCTCCTGGAGCCTCCCCGATTCATAAAATACAGGGCTCCGTTGGAATAATCCTCTCCCGCCAGGGCACGATCAACACACTGTTTCGTATCATCTGTCACTTTTACGGAATTAATACTGCCGTTTGATACCGGTGAAAATTGGGAGGGTTCGTAGACGACTCCTTTCACCGTGTCGGGAAATTCCCCGTTCTTTACGCGGTTTAAAATCACATTGGCCACAAGGATCTTTCCCTTGTCGTCGCATACTCCGGCTTCCGCCTGCACGATCCGCAGTAAGACCTGATAATCGTCCGTAGACACCGATGTGGCATGAAGGGCCCTTTCTTTCTCTGCCTTTATGGCTGCCGCTTCAGCCGCCTTTCTTGCTTCTTCCGCTTTTTTAGCAGCTTCCTCTGCCTGCCGTTTTGCCTCTTCTTCCAAAGCGATCCTGGCATTGATCCGTTCTATCTCTGCCCTGGATTCTTCTTGCAGCGCCTGCTTTTGGATTACCTCTTTTTCCAGAAAATTACCGGCAAGCTGCTGTGCCTGCATTCTGGCTTCCGTAAGTTTTATTTGAGCTTTTTCCTGGTTAAGGGTTTCTTCTTTCACTTCTTCATTATCCGGAGAGTCTTCCGGTTCCGGCGTTTCTGCAAATGCCGTTAAAGCATTCCTGCCGCCGCTTCCAAATCCCGTTGAGGTAAACGCCACAACAGTAATAATTGCCGCACCCGCCATAAAAACTGCGGAAGAACGATACATCCGCTTTGTGACCTTAAAGGCCATCCCTCTGAAGAATTGACAAATCTGCTGAAGGATAGAGCGTAGTGTAAGCATATATACACCTCTTTCTCATATATCACTTGCCTGGGCTGGTTACATTTCACAGCCGTTTCCTGGTGACGTCCGTAATTATAGAAGAAGCCTGCTAAAAAAGTCAATGCCTATTTAACATTTTTGTGATATTTTAATTTCTATTTTTTCAACTCCTTTTTTGTTTTATACATTATGCACTATATATTTGTGCTTTCACCCTCATTTTTTATGCTACTATTATAGTAACATTTTACAATAGTGTTACATTTATGTTAATTATTCAACATCACCAGTTAGACTTGTCCCTGTCTTTCTTTGTTTTATGTAAACTAATCCTGTATTAGTGAAGCAAATTTGCCCTTTATAAAATCAACGAGGGTCTGGGGAGAAATGACGATTTGCTGCCCTCTTAGGCCTCCGCTGACGACAATTTCCCCGTAGGAACGGGCTGATTCTTCGACAAAGGCAGGAAATTGTTTTTTCATGCCGATAGGAGAACAGCCTCCCCGAATATATCCGGTGACTCCCTGCAAATCTTTCATCGGAATCATCTCCACCTTCTTATCTCCGGCAGCTTTCGCCGCTTTTTTTAAATCCAGTTCCCCGTCAACCGGAATGCAGCAGACCAGATATCCTATTTTCTCTCCTTTTAATACAAGAGTTTTA
Source organism: Hungatella sp. (assembly GCA_031270005.1). Classification (GTDB taxonomy): domain Bacteria; phylum Bacillota; class Clostridia; order Lachnospirales; family Lachnospiraceae; genus Lacrimispora. The sequence goes on along the minus strand of JAISYJ010000099.1, from coordinate 7,147 downwards.
AATACGCTCCCATGATCCGCCCCCATCATATCCGCTGCGTGGCTGCCGGACAGATCCTGCTCGTCCACTTCGTATTCTCTTGTGGTATATAAAATCTTTGCCTTGTCAAGCATTCGCATTGCATTTGTCTTTACCATACAAATCAACTCCTTAAATTTTTTCTTATTATAATACGCATTTCCATTATTTGCAATGTCAGGAAGTCAATACTCCACAGCAAGTTTCAGGGTATTGACCCGCGAGCAGCCGCCAAAGTCAAGGAAGCTTGACCTTAGCTCGCTGTCATCCCGTAAAAAAAGTCCGTAACTGCCGGATACAATTCCTGGCAATTACGGACCGATTTTCCATGGAAACCATCTATTTCTTCTTATTAATATAGGGAAACAACCCACCTGCTGAAATGATCTCCTGCATAAAGGGTGGAAATGCCTGCCCCTCAAAGGATTCTCCGGTGGTCTTGTTGGTGATGATACCGCTGTCAAAATCTACTGTAACCTCATCTCCTGCCTGAATGGCTCTGGCAGCTTCCGGACACTCTATAATAGGAAGGCCGATATTAATTGCATTCCGGTAGAAAATCCTGGCAAAGGTCTCGGCAATGACACAGCTTATTCCGGCACACTTGATTACCAGAGGGGCATGCTCTCTGGAAGAACCGCATCCAAAATTCTTATTTGCGACAATAATGTCCCCTTTTTTTACATTGGTTACAAAATCCTTGTCAATATCTTCCATGCAGTGCTTTGCCAGCTCATTCCCATCTGTGATATTCAAATATCTGGCAGGAATGATAACATCCGTATCCACATTATCTCCGTATTTAAAAACAGATCCACATGCCTTCATATTTTATAACCTCCTATAATCCCAGTTCGCCCGGCGCAGATATATGGCCGGTAACCGCGCTTGCAGCCGCCACCGCAGGACTGGCCAGATACACCTCTGAATCCACATGGCCCATCCGCCCCACAAAATTACGGTTGGTAGTGGAGATACAGCGCTCTCCTGCCGCCAGGATTCCCATATAGCCGCCAAGACAGGGACCGCAGGTCGGGGTGCTTACCACAGCTCCGGCTTCAATAAAGATTTCTAAAAGGCCTTCTTTCATGGACTGCAAATAGATTTCCTGAGTGGCAGGAATTACGATGCAGCGCACATTTTTTGCCACTTTATGTCCTTTCATAACAGCGGCTGCGATTCTCATATCGTCAAGCCTGCCATTGGTACAGGAGCCGATCACAGACTGATCGATCTTAATCTCCCCAAAGGAGCCCATGGTCCTGGTATTTTCAGGAAGGTGGGGAAAGGAAACTGTTGGCTCTAATTTGGATAAGTCAATGGTATAAACTGCTTCATATTCGGCATCCTCATCTGCCTCATAAATTTTGTAATCACGCTCCCCGTGGTCTTTTACGTATTGAATACATAAGTCATCCACCGGGAAAATGCCGTTCTTTCCTCCGGCTTCAATGGCCATGTTGCAGATGGTAAAACGGTCATCCATTGATAAATTCCTGATGCCATCTCCTGAAAATTCCATAGACTTATATAAGGCGCCGTCCACGCCGATCATGCCTATGATATGTAAAATAACATCCTTGCCGCTGACCCATTTGGAGGGTTTCCCCACAAGTTCAAACTTTATTGCGGTCGGCACTTTGAACCAGGCTTTTCCAGTTACCATGCCTACCGCCATATCCGTACTGCCCACACCGGTGGAAAAAGCTCCCAATGCTCCATAGGTGCATGTATGGGAATCCGCTCCAATGACTGCATCTCCCGCAACCACCAACCCCTTTTCCGGAAGAAGGGCATGTTCGATTCCCATCTGCCCTACGTCGAAATAATTGGTAATTTCGTGTTTGCCGGCGAAATCACGGCAGCATTTACAATTTTCTGCGGATTTAATATCCTTATTAGGAATAAAATGGTCCATAACCAGGGCAATCTTATCTTTATGAAAGATGGTTTCCTTATGAAACTTCTCCATTTCCTTAATGGCAACCGGAGATGTAATATCATTTCCCAATACCAGATCCAGCTCCGCTTCAATCAGCTGTCCTGCCTTTACCTGGGAAAGCCCTGCATGGGCTGCCAATATTTTCTGGGTCATCGTCATTCCCATCGACTGCGTCCTCCTGTTAATTTATCACTATTAAAGTTCAGCCATGCCATACACCATCTGGCGGAAAGAACATGTTTCCTGACCAAACTGTAACATCTTTTTCTTGCTTTACATTCTAACATACTTATTGATATAATAGAAATACATAATATGAATATTTAATATAATAGCTAGTTATAAGATAGGAAGAAAAATGAGAGGAGACCTTAACATGGATCATAACCTTTCCCATTATAAGATATTTTATGAAGTTGCCAAAGCCGGAAATATCTCAAAGGCTGCCAAAGAGCTTTACATCAGCCAGCCTGCCATCAGCAAATCCATCAGCAAGCTGGAAGACAGCCTGGACGTGGCCTTATTTACGAGAAATTCCAGAGGTGTCCAGCTTACGGAAGAAGGAAAGCTTCTATATAATCATACAAAAGCAGCCTTTGAAGAATTAAACCGCGGGGAACTGGAACTGAAGCGGGTGAAGGATTTTAATATCGGACACTTAAAAATCGGTGTCAGCAATACTCTTTGCAAGTATTTACTTCTTCCTTATTTAAAGGGATTCATTGAGAAGTATCCTCATATTAAGATTTCTATTGAAAGCCAGTCCACTTCCCATACGATCACCATGCTGGAACAACAGCGGATTGATTTGGGACTGATTGCAGAACCGGCCAACCGACGCCCCCTTTTGTTTCAGCCGGTTATGGACATCCATGATGTTTTTGTGGCTACAAAGTCTTATCTGGATAACCTGTATTTGAGGGAAGGGCCGGATGCAGACCTTTTCCAGACAGGAAATATTCTTCTTTTGGATAAGAACAATATGACCAGAAAGTACATTGACGAATATCTGAATGAAAATCAGATTGTGCCAAATCAGCTTTTGGAAGTCACCACCATGGATCTGCTGATTGAATTTGCTAAAATTGGACTGGGAATCGGATGTGTGATCAAGGAATTTGTCCAGGAAGAGCTGGACCGGGGAGATTTGATCCAGATTCCCATGGAATCGGCCATAAGGAAAAGAACCGTTGGGTTCGCTTATAATCCCAGCGGGTTATCCACTGCTATGGAGAACTTTTTTGATGCCATGCGAGGGGCAGGGATCCATACTTAAAAATTTCTACAATCAAAAAGCCTAGAAAAAGATTTGCTTTTTCCAGGCTTTTCTACTAACAGGCCGCTGCCTGCAGATATAAATTTTAGTTATCAATCAGCTTTCCGCCATCGTTCCAGCTGTAAAGCTTGCGGAGTTCGCTGCCTACCTTTTCTAACTGGTGGGAAGCTTCTTTCTTTCTAACAGCATTAAAGTGAGCACATCCAACCTGGTTCTCTAAGAGCCAGTCTTTTGCAAAGGTTCCATTCTGAATATCTGCAAGAACCTGTTTCATTGCCTTCTTGGTCTCATCGGTAATGATCTTTGGTCCTGTGATGTAATCACCGTATTCGGCAGTATTGGAAACAGAATATCTCATGCCTGCAAAGCCGCTTTCAAAAATCAGGTCCACGATCAGCTTCATCTCATGGATACATTCAAAATAAGCATTCTCCGGAGCATATCCTGCTTCTACCAAAGTTTCAAAGCCAGCCTTCATCAGTGCGCATACACCACCGCACAATACGGCCTGCTCACCAAAAAGGTCTGTTTCTGTTTCATCTTTAAAGGTTGTTTCCAGTACGCCAGCTCTTGCGCCGCCCAGAGCCAATGCATAAGCAAGTGCCTTGTCCTTTGCCTTGCCTGTGTAATCCTGATGAACAGCAATGAGACAGGGAGTTCCTCTGCCCACCAGATATTCATTTCTTACGGTATGGCCGGGAGCCTTTGGTGCGATCATGGTAACATCAACATTCTTCGGAGGAACGATCTGTCCAAAATGAACGGCAAAGCCATGGGCAAACATCAGCATGTCCCCATCCTTTAAATTAGGCTCTACAGATTCCTTGTACATAGCAGCCTGCTTCTCATCGTTGATTAAGATCATAATGATGTCGGCTTTTTTTGCAGCTTCTGCAGCTGTATAAACGGTTAATCCCTGTGCCTCTGCCTTTGCCCAGGAACTGCTTCCCTCATAAAGCCCTACAATGACATCGCATCCGGACTCCTTTAAATTAAGCGCATGGGCATGGCCCTGGCTGCCGTATCCAATCACTGCAATGGTCTTACCCTCCAATAAGGATAAATTGCAATCTTCCTGATAGTAAATCTTTGCCATCTTTTATTTCCTCCTCATATACTGACTCTTGATATATTTTGTTAAAGGAACCATGCTGACGGCTCACTGTCCGCCTCCCACAATACCTCTAGCTTACAATTCCAGACTGCCTAAGGCAGATAGCGAATGTCGTCGGAGCCTCTGGAAAGCCCTGTGAGGCCGGTTCTCGCAAGCTCTAAAATCTCGTAATCTTCAAGCAGGTTAAGAACTGCATCAAGCTTGGACTGATCTCCTGTCAGCATGACGGTTACGGAATCCCTTCCAACATCCACAATGGTGGCTCTGAAAATATCGGCTATGGCACAGATCGCCTGACGCTCACTGGCATTGGCATGTACCTTGACCAGAATAAGTTCCCTGTAAACAGAATGACCTGGCTTTAATTCCTTGATATCCCTTACGTCTTCCAGCTTTCTAAGCTGTTTTTCAATCTGGTCCAATATCTCCTGATCGCCTGTGGACACCACTGTCATTCTGGAATATCTCTCATCCGCAGTCACACCCACCGTAAGGCTTTCAATGTTATAGCCACGGCGGCTGAACAGTCCGGCCACACGGCTTAATACACCGGAGGTGTTATCAACCAACAATGATAATACGATTCTTTCCATCCATATCCCCGCCTTTTTGTATAATAACTTAAATGATAGCAATCCAGCATCTTTTTGTCAACTAAATAATAGGAATGTGTACTATAATTTGAAGTTATACCTAAAATACAGATTACACAAAAGGCTGCGTCTTTTCATACGCAGCCCTCTTTTTCCATTCCTACTATTCTCTATATATATTTGCACTTTCTTTTCCTGGCTTGGCCTGGGGGATTCCATATCCCCATACCCTAAAATGCAATGACTTCAGGTCCAGCCTATTACGGGTTTTCCGGATAATCAATAATATAATATTCATAGGCGTTTACAACCTTTGTGCCGCCATACTGGTCCTCTCTCTTAAAACTCTTTCCATAATTGGCATGGACATGTCCATGAAGAAAATACTTGGGACAATACTTGTCCATCAGTTCCTTAAAACAGGAAAACCCCTGATGAGGCAGGTCCGGCAGGTCGTTTAGCTGAAATGCCGGAGCGTGGGTGACAAGAATATCAAAGCCTTTGTTCTTTTTAAGCTTCCACCACATTTTTTTGATTCTCCGCTCCATCCCCCGTTCTGTGTACTGGTTCGGCGAGCCTGGAATGTACTGCATGGAACCGCCCAGACCCATAATCCGGATTCCCTGGTAGGTTATAATATCATCTTCAATGCAGGTGCAGCCCTCTGGCGGGCTGTCCTCATACCTGCCATCGTGATTTCCCCGGACATAAAAGACCGGGGCATGGGAAAATGTTGCAAAAAATGTAAGGTAATTCGCTCTTAAATCTCCGCAGGAAATAATTAAATCAATGTCCTTTAATTTTTCCGGTGAATAATATTCATAAAGTGATTTTGACTCATGGTCAGACAGTACCAGGATCTTCACGCTATTCCTCCATATCCGTGTTCTCGTATATTGTCTGTCCCTGGAGACGTACCAGAGACCGAGCCTCTTCCGTAAGCTCATCAAATGCCGGAATCTGTCCCACCACATTTTCTGTCAGCCAGTTCATGGTGGTTATTTCCTCCGGAGTAAGACTTTCGTTTTCCCCGCACTGGATTTGTCCGTCCTGAGAATAAATAGTTCCTTCAAAAGGCTGAAAGCTTCCAGCCCGTATAGAATTCCTTAAAAATGTAATCAGCCGGCTTGTTCCGTGAGGCAGATTGTGAGAGCAGATGACATCGATCACATCTGCCGACATCCCCCACCAGTAATTGATGGCCTGTTTCCCCTTCATTTCTTTCCTGTCGGAATCTCCATGGCATATAATATTGACAATTTTTTCGTAAAACTTCCCCCAGTGCCAGATCGGGCTCGCCAGATTCTTAAGGCTTCCATCGGGATTTTTCTGGTAAAGTCCGTATTCTCTGGTAGGCGTCTGTGGAGTTATCATATCATCCCCTGAGATAAAGGTAACTTTCTCTTTTTCCAGCTCTGCATGTGCATCCCTGTTCTTCACCTTTGACCATTCTAAGTACACCTTGGCATATGGATTGATCATCCTGGCTCCCAGAGCAAATGCATTGATGTTGGCAATGGTGCCGTAGATGGGATAATCAGCGATATATCCGATCTTCTCATTCCGGGACATGGAAGCTGCCAAAGCTCCCATAAGGAATTTCGATTCATACATTCTCCCATAATAAGTACAGATAGAAGAATAAGACATATTAACGGAACAGTTGAAAACCTTTACCTCCGGATGATCGATTGCAGTTTTCACGCTTAGATTTATCATCTGGGAGTTCGTAGTAAATATGACATTGCACCTGGCCGCAATTGCCAGATCAATGGCACTGGCAATCTCCGGCTCAGTATCTGCATTAAAAAATGCAACCGTTTGAATGTCGCCGTTAAACGCCTGCTCCAGATACATCCTGCCCAGCTCATGCCCGTAAGCCCAGCTTGAATTTTCCGCTGTCTTCGCATGGATAAATGCAATTTTTAACATCTGCGGTTCAATGGCCTGGAACGGGCGCAGCCAGTTGATGAGCCTAAGGGGGCTATCCGATGTTTCCGCTATCTCTTCCGGCTGTTCAACCAAAGCGATCTTATTTCCTCTGGAAGCCAGAAGGAGTTCATCCTTTATTCTTACAAGGTCTTTTTTTATCTGCCCCTCGATCCGGTCCTTCACCGTCCGGTATCCGAACAACTCCACATAAACCAGAAACGCGTCCGAACAGGTCATATCATAATCATCACCGCCAAAGGCATGAAATGCTT
>JAISYJ010000054.1:0-21291 GCA_031270005.1 Hungatella sp. | reverse complement strand
GATTCCTCAGACGGAATCAGGAAAAGAATTAATGTTTTCCAATCCCTTTTACGGTGATTTCATGTCGGCGGCGGAGTATACGGCCCGCAAAAGCGGTTATCACATTATGATTTCCGGAGCTGATTCCGGCCAGACTTACGCGGAAGTAGCCAGGACCCGGGGACTGGACGGCGTGATCGTGGTGGGAATGAATGATGACGAGGAATGCCGTCAGTTAAAAAACTTAAACATCCCTGTGGTACTGGTGGACAGTTACTGCGAAGCTTCCGGCTTTCACAGGGTCAGCGTGGACGATATGCAGGGCGGGTACATGGCTACCAAGTATCTGCTTGAAAAAGGGCTTAGAAGAATTGCCCACGTGACCGGGCATGTCAAAGACAGGGGCGTGAATTTCCTGCGTTATAAAGGATATGAAAAGGCCCTGGGAGAGTACGGACTGAGTACAGAGGAATCCCTGCTATTGTCGGGAGAGGTGTCCTTTGAATACGGCTGTAAAATGGGGGAATATCTGGCGGGGCTGGCTGAGCGGCCTGACGGAGTGTTTGTTTGTGCAGACATTCTGGCGGTGGGCTTATGTATGGGACTGCGCGGGAGGGGCGTAAGGATTCCAAAGGATATTTCTGTTATAGGTTTTGACGATTCACTGCTTTCCAGAACCTGTGATCCGCCTCTTACCACCATACATCAGGATGTGGCGGCAAAGGGGATGGAAGCGGTGAAACTCCTGATAAATGAGAACCACACACTACAAAACAAGGTATTTCCATTAACTTTGGTAGAAAGGGGATCAGTGCGCTGATCCTTTTACGAAAACAAAGCAACATCCATTCTTTCTATTAAGGAGACAGTTTATTATGATGAAGTTAGCAAAAAGATATAAATGGGCCGTAAGTGCAATGGCATGTGCAGCAGTTTTACTCTCCGGATGCAGTTCCAAAACTGCAGAAAAACCCGCAGCCGGAGAAGAAGTTACAATCCGGCTGGATCAGTTTTCCGGCAGTGGCGCGTCTGAGGAAGCACTGAAAAAGATGATTGCGAAATTCAACGAGCAGTATCCGGACATCAAGGTGGAACTGCAAAGCTTTGGCTATGACGACTATTTCACTCAGCTGCAGTCCAAAATCGTCGGCGGCAGTGCGGCGGATGTATTTGAACTGAATTTTGAGAATTTCGTGGCCTATGCGTCGGAAGATGTACTTCTGGATGTGGGTGGTTTAATGGGGGAGGCTTCAGGCTTTAATCAGACGGCTTTGAAAGCCTTCCAGTACGAGGGAAAACAATTTGGAATTCCGAATTCCTTCTCCAACGTGGTGCTTATATACAACAAGGATTTATTTGACAAGGCAGGAGCAGAATATCCTACCGACGACTGGACCTGGACGGAAATGTTAGAGGCTGCAAAGAAAATCCGCGCCCTTTCCCAGGACACCTATGGTTTGTACCGTCCCGTAAGCTTCCATGAATTTTACAAAGGGGTGAAGCAGAACGACGGAAGCTTATTAAGCGAGGATGGAAAGAAATTCACGGTCAATTTACCGCAGAATGTGGAAACGCTGGAAATTATGTCCGGTTGGGTGAAGGACAGCAATGTTATGCCCTCAGACGCACAAATGGGCGGCATGGGCGATTGGGATTTGTTTAAGACCGGACGTCTTGGCATGATTGTAACCGGAATCTGGGCTTTCAGTGACTTTACAGATAACTGCAATTTTGCCTGGGACGTAGCGCTTGAGCCGGGTAATACCACAAAAGCCACTCACTTTTTCTCAAATGCTTACGTGGTAAACAAAGAAACCGCCAATCCTGAAGCCGCTGCCGCTTTGGCCGCTTTCCTGGCAGGAAGCAAGGAAGCCGCACAAATCCGCGTGGATGCAAGCTGGGAGCTTCCGCCTGTTACCTATTCGGACGTACTGGATTCCTATTTAGAGGTCACTCCGCCGGAGAACCGGGAAGCTGTGTTTAAATCCCTGGATTATCTGGTAACACCGCCGGTGGTAAAACAGCAGTCTGAAATGCAGGAAATCATCACAAAGCACTTAAACAACTCCATTTCCGGGAACGTTACCGCTAAAGACGCACTGGATGAGTGTCAGGCGGAACTGGAACAGAAGATCAAATTAGACTGACGTTTATCATGCCTGACAGGAGGGAACTGCTATGTATAAAAAACAGGGGGTAAAGGCCTTTTTCTTTCTTTTGCCAAGTATGGCCGGACTTGTGCTGTTTAATCTGATTCCGATTTTTGCCTCGTTGCTGCTTAGTCTCACCGATTGGTCGGGGATGAGCAGGGTAAGGCTGTTCCACGGTTTTTTCCAATTTGTCGGCGACAAGTTCGTGGGGTTTTCCAATTACTCCCGGCTTGTCAAAGACTCTGAATTCTGGGCGGTTTTGGGGCATAACGCCTATTTCATTCTGCTGTACCTTCCGCTGGTCCTGCTGTTTTCCTTAATGGTTGCCCTGATCATTCAGCGAAAGAGCCGCATGGCCCCCGTTTACCGGATGCTTTACTACATACCGGTTCTGACCAGCTGGGTGGCGGGAGCCCTGATCTGGAAATGGATGTTAAGTCCGGAGTACGGGCCGATCAACAATGCCTTGGCAGGCCTGGGGATTAAGGGGCCATTATGGCTCCAAAGCGAGGCATGGGCAATGCCTTCCATCGTCCTGGCCAGCGTGTGGAAGGACATGGGATTTTACGGAATGATACTCCTTAGCGGCCTTTTGGCCATAAATCCCGAGTACTACGAGGCCGCTGACATTGACGGGGCGGGATATTTTCAGAAGTTTAAAAGTATTACCCTGCCCCTGCTGTCACCGATTTTGTTCTACGTCATCATGCTGTCCCTGATCAATGCCTTTCAGCTTTTCCCGCAGATCATGGTCATGACCAAGAACGGCGACGCAGGACCTAACGGGGCCACCATGGTTATGGTGGAGCGGATTTACAAATACGCCTTTAAGTTTGGCCGTATGGGCTATGCAGCGGCATGGTCATGGGTGTTGTTTGTCATTATTTTTGCCTTTACCGCACTGCAGAACGTGCTGCAAAGAAAGTGGGTGTATTATGAGTCGTAAAGCGGTATCTGGAGTTTTATACCATTTGACGGCTGTCCTGCTATCGGTGGTGACCTTGCTTCCGTTTTTCTGGATGCTGTCTACTTCTTTTAAGGACTACGGCGCAATCATGGCCCTGCCCATACAGTGGATACCAAAAAATCCAACCTTTAAGAATTTCTCGGATTTATTCAGCAAAGAGGGAATGACCGTTTCCATGTTTAATTCCCTTGTGGTTTCCACTAGCTCTGTAGTCGTGACGATTATCAGTTCTTCTATGGCTGCCTTTGCCTTTGCAAAACTGGATTTTAAGGGGAAAAATGTCGTTTTTCTGGTTTACCTGGCAACCATGATGATTCCTTCCCAGGTACTGTTCATCCCTCTTTACTTACTGATGGGAGAACTGAAGCTGGTGGATAGCCTGGGGGCTTTGGTACTGCCAAGCGTGTTCAAGGTGTTTGCGGTGTTTATGCTGCGCCAGCGCATGATGACGATTCCTAATGTCTATATAGAAGCGCCTGCCATTGACGGCGCGGGAATTTTTACTGTCTTTGTACGGATCATATGCCCCATGTGCAAGTCCAGCCTGGCGACTTTGGCGATTATCTGCTTTATGGACGCATGGAATGACTATCTATTGCCGCTGGTCATGCTGACCACAAAGACAAAGTTTACCCTGCCAATTATTTTAAGCTCCTTAAACGGGCAGTACAAAAGCGAATACAACTTACTCATGGCGGGGGCCCTGGTTTCCATGCTTCCGATTCTGGTGGTTTATGCTTTGGCACAGAAGTATTTTGCAGCAGGATTACAGGTAGGAGGTGTGAAAGGATGAAATGTTTGCTTGCTGGTCAGGCCGTTTACGGATTTGGAGAACGGTTTGACGCATTGAATCAGGAGGGCCTTGCCCGGGAAAACCACGTATATGAAACCTTTACCAATCAGGGGGCTTCCACCTATCTGCCCATTCCCTTTGCCTTGACGGACGGGGGCGGAGGGCTTTATGTGGATACACTGGAAAAGTTTACAGTTTTTACGGAAAAAACCGATGAAGGAATCGTCTTTACCCTTCCGGACCAATACGATGTGCGGACATTTACTGGGAAGCCCTTAGAGGTTCTTAAAGAGTTTACTGCACTTACGGGGCGGCCCAGGCTGCCGCCGGACTGGGCCTTTGGCCTTTGGATGTCCGCTAACCGCTGGGATAGTCAGGCGGTGGTGGAAGAAGTGGTGGAAGAGGCTGTCAGGCAGGGGATGAAGCCCTCTGTGGTGGTAATTGAAGCCTGGAGTGATGAAGCCACCTTTTACCGCTTTGACAAAGAGCGTTTTCCTGATCCGGAAAAGATGATCCGGGACCTTCACGAAAAAGGAATCCGCCTGATTCTCTGGCAGGTTCCGGTTTTAAAAAAACTGGAGCCAGGGCGCACTTGTCCGGAGCACGAGGCAGACTGCGCTGAAGCGGTCCAAAAGGGCTTTGCTGTCACCAATGCCGACGGCTCTCCCTATCTGATTCCAGAAGGTCGCTGGTTCGGCGGTTCCATGATACCGGATTTTACCAATCCGGCGGCCTGTGACTGGTGGTTTGGAAAGCGGCAATACCTGCTTGACATGGGAGTGGACGGTTTTAAGACCGACGGCGGAGAGTTTGTATATGACGATGGCGCCCGCTTCTTTGACGGGCGGACAGGAAGCCAGATGAAAAATGGTTATGCAATGGTTTACACCAGAGCCTATACAGACTTTATAGGAGATGAGAGGATGCTCTTTTCCAGGGCCGGATACACGGGCGCCCAGACAACGCCCATGCACTGGGCCGGGGACCAGCAGTCCACCTGGGAAGAACTGCGCCATGTGGTGACAGCGGGCTTAAACGCCGGATTGTCGGGTCTGCCCTTCTGGGGCTTTGACCTTGCGGGCTTTGCAGGAAAATTGCCTTCCGCCGAATTGTATCTGCGATCCTTCTGCCTGGCCTGCTTTGCTCCGGTCATGCAGTGGCACTCAGAACCGGCTTCCGGCCAGTTTTCCGAGCTACTGGCGGCTTCGGAAGAAGAGATCAACGACAGAAGCCCATGGAACATGGCAAAGGTAACAGGCAGGACAGAGGTTCTTGACATCTGCCGAAAATTTACGAAAGAAAGGGGGAGGCTGCTGCCTTATATTCTTAAGGAAGCAATGGTAAGTGCAAATACGGGCCGTCCCCTTATGGCCGCACTGGTGATTGACTGGCCGGAGGATAAAGAGGCCTGCGCGGTGGATGACGAGTATATGTTTGGCTCCCGGCTTTTAGTGGCACCGGTTTTAGAGGAAGGAGTGACAGGAAGGCAGGTGTATCTGCCAAAAGGAAATTGGAACGATTATTGGACAGGAGAACAAACGGTGGGTCCATGCCGTTTGTACAAAGAATGCCGGGCAGGAGAACTATTGGTCTGGCGTTTGAACTAGTTTAACTGAAAGAGAAACCATTTCACAAGGAAATAACACTTATGATAAATGGAGGGGAAATATGAGAAAGAAGCTTATGGCCATTTTACTGAGCATATGCTGTATTTTGCTTAATGTATCACCAGCCTTTGCGCTGGAAGGAACGTGGCACGATCCTTATGGATTAAATGATATTTATGAAATAGAACCTACTGAGCGTTCGCCAAGAAACCCAGTCGCAGGCCAGTCTGTGCGGATACACAGCACCACCTGGCCTGTGGAATCCGGACAAAAGGTTTGGATTTCCTACACTGTAAATGGCGTAAAAAAGACGGACATAGGCGCAGGCTGGTCCTATAACAGCGGGAATAATTCCTACTGGGAGGCGGATTTAGGCTCCTTTGCAAAAGGGGACGTTGTGGAGTATACGGTCCATGGGAACGCAAACGGCACAAACGCCAAAACCATCGGTCCCTTTACCTTTCACGTGACTGACTGGGAAAAAGTCAAATCCGTGTCTTTGAATTCCTATAATAACGGAACTGTGGTTTTTGATGTGACGGCTGATACGGGAAATTTCTCCCCTAAGCTGGCTCTTAGCTTTACGGACGAGGAAACGGTGCGTTTCCAGCTTTCACCAAAGGGAGACGGGAAATTTGCTTCCGGTATATCCGGTTACACTGTAACGGAAAATGCCGAAAAAGTGGAAATAAAAACCGGCAAGCTGCGGCTCACCGTCACAAAGAACCCATACGCCTTAGAGGTGTACAGCTGCGAACACAACAGGGTTTTGACTTCAAACGGCGGAATGGGTAAGGAGATGTCCTGGCTGGCCGACGGAAAAGACGTGATCGGGCAGTTCCGGGATGGGTATCTCTCTCCTTCCGACGAGCATTTCTACGGTTTCGGAGAGCATTATAACGGTGCGGAGAAACGGGGAGAGGTGGTTGAAACCTATATTTACAACCAGTATCAGAACCAGGGAAGTAAGACCTATTTATCGGTTCCCTTTTTCGTTACCAGCAAAGGTTACGGAATTTACTTAAATACCACCTGTTATTCCAGGTTCGATATGGCAGCTGCCAATGGGGACCGGTATGTGTTTGAAGCGGACACGGAACATGTGGATTCTCCCCTTTTGGATTACTACCTGATCAGCGCAAGTACGCCTGCGAAAGTGGTGGGGAAATACAACACAATTTCCGGTATGCCCCAGGAGCTTCCCAAATGGGCCTTCGGACTTTGGATGTCCGCCAATGAATGGGATACCCAGTCAGAAGCGCTGGAAGCCATGAACCAGTCTAAAAACAACGACATTCCTGCTACGGTTTTAGTGCTGGAACAGTGGAGCGACGAAAACACCTTTTATATCTGGAATGAAGCTGCCTATACGCCTGTTTCAGGCTCGGCTGCTTTAAGCAGCTCGGATTTCACCTATGGATCCAAATGGCCCAATCCAAAGGCCATGACAGACACCCTTCATGAAAATGGCTTAAAACTTGTGCTGTGGCAGATCCCAGTTTTAAAATACACGCCTTACTCCTATGCGCAGAAAGACAATGACGAGGCTTATATGCTCCAGAAGGGATATGCAGTTTCCGACGGTCATAACGGGGCCTACCGCATACCCGAATCAGGGTGGTTCGGAAACAGTCTGCTGCTGGATTTCACCAATCCCGAAGCTGTAGAATGGTGGATGAACAAGCGGGCTTACCTTTTTGACGACATTAAGATAGACGGCGTAAAAACAGACGGCGGGGAAATGGTTTGGCGTAAGGACACCTCTTTCCATAACGGAGGTACTGACCTTTCCATGCGAAACGCATACCCTAACGCCTACATAAAGGGCTATAACGACTTTGTGAAGAAAAAAACAGGGGAAGGAATCACCTTCAGCCGGTCAGGGACCGCAGGCGTTCAGACCTCCGGAGCCTTTTGGGCAGGAGATCAGACCTCCAGCTTTTCCGCTTTCCGGGACGCTCTCAGTGCCGGTTTAAGTGCCGGTATTTCAGGGGTACCGTTCTGGAGCTGGGATCTGGCCGGGTTTACAGGGAATTTCCCCTCTGCCGAGCTCTATAAGCGCAGTACCCAAATGGCTGCTTTTGCCCCGATTATGCAGTTCCACTCAGAGAAGTCCAATCCTTCTCCCAGTGAGGAACGCTCTCCCTGGAACGTTCAGAGCCGCACCGGTGACAACAGTATTGTTCCAATGTTCCGCAAATACATCAACACCCGCATGAACTTACTGCCCTATATTTTCAGTGAGGCGCAAAACAGTGCCTATGTTGGAACGCCTATGATGAGGGCCATGTTCTTAGATAATCCTGAGGATTCCAATACCTATGATTTAGAAGAACAGTATATGTTCGGCCGCAGCCTTTTGGTGGCTCCTGTTGTTCAGGAGGGACAGACCGTAAAAAGCGTATACTTACCGGAAGGGGAATGGATTGATTTCTGGCACAATGCCCTGACCCCGGGCGGCATAACGAAAGACTATTATGTGGATGTGAACTCTATCCCTGTTTACGTTAAGTCCGGCAGTATCCTGCCCCTTAACTTAAACAAAAACTATGAGATCGGCGGTTCCATAGGCAATGATGTGGAAAATTACGAGAACCTTACCTTCCGTATCTACCCTGAAGGAGAAAGCACCTATACCTTGTCCCACAGTGACCGGAGTACCATGACCGTCCGGGCAGCCGAGAATTTTGCGGCAGGTACTGTGACCGTTGATCTGCCGGCCAGCCAGATTCCCATTACCACCCAGGTTTTTGGAACCAGACCCGGCGGAGTAAATGTAAACGGTCAGGCATTACAGGAAGTGAATACTCTGGACGGCTTTATAAAGGCGCAGAGCGGATACTACTATAACCAAAATGAAAAGCTTACCTATATCAAAACGACCTCCGGTTCTGTTAAAAAAATCGAATTAAAGGGCGTAAACAAAGCCCCTTATGAAGCGGAACACGCCTCCCTCAACCATGTATCAACCAACACGGATAAAAGCGGTTATTACGGGGAAGGCTTTGTGGACCAGTTTGCGGACAATGGCGACTGGGTGGAATTTGAGGTGTATTCAAAAGAAAAACGCACTGCTTCCCTGTCAGTCCGTTACTCTGCCGGAGTGACCGCCGGACAGCGTACCGTAAAGGTCAACGGGATAAACACCGGCACTTTGGCCCTGCCTGCTACTTCCGGCTGGAACGCCTGGAATACTGCAGACATTCCCATAAACCTAAACAGCGGCAGAAACACCGTCCGGATCTCCTATGAAAACGGGGATTTTGCCGGTATTAATCTGGACTGTATTATGGTTAAATAAGGGGGAGCAGCATGAAACAGAAAAAACGTTTTCTATCATTAAGTTTAGTATTTGCCTTATTATTTACCGCTCTGTGGCCGGCCTCCCAGCCGGTCACGGCCAGGGCGGCTGTATCTGCTTTAGGTGACGTAACTGGCACACAGGTCAGCGGAACCACTCTGGTCCTTACTGTGGACAGCGGTTCCTCTCCTTCGGATAAGTTGACGCTGGAGGTTTGTGACGAAGACATTCTGCGGGTAAACTATCAGCCTGACGGAGTTTCTTCCAGTGAGCAGACACCCATGATCGATCCTGACCTTAAATGGGACGCAAGTGCTGCCGTCATTAATACGGCTTCCGATCCCATAACCATAAAGACGGACGAAATGCAGGTTGAAATCAACAAAAAGCCCTGCCGGATGACGGTTAAAAAAGCCGACGGCACGACCCTGTTTTGGGAACCTCAAAGCGGAGGCGTTTTCCACGATGGCGTCCGTTTTGTCCGTCAGGATTCCTCCAACCTATACGGAATCCACAGCTTTGACTGTTTTGACGACAATGGCAATCTGCTGCGCAATGACAACACACAGGCGGCCAGGGCTGGCCAGCAGGGCAATTCAGGCGGTCCCTTCCTCTGGTCCACAGCAGGCTATGGTCTATTGGTAGATTCGGACGGCGGCTACCCCTATACCAATTCCAGGGATAAAAAGATGGAATTTTACTATGGGGGAACTCCGGTGGAAGGCCGCAGGTATGAAAAAAATAATGTGGAATATTACATTTTGCTGGGAGAGCCAAAAGAGATTATGAAAGGCTATTCCAGGATTACCGGAACCTCTCCCATGCTTCCCAAATGGGCACAGGGCTTTTCCAATTTTGAGTGGGGGATCAATGAACAGGAAATGATGGAAATGATTGATACCTACCGTGCAAAAAACATTCCCCTGGACAGCTATGCTTTTGACTATGACTGGAAGCTTTACGGACAGGATAATTATGGTGAATTTAAGTGGAATACAGGGAATTTCCCCTCTGCCGGAAGCGGTGCCTTAAAAAACATCATGGACGCAAAGGGAGTGAAAATGATCGGCATTACCAAGCCCCGGATTGTAACAAAGATTTCCGGCGGTACAACAACCGCCCAGGGGCAGGACGCGGCCAATAACGGGTATTTCTATCCGGGACACAACGAATACGTGGATTATTTCTATCCTGTTACCGTGCGCAGTATTGACCCTTACAAATCCGGTGAGCGGGCCTGGTGGTGGAACAACTCCATTGATGCATTTAACAAGGGGATCGTTGGCTGGTGGAACGATGAAACAGATAAGGTTTCCTCCAATGGAGCTGAGTACTGGTTCGGAAACTATAATACCCTGCATCTTGCCCAGTCTATTTACGAGGGACAGCGGGAGTATGCCAAGGATAATGTCCGCGTGTGGCAGACGGGCAGAAACTACTATCCGGGTACACAGCGCTATGCCACCAGCATATGGTCGGGAGACGTTGCCACCCAGTTTTACAAGGGGGAGCGGGTTTCCTGGGCCGCCGGCTTAAACGAACAGAAGGCAGCCCTGCTTTCTACCATAAACAACGGACAGCCGAAATGGGGTTCAGACGGCGGTGGCTTTAATCAGAATTCCGGAAACATCGAAAACCCCAGTCCAGAGCTTTACACCCGCTGGCTCCAGTTTGAATCCGTTGTGCCTGTTTTCCGGGTGCACGGCAACTTAAACCAGCAGCGCCAGCCCTGGTATTATGGCTATACAGCAGAGGAAAATGTAAAATCAGCCATTCATTTACGCTACTCCCTGCTTCCTTATTTCTATTCCTATGAAAGAGAGGCTTATGAAAGCGGTCTGGGCCTGGTGCGCCCGCTGCTGTTTGACTATCCGCAGGATGATAAGGTAAAGGATTACTCCGACGCATGGATGCTGGGTGACTGGCTCCTTACGGCTCCGGTTACCGAGCGGGGACAGTCCTGCAAGTGGATTTACCTCCCGGAGGGAAAATGGATCGACTACAACAGGGGAACTGCATATAAGGGCGGACAATATATTCCCTACAGCCTGGATACTCAGTCCTGGTCTGACCTTCCCCTTTTTGTGAAGGAAGGAGCCATTATCCCTTCACAGGATGTTGAGGACTATGTGGGACAGAAGAAAACGGAACGGGTTTTTGTAGACATATTCCCTTCAGCCCAGAAGACGGAGTTCCGGTATTATGACGACGATGGCCTTACCTATGGCTACGAAAATGGGAAGTATTTCTCTCAGACCATATCCGGCCAGGAAAATTCCGGCCAGATTCAGATCGGAATATCAGCCAAATCAGGAAACTATACAAACGGTGTGGATTACTACTATCTGGCTGTTCATGGCAACGCCGCCGGACAGGTGACGAAAAATGCCTCCCAGTTACAGGAATACGCTGACTTAAATGCCCTTATTGCCGCAAACGGCGGAGGATTTGCAAAATCTAAGGACATTTACGGGGAAGTTACTTATATAAAAACCCAGGCGGGCATGTCAAATGCGGACACACTGGTTTTATCCAGCAACACGTCAGTCACACTGTCCGATCAGAAATACGAGGCGGAATATGCTTCCCTTTCCGGTAAAACAGTGGCTGACCAGCCGAAGGTGGGCAAGGATCATACAGGATTTTCCGGTACTGGTTTTGTAAACGGTATGGAAAGGTCCCAGGCAGCAGTAACCTTTTATGCAAAAGCCGCAAATCCGGGGGATTATGAGGTGACCCTGCGCTGTTCCAACGGCGCAAAGACCGCAAAAACCTTATCCGCATACGTCAACGGCACATACTGCGGCCAGGCGGACATCGATTCCACCGGAAGCTGGGATTCCTGGGGAGATGTGAAAATACTCCTGCCCCTCACCGCGGGCAGCAACAGCATTACCTTCAAATACGATCCTGACTCAGGGGATACAGGCTTTGTAAATATCGACTATCTGGCGGTTCCCTTTGAGCCGGAACGAATGGTAATAGAAGCGGAGAATTCCCCTCTTTACGGGACTGCAAAGACAAACCAGGATCATTGGTTCTACAGCGGCAGCGGTTTTGTGGATTCCATGGTTTCCCAGAATGCGGAAGTGGCCTTTGAGGTCGATTTGGGGCAAGGCGGAACCTATAAGGCAGATTTCCGTTACAGCAACGGGAACCAAAGCACGAAGGATTTAAACTTATATGTAAATGGAAACCCAGCGGGCAACCTGCAATTTGCCGGTGCAGACGGAAACTGGAACAACTGGCAGACCGTAAGCACAAACCTGGCGCTTTCACAGGGAAGAAACCGAATTTCTCTTCGTTATGACGCAGGCAATTCCGGCAACATCAACCTTGACAAATTGACACTGGCCGCCGCCGCTTCCGGTGCTTATCCGGAAAATCTTTTGGACAATGGCGGTTTCGAGCGGCCCACTTCCTTTACTTCCAACTGGACGGAGTGGCATCCCAGCGGCCAGGCCCTGGCTTATGGCATTGATTCCGGATCCGGCACGAATCCGCCGGAATCTCCGGTGGAAGGCGAAAAACGGGCGTATTTTTACAATGCATCCGCTTATGAGCAAAGCATTCATCAGGGGCTTAAGGTGGAAAACGGAAGCTATCGGGTGGAAGCCTTTGTAAAGGTGGTAAATACCTCTCCGGGCGTGGGACGCATGGAGATCACAAACTACGGGGGCAATGAGGTTTACGTGGATATGCCAAAGTCTGGAAGCGGGTGGCACAAAATAGAGGCCAGCAATGTTCAGGTTACAAACGGTACCATTGACATTGGATTTTATTGTTCTTCCAGCGGCGGAACCACGGTACACATTGACGATGTGAGATTGTATAAAAATTAACAATTATCAGCAGCGGCACATGAGGAAGGTCTTGTGAAAAGACTTCCGATGTGCCGCTGGCATTTTGACCATGAGTGGATGAAAGAACATTTTGGAGGGTGAAATGGAGAATTTGAATTTGATAAAAGCTGTTATCTTTGATCTGGACGGCGTAATTGTTTCCACGGATGAATACCACTACCTTGCCTGGAAACGTTTGGCTGACGAAACAGGGCTGTATTTTGACAGAAATATAAATTCCGCCCTGCGGGGGGTCAGCCGCTTGGAAAGCTTAAACATTATATTATCCCGCCAGGGCCGCCATGTGCCCGAAATGGATAAATTACAGCTGACGGATAAGAAAAACGGCTACTATAAAGAGTATCTGGAAAATTTAAGTCCCGATTCCATCACAGAGGACACGGTAAATGCCCTGTCTTGTCTCCGTAAGCAGGGATTATTGTTAGCCATTGGTTCTTCCAGTAAAAATGCACGTTTTATTCTGAACCGGATCGGCTACGGTGCCTTTTTTGATACGATTGTGGATGGCAATGATATCAAACGCTCCAAGCCGGACCCGGAAGTGTTTGAACTGGCGGCAAAGCGTCTGGGAGTCCTGCCGGAGAACTGTATCGTGGTGGAAGATTCGGAGGCCGGAATTGAAGCGGCTCTCGCCTGCGGCATGAAGACGGCGGCCGTGGGATATGCGGCGAAGACAGGGTGCGGGGATTGGAATTTTGGCAAGCTGTCAGAACTTGCGTTGAAAGTGGTGTAAATGAAGGAAAGGCAATACCAGTGAAAGAGATCTGAAAAATGTCAGGTCTCTTTTTTTAGACCACAATTTTGCCACATTATTTTGTTTTGGTATGCTTTTGACTCTAGCCGCCTTTCCATTGGGCACTATACAGATTGAAATTATAGGTTATCCAAATTTTACCATAAAGCACAAAAATAAGGTTGAATTTTGTATACAGTTACTGAAATTTAAAAAATAGTATAATAAAACCTATTTTATTACCAACTTTGACCGATATATGTCATGAATAACAAAGGGAAAGGTAGGAGTATGAAGCGATCAAGATTAGTAAAGATAGTAATTGGAATTTTGGCAGTTTTGATTATTGTTTTTTTGGCCGGGTATTTTTTACTCTCCAGCGCATTAAAGGGTGAAAAGATCCAGGTGATGGATTTTGACCAGGAGCTGAATTTAAGAAAACCGGCACAGGTAAAAACTGACCCGGCCATTCTGTTTCTGGGAAACAGCATGACCTATTTTAATGATCTTCCAACGGTATTTTTGAATTTAAGCCAGAGCGGAGGGTTCGAACCGGAGGTATACGAATTGACGGAAGGTTCATACCGTCTTGAATATTTTGCGGATGAAACGGATGAAGTTGGGGCACAGGCGTGTGATGCACTGAAGAATTATGATTGGGATTACGTAATTTTGCAGGAACAAAGCGGTGTTTCCACAATACAGGCAGAAGAGAACATGTATCCTGCCGCAAGAACGCTTGACAGTATGATCCGGGAAGCAAAGGGAGAATCTGTGTTTCTTATGACATGGGCTTATAAAGAAGGTTTTTCTTTTGATTTATTAGGGTTGGAATTGAAAAATACAAGAGAAGAAATGCAGACTCAAATGGCTCAGAATTACATGAACATTGCAAATGAGCTGGATGCGCTGCTGGCACCGGCCGGTATTGCATTTATGCGCTGTGCGTCCGATTATCCGGAAATTGAACTCTGGGATGAAGACGGGAATCACCCTTCGCCGGCAGGAACTTATCTGGCGGCATGCGTTTTGTATCAGGTGTTATACGATCAGTCTCCCAGTGAACTTGATTACACCGCCGATCTGGATGGGCAGACAGCTTCAAAGCTTCAGCTGGTTGCGGCCGGCATCCGGTAACGGGAACCAGGGATCTGATCTAAAAAATATTAAATAGATTTTGGAGGTAATAGATATGAAAAA
Source organism: Hungatella sp. (assembly GCA_031270005.1). Classification (GTDB taxonomy): domain Bacteria; phylum Bacillota; class Clostridia; order Lachnospirales; family Lachnospiraceae; genus Lacrimispora. Next base: position 6,698 of record JAISYJ010000054.1, on the reverse strand, counting down.
CAAATGGAATGTAATGATTGAGGGCAAAGAGCATGAGATTATGTTTAAATCCGGTGCCTTTCGCGGAAAAAAGATCGTGGATGGTGTTTCTGCGCCTGTAAAAAGTAAAAGTATATTTATCCGGGTATTTGATGAGCCGATCGAGCTGGAGGGAAAAACACTTCATCTTACATCAATCGGTTCCAAAGTGGATCTGGCTGTGGACGATGTATACTTAAATTCAAAGAAACCATACGTCCCCCTTAATGAAATACCCCGTTGGGCTTATATATTCACAGCTGCTATTATCATAATCGGCTGGATCCTAAGCGGTTTGTTTGGAATCTTAGTTGGTACCTTGGGAGGCGCGTTTGTTATTAAAAGATCGATTTCCCCGAAACCTGGAAATCCATTGCCGTCCTGCTTGGGCGTATCAGTTCTGTGCGTAGTGATACAGGCCGTATTTCTGTTCATGAGACTTGCGGCAGCTTTATAGGAATTTATAAAAACAGGGAATCATTGTCAAAGGCCGCTGCAAGACCAGGTAAGCCATTACCAGGGAGCAGCGGCCTTGTGTTAAAAGTACCTTTGATAGGGTCTGCCCCATTGGTCATTGCAAATATCCGTTTGATTTTCCTGTTGTGGCAGACCGAAAATTGACAGCGCCAAAATGCTGTGCTATAATGATTGCGTTTCAGTAAAGGAGAAAATACTATGAACTTCTATTTGACCAATCAACTTGTTAAGAAACTCAACTCTGTACAATTCATGCCGATGAAACATTGTACAGAGTATAGCGTATAGATGACGCATTAAGATTTCATCGGAAAGCAGGGCAATATTCATACTGATACTGTTGGTATGCTATTGCTTCTTTCCGTGTGTAAATTTAGCGTATAAAAAGGCTATGGACAATGTTTTGTCCGTAGCCTTTTGCTTTTAAAATATCAGTTTTTATAGAACTGAAAGGCAGAAGGCAAATACACTTGTGTGTATTGTCTTCTGCCTTTTTGCGTTTTTACACATGGTTGCTTATTTAACAACATAAAAGAAAGGATTTTGATTAACATGAGCTTACTGGAAATTAACGGATTATCCCATTCTTTTGGAGAAAATCTGCTTTACAAAAATGGGGAATTGACCCTTAACAAAGGCGAACATATTGGTATCGTTGGACAGAACGGAACTGGAAAAAGCACCTTGATTAAAATTTGCACCGAACAGGTGATGCCGGATGCTGGACGTATTATCTGGCAGTCCAATATTTCTGTTGGTTATCTGGATCAGTATGCAGAAATAGACCATGGCTTAACTATGAAAGAATTTTTGAAGACAGCCTTTTCAAGACTATATGAGATTGAAAATGAAATGGGCGCATTCTATGAGATGGCCGCAAAGGGGGATATGAAATACCTGGAACGGGCAGCTAAACTTCAGGAAGAACTTGAAAGACATGATTTTTATTCCATTGATACACATATTGAACAGGTGGCAAACGGATTGGGATTGCTTGCTATGGGTCTTGACCGTCCGATTGAGCAAATGAGCGGAGGCCAGCGTGCAAAGGTAATTTTGGCAAAATTACTTCTGGAAAAACCAGATGTTCTTTTGCTTGATGAACCAACGAATTTTTTGGATAAAGAACACGTTTCATGGCTTGCCGATTATTTATCCAGATTGGAAAATGCTTTTATGATCGTGTCACATGACTTTGCCTTTTTAGATAAAATCACAAATCGTATTTGTGATATAGATAATGATACCATTACAAAATATTATGGCTCCTATTCGGAGTTTCTGAAAAAGAAAACTCTGTTGCGGGAAGATTATATCAGGCAATATTCATCACAGCAAAAGGAAATCAAAAAGACAGAGGAATTTATAAGAAAAAATATTGCCGGGCGAAAGTCAAAAATGGCAAGAGGCCGCCAGAAGCAGCTTGACCGCATGGAAAAAATGGAAGCCTTAGAGCAGAAGGAAATAAAGCCATATTTTCATTTCCCAGAATTACCGTTGACCAATACAGAGCATCTGGCAGTTAAGCACTTAGCAGTTGGCTACCATTATCCTGTGCTGTCTGATATTGATTTTAGTATAAAAGGCGGACAAAAGGCAGTGATTACCGGGTTTAACGGTATTGGAAAGTCAACGCTGCTAAAAACTCTGATCGGGCAGATTCCGTCCATGAAAGGTTTATATAAATACTCTGAGCAAGTAACTCTTGGATATTTTGAACAGGATTTGTCATGGCCTGATGAAACAAGAACACCCATTCAGATTGTTTCAGATGCCTATCCCCATCTGGCAGTAAAAGACGTTAGAAAAAGTTTAGCCAGATGTGGTATTTCAAGCAAGCACGCCATGCAATCAATCGGGACATTAAGCGGTGGAGAACAGGCAAAGGTGAAAATGTGTCTATTGACATTAACGCCATGCAATTTTCTGATTATGGATGAGCCGACAAATCACTTAGACGTTCAGGCAAAAGACTCCTTAAAAACAGCCTTATCGGAATTTCCGGGGACTGTTCTGCTGGTTTCACATGAAGAAGCATTTTATCAGGATTGGGCACAAAGGGTCATTGACATAGAGAAACGGTAAAAATATTCTGAATAATTTCATCTGCCCTGCGGCAATAAAAAAACGCTGCAGGGCAGAAAATAATTAGGTTTTGAAGTTAATAACATTTGATATAAAAAAGTTATTAAATATTCATTTTTAACTGACGCCATTTTGTATCCAGAACAGGAGGAACATAATTTTTCATCATATTCACAAGTTCTTTTGGATCAGCAGATACCAGGAGAAGTTTCAGATTAGACTGGTTCATAAAGCCTTCCTGTACAGTGTTTTGCAGTAAGGACAGGGCAGGCTCAAAAAAACCAGCCGCATTCAGAACACCGATAGGCTTTTGATGGATGCCAAGCTGTGCCCAGCTGAGCGCTTCAAAAAGTTCTTCAAATGTACCAATTCCGCCCGGCAGGGCGATAAAACCGTCGGACAGATCTGCCATTGTTTTTTTCCGTTCATGCATATCCTGCACTTCAATCAACCTGCTGAGCCGGTTATGAACAATTTCTTCCGGGAAGAGGCCTTTGGGCATTACACCAGTTACTTTTGCCCCATTTTCTAACATTTGGTTTGCAATTTCACCCATTAGCCCAACCTTGGAGCCGCCATACACAAGCTCAAAGTCATTTTTTATAAAGACATCACTAAGCTGAATAGCAGCTTCTCTGTATTCCGGCCTGTTTCCTACATTTGAACCGGAGTATACACATATTCTTTTCATAGCATAGACCTCCTTAAATATAAGTTAAAATTTCTCAATGATATAAACACCTGAAACCAGTAAAACAACGCTGAACATATTTGCAAACACGATTGCCAAACTTAACATGCCAACGGCGAAGCTGATCAGGGAGGAAAGTATGGGGCTTCCTACTTTTTCCCGGAGTTGTCCATTAATACCGGCCTGTAAGGTCAACGCAATTCCCGACAGGAATGATAGCAGATAATACAGTAATGACATATTCTTCACCTCCTCATAAAACCATTGACCATTTACTGTGAAATCATTATAATTGGGAAAAAGGTATAAGTAAAATAATAATTTTTGGCAGGAGGTATACTAAAATTTTATATGTATATTAATTTAGAGCTTTATCGGATATTTTACATTACTGCAAAATCAGGGAGTTTCTCAAAGACTGCGGCTGAGCTGTTCACATCACAGCCGGCAATCAGCCAGTCCATAAAACAGCTGGAGGAAAAGCTGGGTGGACAGTTGTTTTACAGGAATGCACGAGGAGTTACCCTAACCGCTGAGGGTGAAGTCCTATTCCGATATATTGAACAGGGATATGGGCTGATGCTGACTGCTGAACGCAAATTTTACGAATTAAAGCAAATGAATGCAGGACATTTGCGGATTTCAGTTTGCAGTGCTGTATGCAAATACGAGTTATTGGGAGCAATCAGTGAATATCATCAAAGGTATCCAAATATCAAAATAGATATAAAGGATGAATCCAGTAAAGAAATAGCAAGATTACTGGACATGGGTGAAATTGATATAGGTATTCTGAATCATCACAATTTGGACGAAAATAATATGGATGTCATAAAAGATATTCAGGTGCAGGACTGCTTTGTTGCAGGCAAAGCTTATGAAAGTCTCTGCCAAAAGCCCATAGGAATACGGAAGCTTGCTAAGGAATATTCCCTTATCATGCTGCAAAAAGGCGGCAGTACGAGAAAATACATTGAGGAATATTTCCATTCAAAAGGAGCCGAACTGGTTCCGGGAATTGAATTAAGTAATTTAGACTTAATGGTGGAATTTGCCGTAAATGGATTGGGAATTGCCTGTGTGGCAAAAGATTATGTGCAAAAGAAATTGCAGAGTAAACAGCTTTTTGAACTTCCTTTAATAGAAAAGCTTCCTCCAAGACACTTAGTGGCAGCAACAAAAAGGGGAATGCCCATATCCACAGCAGCACAAACATTTATAGAGATCTTCTGCAGCATGGAGTCAACATCTGATAAGACAGCATTAAAGGGATATATGGAATAAGAGAAAGCAGCAGGGATTATACCTTATGATGCCGGTCCCATAAAATGAGTAAATAAGTGAAGTATTCTCACAGTATTTTAATGGCGCAGAGCAGATTAAGAAGATTGCAGAAGCATATAGAAAACCAATGAATGAGGTTGCTTTTAACTGGTTGAGGCAGGAGATGGAGGTTACTTTTATTATTGGAGGAGCTTCTACTGCAGAGCAGCTGGAACAGAATATTCAATGTACAACCTGGGATGCTTTATTCTGACATTATGCAAAACTATGGCATAGAAGCTGGAATGGTGTACTTAGACAAGTATTATTATGGGAGTGTGTATGGTTTAATGTAATACTTGATGATTGTTTTGTTATATAATTAAAATTATATATAACTAATTTGTAATGTTAAGGCGGAAGAATTCAAAAATATACGATATTTAGGTAATTGCGAAACAAGCTCACAATCTTGATTTCAAGCAAGGAAGAAATCCTGCGTTGCAGGATTTCATAGCAAAAAGAAATATGTGATTAAATTTGGCGCACTTTAATAGGCCCTGCTGGTTTTACTAAGTTAATAAGTCTTAAGCAATCAAAGGTTTTAAGCTGCGGATATATTCATGATGTTTGATTTTGTCTGCAAGAACTAACGTTATCAGCTGTGTAATACCTGCAAGAATTAAATCAGCATGTAATGTCTTTTCATTTTGTGTCCGACGGCCTGCAAGGCAGAGATTTTCTTTGATATGATTGATGTTTCGTTCAACTGCTGTTCGAACTTTATAGGTATGATCCCAGTCTTTTGAGCCGCGAAGGACTCCGGGATAGGCACGAAGATTCTTTTCGGGATAAATATAAACCATTCTTCCGGAAGTGGATGGGGTACATGGGTTTTCGCAATGGCAAATGCGGCGGTACTTTCCGTCATCACATTTATCCCAGGAAGTCATGGGGCAGATGAACTTTTGACGTGCCATGCCATTTCTCAAAAATGCTGTATTATTTCCCTCCTTTTTCAGTAAGAGAGAAGAGTCACGGGGACAGCATGGAATGCCATTTTCATCAAGAAAGGATTCTGCATCATTTAAAGAAGAACGTTTGTTGAGAGGTATGTAAGCAGAGGAAAAATGCTTTCCCTCCCCAAAAGTATCACCGGTCAAAAGGTCTTTATAAAGCTGAAGGGAATCAAAGGCAGCATCGCCAAGGAAGCATTTGGGATTGATTAAGGGATGCCTGTCAAAAAAATCTTTCAAAGTGGGGATAAGCAGCCTGGAGTCATGGACACATTTGTCTTCATCAGGGGAATTGGATCTTTTCTCAACAACGATATCTGGATGAGAAACCATAAAGTCTTTGTTATAAAAGGAAATATGACGAATGATACCCAATCCGTTAGTGATAATGCCAAACTTGAAGACGTAGCAAAAATGGCCATTGATGTAAAGCTGTTTGATTTCAGGATTGGAAGAGGCATGTGAAGGCATAGCTGAGTATGCAGCTTTATAGGGATCATAGCTTTTATGAAAGCCCTTGGTTTTTGCATAAGCCTTTAACTGTCTGATAATCCTGTTGGCATATTTAGGGTTATTTTCGGTGACAAAGGCTTCGATGCCGGAGGAGTCAAAAATAGCCATATCAGCTTTATAAGAATCGATAGCCTGGCAGATGGGCTCGGTAACATCTACAAGTTTATCAAAAACAGACTGTAAGTCATGAAGGAAGTCCTGCTTAAAGCGTGTGATTTTAGAGGCATCAGGGACTTTGTCAAACCCACAGAATTCTCTTAAGGGTTTGGAGTAATGGAGAAATACAAGCAGAAGCTGATCAGTGGGAATAGAAAAGACCCGCTGAATAATTAAAGCCCAGAGGATGGCTTTAAGGTGGTATTTACGGGCTCTGCCCGTTGATGCATAGAAATGGTTATAAAAAGAAAACGGAATCATTTCATCAAGATCAATATGGTTTTCGAGAAGAGAAAGAAACGCAGGTTTGTCGTTGTTAAATTTATCCTGGCAATCTTGAAAAAAATCTGCCACAGAGAGCTGTTTATATGATATCATAAGTATCAGAATAACTCCTTTCCAGGTGGATGGTTAATGGTTTCTAGGCAATTCTATTATACCATATCTGGTGAGGAGTTATTTTATTTTATAACCAAAAA
>JAISYJ010000082.1:0-75621 GCA_031270005.1 Hungatella sp. | reverse complement strand
ATTTCAAGGCGTTACCCTCTCATTCTACACTTTGGATTACTAGTTCTCCACTAGTTTGTTGAAAATTCACAACTCTAGCGTGCCTAACCTTTTCAGTTAGGAACGAGTCGCACCCTGATATACAATACGGCCTGCGCCCATATTCAAATGTCCTACCTCTGAGTTGCCCATCTGTCCGTCAGGAAGACCTACTGCCAGCCCGCTGGCATTTCCCTTAACAAAAGGGCACTGGCTCATAAGCTGATCCATGATTGGGGTCTTGCCTTCACAGACAGCGTTATGGTCGCAGTTATCATTTAATCCATAACCATCAAGTATCATTAATACAATCGGTTTTCTGCTCATAACTAGTTCTCCTTTTTTTCTTCTTCATTCTATTGTAATAGAAGCATCTTACTACTATATCGTTATGCCTCAAAAGCGTGGGAAATCGAATGGAAATCATTGTCTCGCCATTTACATTTTACATGATTTGCCCATTTCTTGCAACCGGTGAATGATGAAATAATAACCAGGCTCCGGTACCTGCCTTTTGCCATGAGGAAAAGCTGCCGTCCCCCACCGATTAAAGAAGGGAGGCAGCAGCTTTTACCCGCTTATTTGTTGTAATTTACGATTTTTCCAAACTCTGGCTTTAAGGATGCTCCGCCAACCAGGCCGCCGTCAATATCAGGCTGTGTAAACAGTTCCGGTGCGCTTGCAGCAGATACGGAACCGCCGTACTGAATGCGGATGGCTTCTGCTGTTGCTTTGTCGTAGATTTCAGCGATGCATGCACGAATGGCACTGCATACCTCCTGTGCCTGCTCGGTCGTGGCTACCTTTCCGGTACCGATCGCCCAGATCGGCTCATAAGCGATAACCGCATTTGCCGCGTTCTCTGCCGGTACGTTTAAGAAAGCGATCTTAATCTGCTGGCGGATCCAGTCAATGGTGATTCCCTGTTCTCTCTGGGTCAGTGTTTCTCCGCAGCAAACGATAGGAGTGATGCCGTATTCAAAGGCCTTAAGAACTTTTTTGTTCACAGTTTCATCTGTTTCCGCAAAGTATTCCCTTCTTTCGGAATGGCCGATTACCACGTATTTCACGCCTGCATCCTTTAACATGGCAGGAGAAATCTCTCCAGTGTAAGCCCCTTTATCCTCATAATACATGTTTTCAGCACCAATGTTAATATTGGTTCCCTTTGCAGCCTCCATAGCGGGCATAATATCAATAGCCGGAACACAGAAAACAACGTCTGCTTCATCATTTGCCACCAGAGGCTTTAAGGTATTCACCAGTTCTACCGCTTCGGTGGGAGTCATATTCATTTTCCAGTTTCCTGCAATAATTTTCTTTCTGGACATAGTATTAACCTTCCTTTATGTTCGACATTCAGAAGACCGTGATCTCCTGTTTGCAAGGCCCGGACGGTTCTCCTTTATCCGGGCCGGTATCGTGAATTGAATTTATTTATTGTCTGCTGCAGCCACGCCCGGCAGCTCCTTGCCTTCCAGGAATTCAAGGGAAGCACCTCCGCCTGTGGAGATATGGGTCATCTTATCAGCAAAACCAAGTCTCTTAACCGCATTCACGGAATCACCGCCTCCGATAACCGTAGTGGCGTCGGAAAGCTCTGCAACCGCACGGCATACCTCTAAGGTACCTTCCGCAAAATTAGAGAATTCAAATACACCCATCGGTCCGTTCCAAACAACAGTCTTGGCGCCCTTTAAGGCATCCTTGAAAAGTTCAATGGTTTTTGGTCCGATATCAAATCCTGACCAGCCTGGATCAATAACACTTACTACCTTTCTTTCGGTATCATTGGAAAACTCCCTGCCTTCCACGTTATCTACCGGAAGCAGCAGCTTTACGCCCTTACTCTCAGCCTTTTTAATCATCTCTAATGCATAGTCAAGCTTATCTTCTTCACATAAGGAATTTCCGATTTCCTTGCCCTGAGCCTTTGCAAAGGTATAAGCCATGCCGCCGCCAATGATCAGTGTATCAACCTTATCAAGCAGGTTATTGATCACATTGATCTTATCGGAAACCTTTGCTCCACCCAGGATTGCCACGAAAGGACGTACTGGATTTTCAACTGCCTGGCCCAGGAATTTGATTTCCTTTTCCATCAGGTAGCCAACCACATTGGTTGTTGTGTATTTTGTAACGCCTACATTGGAGCAGTGAGCTCTGTGAGCGGTGCCGAATGCATCGTTTACGAAAATGCCGTCGCAAAGGGAAGCCAGCTCTTTTGCATACGCTTCTGCGCTCTCATCCTTGCCGTACTTAGTCTCTTCCACTCTGTAACGGGTATTCTGAAGCAGAAGAACTTCCCCATCCTTTAATTCTTCAGCGATCTTTCTGGTCTCAGGACCTGTTACCTTTGGATCGTTTACAAATTTCACTTCTACTCCAAGTCTTTCACTTAAAGCAGGAGCAACGGGCTCTAAAGACATCTCCGGAAGAGGCTCGCCCTTCGGCTTTCCTAAATGGGAACAAAGGATCACTCTCGCGCCCTGGTCTAATAATTTCTTGATCGTAGGAACGGCTCCGTCGATACGGTTGAAGTTCTGAATCACTCCATCCTTTAACGGTACGTTAAAATCACATCTCACCAAAACTTTCTTTCCCTGTAATCCGGTTAAATCATCAACTGTTTTCTTATTAAGCATGTTCCAATGCTCCTTTCCTATTTACTGCCCACGTTTTTTGGGCATAAAGGGATGCCTGAAAGGTGTTTCCTATTTACTGCCCACGTTTTCTGGGCAGGGCCCACCCCGCATTATCGGGTGTAAAGGAATACCTGAAAGGTACTTCCCATATTCTTTTCCTCTATATATTTATAAAAATAAAAGGCCCGGTCCATAACGACCGGACCCTTTGTGGATCATTAGCCTAATTCAGCAAAGTACTTAATTGTACGAACCATCTGGCTTGTATAGGAGTTCTCATTGTCATACCATGAAACAACCTGAACCTGGTATAAATCATCGCCGATCTTGGAAACCATGGTCTGAGTTGAATCGAATAAGGAACCAAATCTCATGCCGACAACGTCAGAGGAAACGATCTCATCAGTATTGTATCCGAAGGAATCGCTTGCTGCTGCCTTCATAGCTGCGTTAATGCCTTCCTTGGTTACGTCTGTACCCTTAACAACTGCTGTTAAGATGGTTGTGGAGCCTGTCGGAACCGGAACGCGCTGTGCGGAACCGATTAACTTGCCGTTTAATTCCGGAATAACCAGACCGATTGCCTTAGCAGCACCGGTGGAGTTAGGAACGATGTTGGCAGCGCCTGCTCTTGCTCTTCTTAAGTCGCCTTTTCTGTGAGGTCCGTCAAGAATCATCTGATCGCCTGTGTAAGCATGGATTGTGCTCATGATACCAGACTGGATCGGTGCATAATCGTTAAGAGTCTTAGCCATAGGAGCCAGACAGTTTGTTGTACAGGAAGCAGCGGAGATGATCTTGTCATCTGCTGTTAAAACATTCTCATTTACACTGAAAACAACGGTTGGAAGATCATTTCCTGCCGGAGCAGAGATAACAACTTTCTTAGCACCTGCATCAATGTGAGCCTGAGCTTTGTCCTTGGAGCAGTAGAATCCTGTACACTCAAGAACTACATCAACGCCGATCTCTCCCCATGGAAGTTCAGCAGCTTTTGCCTGAGCATAAATTTTAATAGTCTTACCATCTACAGTAATGGAATCCTCGGAAGCTTCTACCGTGTGAATACCCTCACCATAATATCCAGCGTATCCGCCCTGTGCAGTGTCATATTTTAATAAATGTGCTAACATCTTTGGATCTGTTAAATCGTTAATAGCTACTACTTCATAGCCTTCTGCACCAAACATCTGTCTGAATGCAAGACGGCCAATACGGCCGAAACCATTAATCGCCACTTTTACTGCCATAATTCAATTCCTCCTAAGAATAAAATTAATTTGATTGTTAAATATTAATCAACTATCCTTTATTTTACCTAATATTCCACTAAATAGCAAGTCCTTTTTTAATTTTAATCCTGTTCCCCTTAAATCTCTTTCTTAACATAGCTGGCCAGATTATAGGAATGATCGGAAATACGTTCCAGATTACTTATAAGCTCCAGGAACACAACGCCTGACGAGGGAATACACTCACCTGAGGAAAGCCGTTCGATATGTTTCTCCCTCAGCTCCTCCTCAAGAAGATCCACCTCATCCTCCCACTTGCTTACCTTTCGGACATCTTCTAAGTCCCCCTTTCTTCTGGCTTCTATGGAATGGAAAAAGGATTTGTAAGCCGCCTGGCAGATGACTTCCAGATCAGAAGCACCGGTATCGGAGAAACTGATTTCATGCTGAACCATGTATTCCGCCTGCTCCGCCAGGTTTTCCGCGTGGTCTCCTACCCGCTCTATATCATTAATACTGTAAAATAAGTTGTTGACTACCAATTTTTGCTCCTCTGTCAGGGACAGATTGTCGATTTTGACCAGATATTCCATCAGCATCTTTTCCATATTATTGATCGTCTTTTCTGTTTTATACACTTCCTTTACTTTATCCGCATTTTTCGTGAGAACTGCGTCCATGGCACACTTCACATTTTCCAGGGTGATCTGTCCCATATGCACTACCTCCATGGAGGCTGTTTCCACTGCAAAAGCCGGGGACTCAAAGATCCTCTCATCAAGGTGCTTCATGGTAACCGCTTCTTCTCCGGAAAACTCACCGTCATCGCTTCTCCCTTCCGGAATGACGAGTCCTGATAGATTCACCAGCTGTTTCGCAAAGGGGAACAGGAGCAGTGTATTGGTCAGGTTAAAGAAGGTATGGAATATGGAAATCTGAACTGCAGTTATGTTATGTGCCGCCAAAACCGGAGAGACCATAAAAAGGAGGAAAGAACCGATGCCAAATATGACTGCTCCCATCACATTAAAAGACAAATGGATCACAGCTGCACGCTTTGCCGTCCTGGAGCCGCCGATACTGGAAATGAGGGCAGTTACGCAGGAACCGATATTCTGACCGAGAGTGATGAAAATAGCGGCATTGGTCGTAACCACACCGTTCATGGCAAGGGTCTGCAGGATACCTACCGATGCGGATGAACTCTGAAGGAGAGCCGTCACGATGGCGCCGATCAGCATGCCCAGCAAGGGATTTTTTCCTAAAATACGGAATGCCTCAGAAAAAATAGGGGCATCGGTATAAGGAGAAATTGCTCCTGACATAAAATCCAGGCCGATAAAGAGCATGCCAAGGCCAACCAGGATCTCCCCTATGGTTTTCCACCTCTGCCTTTTGCTAAACAGCAGAAGGACCGCTCCGATTCCGATAAAAAGAGGGGCCGAAAAGGAGGGCTGCAATATGGAAAATGCATCTCCTAACTGATTCATGGATACGATCCATGCCGTAATGGTGGTACCGATGTTGGCTCCCATGATAACGCCCACCGCCTGGGTCAGATTAAGCACCCCTGCGCTTACAAAGCCGACCACCATGACCGTGGTCGCTCCGCTGCTCTGGATGATGGCTGTTATGAGCGCTCCCAGGAGCACTCCCAGGAAACGGTTATTTGTAATCATTCCCAAAAACCGGCTCATCCTGCTTCCTGCACTCTTCTGCATTCCATCCGCCATGGTGTTCATGCCATACAGGAACATTCCCAGTCCCCCCATAAAGCCAAACAGACTCGATATGTCATTTATAGACATGTGTTACCTCCTTATAAACACTGATTATGGTTTTATTCCGGTGCATCTCCCTCTTTCCGGAAGGCACACCGTTTAAAATATAGCATAGGCGGAATTGCTTTTTCAATGTTTTTTAAAAATTATGTAAAAATTTGGTGAAATTGAAGTAAAATCAGTGCTCCCAGGAAAGCCAAAAGGCCGCCCTGCTGATCAAAAATCAGCAGGCGGCTTTTGCACGTTCCTTCACCTATAAGATATCGTTTGTTCCTCCAATTTTTATAGTAATAGATTTCACCTTTCCATCTCTCAGCTTCATGGCATTATCACCAAAAAGCCCTGCTTCCTTTATCTCCGCCCTTTGTCCATCAAGGTATTCCAGTTCCATCTTTTCAATGCGGTAGGAACCCGGTATTATATCCTGCCTTTCAAAAAACTCATAGACGATTTTAGTTTTTCCTAAAAAGTTAGCTTCAACGGTTTTATCCTCCGGGATTAGATACCCGGGAATTGCCGGCTCAAAAAAGCAGCAAAGCTGTCCCTCTTCCATGCGGAAGGGCTTTTCTCCAAACATCATTATCTGCCACATTTGCAGGAATTCAGCCGTAGAACCGCTTAGTCTTGCCACAAAACCTCTTCCATGAAGCTTATCATCAGCATTTGCACTGCTTACAAGAAAAGAGGAATTCTCTAACAAGCTTCTTCCGTATACCTCCTCATCCAAGAACGGAATGCAGGCATTGCGGAAATCCTGGAAGAATTCATCATATAATTTTGATTGAAGCAATTCCAGCAGATACTTATATTCCATGTGGAGCCAAATGGACTCATTTTCCAGCCAGCCGGGAGAAAATGCTTTTGCTCTCCCGATCTCAAAGGAGGCATTGTCCAGGGATTCATTGACTCTGTACATCTTTAATTTGGTATCATATAATCCGGTCTTCTTAACCTGATGATACAAGGATAATTTTTCTTCTCTGGATACCGGCAGCTTCATATACCGGACAAACCCTTCCAGGAACAGAGGAAGCGCAGTGACCTGCAAATTTTCAGGAATGATATGAGTTCCGGCCATTTCATAACTGTCAAGCTGATGGATATAATAGGTGGGAATCCTTCCATCTTTTTTGCAGGCTGATTGTATGCCTTCTTCCACATAGGAAATCCACTTTAAAAGAATACCACGAAACTCCCGCCCGGACATGGATATCTCATCTCCCCGGACTCCTTTCACCGTGATTGCCCGGTAGCGCTCCTTGTAACCATTGCACTCATTCCATACCCAAAGCCTGCTATTAGCCTTCTTTTCATATGCAGCAAAGGTTTTATCCAGACCTTTGATAAAATCATACAGCTCGGCCGGTACCGTGACCCCTTCTTCATACCGCACCAAAGCGCTTTCCATAAATTTCAGCAAACGGTACAGTTCAAAGGTTTCCGGCATAGAGGAGCCTAAAAGTCCTGGGAGACCATTTAAGGCGTCATACCAGCCCGGCTTTCCCGCCTCCATTTCTATCCCTAAGCCGGACATGTCGAGAGAAGCAGCTTTATTGGCAGCCAACACCACAAGCTTTGTCATCAGGTTTGTGACATAAACGGTTCCTTTTCCATAATCAGTGGATACTGTATCCTTTAATACTTCCTTTTTCCGGTCCTCGCAAAGTGCGTGGTACTGCCTGATTCCCCGCTCCGTCTGCACATAACGCTCATGGCGCGGCTTCACAGCCGCCCTTGATTCATAATAGGTGTAGCTTTTATCAGAAAACAGCAGGTGTTTTTCCATTTCAGGATAAACGGAAAGATAGGTTTCAATCAAGTCAAGATGATAGGTCCAGTGATCAGTCCAATATCCTTCTCCAAAATCTGCGTGGAATTTAAGACTGCTGTGTTCCACCACTGCACTTAAAAATTCCTCCCTGCGGCATTCTAAGGAAATGGAATGCTGCTCCAGACAGGCAAACAGACTTCCCGGCGAAAATTCCTTCTGGAAAAATCCCCTCATAAGGCTCTTGCCGTCCTGTTTCACGTACTCAAGAATCTTATCCGGCCGTACGGCTTTATAAGTGACCTGGCGTACGACCAGGGGATTATACCCATCCAGCTGCAGCAGATTGTAAAACAGCTTGATGTTATGATCCTTTACATAAGGCGCAAATAAAACATCGCTTCGCCGGTTTTGGTTTACATCCCTGAAATTTCCGTTTCCCTGAGTGTAATACTCCGGAACCATGGAAAAATCATTGTAATCCCGCTCCATATCCCCATGCTTCCTGGAATACACATAAAAAACAGAATCCTTCCCTGTTTTTATTGGAAATCCCCCCCGCAGAACGTTATCCACATAGGTCTGCTCACAATAGGCATCAAACACCGGATCAGAGGTTTTCGTGTGGATAAAGCTTCCCAGTTCCCGCGTTTTTTCAGCTGCACTGATGTATTTCTCTTCGAAATAGCTCCTGTCTAATTGGCCATCCCCATAATCGGACAGAAGCTTCTTAGAAGAGGCCTGACCTGCCACAGTATTCCAGCCTACAGACTCTCCGGCAGACAAGACCCTGGTCAGACAGGAAAAGCCGGAAGGTACAAGATTTTGGGTGATCTGCCTTTTTTGAAGAAGCTCCTCAAGACTGTGGCGGATCAGACCCAACGGATGTTCCATTGCCGTATCATATTCAAACACAAGCTCAGGATCAGCAATAATGGGAAGCAACTGGCCGGATTCTGATAAGGAGAGAAGGAAATTGCCTTCTTTCACCTTTGAAACAACTGCTGAATCCCCTGTGCTGTACCGCACCCGGTAATAAGGCATCCGCTTCTCCACATCCTCCACCTGCATCCAGGCCTTCATGGTCTGGGCTATTTCCTTCATTTCTTTTAATCCGATTCCATAAGGGATGACTTCTGGCATTCCATCCAGTATCTGAAGGTCCAGCTCCTGTTTGGAGATGTTTTGTATGGTCACCCGTCTCACCAGACCGGCAACCGCTTCATCGGGAAGGGTATAATACAGGACATTGGTTTTTAAGCCTCTTTCTTCGTTGATTTCTTCCAGCTCCAGTTCATTCATGCCCACATACATACGGGTTTTCACAGAGTCCAGGCGAAATGGCTCGTATACCTCACTCCCAACCTTTATAAAGGTGCGAAACCCCATATTCCTCACAAGCTGGTATGCCTGATGGGCCGGATAAAATTCCATAATGGAATGATTCTTGTTTTCCACACCAAAGCTTGCAACTGCCTGGCCCCGGTTCGTATAGAAACACCAGAGAGGAATACCGTAAATTCCACTGATTCCAGGCAGAAAGCTTGAGAATACCGGTTTCTGATTATAATCTTCTATCGTAAATCTTCCTTTTGAATCAAACATTATTTCATCATCCTTTCACCGCACCTGCAACCAGGCTATCCTGAATCTGATTGCTCAGCATAAAATAAATAACAATGGTGGGCAGGGTGGCAATGACCATGCCCGCTCCGATCAGACCCCAATCAGTGGAATATTGGCCCGCAAAGGACATGATTCCCACGGGCAAGGTACGGTACCGGTCGCTGTCCACAAAGGTATTGGCTAACATCAGCTCATTCCAGGTTCCTAAAAAGGTAAAAATAGAAGCAGTGGCAACCGCCGGCTTGACGATGGGAAGTATAATGGCTGCAAAGCACCGGAAAATCCCGCAGCCGTCAATACAGGCTGCCTCTTCTATTTCTATGGGGATGCTTTTGTAAAATCCGATTAATATCATGATGCTCATGGGAAGAGCTCCCGAAATATAAGGAATAAGCAGCCCTAAGTATCCTCCCTTTAATCCAGTTTTATCAAGTACCTGAAACAGGGGCAGCAGGGCGGCCTGGGCCGGAATCATAATTCCCAATGCGAAAACTCCAAATACCAGGGATTTTAGCTTCCATTTCATTCTGGCTATGGCATAAGCAGCCATGGCAGATAAAATCCCTGCAACGGCCACGGTGGCCATGGAATAGAATACGGAGTTTAAAAAGTACCGGATTAAGTTTGTCTGGGTAAACGCATTACCGTAATTTTCCCATCTCCAGATCTGGGGAAGCCCGATGGGGTTTTCTCCAAATATTTCTCCATTGCTTTTTAAGGAAAAGGTAAAAAGCCAATATAAGGGAAAAAGCTGAGTCAGTGCAATGAGGCACAGCAGCAAAAACTTTATCTTTTTTTTCATCTTCATAGGACCGTCTCCTCATTTATATGGCTGATGCATTTTCTTCCGCTTTTTTAAACAGCCTGCTCACAATAAAGGTAAGCAGCAGGCATTCTACTACAATGAAAAATGCCTGTGCGCTTCCATACCCGTATAGGCCTCTGCGGAATAAATTGTTGTACATCAGGGTTGCAGGCACTTCACTGGCATGGTTTGGGCCGCCTCCGGTCATGACATAGATTAAGTCAAAGGCCCTTAGGGAACCGGTAATGGAGAATATGACACAGGTCTTGATAACCGGAGCTAAGAGTGGCAGGGTAATCTTTGTATTCACCTGCCACTTGCTGGCGCCATCAATTTGGGCCGCCTCATAATAATCCTGGGAAATGGCCTTGATCCCTGCATAAAAAATCAGCATATGATAACCGATGTACTGCCACACCGCAGGAATCAGAGTGGAGAGAAATGCAGTTTTTGGATTGGAAAGCCAGGAATAGGTAAAATCAGGGGCTCCCAGGGCGCGGATCAGCTGGTTTAAAAGTCCATATTCGCTGTTGAACATTTTCATCCAAAGCTGGCCGATTACCATACTGGAAATAACCACCGGTAAAAAGTAAACGGTACGAAAGAACTTTTCTCCTTTTACCCCTCTTGCCAGGACCATAGCCAGAAAAAGGGAGATGGGCAGCTGAATGAGTAAGGATGCGCCCACTAAAAGAAAGGAATTTAAAACGGCCTTTACAAAGTGGCGATCCTCTGCAAACAGCCTTATGTAATTTCCAAGTCCGATAAACTTCATTTTCCCCATGCCATCGTACTGGAACAAACTGTAGGCTCCGGAAATAAAGAGGGGAATCATACTAAAGCTGATAAACAGGATGAGCGCAGGCAGCACAAAGCAGGCCACAAATCTCTTTTTTCCCAACATGTTATTCATGATCAATCTCCTTTGGGCAAAAAATGGGTATCGCCTGTTTCTGTAAGCGATACCCCCTTTGCTCTTACTTACTTATTAATAGCTGCTTCATGTTCCTTTATAAACTCCCCCGTATCGGCGCCTGGAGCGAACAGGGTCTGCACCTGTTCATTGTGAATGGTGGCAGGCTCCGCATCAAGAGAGGTATCCCATGCAAGGACTGAGGTCTTTCCTTGGGAAAGAAGATCCTTGATCTGTACGAAAAGAGGATTTAAGCCCTTTTCATCCACCTCTGTTTTCCAGCCGCTGAAGCCTGTGCCTGACTCATAAGCAGCTTCTCCCATCTTTTCGTTTATGTAGATTGCGAATTTAGCAGCCTCCTCCGGGTTCTTTGTGCTCTTATTTACCCAGAAGGATTCTACGAATCCGCCGCAATAATCGGTTTCATTTCCTTTGCCGGTAATCATGGGGATCTTCATTGCCGCCACATCCTCCGGATTGATGGTAACGGCTTTATCTGTATAAATGCCGTTAGCAAACCAGCTTCCAATAAGCCTCATGGCGGCCCTTCCCGTGCCAAAGGCTGCATTGGCATCATCGTTGCCCTGCTCCAGAGGATTGGCTCCAAATGCGCCCATCTTGTATAATTCCTGGACCTTATCAGCTGCTTCCGCATAGCCATCTCCTTCAAAGGGAGCCTGAACGGAGAGCATCTTGTTGATTTCCTCTGCCCCTACAGTTCGCAGTGCCAGCGCCTGATAGATAAATGCCGCATTCCAGCCATCCTTTGCGCCGGAAGCCAAAGGAGTTACCCCTTCAAGGGCCTTCAGCTTTTCAACTGCGGATACCAGTTTGTCATATGTATCAGGAAGCTCTGCTCCTGCCTGTTCGAATAAGGCCTTATTGCAGTATAAGGTCATGTACCAGGAAAAGGAAGGAAGAGAATAGGTTTTTCCATTGTATTCAAAAGCTGCTGTAGAGCCTTCCAGAAGTTTTCCCTTAATCTCATCTGTGATATAGGAATCCAGAGGAAGGAGTTTATCCGCATTGACCATCTTTTTTGCGGTTCCTGCC
Source organism: Hungatella sp. (assembly GCA_031270005.1). Lineage (GTDB taxonomy): Bacteria > Bacillota > Clostridia > Lachnospirales > Lachnospiraceae > Lacrimispora. Next base: position 63,780 of record JAISYJ010000082.1, on the reverse strand, counting down.
CCCCAGTAATAGAACACATCAATTCCCTTTGCATCTCCTGCAAACTCTGCGGAGATCTTCGTCTTATAAGCCTCTGTATCCAGAGTCTGGGTGTTGATTTCCACATCGGGATTTTCCGCCAGGTAAGCGGCAACCGCCTCATCATATTTTTTCTTAAGTTCATTGGTATCATTGGACCACTGGTGCCAGACATTTAACACCGTCTTTTCTGTTTTTTCCTCCCCTGAACTGCCGGCATTTGTTGGAGCGGCACTGCCTTTGCTTCCACAGCCTGTCATTCCTGCTGCCAGGGCTGCCGTAAGTACCACGGCTGAAACTCTTTTTAATAAACCTTTTTTCATATCAATCTCCTCCTGGGTTTTCTTTGTTTCCTTCTGATACCAGTATACCGAAACTCTTTTTTTAACTCAATTTAATATTTTGACCCAAAAGGTTAGAAATTTTACTACCTTTGCTTAAACTCCTTAACGGTTACTCCCACATGCTTTTTAAAGCAGATGCCAAAGTAATGGGAATCCCGGAATCCCACCTTTTCTGCTATTTCGTATACCTTGAAATCCGTTGTATTAAGAAGGCGGATGCTCTCTTCAATCCTTTTTTTCAGGACATATTCAATCAGGCTCTGACCTGTCTCCTTTTTAAATACCCTGCTTAAGTAGCTTTCATTGGAAAAGACCGCCGAAGCTACAGTTTTAAGAGAAAGCGCTGGATCGCAAAAGTTTTCATCGATATATTCCAGGGCCTCGTTTACCACCTTATTTCCCTGCTTTGCTTTCTTGCTGTTATGATAGTTGAGAATCATACGGATGGATTCATCCAGAAACGGACGGCACTCTTCCACCGTTTGTATGGACTGTATGGATTCATACAGACGGTCTTCTCCTATGAGCTGTTCCAGGCTGACCCCATACTTATTAAGGGTACTTCCGGCCTTAGACATTAGATCCATAACCGTAAGCCTTAAATATTCCACTTCTGTTACTCTTGAGTTCCGGACTCCTTCCACATAATCCCCGATTGCAGCAGACACCCTGTCGGAAATTCCATTGGTCAGGGAAAAAAGGAAGTCCTCCCAGTCAAAGGCCAGCTTATCCGGATTTTTTTCCATAATATGCATATATTCTTCGTACGTGATGATCCGGTTATCCCCTAAAAGCACCGATGCGCTTAGGGCATGTTCCGACTCAGCAAAGGACTCTGCAATCCCCCCATAGCCTTCATGGCTTCGGCTGATTCCAATGGTGGAACCAATGCAGTTTTCCCTCAGTCTCTGATGGATCTGCCTCGCAATTTCCCCGCTGTCATTTAAGCGCCTGGCCGTACAAAACAAGATGATATTTTTCATGTAATGAAGAAAGGATATGGTTCCGTCAATGGGATCCCTGCCAAGGAGTTCCATGGCCCTTTTATGGAGGCTGCCGTCTGCTCCCCCTGACCGTTCCTCTTTTAAGTGGAGATTTAAGCAGCAGCACCCTTCCAGCAGCGCTTCACAGCCATAGGCAAGAAGCTTTTTCTCCGCTTCCTCCTCACTGGTCCGTTTTTCCACCAGCCGCTGAAAGAAGCTTTCCATTAAGATGTCCTGGTCGGCAGAAACACTCTGCTTTAACATCTCCACCTCTTTGCGGCGGGCCTTTTCCTTTAAGATTTTCCCTCTGATCTTAAGTGCGATTTCCTTCAGCTCATTCATATCAATGGGTTTTAAAAGAAAATCTTCTACTCCAAGCTTTACCGCACGCCTTGCGTATTCAAATTCCCGGTATCCTGTGATCATAATTACATGGATGCTCTCATCCAAAACGGAAATATGTTCCGCCAGCTCCAGACCATCCATATGGGGCATATTAATATCGGTTAAAACCAACTCCGGTTTTCTGTATTTTATAAATTCCAAGGCTTCCGTACCGGAGGAAGCCTCCCCAATGACTGAAAATCCATGATCTTCCCAAGGAAATCCTCTTTTGATCAGCACCCGTTCCAGTTTTTCATCATCCACAATCAGTACCTTGATCTCCATGTTCCAACCCCTTTGCTTCCATACGTTTTACTCTTACTGCTATTTCTGTCCCATTTCCGATCTCACTGTGGATAAGGACCGGCTGCCTGATTCCATGGTAGAGGGTAATCCGCTGCATCAGGTTATAAAGGCCAAATCCCGACTTACCGGTCATTGTCCTCCCTTCCATAATTTCTTCGATCTTTTCCTCGCTCATGCCTACCCCGTCATCAGACACCAGAAAAATAATTTCATCCTCATCGGAAAAGGTCTTGATGGAAATGGTTCCTTTTCCTTCCCTTGGCTTGATCCCATGGTGGACGGCGTTCTCTACCAAAGGCTGTAAAAGCAGCTTTAATACCCTGCAGTCCTTCACCTCTTCTTCCACGTCCACCTCTACCTTTATTTCATTGTCATAGCGGATATTTAAGATGGTCAAATAGCTTTGTATACAACTTATTTCATCCTTTACCGTAATAAAATCCAATCCGCTGTTTAAGCTGTTCCTGTAAAAACTGCCCAGGGCCTGAGTCATTTTAAAGCAATTATCATAATCCCGCATGAGTGCAAGCGCGGATACCGCATCAAGGGTATTATAAAGGAAATGGGGATTAATCTGAGCCTGAAGCAGATCCAGTTCCACCTTTGCAATGATCTGCTCTTCTTCCTTTACTTTTTGGATCAGGTTTTTAATGGATCTTGCCATATGATTAAATACCCGTTTCAGATTATTGATTTCATTTTTCTGCTGGTCCACCTCCATTTCATCAAACTGGCCCTTTTCCACCAACATCATATGCTTTTCCACCTTTAACAGGGGATGGAAGATAAAACGGGTGAGCATGACCGAACAGACAAAGACAAACGCAACATTCATACACATGATCAGCAGGATAACGGTGGAATAATAGGGCGCCATGGCAGTCATATTATCCAGCTGAAAGGATCCGGCCAGCTTCCAGTTTTCTATGCCAATGTCCTGGGTGATCACCAGCCGGTTCTCACCAGTCCGCTGTCCGGCATTCCCAGGGGCCACAATGTATTCATCTTCATTGCCCAGGATGTAAAAATCACTGTCACTGGAATTGCTGACCCCATTAAAGTAATTGCGTATTGTTTCCTCATTGACCGTAACCAGCAGGATGGCCAGAGGCTTATATGTATTTTCATCCCGGATTTCCCGGATATAGGTAATATAAGGAGTGTCTCCATAAAATTCAATGACCCCCTCGCTGCCTTTCATAAAAAAACCGTTTCCCCTGCGCTCACTTAGATGCCGGTACCACTCGGATTCCAGAATCTTTTCTCCGTATATGCCCTTGGGCGTCTTTTTATAAGAGCTGTACACATTATGATAGGAATCCATAATCAGGACGCTGGAAATATATTCCCCTGACAGGATCATATTCACCAGACTCTGCTTGATGGTTCTCTGGATAGACGGATCAATGGCCCTGTTATCCACATTTCTTAAAGCCTCCTGAACATTTCTATCAAAATAGATCAGGTTTGAGAACTGGGTCACATTATCAAAGATCAGGGATAAATTTCCCTTAAGTGCGCTGACCGTCTGAGTGCCTGCTCCCATAATTTCTCTTTTCGTGTAGGAGCTGTTAATGACAGACAGGACCGAAAAGGTGATTACAAAGGATAATAATACGACCGTTAAATACATAATCAGGATCTTTGTCTTAATCCTCATGTTCTTCCATGCAGCCATCAGACCAGTCATAGCAGCCTCCCATAAATATGATTTTTCACCCTTATTCTAGCGAGTTTGGCATGGGATGTCAAAAGAAAGTTCGGATTGCCTCTATCTGCTCCCTGTTTAAAAACTCAGTCGGGGAATTCTTATCGCAGGTATCCTGATTTTCAATAATCAGGACACTCCCTTCCTCATCCAGGGCATGAGTGTGCCAGACACCTTTCTTCACGTTATAGAGCTGGTTTTTTACCATTTTCACACATTCCGCCTCTCCCGGCCGTTCTCCATTCCCTCCTGAAATCAGGACGCAGCTGCCTTCCAGCAATACAAATACCTCATCTGTTTCCAGGTGTCTCTGCATGGAATCCAGGTTTTCTGCTCTTACGTCATCGCAATACTTAAGCACTGCCACTCTCCATGTCTGATAATCCACAAGAGGGGTATATCCCTCCTGCGAAATCTTAATGATATCAATCAATTCTCTTTCCATTCTGTCCTCCTGAATAAAGCAAATATTCCTAATCCGTTCCTATACCTGGCGTTAAACACTGACCGCTTATACTGCGTTTAAATCAACCGTGATGGTATGAAGCTCCTGATCCGGTAATTTTAATAGTTCTTCTCTTTTAATGTTCCATTCCCCACCAAGGCTTTGGCAGGGAATCCCATTCAATGAAATACCGGTTATTCCATAAGTATCCGGGTCTAAATTCCGGGGATTTTTGTAAATAATCTTTACGTTTTTTCCGGCAAATATTAGAGAAACCGAAGCCTCATGCTGATTGTCAAACTGTTCCTTCAAAAGCTGGGGCTTAAAAACCAGATTCCCATAATACCCTCTGATTCCAAACATCTGAGTGACAACCGTAACCAGATACCAGCTTGCGGCTCCTGTCAGATAGTGATACATTCCTCTTCCTCTGGCATCCACATATTCAGGAATTCCCGGATATATCCTGCTCTTCCCGGAATCGCTGCAATGGTCAAATAAGGATATGAGGGCATGATATCCTTCCTTTGACGCGTTTCGCCTGTACAAGGCATTCCCAAACATGGTGGCCATATGGGAGAATACTGCTCCGTTTTCCTTGTGTCCATAAGCAAAACCAAACATCCTGCCTAAATCCATTTTTACCTCGTGGAAATCCGTATTTAAACGGTATCCTCCGATTTCCTCTCTGTAAAGATAAGCATCGGAAGCCTTCATGATCTCCTTCACCTGCCGGTCCGTTGCAACTCCCGACATGAGGGAAAACACCTGGCTGGTGAGCATCATGCGAACCCCTGCTTCTGTTTCACCCTCCACTTTGTTTCCGGAATTGTCGTAGTATCCGTTGTACCAGCCAAACCCTTCCCTTGAAGTGGTCCATTCCGTTTCCCGTATATGATCGTATATCCAGGAAGCCTTTGCCCGCAAATCCTCCTGAAGTTTCTCTCCTTTTATCATTGCCTTTTTTCCGGAAATGGAGTGGGAGCAGCTTTCGCAATAACGAATCAGCATTTCCTGTTTCTTCCCGATGTCATCATAAACTGTCCTGTCTTCTGTCATAAGCTGCCTTATTTCTTCGGCAACTTCAAATTCTTCCACTCCCTGTTCTTTCAGTTTTTCCAGGAAATCGGCAAGCCCCTTTAAGTTATACCCATACATACAGGTAAAGGCTACGCTCTCCCCTCTCCGGGAAGCTAAATCCAGGGCATCATTCCAGTCTGCGCCCCTGAGCCTGATGTGGTTGTGCTCTCCCACATCGTAAAAGGATGTGAGGTTTTGAACCAGCAGATGTTCCAGTAGGGTTCCTGAATAAACCTGGTCCTTGTCATCCCGCAGCCGTTCCCCGTCTTCTGTCTTCCACTTAAGATCCTTTTCCTCCCCGCGGCAGACCTGCATATCCTTAAAATAGCTGTTGTTTTCCAGCAGGATCCCAACATCCCCGGTTTGGTGGATGTATAATTCCGTGGCCAAAAAGGGCCATGCCCCATGGTCCATCCAGACCCTTGTAATGTTGTTTCTATCTGCAATAAACTCTCCCTGCCCGCTTCCAATGATCGTGGCATTGGTCCCATCCATCCGCACCCCGCCAAAGTTATCAATTAACATCTGGCGGACCCCTGACGAGTCCATCATTAGCAATGCCAGGCAGTCCTGCCATAAGTCTCTCCAGCCCCGTCCGCCTTTTCCATAGTCATGATGGGGCAAAAAAGAGCAGCCGTAAATTCTCCGCAGCATGGGCTGAAAGCTTACCCACCGCATCCAGCGGTCAAAAACGGAGTTACCTGTATGAAACCTCACATTGACCTTTTGGTTCCAATATTCTGCAGTCTGTTTCCAGCACCTGTCAAATGCTGTTTCATTAAGAAACTGCTCACAGGTATGTATCAGTTCTTCTTCCGTGTCTCCATATCCCATAGCTACAAGATAAGTTATCTTTTCCTTAGGCCCTATCCGGCATTCCTGGAAGCAAAGCCCTCCCAGAGCTTCATAACCGCCTGTCTCAAAATCCAACCCCTGAGGCTTTAAAGGGATTTCATACAAGGCTTTTGGATTTTCAAGATTGCCGCCTTCCCCTGTAAAATCCTCTAAAACCGGGTAATACCCCACAGGATGCTGGGAGTCATTCCCACCGAACACGCCGTAAGCCCGGTGGTTTCTCTTATGGCCCCGTTCATCAAAAGTCATAGTGGGAGTCACAATGACTCCGGAAGACTTCGTCTTAATTCGATGGAGAAGGGAGGTTACATGCCGGTGGTCCCTGATATTATCCGCAGACCGGGCATAGAGAGGAATGGCCGTAACGATCTGAAGACTTTTATATTCTTCCGAGATATTTTCTATCTGGATTTTCATCAGCTCCACCCTCTCCCCGGTGGCCGGAACAAGGCTGCTGATTGACCCTTTGATACCCAGTTGTTTTGAAGTTCTGGTTAGCTTATGATGCATAAAGCCCGCTTCCACAGCTACCTCTTCCTTGTTTTCAGAAAAAAGCCGGGCCTGCTGCCAGGAAGAACGGCCGGTCAGGGACCACAATACCGCCCCGTCAACCCTGCACCATACATTTCTGGAGGATTTGTCATTATGTAGATTTTCACAGCTGACCGGAGGCATAAAAAAGGAATTTTGATCCATCTTACTGTCCCCTCCCAGATCAGGAGATACACAGCTCATTACCCCGGACTCATTTGCCAGGGGAAAATACAAATAGCTGGTCAGATCCGGATTTTCCATATAAAAATCGCCCTGATTTCCTATAAACTCGTATTTCATCCCAATATCCCATCCTTTCATACCGGTAGTTTTCTTAAAGTATATCCCAGGTGGATGGATTACTGAATTTAATTATTTTGCTGAAAAGGTAATCTTTTTTACTTTATCAAATTTCTTTCGGTAAAACTCCACTCCCCTGCGTTGCTTTTCAGCCTTAGATTGATTATAATGAATTTAATTCTTGAAAGGAGAACCCCATGCTGCCAGATTATCATTTTCACACAAATTTCTCAGGAGATTCCCAAACTCCCATGCGGGCCCAGCTGGAACGGGCCATAAGCCTTGGAATGACATCCCTCTGTGTTACGGACCACCATGATTATGACGTGGACTCTGTCATCGATTTTACCCTTCAGACAGACCGGTATTTTGAAGCAATGTCTGCCTTAAGAGAAGAATACAAAGGCCGGATCGACCTTCGCATAGGGATCGAGCTGGGACTTCAGACTCATTTAAAGGAATACTACAGGGAACTGTTATCAGGCTATCCCTTTGATTTCGTCATCGGCTCCACCCATTTTATTAACAGAAAGGATCCTGCTTATCCGGAGTTTTTTGAAGGAAGAGGAGAACAGAAGGCATATCTTCAGTATTTCCAGGCCACACTGGATAATGTGAAAAATATAGACAACTATGACGTGGCAGGCCATATCGACTACATTGTCCGTTATGGCCCAAATAAAGCTCTTTACTACAGCTACGAAGCATACCGAGATATTCTTGATGATATTTTAAGAGAAATTATAGAGCGGGGAAAAGGAATTGAATGCAACACGGCCGGTTTCCGAAAAGGGATCGGACAGCCAAACCCATGTGCTGATGTTTTAAAGCGTTATAAGGAATTAGGCGGGGAGATCATAACCATCGGTTCCGACGCCCATATACCGGAAGATTTGGGAGCAGACTTTCAGACAGCCAGAGAACTTCTAAGGCAATGCGGATTTTCTTATTATACGGAATTTCTCGGACGAAATCCGGAATTTAAGCCCCTTTAAACAAATCAGAGAAACAATACCTGGAATTGGAGAATTGCCATGAATGTATTTGATATTATCGGTCCTGTTATGATCGGGCCCTCCAGCTCCCATACGGCTGGTGCTGCCCGTATCGGCAAAACGGCTGCCCTGCTTTTAGGTGCTCCTGTGGCAAAGGCAGATATCCTGTTTCACGGGTCCTTTGCAAAAACTTATAAAGGGCACGGTACAGACAAGGCCATTGTGGGAGGAATCTTAAAGCTGGATCCCTGGGACCCTGGAATCCGCACAAGCCTTGAAACGGCGAAAGAGCAAGGGATATCCGTCACCATCCACACCGGCACCATTGAAAATGCCCATCCAAACACGGCGCTGGTCACCCTTACCTCTGATCAGGGCAGCAGCATCTCCGTCCAGGGAGCATCGGTGGGAGGCGGCAACATCGTCATAAACAAGGTAAATGACATGGAGGTTTATTTTACCGGGCAGAATACCACCCTGATCGTCATGCATCAGGATATTCCCGGCATCATCGCCCATGTTACGAACCTGGTGGCCGCGGGCAATGCCAACATCTGCAATTTCCGCTTAAACAGGCAGGAAAAGCGGGGACTTGCCATCATGACCATTGAAATGGATTCTGTTGTTGACCAGTCCCTGGTTTCGCAGATCCAGACCATCCCTCATGTATACAATACGATTTTATTAAAATTAAACTGATCAGGAGGAACCTATGCAGTTAAAATATAATTCCGTGGAAGAGCTTGTGTCAGCTGCTTCATCTTCCAATAAAAAAATATCGGAAATTGTGCTTAAGCAGCAGGCCGAGGATATGGAAACCCCAGAGGAAGCCGTCTACTCCACCATGGAAAACAGCTTTGAGGTCATGAAAGAGTCTGTCTTAAACGGCATGGATAAGACACTCCGTTCTTCCAGCGGACTTTCCGGAGGGGCTGCTGCCAAATTAAAAAAGGCGGTGGATGAAGGAAAAAACCATTACGGTCATCTTCTTGGCAACGCCATTAGCATGGCCCTGGCGGTGACGGAATACAACTCCTGCATGGGACAGATCGTGGCTGCACCTACGGCAGGCTCCTGCGGAGTCATACCGTCAGCACTTATTTCCGTGATGGAAGAATTTGACTTGCCAAAGCATGATATCATCATGTCTCTGTTCACCGCATCGGCCATTGGTATGGTCATTGCCAAATGCGCCAGCATCGCCGGAGCTGAGGGAGGATGCCAGGCAGAGGTTGGATCAGCATCCGCCATGGCAGCGGCGGCTCTTACGGAAATCTTTGGAGGAACGCCCCAGATGGTTTCCGACAGCTGTGCCATTGCCTTAAAAAATACCATGGGCCTGGTCTGCGACCCGGTGGCAGGACTGGTAGAGGTCCCCTGTATCAAGCGCAATGCCATGGGAGTTGCCAATGCCTTTACTGCCTCAGAGCTTGCCTGTGCCGGAATCACAAGCGCCATTCCCGCAGATGAGGTGATCCTGGCCATGAAACAGGTGGGCGACCTCATGTCTTCCGCCTTAAAGGAAACCTCAGAGGGCGGCCTTGCCGCAACCCCTACCGGCTGCCGCCTGCGCAAACAGATCTTTGGTTCTGATTCCGGTTCCCTATGAAGCCGTTCTCCTTCCGGCTGTCTTGATCTTTGAGACAACATAGGCATAAAACTCATCTTTTTCTTCTTTTAATACCCTGGTCGTCAGTACAAACCCATGGGTAGAATCGGAAAAAATCAGGATCATATTGGGTTTCCTCGCAATTCTCTTGATTTTTTCCCATCTGATTTCCGAACATTTCTCTCCCATTTTAACATGGATTCCCTGATCATCAAAGCACACCAGGGTGTCCTGACTGATGGCTGCCGCCTGCTTCCACGCCTTCCAGTAAACTAAAACAGGCTGAATCAAAGGGAACAGGCAAAAGGCCAGTATGATACAGATTTTGAAAAAAAGGCCGTTTGAATTCCATCTGACGGTCCCAAGCACAAAAACCGCGGTGGTGAAAATGATATTGCAAACTCCTACCAGAGAGCCATAAATATAATACATGGATAACTGCCAGATATCCGCCGCTGTGTTCCGATATGTATATTCGAACTTCATTGCGTTCCTCCCTTTCATCATGAAAGCATACCCCAAGGGTATTTCTTTAAAAAATAGAATCAGGCATTAATCGAAAGAAATGCCTGATTCCATAACCTGTTTATTGGATCAAATTACCGTTGCCCACAGGATAGGCGCAGGATCGTTATTTCATTAACAAAGATGGCAGCCCCAGGCTGATAGCAGGTATAAAGGTGATCAGCAGGAGCGTGATAATCATACAAAGATAAAAAGGAAGCGTCGCCTTAACCACCTTTTCCATCGGAAGTTTGGCTACAGCAGAACCTATAAATAACACGGCGCCTACGGGAGGAGTCAGAAGTCCGATACCGCAGTTCAACACCACAATAATACCGAACTGGACCGGATCAATGCCGATAGAGGTTGCGATAGGCAGTAAAATAGGTGTTGCAATGAGGATAATAGGAGACATATCCATAATACACCCCAATACCAGAAGGATCAGATTCAAAAGCAATGCCAGCAGAATCGGATTGTCGGTTATTCCGGTAATGGCACTTGCAGCCAGATCCGGAACATGCAGGGTGGTCAGGCAATATCCAAATACATTAGAGGTTGCGATCAGGATAAGCACAATGGCAAGGGTATTGACGCAATCCTCCATAACCTTCCATACACCCTTCCAGTCCAGGCCTTTGTAAATGAACACGCTGACGAGCAGGCTGTAGATAACTGCAATGGCTGCAGATTCTGTTGCCGTAAACACGCCGCCTACCACACCAAACACAACGATCAGTACGGCTGCCAGGGCCCAGAAGGAAACTCCAAGCTGTTTCACAAGATTCTTAATGCTGAATTTATCTCCCTTGGGATAGTTTCTCTTGACTGAGATAATATAAGAACCGATCATGAGAGACAGTGCAAGAAGCGCTCCTGGAATATAACCTGCCAGGAACAGGCTTCCAACAGAGATTCCCCCTGCCGTAGTTGCATAAATGACCATGTTATGGCTGGGCGGCACCAGAAGCCCCTCACAGGAGGAGGTAATGGTTACTGCCGTTGAAAAATCATCATCATAGCCCTGTTCCACCATCATAGGGATCAGAATGGATCCTAAAGAAGCCGTATCAGCAGCGGCGGAACCGGAAATTCCTCCAAAGAAATACGAAGCAACAATATTAACCATAGCCATTCCGCCCCGCATCCAGCCGACACAGGCATTAGCTAAAGCAATAAGCTTTTCCGAAATACCTCCGGAGCCCATTAATACTCCCATGGTAATAAAGAACGGTACTGCCATCAGGCTGAAGGAGCTGATTCCCTTTACCATCTGCTGGCAGATAATGGTGAAAGATTTGCCTTGGGAAAGCAGGCAGAATACTGCAGAAAGAGCTACTGCATAAGCAATGGGAAAACGAAGCAGAACCATCAGAAAAAAGCTTCCCAGTAAGATCAGGATTACCATATTGCTACTCATCACAGATTCCCCTCCTTTACATAAAGACTTTTTATGTGGTTATACAAAGCCTCTGTTTCAAAAATAATCATAGCCGCACCTGCCAGAGGAACCGGAAAATACATCCAGAATCTGGAGAGCCATGGCATGCTGGTATAAAATCCCTTGGCTCCAATACCGGAAGCATATTTCCAGCCTACCGTCAGCATGATGACCGCCAGAGCAAAAATAGCCAAATCCGCCAGTATATCCAGCCCTTTTATCAGATTCTTCGGCAGATAAGCGTCAAAAGCTGTCATACGGATATGGGAGCCCTTTCGGATAGCAAGAGCTGCGGAAAGAACGGCCATATAGCACATAAAGGTCAGAACAATCTCCTCGCTCCATGCAGGATCAGGTATAAATGAAATATATCGGCCCGCAACCGACATACTGGTTATCAGAACATCGCCGATCAAAAGCAGCTTACAGACTAACAGAACAAATTTATAGGTTATGTCATAAGCCGGCTTTATTTTATCAATCGTTTTAAATATTTCTGGCATAAAGATCCCCTTTCTAATGATCAGGGCACAGAAGTCCAAGGATTCTGTGCCCTTCTTTTAAAGTTGATTATTTCATATCAAGGATCTGCTGATAAAGGTCTGCGTTCTCCTTTGTGTTTTCAGAAATAACATCCTTGCATGCTTCCTGCCATGGTGCGATGTCGGTAACCTCTACCACATTGACTCCTGCTGCCTTCAGCTCATCCAATACCTCATTTTCTGCATCCTGGGAAAGCTTTTTATTAAAGTCTGATGCGTATTTGGCTGCCTCGGTCATAGCCTTCTGCTGGTTCTCAGTCAGCTTATCCCATGCATCATCAGTGATAATAACCTGAATGGCCCCCAGAGTATGTCCATCCAGAATCAGATTTGGAGCAACTTCCTGGAATGCATTGCCTTTATAGTTTGCGATGGGCTGCTCCGCAGCATCCACAACACCGGTCTGAAGAGCTGAATAAAGCTCATTCATGCTGACTACAGTCGGGTTTGCACCCAAAGCGCTTACCATGCCCGTCATGACCGGATCACTGGAAACGCGGATCTTCATTCCCTTTAAATCTTCCATGCCGTTTACCGGATTCTTTGAGAAGAAATGGCGGAAGCCCTCCTCTCCATAGAAAAGGCCCCTTACCCCCAATTCCAGATCATTAGGTTCCATTAAGAATTCCGGAGCCAGATCACTGTCTACGAATTTCCAGAAATGGTCCCGGCCTGTGAAGGTATAAGGAACGGACAGAAGCTTGGATTTGGTCGCACCGTAGCTGGTCAGCGCAAATGCAGAGATCCGGGACATATCGATGGTACCGCCGCCCCCAAGCATGGTATCAAGAACGTCATTTTCCGCGCCCAGAACACCGCTTGCCTGAAGATCGATCTTAATGGATCCGCCGGACAGTTCCTCCACTTTATCCTTAAATGCCTGGTCGGTCTTTCCTACGATCGTATCCAGGGGATTAACCTCGGCATACACCAATGTGACCTGGGGATCTGCAGAAGCCGCCTCCTTGGATTCCTCCCCTTTTTGGGTTTCTCCAACAGCTGCCCCTGTAGTGGAAGTATCTTTAGCCGAACCACTACATGCCGCCAGAGTTACAGCTGCCATCGCAGCCAACATTAAAATACCTAAACCTCTTCTTTTCATGTATAAACCCTCCTTTTTTTTCATCCTATCATAAGCAGACATTGGGTGCTATCGTAAATTTTTAAGAATCATAGCATTATTTTAACATCTTTTTAACGGAAACAGTGCATATCCTTACGAAATATTAACACTCTCCCATATTTATTGGTATATAAAAAGAGAAGCACTGCCCGCGACTGTCCTTCAGCCATGGTGCAATGCTCCTCTTCCGGCAATTTTCCGTATTTTATTCTTCAAGCCTTTTCTTATAAATCTCTATGACCTTTTTCATTGCTTCCTGGCCTGGTGCTCCGATTGTCATCCTCTTTTCCACACAGGTCTTTAAGCTGATGGCCTCATAAATATCTTCCTCAAACACCGGACTGATGGCCTTATACTCTTCCAGGCTCATATCATCAAGGGCAATTCCCTTTCCAATACAGAAAAGCACAAGCTGTCCCACGATTCCATGGGCATCCCGAAAAGCCACCCCATGATTTACCAGATAATCAGCCGCATCTGTTGCATTGGTAAAGCCATTTTTTGCGCTGGCCTCCATCACATCCTTTCGGAAGGTCATGGTGGAAATCATTCCTGTAAACAGGGCAAGGCAGCCTTTTACCGTGTCAATGGCGTCAAAGGCAAGCTCCTTATCCTCCTGCATATCCTTATTATAAGCAAGGGGAATTCCCTTCATGGTGGTCAAAAGCGACACCAGGGCGCCGTAAACCCTGCCGGTCTTTCCCCGGATCAGTTCCGCAATGTCCGGGTTCTTCTTCTGAGGCATGATGCTGCTTCCGGTGCTGTAGGAATCATCAATTTCCACAAAACGGTATTCATTGGTATTCCAGATGATGATCTCTTCGCAGAATCTGCTTAAATGCATGGCAATGGTGGATAAAGCGCTTAAAAGCTCAATTAAGTAATCCCTGTCAGCCACGGAATCCATGCTGTTAAGAGTCGGTCCGGTAAATCCTAAAAGCTCTGCCGTATATTCCCTGTCCAGGGGATAAGTGGTTCCGGCCAGGGCGCCGGAGCCAAGGGGACAGTAGTTCATCCTTTTTTTTATGTCATAAAGGCGGGAACGGTCCCTGTCAAACATTTCAAAATAAGCACCTAAGTGGTGAGCCAGGGTGATTGGCTGCGCTTTCTGTAAATGGGTAAATCCAGGCATATAGGTGTCAAGATTTTCTTCCATGAGCTTTAAAAGCTCCGAAAGAAGCCCTTCCACCAGAACAGAAAGTTCATCGATCTCATCCCTTGTATACAGCTTCATATCAAGAGCCACCTGGTCATTACGGCTCCGTCCGGTGTGAAGACGCTTTCCTGCCTCCCCGATCCGTTCCGTTAAAACTGCTTCCACGAAAGAATGAATGTCTTCATGCTCTCCCGTTATTATCAGGGCTCCGCTTTCTAAATCCTCCCGGACCTCCATAAGGCCCTTTACGATCTTATCCCTGTCTTCCTCTGTAAGAAGCCCTTGTTTCGCAAGCATCTTCACATGAGCAATGCTGCCCTCAATATCCTGATGATAGAATTTTTGGTCAAATGATATGGATGCATTAAAATTGTGAACCAGCTGATTGGTTTCTTTTGTGAAGCGTCCGCCCCATAGTTTCATAATTGAAATCTCCTCTTTCCTTTATTCTCGTGAAGGCAAATCTTTAACCTGTGGAATGAACCCGCATGGGTCTGTGCTTTTTTCCTTTTCCTGCGGATACACCTGCAAGTATCAGCAGAAAGACCACGCTTCCAGCCGTAATGATGCCGCCTGTTTTAAGTCCCTGAGGCATATATTCCAGAGAAATATCATGGGTACCGGCAATCACATGGACGCTTAAAAACGTATCAAATATTTTGTAAGGCTCCACTATTTTTCCATCGACCCTGACGGTCCAGCCCTTGTCATAGGGAATGCTTAAAAACAGCAGCCCGGCCTTATCGGCCGTAACTGTTCCCTGTATCTGTGTATCCGTCCATTTTGTAAGTTCCATGGAATTCCTGTTTAAAATGTTATACACAGACTCAAGACCTTCAGGCAGAAAGCGGTAAGCGGCCGCTACCAAATCCTGATCATTGTCATCGTTGCGCAGGGTGATCTCTTCCCCTGATTTTAAATAGCCCAGTTCCAGCAGGTAGCCGCGGCTCACATTATCAAAGCTTTTGGTCCTTTCTCCCAACTGAGCGTTTACCTTTTCCACCTTTTTATTGCTGACAAACACATAATAGTCTCCATCAGCCTCCGGTGTAAAGCTAAAGCTGGTTCCGGTGATTTCGCTTGGAACCTCAGAAAGCACAGGGCTGGCACCTAATACCACGGAAAGATCATTCTGAACCTCCGCCGGATTTGTCAGTTCCAGCTGCCAGTTATTCTCAAGGTCATAAGGCATCATAAATCCAAGAGACAAGGCATAGGTGTTTTCACGGAGATACATCTCATCCTTTGAAGAAAACGGCACAGATATGCCGTCATCCTCCATTTCCTCAGAGTACAGCCCGTATTTGACCGCAAAAAGGGAATCTACCAGAGGCGTGCTTCCTGTAATGCTGTAAGCATTGGTGGAGCTTTCACAGCCCAGCTTTTTAAAGAAAGCCGTAAGGTCTGAATTGGCTGTGGAAGAAAAGAGAGAGACCGTTGGGAAGTTCATCCAGGCTCCGTCATTCTTGGTTTTGCGGGTGACCTTTTCGATCCTGTAAAAAGAGGTCCCCGGCATCAGGCTGTCTGCCAGTTCAGAAGACGCATTATTATCCTTCACATAACTGGTCCTGCTGGTCGTCGTCACACTGGTGACTGTGGTATTAACCGCGGCTTCCAGGGAAATCACGCCAAGGGTCAGAAGCACCAGCACATTCCGGCTGATCCCTTTCTGGTAAAGGTTTATAAGGCCGGCATAAATGGAAAGGAACAAAATAGCCACGTAAAATACGGAAAAATGGTAAGCCTCATCCGTTATAAGCTTCTGCGCCATCAAAACAAAGATCACCGAAGCAAAAAAAGCCATTACTACATGCTTCCATGGAATTTCGTGCAAGTGGATATAAGCCTGATAGCAAGTAAACAGCATGAGAAAAATATAAATAAAGGACTGTCTGCATGGCAGGCTGTTGGGATAATGAAATCCATGCCAGATAAAATTCAGTGTATTAACGGAAAAGCTGGCAAAGAAAAAGAGCAGCAGGGAGCACATAACAATCTTTTCCTTCTGCCTGATCTGCCTGCAGCCCAGGTAAAGAAGGAAAAACATGAGAACTGCCACACCACAGTATATATTAGGCCAGTGATCCAGTCCGATTTCCGGCTCCACCGCCGGAAGATGTCTGGCAATCATGTCAAATATGGAAAAGTAGGAACTGATTGTCTGGGGAAAATTAAAATCTCCAGAAGCAGTTGACTGCAGCGCGTAAATCTCCGGAAGCAGAACTACTGCTGAAAGACCTCCAGCCAGCAGGGAAAACAGGGCAAACAGCCCCCCGCGGATGAGGATTTCCTTCCATGATTTCAAACCTTCTAATATAAGAAGAGCAATAAAATAAAATACCATAAAAATACATATCATAATCGATATGTAATAATTAGATAAAATCGATAATCCCAGTGATAAACAATATAAAAAACACTTCTTTTCTTTTACCAGCCTCTCAAGGCCCAGCATAATGAGCGGGAAGAGAAGAATGCAATCCAGCCACATGATATTCCAGCTGTAAGCCGCCATATATCCGGACAAAGCATAGAAAATGCCAAAGAAAGCGACTCCAAAATCCATGGTCCTGTTATGCCTGCGCAGATACCAGGAAAAGGAAAGACCGCTTAACCCGATCTTAAATACGATCATATAGGTCATAAACTCTATGACATAATTCTTCGGACAAAGTACCAGCAGCCAGTTTAAAGGGCTTGCCAGATAATAGGCATAAAGAGCTGCAAAATTCACGCCCATGCCGATGTCCCAGCTGTACAGAAGGCTTCCTCCATGGGTCAGCTTATAGCGGAACTCAGAAAAGAAGGGAGCATACTGGTGATACATATCAGTCCTTAAAAAGCTTTCTTCGCCAAAAGGAAAGATTCCCCGCTGGGCAAATATGATGATCATGATCACCATCGGCACAAAAAATGCTGCTAAAAGTCCATCGGAAGGCCTTACCAGACTGGCCGCTTTCCCATCTTTCTTACCGGTTGCCCTTTCTTTAAAGCTTTCCAACTGCCTTATTTCCAATTCTTCCTCATCTTCATCGTCTTCTGGTTCCTCGGGGATGTCCAGGAAATCCTGATCAGGAACAGTCTCTTTCTCCTGTTCTAAGTCCTCTCCATAATCCATATCCCCATCAAACAGCTCCTCCATCCCGTCAACCGGAATATCAAGGTGTATCCCTGGTGCTGAAGCCAGATCAAATTCCTGCTCCGCTCTCTCCCCCTGAGGATCGAAAGCCACCCTTTCCTCTTCATTTCCTTCTTTCAAGTCTTTTTCCCCTGTTGTATTTTCTTTTTCACCTGATGTCATTTGCAGTATATCCTCTAGTTCTTTCGATATCTTTTCAATCTCGTCATCGTGTTCCATTTCATATACCTCTCTTTACAGGGGTTCTTCCTCTCTCTTCCGGAATATGAAGGCCTTGCTGAATCCATAGTTTGCAATCACAACGACCACGGATACCAGGATTTTACTTACATATTCATCCATTTTGAGCCAGGAAACCATAATCACCATAAGAACCATTTCCATGACGCCTGACGCTGCTCTGCATGCGGTAAACGAAAGAATCTCCTTCATGACAAAGCACAGATGCAGGTCATAGCTTTGAAATACAAAGATTTTATTTACAATAAAAGCAAACAGGACGGAAACCACCCATGCTGCCGCGGTTGCGGCCCGGTAATCGATGCCGGTCCTCACCATTAACCAATAGACAACCCAGTTTACCAGGGTCGTCAGCACTCCAAATATCAAATAGGAAATGACTTCCCGGTTCATGACCTTGTCCCAGATTTTTCTAATCATCCTTTTTCTCCTGTAAAACTACATTTCCTCTTTTATGCCCACGCTTTCTGGGCATATAGGTATACCCGAAGGGTGTTTCCTCTTTCATGCCCACGCTTTCTGGGCATGCAGGTATACCCGCAGGGTATTTCCTCTATTGTATTATAGGGAAAGAAAATTGTAAAGGGATTCTAAGGCTTCCCAGCCAGAAACTCCCTGGCTCCCTGGGAATAGTGAACATCACCATCCTCTGTAATGAACACGCCGTACACGCCGTCCGTGGAATCCAGAAGCTCCATTCCCTTTTTAAGTCCAAGGGAAAAACAGGTGGTGGAAAGGGCATCCCCATCAGCGGACAGCTCTGATAAAATGGTTACTGACACCAGCCCGTTATCATATGGATACCCATCCCCTGGGTTTAGAATATGATGGTAGTTCACCCCATCCTTTTCAAAATGCCGCTCATACACCCCGGAGGATACCACTGACATATCATTGATATTCAGGGTTTCTATGGTTTCATTCCGGTCTGCATAAGGCTTTTGAAGGCCGATTTTAAATGGCGTGCCGTCAGGCCTCTGCCCCACACAAAGAACATTTCCGCCCAGATTAATGATAGCGCTCTTTACTCCCTGTTCTAAGAGAAAATCCTTCATCCGGTCCGCAATATACCCCTTGGCTATTGCCCCAAAATCAAGGGAAGTATCTGGGGATAAAAATGTAAGGGAATTTCCCTCAAGCTTTAAATTCCGGTAATCAACCTTTTTCCTGGCCTCCTGGATCTTCTCATCAGGCGGTACAACCGGATCAGGGGATGTGAAATCCCATAGGGAGGACAAAGGTTCCACAGTAATATCAAAAGCCCCGTCTGAGATTTGGGAATAATAAAAGCCCTTGGAAAGAAGAGCCTCCACATCCGGGGATACTGTCACAGTCTTTTTACTGGCAGGCCTGTGATTTAACTTATAAACCTCACTGCCCTCAATGGTTTTGCTGAAAATATTTTCATAGGATTGGCACAAATCCAGACAGTCAGATAAAATTTCAGGATCGTCCATATCATAAAGAGTCACAGTCACAAAGGTATTCAGCATAAAACCGGACTTGCTTAGAGGCTCTACCCTTCTTTCACAGCCCATGAGCAAGAGCGAAGCCATACCTGTGATCAAAACAACTGCTCTCCATTTTTTCATTCCATAGCCTCCAGCTTTTTACATGCTTCTCTGGCATGATCCAGGAACATGCGGCGGACTCCCTCCAGTTCTCCCATGCCCTTTAACCGGCAGACTACCTGATAGCCTTCCGACTCTAACTGGCTCTTCCAGGACTCTTCCCCTTCTCCTGCCATATCATTGTGAGCGTGGTCACCGGAAACGATCATAAGGGGCTGGAGCACCATCCGGCTGGAACCGGTCTTTTTCACCTCTTCTTTTACGGCTTCAAAGGCTGGCTCCGCCTCCACGGTTCCTATATGATACCTGCCGTATCCGTTTTGCTTTAAAACCTCCGCCAGGCGGGGATAACACTCATTGGCCTCATGCTCCGTACCATGTCCCATGAATATGATCTCCGTTCCTTCCCGGTCATATTCCTTTGTATCCTCTGCCAGCACGCTGCAAAGCCTTTCATAATCATCTTCTTCTGAAAGCAGCGGCTTTCCCCACAGGATCCGCTTAAACCGGTTCTCATATTGTTTCACTGCAGCAACCATGCAGTCATTTTCTTCCCCTCCCATAACCAGGGTAGGCTGTACGATCACCCGCTGAAATCCTTCCAGCGCCAGCTTTTCTAAAGCCTCCTCCACACTATCTATGTAAATATTGTGCCGTTTTTTCAATATTCCAATAATGATCCGGCTTGTAAATGCCCGTCGAAGCTCATATTCCGGAAATTCATCCTTTATGGCCTGCTCAATGGCCTCTATGGTCTTTTTTCTGCTTTCCTGATAGCTTGTTCCAAAGCTCACCACTAAAATTGCCTGCTTCATTCTGTTATCCTATACTTTCTATTATAGTTCGTCCATACCCTTCATAATTTGGCGGGGGGTTGACTGAATTTTAACCATTTTCCCGATTACCATATCATAGATGAACTTTGCTGTCAAACCTCTTTTCACGCACAGCAGGCGCAAAACCATAAGGTTCTGCGCCTGCTGCACACATTGCATTCATTTGCTGGAGATTATTTAAAAATCTACCTCTTTATCATAGTAACAACAGGTTAACAGTTTCTCCATCTCAGCGGGCGTAATCGTCCTTGGATTGGAGCCGGTGCATGCATCACCTACTGCCAGCTCTGCTACTGTCTTTAGTTTATCATTGAACTCTGCTTCGTCAATGATTCCGCCTTCATAGTCCTTAATACAAGCAGGAATATCCAGCTTTTCGTTCATGGAACGGATCTCTGCGATCAATGCATCAACCAGCTCCTCATCATTATTCCCCTTCAGATCAATAAAGCGGGCAATCTCTGCGTAACGCTTTGCACCCTCAGGATCCTTGGAATTAAACTTGATTACCTTTGGCAGATACATGGCGTTTGCACAGCCATGGACAATATGTCCCCCTGAATAAGCGGCCCCTGTCTTATGAGCCATGGAATGAACAATTCCCAAAAGGGCATTGGAGAATGCCATACCGGCCAGACACTGGGCATTATGCATACGGGCACGGGCTTCCTTGTTTCGATTATAAGAATCAATTAAGTCATTATGTATCATCTTGATAGCATGAAGGGCCAGAG
Source organism: Hungatella sp. (assembly GCA_031270005.1). GTDB lineage: Bacteria > Bacillota > Clostridia > Lachnospirales > Lachnospiraceae > Lacrimispora. The sequence continues at coordinate 42,933 of JAISYJ010000082.1, read as the reverse complement.
GATCGGTGTAATCACAATGAAGCGTGGATACGTAAGCTTCGATCGCATGAGTGATGGCATCCATACCTGTATGGGCGGTCAGCTTCTGAGGCATGGTCTCAGCCAGGTCCGGATCAACGATTGCAATATCCGGTGTGATGTTGAAATCTGCCAGCGGATATTTCACTCCCTTTTTATAGTCCGTAATTACGCTGAATGCCGTTACCTCGGTAGCCGTACCAGAGGTGGACGGAATGGCGCAGAATTTCGCCTTTGTTCTCAGAGTGGGGAAATTAAAGGGAATGCATAAGTCTTCAAATGTGGTATCAGGATACTCATAGAATGCCCACATTGCTTTTGCCGCATCAATAGGAGATCCTCCGCCGATGGCTACAATCCAATCCGGTCCAAACTCCCGCATCATTTCAGCGCCCTTCATCACCGTATCCACACTGGGATCCGGCTCTACGCCTTCAAACAGCTTTACTTCCATTCCGGCTTCCTTTAAACAGGCTACCACCCTGTCAAGAAATCCAAAACGTTTCATGGAACCGCCGCCTACGACCACGATTGCCTTTTTTCCTTTTATATTCTTAAGCTCTTCCAGGGCGCCCTTTCCGTGATATAAGTCTCTCGGTAATGTAAATCTAGCCATCGCATAATCCTCCTTGTAAAATTCCAGTTCTTTGTTATAACTATATTGTAGCTTAACAAGCTGGAAAACACAAAGGTAAAAAGCTATATATCAGTATATAAATACTGATATATATTTAACATTCTTATTTCAAAAAAATATTCTTCACTGTTTCCAGTTCATTTAAAAATCCTTTATCCCAGGCCGAAAAAGAATACCCCTTCCTGTAAATCAACACATCCCGGAAGGTGCCTGCCTTTTTCCTGCACTGCCGTTCTACCAGGCCATATCTTTTAAGAAGCTCTTCCGGCATGGGAGAAACCCACATATATGTATGAGGATCTTCCAGCAAAAGATTGAACTGGCTTCCCCTCTCAAATACATAAACACGTTTTGGGGACTCCAAAGACCTCCCCTTCTTTTCAAAATTCTCCCGGCGGCCTAACGCTCCGTCACCATGGACAATTTCTATATACGGCATCAAATCCTCTCCCGTGATTTCCTCTTTTCCTGCCAGGGGATGATCCGCAGACATGAGAAGCCTTAGGGAGTATTCCAAAAGCGGTTCCATGAGAAGGCCTTTTGCCGCTGCCGTCTGGGCATAATGCCCTTCCAAAGAAGACTGATACCGGATGATTCCCAGATTATATTCTCTGGTTTCCACATCCTTTAAGGTATCTGCGGAATTCGTCTCCCTCAGCCAGACATTCATTCCCTCTTCCCGGCAAAGGCTTTGGATAAATCTGGAAAAGGCAAGGCTTAAATAGCTTGCCCTTGGCATGGAAAGGGAAAATTCCACCCCGCTTACCTCATCCGGCTTATATAAATGTTCCATCATCTCAATCTGGTCCAGGACATTTCTGGCATGCTCCAGAAAGATCCTTCCCCTTGCCGTAGGAACCACGCCTTTGGAAGTCCGTCTGAAAATCGGCGCGCCAAGGCTTTCTTCCAGGGTTTTGATCGCCTTGCTCAAATTAGGCTGGTCCATGTAAAGATTGGCGGCTGCCTGGGTGATGGAGCCTGTTTTTTCCACCTCAACGGCATATTGTAACAATACGGTATTCAATTATCTTCCTCCTTTGTCTACTGACTGCCTTCCTTGTCCGCCTCATATAGATATTTGGACAAAGCTGCCAGCGACACAGCCATGTTCTCATTCTGTACCAGCACATGGTCGGGCACGGTCAAGTGGGTGGGAGCGAAATTCCATATGGCCTTTACACCTCCGTCTACCAGGCGGTTGCATACCTCCTGGGCACATTCCGCAGGAACCGTGATGATGCCGATGTGTATGTTCATTCTCTGGCAGAGGTTTTCCAGCTTTTCCATGGGAAGAACCGGCTTTCCTCCTGTTTTTGTATTCACCCTTCTTCCATCAGAATCAAATGCCAGGACAATCTCCACTCCATACTGTTCAAACCCTTTATAAGACAAAAGGGCTTTGCCCAGGGATCCGACTCCTACCAGAGCTGCCTGATTCGTATTATGAAACCCTAAAAACTCCTCCATGTCTCTGATTAAATCCTTCACCATATACCCCAATTTGGGCTTTCCGGCTGTTTTTGCCACCATTGCCAGATCCTTGCGCACCTGAACCTCATTAAGCTGAAGATCCAGGGCAATGACCGGCGCCGATATTGTCTCTGTTCCTTCCCGGCATTTCCGTTCCAGATAATGATGATACATGGGAAGGCGCTCCAAAGTCTTCCTGGATATTCCTCCCACCATGTTTTTTTTCTCTTCCATAAGCGTGTACCCCCACCTTTTTTTAACAAAAGGATTCTTCATTTCTCTTAACATTCAAAGCTTTTACATTCCAGTTCTTAAGACTTCCCGGCATCATGAAGGTCCGTAAGAAGCATGGCATCACCAAAACTAAAGAAACGGTACCCCTCCTTAATGGCTTCCTCATAAGCATGAAGCACATGATCCCGCCCTGCAAGAGCGGATACCAGCATCACCAGCGTAGATTCCGGCAAGTGGAAATTCGTGATCAGGCAATCCAGAAGCTTAAAACGGTATCCGGGATAAATAAAGATTTCTGTCCAGCCGCTTCCTGCCTTTAAAATCCCCTCTTCTGTGGAAGCAGATTCTACTGTACGGCAGCTGGTCGTTCCCACACAGACGATGCGGCCGCCATTTTTCTTCGCGTTATTGACCTTTTTCGCTTCTTCCTCTTCTATAATATAGAACTCAGAGTGCATATGATGGGCTTCGATCTCATCCACCTTTACCGGACGAAAGGTTCCAAGCCCTACGTGGAGAGTCACATGAGCGATGTCTACTCCCATATCTTCAATTTCTTTTAGCAGCTCTTTTGTAAAATGCAGACCCGCTGTAGGTGCCGCCGCTGATCCCTCATGCTTTGCATAAACCGTCTGATAACGGTTCTTGTCCTTTAGCTGGTGGGTAATGTAAGGAGGCAGAGGCATCTGTCCCAAACGGTCCAGTATCTCTTCAAAAATCCCTTCATAGGAGAACTGGATAAGACGGTTTCCTTCTTCCACCACATCGATTACGGTTCCCTTTAACAGGCCCTCCCCAAAGGAGATCACCGTTCCTATTTTTGCCTTTTTCCCAGGCTTTACAAGGGTTTCCCAAATGTCGTTTTCTCTTCTCTTTAATAAGAGAATTTCTATCTTCGCTTCGGTCCCCTCTTTCACTCCAAACAATCTTGCCGGAATGACCTTGGTATCATTGATGACCAGACAATCCCCTTTCCGTAAGTAGGAAAGGATGTCCCTAAAATGTCTGTGCTGAATCTCTCCTGTGTGTTTATCTAATACCAGAAGCCTGGAAGCAGAACGGTCCTCAAGGGGATCCTGTGCAATCAGCTCCTGGGGCAGATCAAAATAAAAGTCCTTAACATTCATAAATCTGTATTCTCCTTTGCCAAAAATGCTCCTCTGCAGGGTGCCACGCAGAGAAGCATCTGTTTTACGTATTGTTTGTTTGGCTGCCTGAATCGGTTGTTTCTTCCGGCTCTTCCTTCTCATCCATCAGAATGTGATAGACAGCCAGAAGATTTTCGTCAGACTTTAAGGCCTTCTCAAGACTGTCGTTTACCTCTTTTGTCTGCTTTTGCACGGCATCAGACTTGTTTGCCCCTTCCATGAACTCAGACTGCTCAGCGCTGGTATCTGAAACCAGATAATAGCTTCCATCTGCTGCTGTTTTTACATAGCATACAACCATGCTGGGAGCTAAGGTTTCCGCCTGACGGAATTTGATATCAAATCTGGCATATACCACGTATTCGTCCTCTTCCAATCCGGTCGCCGTATAGCATACCAGGTTCTCAAAACTCTGGTAGAATTTCACTTCTTCTTCCATTCTGGTTCCCTGTTCTCTCAGTTCCTCCTCCGAATAGGTATTACCATATACCTTTGAAAGAGCCTCTATATCGCAGGTTTTCCTGGCTTTAAAATAAGCTTCCATCAGATCATGAATCGCCGGTATGGCCTCTTCCTGCAGCGTGATCTCTTTCTTTGCTGATGATGCCGTACTTTCATCCTCACCAGCAGATGAATCCACCGTAGATACATGAGCCGGATTATTACCTGTCTGCTGGGGCTTATCCAAAACAACAACGGCAAAAATCAGTATAAGCGCTGCCAAGGGAAAAAACAGAAACTTTAGCAGCCGTCTGCCATCTTCCTTGGAACACTTTTTCCATTTTTCAAATAAGTCCTTCATATGGGCTTGACCTCCTGGAGAATCAATCTCCTTTTCATTCTAACAAAAAAACAGACAAAAATCAACAAATACTATTGCGCTTTAAAAGAATCTATAGTAGAATATAAAAGATGCATCTGTAGCTCAGTGGATAGAGCAGTGGCCTCCGGAGCCGCGTGCGTAGGTTCGATTCCTATCAGATGCATTTTTTATTTGTCAATTTTTATTCCTCTAAAGGCCTTATTTTATAAGGACTTTCTCGTATTTATCAGCTTTTCGCGAATCTTCCCATTTCTCGGATTTTACTGGTTTTTGCTGAAAGATTATGGGTCAAAAAATCACCATTAAATCTTGGAGATACCGGACATTACATCTGTCATTTGATCATCCAAAACGTGGATATATGTGCTGTATGTAGTATTAATATCAGCGTGTCCTAAGAGTTTGCTGACAACGCTTATCTCTGTTCCTGCTTTTAACAGTATGGAAGCAAACGTATGTCTGAGCACATGAATTGTATAATCCTCCGCTCCTACCACACCAAGAACGCTCTTAAAAGTCCGCAAAATATTCCTCTTAGATATATAGCAACTGTTTTCATCCAAAATTCGGCATAATCTCGGAAAGATGTGGATTCCACTTTTACAGTATATTTTGTCCTGTCCTCATTATATTCCTTAATTTTACGCTTTAGCTCTTTTTCATTTTGTCCCTACCAAAGCCAAAAATTCCCTGTAAATCAGCTTTGTTGTAGCTAGTGTCAAGATTTTTTCGCAAAATGTATTTCAGCCGTTAGGTATCCAGTGGTCAGCCGGCTATGATATCAGACTGATTCTGGAGATCCAATTCTTTCAGATGCTCCATATTCATGTAGCGCTTTATTCCCCATTGGGTTCCAGCTACGTGTCGCAGCTTTTATATTTCTTCTGCCATTCTTTGCAGATTCGTCCTGCACCCAAGTGCCATAACGACCATCACATAATTTTGCAATATTAAATCTATGGGTTTCTTTGACTTTTTGTATTAACCCAATATTAGCCTTTTCTGAAATTTCATTTAAAGCAAGCATGCCACTTTCAACGGCATACTTTAAGATTTCTTCTTGAGTCAATCAAACCACTCCTTCAACATTGCATAAATATATTTAATAATAGCCTGAACTAACAATTGTTTGTAAGATTATAGCATAAATGGAAGCACGACGGTATTTCCACATTTTGGATATTCAAAAGTATATTTCGCGTAGCAAAATGTTCATTTCCTTATAATATAAGACCCCTATTTCACTTTCGTACAAATCTGAAATATCATAGGCAGTAAAACTTTTAATACCCTTTTCTTCCTATATGAATCTACCAAGGTGACCGTGACAACTGGGTATGGTGAACCTGATGTAATAACATAAAGTGAAAATCATAATACAGATAAATTGTAAAACTTTGTCGTTTCTTGTACAATAATGCGATATGATTTTTCTGTTAATTTAAGTAAATATGATATAATAGCATTAGTGTTAGCAACAATTTAAAAAAGGAGGAGAACAATGCACAAAAAAATGCATAAAATTAGCACGATTTTTTTATCTGTAATATTATCTTTATCACTTATGAATGTAGTTTTCGCCAAAGAAGTATCAAACTATGGAGAACGTTCAATCACTGCTGAGCCAGAAGGAATAGTATTAGAAGTAGATTCCCAAGATGAGTTTGAAGCGCTAGCACAGGAGATCGAGGAAGGTAATGCACGTGCCAATAAAATGTGGGAGGCAGCTAAATCTAGAGCTGTGTCTCCAAATAATGAATCATTTTTAGAAAATCCTTTAATTGCACCAAGGTCTTATGGATCTACAAACTATACATACAGGTTCGATAGTAACCATAAGATTGGGTTAATCCTTCGTTATGATACATCTTCTAGTGGAGGAATAAAACATTTTACAGATGTGCATGATTTCTTAGTTAAGCCACATAATGACTCTACTGGTGTTGATGATGTATATTGGGAGTATAGTTATTTAGACAGCAAACGTACTGTTGCTGTAAATACCTCCTTCATTGTATCAATTCTAAAAAATGATGGCTTATATCATAATTACGATGTTACAAAGTATATAGAATATTATGCTTCTGGTGGTGCTAATGGATATTAAAAAATACTTACCGCCTATACTTATATCATTATTTTCAGTACCTCTTAGTTATATTGCAACAAGACTTATGATGTCGGCACCATTTTTAGTTAACTATAACACTACAGTGTGTCTTTTTACTTTATCATTTAATGTAACTTCTATCATTTTAATAATTATTCAGAAAAAATAATTGCTAACACTATTGAGCATCGGACTATCCGGTGCTCTTTTATTCTATTATTGGTGACTGAAATTATTTGATTGAAGTTTCGGGTATTAGTTTCTTGGGTGTATCAGTACCTTACCATTTAAGCTACAGATAATAAAATAGCACTCCATTCAACACATTTAAACATCCATAAATCCATTTTAATTTCATACCAAAACAAGTCTCTAATACCATTACAAGCCCATTACGGGTCAAATAATAACGTGTATATTCATTGTGGCAGCAGGTAATTCGTTTGGAAGTATTTAATTCTTTTGCGATTTCGTCAAGTGTCATATTCAAGGCGCCGTCTTGGCATCTTGTGCCACCATGTTTATACCCCCTCAAATTTATTAAAAATTTTGCCGTTTTAAGTGTTTATCTCTTTATTTTTAACACATACTACTCTTAATTGGAGGTATCCCATGTTTCCAGATAAGATTTATTACGAACCAGAATCCCTTGAATATGAGTTGGGTAAGTGTCTAAAGGAAAAATACAGCACAATTCCATGGATTCCTATTAAGAGCCACAATAAAATAGACGAGCTGCGAACCCGCCCAAACAGTGATTTTCCGGCCATGAAGCACCATCTCATCATAGGAGTCCGCAAAACCCACAACTACGTTCCCAATCATAAAGTATCGGATTTTCTTGTACCTTATACCTCGTCCGGCTGCACCGCCATGTGCCACTACTGCTATCTGGTATGCAACTACAACAAATGCGCTTATTTGCGTTTGTTTGTAAACCGGGAGCAGATGCTGAAAAAAATCATGGACCACGGGGCCCGCTCTGAAAAAAATTATACCTATGAGATAGGAAGCAACAGTGATCTTGTTCTTGAAAATACCATAACCGGAAATCTGGCCTGGACAATTGAAAATTTCAGTAAGAGCAACTATGGATTTCTCACCTTCCCAACGAAATTCAATAAGGTAGAACCCCTTCTTGGCATCAGCCATGGCGGCCGTGTCATCATGCGGATGAGTGTCAACCCCCAGCCCATCATCACCCGGTTTGAACCGGGTACCTCCGGCTTAGATGCCAGAATTACCGCCTTAAACAGTATGTGTGACGCCGGATACCGGGTAGGACTTTTGATTGCTCCCATCATTATGACCGAAGACTGGAAAGATCTGTATTCTCAACTGATTGATACGCTCTCAGACCGGCTTTCCAAAAAGGTAAGGGAACAGGCACCCATTGAAATCATTTTCATGACCTACAGCTATGTTCAAAACGCAATCAACACAGAGGCATTTCCTCAGGCAGAACGCCTTTATGACAAAGAACTCATGACCGGGCGGGGAAGGGGAAAATACTGCTACCGTGATGATTTAAGAAGCGGCGGGGAACAGTTTTTAAGACAGCAAATCGAAGAAAAGCTAAGAGGGATGACGATTTTATATGTAGTTTAAAAAAACACCCGGCTATTCTTTCTTCAGGAATTATATTATAATGTGAAGAGTATCAACAGATATACCTATTTGTGAGGCGAGTTGTTCTTGTGTTGTAGACTCCGAATTATTCGTTGTCTTAAATCTATTGTTACCATGCTCAACTCGCCTATATAGGATTATAAGCATTTGCATATATATATACATAATTATTATATTCATATCCATTCTTTGTTTTATAATAACATTCGAACTCAATAATGAATTTTCCTTCAATATCATACATTTTTATTCACTATTAATTATTCTTCCTAAAACCTCAACAAATCCTTATAACCTAAGCATTTTTTCAATATTATATTTTATTTTAATTGTATATATAATTATCGATTTATGCAAATATTAGTTCGGCAATGAGTTCGTGGCTTCATAGCATTTACAAGGCTTTGCGAATCATCTGGCAATTCAAAATCGTCACTTATTCACTCTAAATCGCCTATAATAAACTCTCTTAAGTTATGGCACCATCAATATTTTTATTACGGCAACAGGACAAAAAGAAAAGCACCTCCTAAAGATTCCTCTCTGTCTGGTACTTTCTTAATATTACATTAATTAATAAAATCTTCTGGATCAATTTCTAGTCTGTCAAATAACTCTGTCCATTCATTGTCGGAAAGTTGAAAATCTATATCTCCGTTGTCACTGCCCTCCATGCAGCCTATAGCACATGAATCAGCAGTCATGTACATATCCAACATTTACATAAACTCATTATTGATCCATTGCTTGGCTCGACCTTAACTGATGAACGCAAAAAATCATATTGCCTTCGGTAGTATTTTGGATTATAATCATTGTAATACTCTTGTAGAAAATAATTCAATGTCTGATAGACTCTTTCTTTCATCACATCAACCATACCTAACATAGTAGGTTTTAAAGCAGCAGCCAATTCATTCATATCACTTACTCTCTTTGCCATAATTCTTTGTTCCTTCCTTTTCCGTTTTTTACATCAAATGAAACCCTTGTTTCAAGATACACCTTTACAATGCCTCTAGAACGCGCTGGAATCGTCGTATTGACATTTGAAGCTAGGTATGGGGAAACGTTTGCGTTTACAGTTTAAGACACTAAAATAAGTCCACATACTCCTATTTCTACAAGCATATGGACTTATTCAGATGTCAAATATGTTAATGGGGCAATAATGGGTCAGATTGATCATTGCCTATGTCTAATCGTTGATTTTACGTTTCCAACCTTTTTTCTGTCTCTTACTGTATTTATTTGAAAGCGTAATCGCCACAGTTGTCCAATTACCAATTTATCAGCTCCTGAAGTCTCTTCATATCTCTATGCTCAAATCCCAGCTCTTTTAATGCCTTAAAAATACCTTCTGCGCATCCCCAATGCCTGTCTGATTTTCTCTGATTCCTTTCACATCTGTACATATCATCAATTTTAAAATACTGCCTTACAATTTCAAATTCTTTTCTTGATTGTTCTGCTAGTCTGATAGCCTCGTATAGCAAATTCTCACATATAGAAGTTTCATGTTGTGTCATAGTGCATCCTCCTTGTGCTAAACTATAATATAATTTTAATAGCATAGGAACTGGTAATAATTTCCAGTTTCAGCACAAGACTTGCTTTTCAGTTACTCAAAATAACCCTATTTCCCTTATTCAGTAGAAAAAATAATATTGTCATTTACCGGCACTTCTATTATTACTGTAACTCTGCAACAAGCAGTTTACATAAACAAAACTAAGGAGGTATACATATGGTATACGAAAAATTTCTGGAAACTGTCAAACAATCTATGAAAGAAAGGCTGGGGGCGGAATTCACCTTATTGCTCCAACCCATCACCAAGAACAACGGGCTTATCCTTCATGGGCTTTGCATCAGGAAAGCGGACGAACGGGCAGCCCCCACCATCTATTTAAACCATTTCTATGAGTCATATCAAAAGGGCAGACCTTTTCATGCCATCCTGGATGACATCATGGCTCTTTACCAAAACAGTCCTCTGCCGGATAACCTTCCCATTGAAGAATTCCTGTCACAGGAACAGATCATGGAAAAAGTCATCTTCCGCCTTATCAATGAGCCGGCCAACCGGGAACTGCTAAAAGAAATCCCGCATATTACCTATCCGGAGCTGGATCTTTCCATTATATTCTACATTTCCTTTCAAAAAGACGAAGACAGTCTCATTACCGCCCTCATCCACAACCGTCATCTAAAAGCCTGGAACCGGTCTGCAGAAGACATACACCTGGCAGCCAGATTAAATACTCCCCGCCTTTTTCCTTCCCGCATCCGCTCTCTTCCCGAAGCCATAAAAGATATTATAACAAGGTCATCCGAGCACGAAATAAATGAAGATGCCATAGAAGAGTTCTTTAATGCTTCCCCCCTGTCTCCTCCCATGTATGTGCTGTCCAATTCCTCTGGAATAAGCGGGGCCGGCTGCCTGCTTTATGAAGGCATATTAAAAGACTTCGCATCATGCAGCGGCAGCGATTTGATCATACTGCCCTCCAGCATTCACGAAGTCCTTATCATTCCATATAGTGAAACTATCTCTTTTGACGAATTAGCAGAAACCGTTTTCTCCATTAATCAGGAAGAAGTACCGGAAGAAGACCGTCTGTCCAATCACATCTATTTCTATTCCAGAAGCAGCGATAAGCTGACCATTGCATTCACTTCTTCTGCCCCAATCGGAACAAAGAATCCATGATAAAAATAGCCATTGCTATGGCACCTGAAATCTGAAGTGTTTCCACCAGATAATGGCTGGAAAGCTCCGGGTTATTTGCAATCACATATGACACGCTCCGGTAAATGGACGCTCCTGGAACCGACGGCAGGATGCCTGCCACCAGAAACACCGTGACCGGAGCTTTAAAAATCCGCGCAAAGATATGGCTGGATAAAGCCACCAGCAGACTGGATAAAAAAGCCGCGGCAATGACAGACCCGGCTGCGGCATGCACCAAAAGATAGACAAGCCAACTGGCCGCGCCGATTCCTCCCGCTAAAACTACATGCTTCTTTGGAAGCTCCAAAATCAGAGAAAAGCTGATAACAGCCAGGAAAGCCCCAATCGTCTGTACTACCATGAAAGCCCTCCTGTCAGCCACTGAAATAAGCCCATGCCCGCTCCCACGCCTGCTGCCACTGCCAGAGCGATCACTACCGCCTCCATGATCCTGGCTGTTCCCGATGCATAGTCTCCATTTAAGGTATCCCTAATCGCCGTTGTGAATATAACACCAGGAACCAGAGGCATGATTGCACCGATGATGATAATGTCACTTTTGATTCCAGGCATAAGCCATTGTTCCATAAACAGGGTGGTAATTGCAATTAAGAACGCGCAGACTCCATTGGCGCAGAAGTCATTGAGCCTGATCCTTACAGAAACCTCCATGGCTGCTGCTAAGGAAAAACCGGTCACAGCCGCTGCCAGGCAGTCCCTTGCTCCTCCGCCCAAAAGCAGAGTAAAAAACACTGCCACACCCATGACTCCAACATCCTTTAGTCTCCTGCCGTATTGAACCGAATTCTGAATCTCCTTCAGCCTGCCATAAGCTTCCTCCACGGTTATGCGGTCCTCACACAGCATTCTGGAAACATCATTGACCAGATAGACCCTGTTTAAGTTGGTGGATCTTATAGTAACCCTTCTGGCTACGGTTATCGCCTCAATGGCAGGATCGTTTAGGGACGCAAAGATCCCTGTGGAAAAAACAATGGCTTCCGCAGAATCCCTGCCCGCCTTTCGTAAAATGTGGTCAATGGTATTCTCCACCCGGTAAATTTCCGCTCCGCTCACCAGCATAATCTCACCAGCCAGAACCGCAGTTTCCACAAGCAGCTTATCATTCATAGGCTTATTCCTCTAAATATTAAGTTTAAAAAATTAAACTTCCAATCTGAAATACCAGTACAGAAGCGGCCCAGGCCACTGCCAGCTGGAAAAACACCATGCCAAGGGTCCATCTCATCGAACCCGTTTCCTTTTTAATGGTTGCCACCGCCGCAATACAGGGGGAATACAGGAGACAGAAAATCATAAGGGCATAAGCATTCACTCCGCCAAAACCAACCCCCCCAAGAATCGAAGACAGTTCTCCCATTCCTGCTGCAGAATTTATATTGTTGATTCCAAACAGGACGGAAAAACTGGAAACCACCACTTCCTTTGCAGAAAGCCCGGAAATAAGAGCCACTGCGATTCTCCAGTCTCCAAGGCCGGCGGGGCTGAGTACAGGAACTAAAACACGCCCAATGGCAGCTGCAAAGCTTTTTGACACATCTGCCACAAATCCCGACGGCCCGGTGTTTAAAACAAACCAAAGCACAATGGTGGCAAGGAAAATAGTGGTTCCTGCCTTACCCAGATAATCCTTTACTTTGTCCCATACATAAATCGTTACCGTCCTCCCGTTTGGAGTCTTATATTCGGGAAGCTCAATAAGAAGAGTATCCTCTTCCTCTGCCTTATGCCTTAAGTGAGTCACATAAGCAATGGTAATAGCCACCATTAATCCGACAAGGTACAGGGAATAAGCTACGATCAAAGCATGTTCCGGAAAGAACATCTGGGAAAACAGTACGTAAATAGGGAGTCTGGCTGAGCAGGACATAAAAGGCGTAATTAAAATAGTTCTTTTCCTGTCCTTTTCACTGGGAAGGGACCTGGCAGCCATAACTGCCGGAACCGTACAGCCAAACCCCAGAAGCATGGGAAGGAAAGCCTTTCCGGAAAGCCCTACCCGTCCCATGATCTCATTCATAACATAGGCAACCCTTGCCATATATCCGCTGTCTTCCAAAAAAGCCAGCGCAAGGAACAAAATAAAGATATTGGGCAGGAATGTGAGAATCCCTCCTACTCCGGCTATAATTCCGTCTACCACCAGGGACGTGATCCAGGCAGAGGCATGGATGCTTTCCATAAACTGATTCATATAGACAGAAAGCAGGCTTAAGGCAACTTCAAAATATCCCTTTAAAAAATCACCCACAGTAAAAGTCAAAAAGAACACCAGTGCCATGATACCCAGGAAAAACGGCAGTCCCAAAATTGGATGGGTCAGATATTCATCGATCTTATCTGTAAATGCTGCCTTTTGTTCTTTATTCACCAGGCATTCATGGATGATGCTTTCTATATAATCGTATTTTTGGTTGATGATTTCCTTCTCATAATTATGGTCTATAATATTGCTTAAATCAAGGGGGTGATCCTCCCATACCTCCTCATCATATTCCAGGAACTTGATGGCATGCCACCTTAGATTGTCCATGCTTCCGTAATGGGCCTTTAACACGGTCTCTATCTTGGAAATTTTATTCTCGATTTTAGGTGTATAATTTACGACCACACCTTGAGGGCCTTCTTCATAATGATGAACTACCGCATGAAGCAGCACATCAAGTCCGGTCCGTTTTCTTGCAGAAACAGGAACCACAGGAATGGAGCCAAGCATCTCAGGAAGGCGGTGCAAGTCAATTTCCATTCCCCTGTCCTCAACAATGTCCATCATGTTAAGGGCTAAAATGACCGGTTTTTTTAGTTCCAGAAGCTGAAGGGTTAAATACAGATTCCGTTCCAGGGATGAAGCGTCCACCACATTGATGATCACATCCACTTCTCCGCTTTCCAGGCATTTCCTGGTTACTTTTTCTTCCAGGGTATAACAGGTCAGGCTGTAAATCCCAGGCGTGTCGATTACCCGGATGGGACGTCCCTTGTAGCTGGTTTCTCCTTCCACTCTCTCCACGGTAACGCCAGGCCAGTTGGCCACCTTAAGCTTTGCTCCTGTAAAAGCATTGAATAAGGTTGTTTTTCCGCAGTTTGGGTTTCCCACAAACCCGACACGAATCGTTCCTTTTTCCTCACTCATGTTCCACAGCCTCCCTGATTTCAATTCCTTCCGATATCCTTCTCCCAAGAGCGAGGCGGGTGCCCCTGACCTTGATAATCACAGTGCCGCTTCCCTTCTTATTCATCAGGGTAACTGGCGTCAGTTCATTAACTCCAAGGGCTTCTAACCGCCTGGTAATGGTATCTTTTACCATCACGCTGTAAACGATGTAGGTTTTTCCGATTTCTCCTTCATGTAGCTTCATAATAATCTCCTCTGGATGCAGCCATCTTAAGCCAATAGCGTTCCAAGACTCCTGCCTTAGATGCATCCATTGAGATTTTACTCTTAATGAGAATCATTGTCAATGCCATTCACTCTTGAGTTTTGCCACACATGAAGAACCTTATTAATCAAATCGGTGGACGGTTCCCTATGACATCCTGACGCCTTCTTATGTAAGGCAAAAGCGCATAGCTGCCGGTATGTTCACTGCAGCCATGGACTTTGCGAATAGATATCATTATAGGCTTCAGTGCCTGAAATCAGCATGCCATGGCATACTACAGTACCTCAGCAGCTTTTTTTTCTATGGTCAGTCCTTTTATATAATTTTCAATATATTTTTCAAACCCAGCACTATTTTGCGGATCAGGAACTACTGTATAACCCTCATCCTTTCCGAATATCCTAACGCTTAAAAAATCTTCCAACGTCTGTCCTTGCGTCCGGTCAGCCATATACAGGGCCAGAAGAGCCATACCCCACGGTCCTCCCTCACCGGCATTTTCCATGACAGTCACTTTAGTTTCCAGTGCATCAGCCATGAAGCTCTGCCCCACCTCTTTGGTTTTGAAGAGACCTCCGTGGCCAAGAACCCTGTCAAGCTTAACCTGTTCATCCTTTGTCAGTATATCCATGCCTATCTTAAGAGCTGCTATAGAAGAATACAGATGTGACCTCATAAAATTTGCGAGTGTAAATCTGCTTTCCGGCGTCCTCATAAAAAGTGGACGCCCCTGTGCAAGACCTGTAATATACTCTCCCGACAGATAGCCGTAGCTAAGCAGCTCTCCGCAGTCACTTTCACCCTCCAGCGCCTTTCTGTACAATGTTTCATATATCTCATTCCTACTTCTTTTAACGCCCAGACTCTCGGTATATTCCCTGAAAAGATTCACCCATGCATTTAAATCCGATGTGCAGTTATTTGCATGTACCATGGCTACAGCATGCCCGGAAGGTGTAGTCACCATGTCTATCTCTCTGTGCAGTCTTGAAAGACTTTTTTCAAGTACGATCATGGCAAATATACTGGTTCCTGCCGATACATTACAGGTTCTCACAGCCACACTGTTAGTGGCAACCATGCCTGTTCCCGCATCTCCCTCCGGCGCGCAAAGAGGGATCCCCTTTTCAAGATTCCCTGATTCATCAAGCAGCGCTGCACCGTCCAAGGTGAGAGTACCGCATACTTCCCCTGCGATACGGACCTTGGGGAAAATATCCTTAATATTCCAAGAACAGGCCTTCACTTCAGCCAAAGAGCTGAACTTTTCAAGCAGATTTTCATCATAATTGAGCGTGGAAGAATCTATCGGAAACATCCCCGATGCATCCCCTATTCCCAGAACCTTTTCTCCTGTCAGCCTATAATGGATATAGCCTGCCAGAGTGGTTATATAATGGATTTTATCCGTGTGCTCCTCCTTATCAAGCAGCACCTGATAAAGATGTGAAATACTCCACCTTTCAGGAATATTGAAATCAAAAAGCTCTGTAAGCTTTTCTGCCGCTGACGCTGCTGTAGAATTCCTCCATGTTCTGAAAGGAACAAGCAGCCTGCCTTCACCATCAAGCGCCAGATAACCGTGCATCATTGCACTGATACCTATTCCCTTAACCCTTTTAAGCCTTAAATCGTACTTTTGGTATATATCATCTGCCAGACTGCTGTAGCATGACTTAAGTCCGTTTGTTATCTTATCCAGGCCGTAGGTCCAATAGCCATCTTTAAGATCATTTTCCCAGTCAAATGAACCGACTGCAAGAGGTGTGCCATCCTGATTGATCAACTGAGCCTTAATCCTCGTCGAACCGAATTCTATCCCCAGAAGCGCATCTCCGCTTTCAATCAATTTCTTATCATCCATACTGATTCTCCTGTTTTTGAAATACTATAATTGGCTGATTATCCCTTCTGCCCGTAATATGCCCCAGGCCCGTGTTTTCTTAAAAAGTGCTTATCCTGAAGACACTTGGGAGCCTCAGATACATTTTTATTTACTATTTCAGTAAACAGATTCATCTTTGCAACCTTTTCAAGGACAACCGCATTATGCACTGCCTCAGCAGCATCCTTCCCCCAGGCAAACGGACCATGATTTTTGCACAAAGCTCCGGGCACATGAACAGGATTCAGGTTTTTAAACGATTCGATGATAACATTTCCGGTGTTCCTTTCATAATCTTCTTCTATCTCTTCAGGGGTAAGATTTCTGGCACACGGTATGTCACCATAAAAGTAATCTGCATGAGTGGTTCCGTAGCAAGACAGAGCCCTTCCGGCCTGAGCCCATGATGTCGCATAGGGAGAATGAGTATGCACTATCCCGCCTATATCCGTCCATGTCTTATAAAGCTCAAGGTGTGTTTTTGTATCTGAAGACGGGTTATATCTTCCCTCAGCCTTATTGCCCTCCATATCCATAACTACCATGTCCTCAGGACTCAGCCTGTCATAATCAATGCCGCTGGGCTTTATTACAAAATATTTTCTGTCAGCAGACAGTTCACTTACATTGCCCCAGGTAAATGTCACCAGCCCATATTCTGGCAAAAGCATGTTTGCCTCGAACACTTTGGCTTTAAGTTCCTCCAGCATAGTGCTTCCCCTTCCTGCATCTTATTTTCTGAATGCTGCAGCATTCCATCTAAGCTCATTTTTCAGCCCTCTGATCGTTGTGTCAGCATCTATATATACAGCCTCTATTCCCATAGCCGCTGCCCAGTCGCCCAGCTGCTCTGCCGTCAGGTCATAGGTAAATGCTGTATGATGTGCTCCTCCGCACAATATCCATGCCTCTACTCCTGTCTGCAGACTCGGCCTTGGCCTCCAATAACTGCTTGCTACTGGAAGCTTAGGCATATCCTTTTCTGTTTTTTTGCAGTCCACTTCATTAATAATAAGTCTGAATCTGTCTCCGAGATCTATAAGGGATGCAGCCACACCCGGTCCTGTCTTGGAAGTAAATACAAGGCGTGCCGGATCTTCTCTGTTTCCCATTGAAAGCGGGTCTACCTTTATGCTGACCTGACCGTCAGCGATTGACGGACAAATTTCAAGCATATGGGCTTCAAGAATACCCTCCTTACCCGGCACCAGGTTATAGGTATAGTCCTCCATGAAAGAGGTTCCCTTTGCCTCCTTTTTGCCCGATGCCATAACCTTCATAAGCCTAACCATAGCCGCTGTCTTCCAGTCCCCCTCTGCTCCGAATCCATAGCCCTTCTGCATCATACGCTGTATAGCAAGCCCGGGAAGCTGCTTAAGCCCTCCCAAATCCCCGAAATGAGTCACTATCGCCTGATAATCAAGCTCCTCCATAAATTTGGTGAAGCCAAGTTCAATCTGTGCCTGTGGAGCTACATGTCTGCGAAACTCTGCAAAGTCTCTGCCTTCGGCTATTATATTGTATGTGCTGTAATACTCGTCTACAAGCGCATCCACATCAGCCTTGCTGACCTGCTCCACATAGCCTTCGATATCATTTACCGGATATGCGTCTATTTCCCAGCCGAATTTTATCTGCGCCTCTACCTTGTCGCCTTCTGTAACTGCAACATTTCTCATGTTATCCGCCACTCGAACGACTCTTATATGGCTGCTTTCCATGATGCCGACAGCAGTAATCAGCCAGTCTGCAATCCTCTCAACCACTGCCTGGTCAGTCCAATGGCCCATGATTACCTTTCTTTCAATGCCCATTCTGGTAACCATATGCCCAAACTCCCTGTCACCGTGAGCAGCCTGGTTCTCATTCATAAAATCCATATCTATCTCATCATACGGAATCTCCATGTTAAACTGCGTCGCCAGATGCAAAAGAGGCTTTCTGTACTCCTGGAGCCCCAATATCCATGATTTGGCAGGAGAAAACGTATGCATCCATGCGATCACGCCTGCGCACTCGTTATCTGAGTTTGCCTCATGAAAGGTCTTCCTTATCAGCGCATTGTCAATAAGTGTCGGCTTCCATATAACTTCAAACGGAAGCCGTTCTGAAACATTTAGGCTTTCCACAATTATTTTTGAATGCTCCGCAACGTGAGATAAGCATTCAGCCCCATAAAGCTCCTGTGAACCTGTAACAAACCAAAATTTATATTTTTTTCTTGTCATCATAAATAATCCCCATTCTTTTCAAAATCAGCTTTATCCCTCAAGCCGCTGCTGTTTTGTTTTATCAAAATCCCTCATGCTTTGTTGCCCTGCCATCAATCGAGGATTCCTGATCTCCTGACTCCCGCTGCCGGACATCACAAGCGGCAGGAGCCTGTTCTTCCTCTCCCGGAAGCATATAGTCCCCTTTCAGATACTTTTTGGCAGATACAGAAACAAGCAAAATTCCTGTTACCGCAAAAACAACGGCAGATAATATAAATACTATTTTTAAATAGCCTGTACTCTTTTTCATACCGTGAAGCAGAGAATATGCCGTCCATATGAGATAACCTCCGGCAAGCATTCTGAAACCAAGTTTGACCACAGGCACCTTTTTTGGTATTTTATTATTATCCATGTCACTCCTCTGCTTTATCTTTTGTTAAATCCTTTACGGAATCTCTGGTGACTATATCTGCATCAAACATATAATTTGCATCATAGTCAGGATTTTCTATCAATCTGACCATATTCTCCGCAACCTTCCTGCCGAGCTTTTCTTTGGGGTGGGGGAATGACGTAAAAGGAACATCCGCATATTCCGCCAGGTCCGAATTGTCTATGGCGATGACCGAAAATACCTCCGGTATTTTTTCTTTTCCGAACATACTGATTATCTGATAGGCCACCTCATCGTTATAGCACATAACAGCGCTGCAGCCAGTAAATCTTCTTTTCAGATAATCCATTATTTCCTCCAGATTTATAAGATCCTCCGAATCTATCCAAACCACATGCCTGTCCTCAATCGCAATGCCTGCTTCCCTTAAAGCCCTTACAAAACCGGCATAACGCAGATGTCCCTGTCCGTCATCAGACTTAAAGATACCGGCGGTCTTTCTATGTCCCTGCTCCAACAAATATCTGACAGCTTTATAGGAGACCTCCTCATCATCCAGCCTGACACAGGGCATATTCAGCTCCGGATAATTTGCATTAAAGAAGATCACCGGTATCCCCCTGTCTGCCATAATCTCATAATAATGTATGTTGGGATTGGGAAGAGCGCTTTTTGCCGGCTCAACGATTAGTCCGTCGATATTGTCAGCCGCTATGAGGCTTTCCAAAATATTGTATTCTCTGCTTACACTGTCATTGGTAAATGCTATCTGAGTCATGTATCCATGACCAGAAAGTACATCTTCAATCCCCTTTATTGTTGAGGGAAAAATGTAACCATCCACATAAGTGCTTATAACGGCTATATTTCTGTATTTTTCTTTTCTGACCGCCTTCTTTACACTTCCGATATAGGTACCGCTTCCCTGGACCCTCACAAGCACCTTCTGCTGTTCAAGGATATCTATGGCATGCCTTACCGTCTGCCTGCTTAAGCCGAACATTCTGCTCAGTTCATTCTCAGAGTTAAGTTTGTCCCCCACCTTTAATATTCCGCTGCTGATATTTTCATTAATCCAGTTTATGACATTGGCATATTTAGTATTTTTTTGCTGCATATTCAGTCATTACCTTTTTTTCCTTTTTGATAATAAGTCTATCGTAACTGCACCCAAAAGTACAGCACCTTTGACGATTTTTTGTATATCTGTAGACCATCCGTACAGCGACATTCCATTATTCAATATTCCCATTATAAAGGCCCCTACCACCGCGCCTATGATGGTACCTATTCCTCCGCTGGTGGCTGCTCCCCCTATATAGCACGACGCTATTGCATCCATCTCGAATCCATCACCTGCCTTGGGCGTAGAAGACGCATTTCTGGCTGACAGAACTATACCTGCCACTGCGCTGAGTATTCCCATATTTGTATATACCCAAAAAAAGACCTTCTCGGTATTAATTCCTGAGAGCTGTGCCGCCTTTGCATTACCTCCGAGCGCATAAATCTGCCGTCCTGCCACAGTCCTGCTTGTAATAAAATGGTATATTCCGACAAGCGCTGCCATGATGACAAGAACAAAGGGTATTCCGTTATATCCGGCCAGTTTGATGAAGAAAAACCATACTATTAACAGAATTACCGCTTCCTTCACTATAATCTGCCACAGCGGCACCGGAGCAAAGCCATATTTCTTTTTCGTATTAATGCTTTTGATTTCGGCAAAAATAATAAGCGCTGTTACAATGGCAGCCACAATGATGCATACAAGATCAAGAGTGCCCTTGCCGAAAGCAATCTTTACTGTAGGCAGGAAACCCGCTCCTATATATGTATAGTCCGTCGAAAGCGGTCCCTTGGTCTGGGACTTTAAGAGGGTATAGGTAAGCCCTCTGAACATCAGCATGGTTGCAAGCGTTACTATAAACGGAGGTATATGGAGTTTTGAAACAAAAAGCCCTACAAACATCCCGGATAATGCGCCTACCAGGATTGCCGCCAGGATTGCTACCCACATGTTCATTTTATAATCGACTAATAAAATGCCTATTACGGCTCCGCAGCACGCCACTACAGATCCCACGCCCAGATCAATGTTTCCGGTCAGAACACAAAGCAGCATACCTACTGCAAGTATGACCACATAACCATTCTGCATGATAAGGTTATTAATATTCGCAGATGACATATTCTTTCCACCGGTCATGACGGCAAATATCAAAAATACTGCAATCAGAGCAATTACCATACCATACTGTTTCATATCCAGATTGATAGTCTTTCTTTTTTCCATCATTTAAGCTTCCTTTCCGTTGTTTGCCATAATGCATTTTATTATTTTTTCCTGTGTCACTTCTTGCTTATTCATCTCTCCGGCAATGGATCCATTATTCAGGATATATACTCTGTCACACGTTCCGATAATTTCAGGAAGTTCCGAGGAAATAACTATCACAGCCTTGCCTGACTTTGCAAGATCATTTATAACGCAGTAAATTTCATATTTTGCTCCAACATCTATACCTCTGGTAGGCTCATCCAAAATTAGCACATCCGGCTGAGTCATCATCCATTTTGCCAAAAAGACTTTCTGCTGGTTCCCTCCCGACAGTGAGCCTACCTGCTGATTTATGGAATAAGCTTTGATGTTTATTTTTTTCTTATACTCCGAGGCCGCAATGATCTCTTCATTACGATTGACGACACCTTTTTTTGAAAAAAACTTCCTGAGTGCCGACAGCGTCATATTACCCTTTATGCTGTCAATGAGTATGAGTCCGTAATCCTTCCTGTCCTCCGATACATATGCCAGCTTATTTTCGATGGCATCTCTTACAGATCTTAGGCGTACCTGCTTTCCGTTAATTTTTATGCCGCCGCTTATCTTTTGTCCATATGAACGGCCGAAGAGGCTCATTGCCAGCTCAGTCCGCCCGGCCCCCATAAGTCCGGCAAGCCCTACTACCTCTCCGGATCTTACCTTAAGAGATACATTCTTGATGACCTGTCTGTCAGCATCATCCGGATGATATACATTCCAGTTCTCAACCTCAAATATAATATCACCCGTTTTACAATCCTCACGCGGAGGATACCTGTTGGTCAGCTCACGGCCCACCATACCCTTTATTATTCTGTCCTCACTGAAGTCATCCTTGCCCTTCTCAAGAGTCTCTATGGTCTTCCCGTCACGGATCACGGTGATGGAGTCCGATATATAGCTGATCTCATTGAGTTTATGGGATATGATTATACAGGTGATTCCCTGCTTTTTTAAATCCAGCATGATGCTTAAAAGCTGTTGGCTCTCCTTGTCATTCAGTGCGGCGGTAGGCTCATCAAGGATCAAAAGCTCTACCTTTTTAGCCAAAGCCTTAGCTATCTCTATGAGCTGCTGCTTACCCACTCCCAGTGAACTTACAGGAGCGTTCAGATTTTCATTTGCAAGGCCGACCTTCTCAAGCATTTCATTTGCCTTCTGGTGTGTTTTCGTCCAATCTATAACTCCTCTGGAACTGATCTGTTCGTTGCCTATAAACATATTCTCAGCTATAGACAGATATGGACTCAGGGCAAGTTCCTGATGTATGATCACTATGCCCTTGGCTTCACTTTCTCTTATATTATGAAACCGGCATGTCTCCCCTTTAAACAATATATCTCCTGAGTATGCACCATAGGGCCATATTCCTGACAACACGTTCATCAGAGTGGACTTGCCTGCACCGTTTTCTCCGCAAAGTGCATGCACCTCACCCTGCTTTACCTTTATATTTACGTCGTCAAGGGCTTTCACACCTGAAAATTCCTTTGTAATATGATTCATTTCCAATATAAATTCAGACATTCTACGACTCCTTTTCCTGTAATATATAAGAGACGGCGGGAAACGCCGCCGCCTCTTAAGATACATTGTGATTCAGGAAAGCTAGTTGTCCAACTGCTCCTGTGTATAATATCCTCCGTCTATGATGATTTCTTTCAAATTGTCCTTATCTACCGCAACAGGAGTGCAAAGATAAGAAGGCACTACGAGCTTTCCATTGTTATATTGTGCCGTATCGTTGATCTCAGGCTCAGAGCCCTTCATAACCGCATTCACCATGGTCACGCATTTCTCAGCCAGAAGACGGGTGTCTTTATAAATCGACATTCCCTGATATCCAGCCATGATATTCTTTGCTGCCATAAGCTCTGTGTCCTGGCCAGTAACAAGCGGCCAGTCTTCTCCTACCTTGTAGCCCGCCGCCTCAAGAGCCGCCTTGATGCCGTAAGCAAACCCGTCAAAAGCGCTGGCGCATATATCAAGCTTCTCGTCAGAATAAAATCCTGTCAGGTAATTTTCGCAGTTTGCCTGAGCGGTTTCCTGTGACCATCTGAGAATACACGTATCCTCAAAGGACGTACGCCCCGACTTGCAAACGAGAGTTCCGTCATCCAGATAGGGCTTAAGAACTTCCATCATACCGTTATAGAGCATAAGTGCGTTGTTGTCATCCGGAGAGCCCATAAAAAATTCTATGGTATAGCTCTTACCTGCTGCCTTTGCCCCTTCAAGGTCCTTATTATCCTTTATGTACTGACCAATTACCGTACCTACCATCTTGTTGTCAAATGAGGCATAGTAACTCACTGCATCTGTATCCATAAGAAGTCTGTCATAAGCAATGATAGGTATTCCGGCAGTTTTAGCCTGTGCCTCAACATTTACAAGCGCCGAAGAGTCCACTGCAGCTATAACCAGACACTGATTGCCTGCGGCAATCATATTCTCAATCTGTGAAACCTGCGCCTGCACGTCATCCTCCGCATACTGAAGGTCAACCTCATAGCCAAGTGCCTCAAGCTGCTTTTTCATGTTTGCTCCGTCGTTGATCCATCTTTCCGAAGACTGAGTGGGCATGGCAACCCCCACCTTTCCACCCTTCTCAGTAATAGCGGCTGCAGTCGATGCTGCTGTTTCAGCCGCAGTTGAGGCTGCTCCGGCTGCGGTTGTAGCTGTCTCGCCCGCAGTTACGGCAGTAGACGAAGATCCCGAACACCCCGATAAAACTCCGGCAATCATAGCCGTCCCCAGTAACATACTTAACAGTTTTCGCTTCATAAATCATTTCCTCCTTTACTAAGTTGTACTTACATCTTCTCGTATATATAATCACCAATATTATAAAATAGTCATTATATTTATTGGCTAAATTATATTATATTTTTAATCTATATGCTTATTTTTCGTCATTTTATAAAATTTATTATAATAAAGTTTAATATTATATCATTTAAAAGTCAATATGCACAATCAACAAATACCTTACAACTTTTTTATTTATAATTGCTTGTATATACAACTTTCTGTAGCCTTCCAGGTAATAATCAGATTTTTGACAGTTGCATAAAGAAAAACATGCTGAAAGCCTTGTAAAAATAATGAAAAATACAATTATCTGCAAAACAAAAAAATAATCCCCTATGAGAATCCATAGGGGATTATCCATTAATCATCCATATCCTGAAGCATCTTTTTCACCTGAACCATCCGGTCACGCAGCCTTGCCGCCTCCTCAAAATTAAGCTCTGCCGCTGCCTGGTGCATCTTCTTTGTAAGCTCTTTGGCAAGCTTTTCCAGTTCCTTTGCATCCATGGATTCCGGATCCTTCTTAAAGTCCTTCTCCTCTTCAATGGCTGCCTTTGAGATGGCAATGAGGTCACGGACCGACTTCTTGATGGTAGTAGGAGTGATCCCGTGTTCTTCGTTATAGCGCTGCTGAATGGCTCTCCTTCGGTTTGTCTCCTCAATCGCCACGCGCATGGAATCAGTCACCCGATCCGCATACATGATTACATGGCCCTCAGAGTTTCTGGCCGCCCTTCCAATGGTCTGGATCAGAGATGTCTCCGAGCGGAGAAAGCCCTCCTTATCTGCATCCAGAATAGCCACCAGAGTGATCTCCGGAATATCAAGGCCCTCCCGCAGCAGGTTGATTCCCACCAGTACATCAAACACATCCAGACGCATGTCCCGGATAATTTCGGAACGCTCCAGGGTATCGATGTCGGAGTGGAGGTACTTTACCCGGATTCCCACCTCTCTCATATAATCGGTCAGATCCTCAGCCATCCGCTTGGTCAGGGTGGTAATCAGAATCTTGTTTTTCTTTGCCACTTCCTTATTTACCTCGGAAACCAGATCATCGATCTGTCCTTCTACCGGTCTGACATCGATTTCAGGATCAAGAAGCCCTGTAGGCCGGATGATCTGCTCCACCCTTAAAAGCTCATGCTCTGCCTCATAAACAGAGGGCGTGGCAGAAACGAACATCATCTGATTGATCTTGGATTCAAATTCCTCAAAATTCAAGGGCCTGTTATCAAGGGCTGATGGAAGGCGGAAGCCAAAATTCACAAGTGTTGTCTTTCTGGAACGGTCTCCTGCAAACATGCCCCGTACCTGAGGCAGGGTAATGTGGGATTCATCCACCATGATAAGAAAATCATCGCGGAAATAATCGATCAGGGTACAGGGAGGCTCTCCCGGCTTGCTTCCGACCAAATGCCTGGAATAGTTTTCAATTCCGGAACAAAAGCCGGTTTCCTTCATCATCTCCACATCAAAATTCGTCCGTTCCGAAATCCTCTGCGCCTCTAACAGCTTGTCCTCGCTCTTAAAATAGGCCACCTGTTCCTTTAATTCCTCCAGAATGGTCTGTGCTGCACGCTCCATCTTCTCCCTGGACACAACATAATGGGAAGCCGGAAAGATTGCCACATGTCCCAGATCCGCCCGGATCTCCCCTGTCAGGGTATCTATCTCCGTAATACGTTCCACTTCATCTCCGAAAAACTCGATCCGGTAAGCCTCGCTGCCGGAATAAGCCGGGAATATCTCTACCACATCTCCTCTTACCCGGAAGGTCCCCCGCCTGAAATCCATATCATTCCGGTCATACTGGATATCAATCAGCTTATGGACCACCTCATCCCGGTCCTTTATCATGCCAGGTCTTAAGGAAATAACCATTTCCTTATAATCAATGGGGCTTCCCAGGCCATAAATACAGGAAACCGATGCCACGATGATCACATCGCTCCGCTCCGAAAGAGCAGCCGTAGCCGAATGCCTGAGCTTATCAATCTCATCATTAATCGCCGAATCCTTCTCAATATAGGTATCCGTAGAAGGCACATAAGCCTCCGGCTGGTAATAATCATAATAGGAAACAAAATACTCCACCGCATTTTCAGGAAAAAATTCCTTGAACTCGCCGTAAAGCTGGGCTGCAAGCGTCTTATTATGAGCGATGATGAGAGTAGGCCTTTGCAGCTTCTGGATTACATTTGCCATGGTAAAGGTCTTTCCAGAGCCGGTAACTCCCAGTAAAGTCTGGAATTGATTGCCCTCTTTGAATCCTTTCACAAGCTGGTCAATGGCCTCTGGCTGGTCACCGGTAGGGGCATATTCTGAATGTAATATAAAGTCCATGATTATTTCACCTCCAAATCCTTTTTTGCATAGGCGGCTGCCTATGCAAAAATAACAATGTCTGTCACTGCCAATTATAGCATATGGCTGAAAGAAAGTATAGCCAAACAAGGAACATCTGTTCTTTTGTATTGAAATTCTTCTCCTTTTAGTATATCATACATCCTATACTACGAAACAGCAGGAGGACAATTTATGTACAGCTTTAATAATGACTATAGCGAAGGTGCCCATCCAAAGATTTTGGAAGCAATGATCAATGCCAATTTAATCCAAAATAGCGGATACGGGCTGGATGACCATTGCAGCAGGGCTCGGGCTCTCATCAGACAGGAAATCGGCAGAGAGGATGTTGATGTCCATTTTATCGTCGGCGGCACCCAGACCAATCTGATCACCATCGCCACTGCCCTGCGTCCCTGGCAGGCGGTCATCGCAACGGATAAGGGCCATATAAACGTCCATGAGACAGGAGCCATCGAAGCCACCGGGCACAAGGTCTTAGCCATGCCAAGCGAAGACGGAAAGCTGACTCCTGCCCATATCCAGAAAGCCCTGGACCTTCATACCGATGAGCACATGGTGCAGCCAAAGATGGTCTATATTTCCAACTCAACGGAGATCGGCACCCAATACAGCAAAGCAGAGCTGGAAGCCCTTCACCATATCTGCCGCCAAAAGGGACTTTACCTGTTTTTAGACGGAGCCCGCATTGGGTCCGCACTCACAAGCTCTGTGAATGATTTAACATTGCAGGATATTGCAAGGCTTACAGATGTATTTTATATCGGCGGAACAAAAGGAGGCGCTTTGTTCGGAGAAGCCCTTGTGATCTGCCATCAGGATTTAAAACCGGATTTCCGGTTTATGGTAAAGCAGAGGGGAGCCATGCTGGCAAAGGGCTGGCTGCTGGGTATCCAGTTTGAAGAGCTGTTTTCCAATAACCTCTTCTATGATTTGGCTTCTCACTCGAATGATATGGCTGCCATTCTGAGAAAAGGAATTGAAACATGCGGATATTCCTTTTACTCGGGTTCCACCACAAACCAGCTTTTCCCGATATTTCCTGACCAGGTGATTGCGAAACTGGAAAAGGAATTCCTTTTCTCCATCCAGGAGCGGGTCGATGACAGTCATACTTCCATCCGGCTGGTTACTTCCTGGGCTACCAGTGAAGAAGCATGCCGCCGGTTTATCAGTCTTCTGGAAACTTGCTGATTAAAAAACTCTAAGTAAAGAATCCCTTTAAATATAAAAGCCCTCTATAGCCAGCAGTTAAATCTGCCGGCCATAGAAGGCCTCTTTCTTTTACGATCCAGTTAAAATCTAACGGTTCTCATTCAATGCTTTTATCGCTTCCGCAAGCTGGTTATCTTCACTATGCTCAATCTTGATCTTAGTCTTTAAATCCTCTTTTAAATCAACTGCAACATCCGGCTCCAGGCCCTTTCCATGAAGGTCAAAGCCGCTTGGAGTATAGTAATGGGCCACAGTCATCTTAATAGCCGTACCATGGTCAAGAGGGAACAGTGTCTGGACAATTCCCTTTCCAAAGGTCTTTGTTCCCACCAGCTTTGCCTTGTCATAGGCCTTGAGAGCTCCTGAAAATACTTCGGAGGCACTGGCGGACTGACCATTAACTAATACAGCTATGGGTACGTCTACCTTATGGCCATCAGAGGCGTAATACTGCTCTCCTTCTCCATACTTATCCGCCATATAAACCAGAAGCGTCTTATTCTTCTTGGTCCTTACCAGATTAGGATCTCCTTCGATTACCAGATCGTCCGGAAGAATGTAGTCCAACATGGAAACCACTGCATCCACAACCCCTCCAGGATTATTTCTCAAATCCACGATCATCTTCTCCATACCCTGTTTTTCCAGATCATCGATGGCGTTTTTAAACTGACCTGCTGTTACCGTATCAAACTGGCTCACTGATATATATCCGATATTGTCTGCCAGCATTTCATGCTCTACCGTAGGAACCGTGATCTGACGGCGCTCCATTGTCATATCAATGTAGGCTCCCGTATCCGGACGAAGGACTGTAACCGTTACAGACGTTCCTTCCGCCCCTTTGATATGATCCTTTACCACCAGCTCTAAATCCATGCCGGTCACTTCCTGATCGCCTACCTTGTAGATTAAGTCGCCGGGCAGCATTCCTGCCTCAGCACCGGGCGTTCCTTCGAAGACCTTGGTCACTGTGAGGATACCGGTAGCCGCGCTCTGGCTGACCATGACTCCGATTCCGCAGTATTCTCCAGCCGTGTCCTCTACCAGCTTCTCATATTCGTCTGCCGTATAGTAAACCGTATAAGGATCCTCAAGACCATACAGCATTCCCTTGTATATCCAGTCTTCCACATTTTTCGTATCCTCATCAAAGAGGTAATACTTATCGATCACGCTCTGAATGGTCTGGATTTTGGCTACGATCCGGTTTAAATCCAGATTGCCTTCCTGGTTTTCCGCCTGGGCAGATTCGGCTGCTTGATCTTTTCCATCAATTGCCGCCCTGCCGATCAGAAAGATTCCCAAAGACATACCCACAATAACAAGACCTGCCAATGTGGTCAGAAGCGCTCCTACTAGGGCGCCCTTCCAAAATTTATTCTTACTTTCCACTGTTATTCTCCTATCTAGCTCTTTATGGGCTTACGTATTTCACCGGATTTACATGGCGGCCGTTTGCCTGATCCCAAAATGGAGACAAGGCCCTGTGGAATATCCAGTATAACCCACATTTGCAATTACCTGCCCCTGCCATACTTCCCGTTCATATTAAAAACCGGGAGCAGTGCATATAAACGGCATAAACTTCTCCGCCAAAAGAGATCATAATATATGCCGGCAGAATAACTGTATGTAGATGTGGCGGATTCCCAGCGTTAAAACCGAAATGATACAGCTTAACGCGGGCAGAATCATATAAACTTAATATTCCCCATAGAAACCGTATTATACGTTTTTCCGGCCCAGAAAAGCTCTCTGATGGGCCTGATCCGTTTTCTGTAACTGGAAAGCTGAGAATCTTATTCCTGGTCCGGATGTCATTCTCCGGCATTTTTTATCATATGCAGCATTGCTGCCAATATATTCCCCGGTTCAAAAACTGGATTTCTTCCCTTACACCTTTAAATGCTTCCGGATGGTAAAGAAGCTTACAAAAAATCCGATCCCAACGCCAAGAGCCAGCGCCGTTGCCGCCATATAGGGGAATATGGCTTCCACCGGAAGAAACTGAAACAGCCCTGATAAGATGCTGAACTTTGTGACCACATATTCAACTGTGGACCGATATAGAAAATAAATGGATACCAGAGGAATACAGGCGCCTACCAGTCCGATGATAATTCCTTCTACCACAAAGGGAGCCCGGATCATATAATTAGTGGCGCCAATTAATTTCATGATCTGGTTTTCATTCTTCCGGAATGCCGCTGCCACTGAAATAGTATTGCTGATCAGGAATATGGCCACAGCCAATAAAACGCCGATGATCAGCATGGAAAGAACTCCGATCACCTTGCTTAAGCTGTTCATTCCTTCTGCTGCTGTTTTGGAATAATTGACCTTCCTGACACCGTCAATGCTCTTTAACCAGTCCACAACCTGGTCCTGATCCACCAGGTCCTTTAAAAATATAGTATAAGAAGCTGAATTGGCCAGAGGATTGTCCTCCTCAAAGCCTTCTGCAAGATCCTGCATATCCCCGAAGTATTCCTGCTTCGCTTGCGCCCATGCATCCTCTGCCGAGGTGAATGTCACTTCCTTCACGTCGTCTCTGGCTTTGATCTTATTGCCGATTTCCTTGATCTTATTCGCGTCCAGCCCTTCATTAAAAAACACCGTGATTCCCACCGTGCTTTCCGTATTCTTTATTACATATTGCACGTTGATAACAATGGAAAAAAACAGGCAGAACAAAAAAATGCAGGCGGAAACCGTTGCAATGGACGCCAGGGAAAACAAAATGTTCCTGCATATATTATTTACACCTTGTTTCAGGCAATACCAAAACGTACTAATTCTCATATGTATAACCGCCTTTTTTCTCGTCGCTTATGATGGTTCCACGGTCCATCACAATCACCCGTTTTTTCATCCGGTCTACAATCTCCTGGCTATGGGTGACAACGATCACTGTTGTCCCCAGCTTGTTTACCTCATTCAACAGCTTCATGATCTCCATGGAGTTGTGTCCATCCAGATTTCCGGTGGGCTCGTCTGCCAACAGGATTTCCGGGCGGTTAATTAAAGCCCTGGCAATGGCAACACGCTGCTGCTCTCCGCCGGACAACTGCTGAGGAAAAAACTTGTATTTTGAAGAAAGTCCCACCATCTTTAGCATGGCGGGAACCGATTCTTTTATGCTCCTTGTGGATGCTCCGATTACCCGCTGCGCAAAGGCTACATTTTCGTAGACATTCCGATCTTTTAACAAACGAAAATCCTGGAAAACCATGCCGAGCTTCCGCCGGTATCTGGGAATGAACCCTCTGGGCATCTTGCTTAAATTCATATCATTCACAATAATCTTACCGGAGGTGGGTTCCACTTCTTTTAACAGCATTTTCAAGAGTGTGGATTTGCCTGACCCGCTTCGGCCAATGATAAAAACGAATTCCCCATCCTCAATAGTCATGCTGACATTACGCAGCGCCTTATTTCCGGCCTCATATGTTTTGCTTACATTCCATAGTTCAATCATTTCAGTCCTCTAATTTTTGTGCTTTGATTACTTTTGCTTTTGGGGGGGATTGGGAAAAAAGGCAGTTATACAACTGCTTTTGTGCAAGCACAACGCAGCTGCATAGCTGCCTCCTTCCGCACTGCTCTTAGCCAGCATTAATAGTCCTGGTTCTCCATATATTTCATGTATTTTACTACCATCAGGGCAATCTTAAAGGTGATGGCATCTTCAAATACCCGCAGATCCAGACCGGTGCTCTTCTGAAGCTTGTCTAAACGGTAAACAAGTGTATTTCTGTGAATATAAAGCTGTCTGGATGTCTCGGATACATTCAAGCTGTTCTCAAAGAATTTATTAATTGTTGTCAGAGTTTCCTCATCAAAATCATCCGGAGACTTTCCGTCAAAAATTTCTTTGATGAACATACGGCATAAAGGCAGCGGAAGCTGATAGATCAGACGTCCGATTCCCAGTTTGCTGTAGGCAACCACATTTTTATTGCTGTAGAAAATCTTGCCAACATCCATGGCCATTTTGGCTTCCTTATAAGATCTGGAAACCTCTTTAATTTCGCTTACAATCGTACCGAATGCTACATGGACCTGGGTCATTGCCTCGGTATTGAGCATGTCCAAAACAGTGTTGGCTGTCTTTTCCAGATCCTCATAAGTTTCGCCTTCTTTTACTTCTTTTACAAGAATGATGTTCTTCTCATCAACGGCGGTAACAAAATCTTTGGTCTTTGCAGCAAATAAGTTGCGGACTGTCTCCAGTGCATTCACATCTTTTTCATGCTGGGTTTCAATAATGAATACGACCCTCTTGATATTTGTTTCAATATGAAGTTTCTTTGCTCTGTTGTAGATGTCCACCAAAAGCAGATTGTCAAGCAATAAGTTCTTAATGAAATTATCCTTGTCAAATCTTTCTTTATACGCAACCAGCAAGCTCTGAATCTGGAAAGCGGCCAGCTTGCCGACCATATAAACATCATCACTTCCACCCTTTGCGAGAAGAATGTATTCTAACTGGTGCTCATCTAACACTTTAAAAAACTGATATCCCTGGATTACCTGGCTGTCGGCCGGAGAATCCACGAACGCCAGGATTGAACTTTCATAATCTTCCGCATCAGGAAATGTGGTTGCCAGTACCTTTCCTTCTGTATCACAAATACACAGATCAATTCTCGTAATCCCTTTTAATCCTTCAATGGTTGTTTGAAGTATTTGATTCGAAATCATGGCATATTCTCCTTTTTCGTAAATTTACCTTATTATATATTAAAGCAAAAAGAAAAAAAAAGCAAGCGGGTAGAATAACCGCTTGCTTAAAATTTCATAAAATTTAATTTAAAACTACGATTTCTGTATCTTTATCGAATACATGGATCTTTGTTAAGTCAAGAGCCAGCTTAATGCTATCCCCAGGTCTTGCTGTTGTACGAGGATTTACTCTTGCAGTAAAGTTCACATCTTCTACATCAAAGTATAAGTAAACTTCAGCGCCTAACAATTCATAAACTCTGATGGTAGCGTCAATTACGCTTTCCGGAGAAGATGCAAGGAAAGCTTCCTCATCATGTAAATCTTCCGGACGAATGCCTAAGACTACGGTCTTTCCGATGTAACCGGCATCCTCTAACTTTTTCGCTTTTCCTTGGGGAAGAGCGATTGTATTTCCACCAAATGTTAAAGTAACGTCGCTTCCTCTCTTAGCTACAGTAGCTTCGATTAAGTTCATCTGAGGAGCTCCGATAAATCCTGCAACGAATTTGTTACCTGGCTTATCATATAAATTCTGAGGAGAATCAACCTGCTGGATAACGCCATCCTTCATTACTACGATTCTGGTACCAAGGGTCATAGCCTCTGTCTGGTCATGGGTTACGTAGATAATGGTTGCCTGAAGTCTCTGATGCAGCTTGGAAATCTCAATACGCATCTGGCCTCTCAGCTTGGCATCAAGGTTGGATAACGGCTCATCCATTAAGAATACCTTAGGATTACGTACAATAGCACGTCCCATGGCAACACGCTGTCTTTGTCCACCGGATAAAGCCTTTGGCTTACGGTCTAACAAATGCTCAAGATCAAGGATTCTTGCAGCTTCATGAACCAGCTTATCAATCTCGTCCTTTGGAGTTTTTCTCAATTTCAGACCAAACGCCATGTTATCGTATACTGTCATATGAGGATACAGAGCGTAATTCTGGAATACCATTGCGATATCTCTGTCTTTTGGCTCTACATCATTCATTAATTTCCCGTCAATGTAAAGTTCACCAGAAGAAATGTCTTCCAGACCTGCAATCATACGAAGGGTTGTGGATTTACCGCATCCGGAAGGTCCTACAAAAATGACGAACTCCTTATCAGCAATATCCAGATTAAAGTCCTTAACTGCTTCAAATCCGTTAGGATATCTCTTGACGATGTTTTTCAGTGATAAACTAGCCATTTACTAATCCTCCTAAAATAAAGTGTTTAAACTCTGATCTGGACCGACAGCCCCCACAGCTGCGGCCCTTGTTACTGAAACAATCATACATGAATTATTTTTCTTTTACCATATTGCTATTTACCAAAATACATTTGGGGCTTTTGGCTAATTTGTATAACGGGTTTTAAAAATGATTGAAACGTCAAAATATCAGGAGAAACGCTCAGATATTTCTGTTTATATTCGATAGCCAAAGTGTATTTCCGCCCAGTTTTAGTCACAAATCACAAGACGGCGCCAATAATCTTGGCACCGTCTTGTAAATCTTATCCGTTGTATTATGAAAACATAAGGATGTTTTCATAATCGGATGGACGGCAGTAAAAAGCACTGCCTTTTATCAGAAATCCAAAAAACGATTTCTGATAAGTTGTATTATCGCTTTCTCACAAGAACGTTCAGCCATTTTACGTCAGAATGACCAGAACGCACATCCTCTGTTTCCCAAAGCTTTACGATATCAAACCGCTCATTATCTCTTAAAAGTTCAGTCATGGAATCCGCCGTAAAGTCACTGAAATACCGCTTTCCTCTAAATCCCTCAAAGTCTCCCAGTTTAAAAGACATGTAAAGGATTCCCTTATCATTTAAGGCCCTTGCTATCTTTGTAAGAATGTCAGACAGTTCCTTTTTCGGAGTGTGAAGTAAGGATGCACAGGCCCAGATTCCATCAAACACATTGTCAAAATCCATTTGTTCAAATGTCATCTGAAGCACTTCCAGACCGGTATGGATTTCTGCCAGCTTACACATCTCTTCCGATGCATCAAGCGGCGTTACATCATATCCCAGCTCATAGAAAGACAGGCTGTCCCTGCCTGATCCACATCCCAAATCCAGAATCGTATCACCTTCTTCCAGAAGATCCAGAAATTCTTTCATAATTCCTGACATATCCTGGTTCACTGTTTCTTCAAATTCCTTTGCTGCATACTTATTATAATAGTCTATCGAGTCCAAAATAATCCTCCTGTTATCCTTTTACCCGTTATTTGATTCTTTCGATTTTACTTTCCGTTATTCTGACTTTTCCTTCTTTCAGAAGATGTCCGATTGCCCGCTTAAATGCATTCTTACTCATAGAAAATTCCCGCTTGATAATCTCCGGTTCTGCCTTATCGGTAAATGGCAGGCTGCCGTCAAACTGTGTTTCTATGATCTCTAGAACCTTGTCGGAATCTGTATCCATCTGAATATAAGCCTTCTGTCTGGGACTTAAATCCAGCTTCCCATCTTCTCTTACCTTAGTTACCCGTGCCGTTACCTCATCACCTTCCCGATAATTTTCAAACACTTCTTTCCGGGGAATCAACCCGTAATATTTATGATCTACTGCCACAAAGGCTCCCAGGCTTTCATTGATTTCATAAATAATCCCGGTCACCTGATCATCCTTTTTATAAGGTGACTGGTTGCTCATATAGGAATATACCCTCATGGTAGCAGCCAATCGTTTGCTTTTGTCAATGTAAAGGGCCACCAGCACCTTCTCTCCCTGCCTTACCTTATGGGTCTGCTCCTTAAAAGGAAGAAGCAGATCCTTTTCCAGTCCCATATCGAGAAATGCGCCGATCTTACCCACTTCCTTCACGTCAAGCACAGCCGTTTCACCTGCCTGAAGCTTCGGTGCTGACGTGGTGGCTATCAGCCGGTCCTCTGAATCCTTATAGATAAATACAGGGATACTGTCTCCAGGCCCAGCTCCCTCCGGTACCTGCTTTTTGGGCAGAAGCACAGAAACCTCACTGCCTGCTTCCTCTCCCAAATATACGCCGAACTCCTTGACCCTCTGTACGACCAGGGTCTGCATCTTTCCTAATTCAATCATGTTACATCCTCTCTGCTGTTCCCCGCAGCCAGATGACTGCGTAAGCTGCTCCCCGTTCATCACACAGAGAAACCGTATACCCTTCCTCTGTCCGGCTTAAGCGGGGATAAACTGTATCTCCAAAGACTGCCGCTTTTTTATATTCCACTCTCAGTTCAGAAACCTCCACTTCATCCGGAAGCACCTCCCTGGCAATCTCTACATATTGAGCGTTATTGACATGATGGTTCGTATCAATATGATGTTTTCCAATGATGACCGGCTCTGTATCTTCATATTCCTCCGGCAATTGGATCTTACGGGAAGCATAGTCCATGGAAAGCCTTTTCTCACTGCCGCTTCCATATCCCCGGATGTCTTCCGGCTCAATTTTAACTGGACGTCCCTTTTCCGTATCAAATAAAAACCATACGGAATCGGCTCTTACCAGATAGTTTCCATTCTGATCGCATATGGTAAAATTCCGGTATCCGTAAAACCCCTTAAAGTCATAGGGCCAGGTACCCACCACGATCTCCTCTCCCAGCACGGGATAACGGTCCACCACAATCTGCCAGGAGGAAAGCCACCATGCCTTATGACGGTCTGTTAAATAGGAAATCCCAAGGCCGATATCCTCAGACTGAAACGTAGAGCAATCCTGCAGATAATTCATAATACCTGTTAATGTCAGTCTGCCGCACTCATCTGTTTCACTGTAACGGACCCTGCTACCGAATGTATACATTTCACACCTCTCATCAAAATTATATAACATTATAAAGCATTTTCATGCTCTTGTCCAGATAAACCCGAAAGAAGCCTGCCCCGATTACCAGAGAAATTCTATCAAAAAGGAAAGTTTTAACAATTACTTAACAACCTGTAATACAAAAAACGGAACCTTATAGGGTTCCGTTTTTCAGACTGGGCTACAAGGATTCGAACCTTGAAAATGACGGAGTCAGAGTCCGTTGCCTTACCATTTGGCGATAGCCCATCAATACAACGAGGTTAATTATATCCGATGATTGAAAAACTGTCAAGTATTTTTTTCCATTATTTTTATTTTTTAAATCCCTGAAAAACGTTCCTTCTCCTGTAAAAAAGGTGATTTGAAAAGTGGCCGCTAAAAGAAAAAAAGCCTCGACCTTCCTGCTGCCGCTGGAAGATCAAAACTCATCAGAAAACTGGGCTACAAGGATTCGAACCTTGAAATGACGGAGTCAGAGTCCGTTGCCTTACCATTTGGCGATAGCCCATCAATGCAACGAATGTATTATACTATAGCTTTTCATTCTGGTCAAGCATTTCTTTTATCTTTTTAAAGATCTTTTAAGAAACAGCCCGTCAGGAAGAGCTTCCCGTTTTGGAAGACTCTTCCTGGCTTTTTGTTGTACGGGTTTCTTCCGGAGAAACGTTCTTCCCGGTTTCCGGAATATTTTTCACTGTTTCAGACGTTTCTTCACTGGGAGTTGCCGGGGCCGTCGGATCCGGCTGGCTCGTATTCTCGCTCTCTTCTTCCGTCTCTTCCGGATCTGCATTCCCGTCTCCGATCACAGGAGTCTCAAAGATTCCCTTTACGGTTGTCTGTTTCCCTATTTTAGGAGAAATGCCGCCCAGGGTAAAGGTATATTCCATTCCTCCCTGAAGCCCTGTCACATGAATCTCACAGGAGTAGGAATCCGTATCTCCCACTTTGGCGGAATAGGAATTTTTATCCCCGTCATTTATAGAGACTGTAGGATTTTTCCATTTTACTTTGGTTTTAAAATAAACCATGACAACGCCGTTGTCATAATCCACATAATCGACTTTAATCTTTTCCGTTGATACGACTTCCTCTTCTGAGGTAGTCTCTTCCGCTGTAGTTGCCGCTGTGGAGGCGGTTGGCTGAGTTTGGGAGACTTGCGTCGGTGACTGGCTTTCTGTTTCCGAGGCAGATGCAGCCGTCTTGGATTCTTCCAGCCCAGAACTCTCCGCTATGGTCTCCGGCTCCGTTGCAGCCTGGGTTGTATTCGCCGGGGTTGTTTCTTCCCCCGCAGCTGTCTTGCCCTCCACCGCATAAGAACGTTCTGTTATTACTTTTGCAATCTCTTCCATAGTAAGAGGCGCCAGTGCCTTCATATCATCCATGGAAAGAGAGGGATTCTGCAGGATCAGCTCCCTTAAAAAATAAGCTTTTCCATAAGAAATCTTATATTCCTCTGCCAGTTGCTTTACTTCAT
This sequence comes from Hungatella sp., assembly GCA_031270005.1. Lineage (GTDB taxonomy): Bacteria > Bacillota > Clostridia > Lachnospirales > Lachnospiraceae > Lacrimispora. Next base: position 5,512 of record JAISYJ010000082.1, on the reverse strand, counting down.
CCTCTTCCATGACCTGCTGGTCATACACAACTGCCTTCAGCTGTTTTTCCTCCAGTGTATTGCGGATATCATTTACCACCGCATGGCGAAGGCCCTGGGCCTTGCTGATACTGTCATTGGACACAGTAACCAGAATCGCATTATCCAGCTCACTTAAATAACCATGGGTAACCATGGAACCGATCACAGCGTTGACAGCCGTGTTCAAATCCACACCCTTTAAATCCATGTCCTGCATGATGCTTTCCCCATCTTCATTGAGGGCCTTTGCAGCCAGGACCTTATTCCTTTTATTTACAGATAATTCCACGCTTGGATTTACATCAATTCCAATGACAGAATCAACCTTTCCATTTTGATAAGTATAGGTTCCCCCTGCCAGAGCGATCATGCAAAAGCATGCAGCCACCAGGGTCGCAATGACCCTTTGTCTCAGGAAGAAAACGGAACGTTTTTCCTTCTCTGCCTTTATCTGAGGCGTACTCAAGTCAATCCGTTCCAAAACATTAGGAGTCAAGTCACTGGCCGCAGATTTTAAGCAGGCTTCAATCTGTTGTCTATTCAGTTGTCTGCGATTTAATTCAGCCATCTTAAAGCCTACTCCTCTCTCAAATAATTTTCCAGTTTTTTCATTGCACGGTTATATCTGGAAAGAGCTGTAGCCAGAGGAATCTTAAGGCTGGCAGCGATCTCTCTGTGCTTCATACCTCCGGAGGTATGAAGGAGAACAATCTCCCTTTCCTCTTCCTTAAGAATCTGCAGAGCAGCAAGAAGCACCATCTTATCTGCCGCCATCTCAATATCAGAGCAGACTTCACCTGTTTCTGCTCCTGTTAAATCCTCCAGTGTAACATCCGAATCATGTTTTTGCTCACGGAATTTCATATAGCACAGATTCCGCGCTATGGTAAACATCCATGCCAAAGGCTTCCCCTGGGATTTATAGCTTGACGCAGAAGTCCATATCTTAAGATATACCTCCTGCATGATCTCCTCTGCATCCTGGGGGTGCCTTACAATGGACAGGATAAAACTGTATATTGTCCGGTCCGTATTCTGATATAGCTGCCGAAAGGCCTTCTGGTCTCCAACCGCAACTTTTTTTAGAAGCTCTTCGTCGCTCAAACGCCCATAATCCTCAGGCTCGCCAAGGCTCATCAATCCCATAAATAACATGGATCCGATTTCCTTTCTACTAAGTTAATGCGGAATACTGTCATCTTATTGCATAATCTGGAAAATTTTTATTACCTTATTTTTCCACTCCAAAACCGCTTTCCGCCGTTATGATCAGACAGCACCGTTTATCTATTTCGGTTACCTTTTTCGTGACTTCTTCCTTTAACCAATCCTTCTTTTCCCTGTCATATTCCCGGGGCACCACCAAATCAAAGATCAGATTGATCTGGTTTTTCCCCTCTATCATGCGGAAATCGTGGAAAGAAATTCTGGAATCTATTTCCTCCAGCACTTGTTTCAGCATGTTCCCAAATTCCATAACCCTGGAATCTTTTGTCTCTACCGGGTCCATATGAATTACCAGAAATATTCCAAACCTTCTTACTGCTTCCCTTTCAATGGTATCAATAATTTCGTGAGACACTTCTATATCAACATCATTAGGCACCTCTGCATGAATGGAAGCCATGCTCCTGGAAGGACCGTAGTTGTGTACAATTAAATCATGACTTCCTATAATACCGTCGTAGCTTTCTACAAATTCTGTGATCTCACCATATAGCTTCGGGTCAATGGGTTCTCCGATGAGAGGAGTAAGGGTATCCTTGGCAATTTTCACTCCTGCCCACATGACAATGACAGAAACCACAATCCCTATGATTCCGTCAATATTAAGCCCCCATATTCCATAAACCAGGATCGAAAGAATTGTGGCAGAAGTGGTTATTACGTCCCCAAGGGAATCTGCCGCCGTAGCCTTCATGACCGCGGACTGAATTTTTTTTCCCAGGGTATTGTTAAATAATGCCATCCAAAGCTTTACACAGACAGATAACAGCAATATGACTACAGATACAGCCTTAAACGTCATCTCTTCCGGATGAATGATTTTCCCAATGGATGTTTTTAAAAAAGAAAAACCCACCTGAATAACCAAAAAGGCTACAATAAAAGCAGCAATATACTCCACTCTTCCGTGTCCAAAGGGATGATCCTCATCCGCCGGCTTACCGGCCATCTTTACCCCCACAAACCCGACAACAGAAGAAGCAGCGTCAGAGAGGTTGTTAAAGGCATCTGCCATTACAGAGATACTGCCCACCAGCATTCCAACAAAAAGCTTGGCGCCAAACAGCAGAACATTGCAGCAGATCCCCACAATACTTGCCATAAGCCCGTACTGGGTCCGCACCTGGGTATCCTCTGTATTTTTATACTCTCTAACAAATGTCCTAACTAAAAAATCTGTCATAGTACTCCTTTTCAGCGTTTATTCTCGTAAAAGAAACGAGCCAGGATAAAACCCGCTTTGACTTTATCGATTACCCGCAGGGGGGCAACACCCAATGGCTCACTGCCGGTATTAGACCCTTAATAGCGTACCTGCTCGAGAAAAAGCCCTTCCGGCGGCGCCGTAAAGCCTGCCCCATTCCGGTCCTTTGCATTTAAGATCTCCTTCATCTCTTCCGCCTTACGCTGTCCTAATCCCACTTCGATCAGCGTGCCCGTTAAAATCCTGGCCATATTATATAAAAAACCGTTTCCCGTATAGCGTATCAGAAGCCGGCTGCCCTGCTGTTCAAAATCAATTTGCTTTAAAACCCTGACCGAAGATTTCTTCATTTTCCGGTTAGCGCAAAAGCTCTTAAAATCATGTTCACCTGTAAGAAAGGATGCGGCCCGTTCCATGGCCTCTATATCAAGCTCCTTAAATAATCCATAAATATATTTTCTTTCAAATACCTGCTTCTTTTCTCCCATTTCGATCCGGTACAGGTAGGTTTTCTCCTGGGCATTAAGACGGCTGTGAAAGCGTTCCGCAGCTCGTTCCACGGTTTTTACCCGAATGTCTTCCGGAAGATACTGGTTTAAATATTCCATGATCTCCTCTTCCTTCATCCTCGTATCCCCATGAAAATTAGCCACCTGAGCCAGCGCATGAACGCCTGCATCCGTTCGTCCTGAACCATGCACCTCCACTGCCTGTCCCATCATCCGCTCCAAAACATGTTCTATCTTCCCTTGTATGGTCTGTTCCGTATTTCCCTGTTTCTGCCAGCCGTCATAACGGCTTCCATCGTATTCCAGAATCATTCGATAATTTTTTGTCATATTGTTTTCGACCTTCTTCTATATTTAAGCAGAAAAGCAGCCAGAAAAATTCCAAAAGCCACTCCTCCGCAATCCAGCCACACATCAGATATCTGACCGGATCGTCCCTCTACCATAAGCTGTATGGTCTCATCTGCAAATGGTATCATAAATCCAGTTGTAAACCGGATAAAATATCTTCTCTCCGCCGGGAAGCCATAGGATCTTATACATCCGTACAGCAAAATCCCCAATAAGGTATATTCTGAAAAATGCCCGGTTTTACGGATTATGTGCTCTGTCAGCCATTTGGCACTGATCCCCATGGATCCAAGTGATTCCTGTGCCACCCGAAGCACCCATCCGCTGTCCGCCGATGAGATATCCGCCGGCTTCATAGAATTTGAAAATATGAACAGGACATAAAGAACGGCCAGTGCCGTCCATATCACCTTCTTTTTCATAGCCGTCACCTTAAAAATCCACCTTTTTCCGCAAGTTCCATGGTAAATGATAATGCCTCCTGCTTTTCCAGCCTACGGCCGATCCGGATCATTTTCTCAGAAAAATACATAAATATTCTTCTCCTCAATCTTCCATATTTTATCATAATTTCATCCATTATATTACAACAGCAGTTATAATACAAGGACAGGCATTAAAAAAATCCCCAAAAACGGCCTAAAACCGCACATTTGGGGAAATTCCTTTTATGGTCCTATGGTAACTGGTACGCCTAAATTACAGTAGCTCCATAATACATCCATGTTATTATTGTCCACTGCAACGCAGCCATGAGTGGTTCCGTCAGGAACCCTGCAGCCATGAATCTCAATGGCTCCTCCAAGGGGCGTATCCCATGGCGGCTGCTTGCCTTCCTTATTGGCCTTTATTATTTCATCTCTCTGGGCCTCTGTGATAATACCGTCCGCATATCCTCTTTCCGCATCTTTAATGGCCGGATAGGAAAGGCCCAATGCAAGGTAAGCCACGCTCTTATCATTTCTGGTACATACATAGAACTCCCCGCTGGGTGTTCTCATATCACCCTCTACTTTTTTATTTCCTTCCGCTGAAGCCGCGCCCAGGGAAACCGGGTATTCGGCAATCAAGACTCCATTCTGCTTTAATGAAAGTGTCTTCGTTCTCTTGCTCACATATATGGTCACGTTATTTGTTGAACCGGAATTGCCGGAGGTAATATTGGCACCGGGACCGGATACCGGCTCTGCGTATCCTGTAACAAGGGAAGATGCCGCTAAAGCGATGACCAGAATGGCTGAGATAAGACACTTATATCCTTTTCCTGCCCATTTCATCATTCTTAACACTCCTTTTTTGTTACATTATACCATCCATTTTGGAAACTATCATTTACAATATTCTTACATTTCCATCTAAAATTTACCGTTTTATATATTCATCTGTTTAAATTAAGCATTGTAAATAGGCCAGCGCAGCATCCAGGCAGCCTTCCACTCCCACCAGGCTGCTTTCCAGACAAAGGTGGTAATTCTGTGCCTTTCCCCATTCGCATCCGGTATAATACTGATAATAATCTCTTCTCTTTTTATCTATCTCACGGATCCGCTCTTCCATCACTTCCGGATTGACACCTGTTTCAAGAGTATTCATCCGGTTAATCCGGTTTTCCATCTTGGCATACACAAACAAATTAATGCTGTTTTCCAGCACTCTGTCCGCGCATCGTCCGACAATGATACAGGGGCCCTGTTCTGCCAGCTTTCGTATCACACGGGACTGAGCCAGAAAGATCTGATCTGACATGGAAACTTCATAAACCGTGGAGAAGGGAGAATAATGATACTGTTCCAAAGATTCCTGCTGAACGGGGAGATGTTCGTCATAATGCAGAAATGCCTCTTCTGCCAAATCACTTTCTTCCGCAGATAAGGAAATTAAATCCTTATCATAGAATGGAAGTCCCAGCCTTTCAGCCAGCTTCATGCCCAACTCTCGTCCGCCGCTTCCAAACTCCCGGCTAATTGTAATCACCTTATCCAACATATGCTCCTCCTTATCTTCTGCTGAGTAATGCTCGTCTACCCATCATAGTTTCTGTATGGCAAGATATCTGCAAGGCTGTCAAATGGGCTTTGGATTTCCTGTTAATCTTTATAATCTTAATATATTTGCATTTTACCACATTCTTAAATGCATGTATACCACAATTAAGTCTCTCTTATACACATGAAAATTGAAAAAGTAAATTCCACCACCA
>JAISYJ010000065.1:0-29170 GCA_031270005.1 Hungatella sp. | reverse complement strand
CCAAGGATTTCTTTGCGCATGCAGTTCTCCTGCAGCTTCTTATAATCAATCTCTTTGATGCAGGTTCCCTGATGTCCATGATTTTCCAGTGTCACAGCATTACACTCTTTTAAACAGGCAAATGCGTTCTGAATGGTCCCCCTGGATACCCCGAACTTATCCTGGTACTCTGAGATGGGCAGAATCCGGTCCCCGGCATTCCTGGACATTAGATCCAGCGCCAGCATATTTTTTACCAGGCCTATTTTTTGATATAAGTTTCCTGCTTCTAAACATTTGTTCTTCATGAAATCACTCACTTTTGCCAATTTACATTATTTTGTATATTCAAACAATACCATATTGCATGTGCAATGTCAACAATATTATCTTTTGTTTTTTTATTTCTTGTACAGAAAGTACAAACTCCCAAACGAAAAGACGGATATCTCTGTTGTATCACAGAAATGTCCGTCTTCATACGATTCAATTACAATAATATCGATTCAAAAGGAAATTCATCTTTCAGCGGTTCGCTTTATTCCATTCCATCTTTGTGTCAACAAAATTGTGGATCAGCTTAACGGTTCCGTCTACACCTATGGAGCTTCGGTTAATGCATAAGTCGTAGCTTCTTACATCTCCCCACTTTTTATTGGAATAGTAATTATAGTAGCTGGAACGCTTTTTATCCGTTTTGACCATAATATCCTTTGCCTTGGTATCATCAACATGATAAAGCTCTTTTAAGGATTTAATCTTGTCTTCTTCATCGGCAGAAATGAATACGGAAACAAGGTTGGGATAACCCTCCAGAGCATAATCGGCACATCTTCCTACAATTACACAGGATTCTTCATCTGCCAGCTGTTTGATTGTATCAAACTGTGCTAAAAAGATCTTATGATTAATTGGCATATCCATGTAACCAGAGGTGGTGAATCCCATGGAATATGTATCCATCACAAGAGAGTAGAGAAAACTGTTGGTTGGCTTTTCATCATGGGTCTGGAATAGTTCTTCGCATAACCCGCTGTTTTTTGCTGCAAGCGCCAAAAGCTCCTTGTCATAGCACTTAATTCCCAGTTCTTCTGCCAATTTCTGTCCGATGATTTTTCCAGAACTTCCGCATTGTCTTCCGATTGCAATCACTAAATTTTCACTCATATAGGCAGCTCCTTCCAGTTATCTTGTAATATATGAAAACATTTTTTTGTTTTCATAATTGGATGGACCGGGCTAAAAACAGCCCTTTTATCTTTACTTACAAAGCAAGTGAAGATAAGTCATGATATGATAATACCATCCGCAGTGCATCTGGTAAAACCGCGGGTTTTACCAGATGCACTGGCATTCGCCCTATGAAATAAGGCAGAAAAAAACTTTCTTATGTGCGAGCACAACGAATTTTTTTTCTGCCTTATTTCGCACTGCTCATTGCTTTCGTGTATATTATACCTTAAAATTTCTGAAAAATCTATATTTATATTTTAATTTAACTGTATTTTGAGAAGAAGTCTTTTGGATAGGCTGTTAAGTTGTCCTTAATTTTCTCAATAATTCTTCAAAATAGTCAGGAAGAGGGGCTGTAAATTCCATGTATTGGCCAGTTCTGGGATGGATGATTCCCAGCACACCGGCGTGAAGCGTCTGTCCCTGAAGGCGGAAGGGGCACTTTGCGGGGCCGTAGACTGAATCTCCTAAAAGAGGATGGTTTATGCTTGCCATATGGACACGGATCTGATGGGTCCGCCCCGTTTCAAGCTGGCATTCTATATAGGTAAACTGCTTAAAACGCTCCAGAACGCGGTAATGGGTCACTGCTTCTCTTCCGTTTTTCTCATTAATGCTCATTTTCTTCCGGTCGACAGGATGACGGCCAATGTGAGCATTGATGGTTCCCTCGTCTTCCTTTAAGACACCATGTACGATTGCAGCGTATTTTCTGGTAATGGAATGTTCCTTCAGCTGCTCAGAAATGGAATTGTGGGCCATGTCATTTTTACATACAATAAGAACCCCGGTGGTATCCATATCAATCCGATGGACGATTCCAGGGCGCATAACTCCGTTGATTCCAGATAACTCACTGCGGCAATGGGACATCAGTCCATTGACCAGGGTTCCGCTGTAATGGCCTGCGGCGGGATGGACTACCATCCCCTTTGGTTTGTTAATAAGAATGATATCCTTATCCTCGTAGATAATGTCAAGAGGGATATCCTCCGGCATGATTTCCGGTTCCCTTATTTCAGGAAGGGTCAGGGATATCCGGTCCCCTGCATTTACTTTATAATTACTTTTTACCGGTTTTTCTTCAACCAGCACGGATTGTTCTTTTAAAAGCTTCTGAAGGTAAGAACGGGAAATGTCCTGGCATTGGCCGGATAAATACCGGTCGATCCGGACTCCGGCTTCTTCAGGAGCAACTACAAATTCTTGACTCAACCCTGATCCTCCTTTTTATGAATGGAAAGACAGGATAAGTCCTCCTCCTTATAATAAAACAGAAACATAAGCATGAAAACGAACATGGAAACCGTAACGTAGCAATCTGCAACATTAAAAATCGGGAAATCGATCAGCTTAAAATACAAAAAATCCACCACATAACCTCTGACAAAGCGGTCGATCATGTTGCCCACTGCTCCTGCTGAAAGAAACATGGCAATAAGGTGCAGCGGCAGGTATTTTTTGTCGGCAGGCATGCGGCTGACGGCAAATGCCGCTGCTGTAAGCACTGCCAAAGCAACCAGCAGAAAAAACGCCTGTTTTCCCTGGAGCATTCCAAATGCTGCCCCCCGGTTTTCGGAATAATAAAACTCAAATACCCCATCCCAGATGACAAAGGGAGGCCGGTTCATGAGATGCTTAACTGCGAGAAGCTTTGTCCATTGATCCAGGCCAATGGAAAGAAAAAAGCCGATGATCATTCCAATGATCAGTTTTATTTTTTGATTCATGTAAATCTCCTTAAGCTAAGATTTGGCAGAGTCCTTCTGCCATTTCCGTTTCGGTGACGGTCTTGCTGGTGCAGGCTTTACCAATCTGTTCTAACAGGATAAACCGGATGATGCCGGAATCCATTTTTTTATCACTTCTTGTAGTAAGAACTATATTTTCCGCAGAAAGTCCGCTCACCGTAACAGGCATGCCAAACTGTTCCATTGCCTTTAAAAGTCTTGGAAGCTCTTCCTCCCGGATCATTCTTCTATTTACGGAAATTGCCATGGCAGCGATGCAGCCTAATCCTACACAGTGACCGTGCACCAGCCTGAAGTCTGAAAGCTTTTCAATGGCATGGCCCAGGGTATGTCCCAGATTTAATAGAGCCCGTTCTCCCTGTTCCGTTGGATCCTTTTCTACCACATCCCGCTTAATCTGGTTGCTTACAAGAACCATCTGGCTTAATACTGTTAAATCCCTGTTCCGGATTTCAGAGGCATGGTCCATAAGCCATTGGTAATAGGAAGCGTCTTTGATCAGCCCATGCTTGATAATCTCTCCCATTCCTGATGAAAACTGTTCTTCTGAAAGAGTTTTTAAGGCCGCAATATTTCCATATACCAGCTTTGGCATATGGAAGGCTCCTACCATATTTTTGTAGGAGTCAAAATCAACACCGGTTTTTCCTCCGATGCTGGAATCGACCTGGGACAGCAGGGTCGTAGGCACCTGAATAAAAGATATTCCCCGCAGATAGGTGGCAGCACTATAGCCGCATAAATCCCCCACAACGCCCCCGCCCAAAGCGAGCAGGCAGTCATGGCGGTCAAACTGTTTTAATATAAGGGTTTCATATAAGTTCCTGACGGTATCCAGATTTTTATTTTCTTCTCCGGCAGGAAAAATAAAATGCTCTGTTTTTTTGCAGCAGGAAGAAACAATTGTTTCTACTTCCTCAAGGTAAAGAGGGGCCACATTGGAATCCGTGACAATACAGACCTTGCGGTCTCCCAGGTTCAGCTTTTTCAGCTCTTCCTTTAGCCCGCCAAATCCAGTTTCCATGACAATCTCATAAATGAAGGTACCGTTCATGTGTACCGGAATTCTATATCCCATGGTATTTTCCTCCTTCTTGTCCTGTATTCTTTATATTCCTATATCATGGAAGAAAGCAAACAATCTTCCTCTCCGCTTTCTGCATTGCAATGCTGCAACGATTTAAAGAAGCGGTTGATGTGGAAAATCGTCTGCTTGTACCATTTAAAGAAATATATGATGTCTTGTGGGGAAAATCTGTTAAAGGCGTAAATTCATTCCACCCATATCCAGGCTTCCATTATTTAGCAGGTCTTGAAAATCACCGGAGAGTTCAACGGATTCCGGGGTCGCTATGAATATGTAATTTGATATTTTCTGTAAATTACCATTCATGGAATAAGTGGCGCCTGAGGTAAAGTCAATGATTCTCTGGGCGACTTCCGTATGGATTCCCTCCATGTTCAGGACAACCGCCTTTCCGGCCAGCATATGATCGCAAATTTCCTTTGCATCTTCAATGGAGGTAGGTTTTATCATGGACACCTCCATGGAACGCGACTGCTTCATGGGCACTACTTTAGGGGAACGGGACAGAAAACGAGGCTTCTGGTCATAATCATCCTCATCATCATAGTAATCCTCTTCATTCTTTTTTGAGAAAAGGGTTCTTTTGGCAGGTTTATCGTTTTCATCCTCGTAGTCGTCGTCTAAATAGTAATCATCATCTTCTGTATCATTTAAGCGCATGCTATCCATCAGTTTGCCTAAAATGCTCATACTTCATTCTCTCCAATCTTGCACCATGGTTCTTAAGGCAGAAAAGATCTTCCCAGGACCAGGCAAATATTCTCACTAAATTATGCCAGATCATGCGCGGCAGCCTCTGCTTCGCTTTTCCTGCATTCATAAAGTGTTCATATAATACAGCTTATCCGAACTTGCAAAGCAAGTAAGGATAAAAGAGGCGTTCTTTGCCCCGTCCATCCGATTATGGTAAGTGCTTTTACTTCCCATAATATCTTGTACCGAAAATTCCGGTACCAACTCTTACCAGAGTAGCACCTTCTTCTATGGCAATCTCATAGTCTCCGGTCATACCCATTGAGAGCATATTCATACTAACATTATCAATGTTTTTGCTTTGCATGTCAACATAAAATTGTCTTAATTTTTTAAAAACTGGACGATTTTCCTCAGAATTTTCTACAAAAGGCGCAATAGTCATGAGACCTTTTATCCTTACATGGGGAAGGCTGGCGATTTTACGGATAGCGCTTTCCGTCTCCCCCAGTTTAAATCCAAATTTGCTTTCCTCTTCTGCCACATTCACTTCCAAAAGGATGTCCACAATCAGGTTTTTCCTGGCTGCATCCTCTTCGATCTGCTCCGCCAGGCGGACAGAATCTACACTGTGTATCAGCACAGCCTTGTCAATGACCTGTTTCACTTTATTTCGCTGCAGATGCCCAATCATGTGCCAGCGGATATCTTCCGGAAGTGCAAGGTGCTTTTCGCAGAGTTCCTGCACTTTATTTTCGCCAAAATCCCGGACACCGGCAGTGTATGCTTCTGATATCATGACAGCCGGTTTTGTCTTGCTCACCGCTATTAAGGTTACTTCTTCCGGATTTCTTCCCGCCCTTTTACAGGCGGCTAAGATTCGGTTATTAACTTCTTTTAGATTTTCCCTAACCAATCCAATCACCTCTTATTTATAAATTAATTCCCCTTCATTGACAGTTTCTGCATTGAGAACAATATGATCGTATACTGCCAGTCCATAGGTCATGTTCTTTTTTACTGTGTAATATTCATCATTGGAAGCCAGTACGTCAATCTGTTTAAAGACAGCATACCCTTTGTTTATGTTATAAACACCCTGAAGGGAAGCACTTGTTCCAATCTGATAGCGCTCTGTTGAATTAGGCTTTACAATATAGTCTCCGGCCTTAAAGCCATCCTCAATACCCATATCAATATAGTAATTATTCTCTTCGGAATAGTAGATCTCGGTAGGGACAAAAACAACGGAAGTCCCTGATTGGGAGTACACTTCTTTGTTGAAACCGGTGGATTGGCTGTCACCGCCCTGAGTGACGTAGTCCATGGGCACCAGATAAAAATCTTTTTTCGTAACGGCTGTTACAGGAATCTTTAATCCATCTACCCGGTCCGAAACGATTTCAAAATCAACGTACCGGTCGGAAGCAAATTGAACCATGTATTTATCAAAATCCAATTTTCCAAATGCTTTTCCATCTGTTCCGTTAAGCACGGAAAAGCTTCCGGAGGCTTTTAAATCCCGCCCGGCAAATTCTACGGTGAGATTTGTCTTGTCACCGTAAGCCTTCGCATCTTCTTCCGTCATTGGAAATACAATTGACCATAAATCAGAAGTGATGATCTTATAAACCGGAGCGCCCTTTTCTATAAGATTCCCTGATTTTGTAATGGTCTTTGTATAGGTACTGCGGTCAAATGCGGCTTCTGAGACCTCCGATGGCTGAAATCCTTCATAGGAATCCACTCCATAGGAGACGATGCCTGCATGGTCCGCTTTCACCTGCTCAAAGTTAATGCCTGCCTGATCCATCAGGCCTCCAAGGTTGTTAAGTGTGTTAAAGTTCATGTATTCCATGACTTCTGCCTCTAAAGCGTATTTGGTATCATAAACAGAATGAAACTGGTCGCTGTCATAAGTAAGACTGAATGCGGTCAGCTGCTTTTTCAGTTCGCCAAGATTTTCCGGGGTCAGTGTGACCTTATCCTCTGAATTTTCAGCCAGAAATGAGGTCAGATTCCCTGTCTCATCAATGGAATAGACCCGGGTGCCGTTAGAAGCCCTCTTTCCTTCCCTTACGTAGTAATTAACATAGCCGGAACGGTCTGCATTGTTCACTTCTTCCTGCCGGAGGATAATTCCTGTGTAATTCTTGTTATTGACGATGCTGCCTTCCTGTACTTCATAAAACTGTACCTTATCTCTGCGAATATAGGCAGATACACTGAACACCATATAAACAAAGATCAACGCAAAGATGATCATGCCAACATTAATATTCAGAGGCCGCCGGTACCGGATGATTTTCTTATTCTTCTTTGGGCGGGCAGCCCGTTTTAATGGCTGCGGTGCCTTTTGTTTTGCCATCCTGACGCCTCCTTTCCTTATTCCTGCCCACGCTCTCTGGACAAAGAGGTATACCCGAAGGGTGTTTCCTTATTCCTGCCCACGTCTTTTGGACATAGAGGTATACCTACAGGGCGATCCTTCTAGTATTATAAAAGGAAAATCCAAAAAATTCAAGCAAAACAAAGGGGACTGCTGTGCAGCCCCCTTATCTTTATGTATGATTATAATGAAACAACCACATTAGCCCTGGCATTCTCAGGTATATTCTCCGCATCTAAAGAAACGCTGAGAACAAAGGTTACGTGATACTTTTCACCGATTTTTTCCAAAGTTGCAATGGTCTCAGATATGTCTTCCCCTTCAAGGCAGGCCAGCTTTAAAAAGCTGTCAAAGAACATCATTTCTAAATCATGATCCTGAGATATGATACCACAGATAAAACCTATAAATCCTTCGCTTGATGTAATCGGATACTCATTGACATTAATGAGGCGGATCTTGTTGCTTAATTCGTACATGTGCTTGGAACTTTTGTCCAGGTAGGCAATAGAACCTGTTGATTCTTTTACGATGGAATTAGCTCTGTCTAACAGATGTTTTGTTTTCCCCTTACCCTTTTTTCCTGCTATTATCTGCACCATAGCAATCTCCTCCTTGCGTTATATAATTTGTATAAAAAGTCTATTCGGATTAATATAATTATAGTACAAATCAATAAGAAAGGCAATGACTATTCTACAATTTTATTTAATATATTTGTCATATTATCGTAGAGGCCTGCATGATTCGGCGCTTTCAAAACTACGGTGACATATTCCCGCTTAGAGGAGTCCGAGCTTCCCATGATCAGGCAGCTTCCTGCCGCCTTTGTGGTACCTGTTTTTCCGCCCAGGATAGTAAGGCCCTCCGGCATCTGGCGCTCTCCTGTCATATACCAGTTGGTACCTTTCCAGGTTGCGTTTACCGGCTTTCCAGCTCCATCCTGATAGGTAGTGGTGTACTCGGTTGTACCGATTATCTTGCGAAATTCGGGATACTTTAAAGCTTCATGAAAAATCAAATACAGGTCATAAGCTGTGGTATAGTGATCTTCATCACTCAGTCCATGTGGATTAAGGAAATGAGTGCCTGTAGCTCCGATCTTTACTGCCTCATCATTCATCATTTGAGCGAACTGGTCATTTCCTCCGGCCATATGGGTTGCAATGGCAGCTCCGGCATCATTACCGGAAGGGATCATGAGACCATATAAAAGCTGTTCCATAGTCAGCTTGTCCCCTGGCTTTATCCCACATAAAGTGGCCCCGGCTTCCGTAATGACAGCATCTTTGGTCACCGTGACCTCATCCGATAAATTTCCGTATTTCAAAGCAATAAGAGCTGTCATGGTTTTCGTGATGCTTGCAGGATACAGACGCTCAAAAGGATTCTTGGCAAACAGGACTTTCTTATCCCTTAAGTCAAAGACAGCGGCAGCTTCGGCAGTAACCGCATTGTCCTGGCTGGAAGTATCCTCTGAAACGATGCAGAGATCATGAGCAAAGGGTTCTGCTCTGCCAGACACTGAACTGGACTGGTAAAGGGCGGTCCTTTCTGAATATACATAAGGTTTATCAAGGCCCTTTAAACCGGCGCAGCCTGTCAGGAACACGGTACATAAGGCAATGCAGCCTGATTTTACAAAAACTCTTTTCTTCACGGAATCTACCTCTGCTATTTGTACATCTCACGCCATTCCATATCACCGCGCTCCAGGGACTTGATTAAAAGCTCTGCAGTAGCCAGATTGGTTGCAAGAGGAATGTTGTGCATATCACAGGTACTCATGATATTTACGATATCCGGTTCATGGGACTTGGGTGTAAGCGGATCCCTTAAAAAGATTACCAGATCGATCTCATTATGCTCAATCTGGGATCCAAGCTGCTGCTCTCCGCCCAGATGTCCGGCCAGATACTTATGAACATTTAAGTTTGTGACCTCTTCAATCAAGCGTCCGGTGGTTCCGGTAGCATATAACATGTGTTTACTTAAAATACCCCTGTAGGCAATGCAGAAGTTCTGCATAAGTTTTTTCTTTGAATCGTGTGCAACTAGTCCTATATTCATGACGATATACCTCCTTATTAATTACCGATTTTTAATTGCCGATTTTGCGCTGCAGTCCAACATTCAGCACCAGTCCCATACCCATAAAGATGCTGATGAGCGAACTGACTCCCGAACTGATAAAGGGGAGCGGGAGGCCTGTATTAGGAAATATCTGCGTTGCTACGGCGATATTGGCAAAGGCCTGGAAGCCAATCAGGGCCGCCATGCCGGTACAAATCAGTCTTCCTGACATATCCTTGGATTTGGATGCCAAATAAAGGCATTCAAATACAACCAAACCAATAAGAACAATGACGATAACGCTGCCTCGAAATCCCATCTCTTCGCCGATAATGGCGAAAATAAAGTCAGTTTCCCCGGCTGATAAGAAGTTTCCATCTTTCACCGATGCAATGGTTGTATTAAAAAGTCCTTTCCCTTGAAGCTGTCCGGAACTGATTGCCATAATTGAATTTTTTTGTTGGTACAGATTTTCTGCATACTGCTCTGCATGAGGGTAAATCCATGCGAGGATACGCCGTGCCTGATAATCGTGGATAAAAGGGATCAGCCCTTTGGTCAGCAAAAATATGAAAAGCGCTCCTGCCGGTATTGCTACGGCAAGGACGCCCCCGATCCAGCGGTAACTGATCCCTGCGGAAAATACCATACACAGGATAATGATAGAAACCACTAGGCTGGTGGATAAATTCGGCTCCGCAAAAATAAGGCCGATGGGAATGGCCGCAAGCAAAGCGGCCAGCCCTATCATAACCGGCGTGTTCAGTCTTTCCTGGTATTTGTTCCAATACCAGGAAAAGAACACGATTAATCCGATTTTAACGAACTCAGACGGCTGAATCCGCCCGATGCCAGGAAGGTTGATCCATCTGGTGGCCCCTCCAGCCTTATGTCCCATAACCAGAACAGCACCCAGCAAAAGGATGCAAGCCGCATAATCCAAAGCATAAAGCTTGATGATTTTATGATAGTCTATGATGGAAAGCCCGATAGCCAGGGCTAATCCAACCATTACGCCGATAATCTGTTTTGTCACTGTGCCGGAATCCTGGTTGGAGGCGCTGGCCACCACAAGAATCCCGATAACGGACAGCGACAGCATGTACAAAACTAACCGATAATTATAGTATTTAAAATTGTAGTCAGAAAACATAATTAGTATATCCCCTTGTCAGGTACGTCGCGAATAGGGATGTTTGCATAAAGAACCGGTATAAAACGTTCACAGTCCGGTTGCTTCAGCTTCTTCATCTGTATCTCTATTCTGTCGGAATCTATATCCATGTATCTTGAAACAACACGGACCATATCGTCTTTTATCATCTGCATGATCTCAGGAGAACAATCAGCCTTGTCCGCAACCAGCAAAAGTTTCAGACGATTTCTTGCAATTTCTCCTGAATTCTTCTTGCGGAATACAGGAAACAGTCTCATATCACACCCTCCTATGCTCTCTTTAGGAGATGGGAGAGTCTAAAGAACAGGCCTTCACGCACAGCCGGATTTTGAAGCGGTACATTTTCACCGGTAATCCGCCTGCAGACATCCATATAGGCCTGTCCGGCCGGGGTTCCCATGCCAACAAGAGGTTCTCCCTGGTTTGTGGAAATGACGATATCCTCGTCATCCGGCACGGCGCCGATAATATCAACGGCAAGGATGTCCATGACATCATCAAGAGACATCATGTCTCCTCTTTTCACCATATCCGCACGGATCCGGTTTACGATGAGTTCAATGGTTCCCATGTCAGCGGCATCTAAAAGCCCGATGATCCGGTCGGCATCCCGGATGGCGGAAACCTCCGGGGTGGTAACAACAATGGCTCTGTCAGCGCCTGCAATGGCGTTTTGAAAACCTTGTTCAATACCTGCGGGACAATCCAGCAGGATATAATCAAACTCTTCCCTTAAATCATCAACCAGCTTCACCATCTGTTCGGGAGTGACTGCCGTCTTGTCCCTGGTCTGCGCGGAGGGAAGTAAAAATAAGTTCGGATATCTTTTGTCTTTTATCAGGGCCTGCTTCATACGGCAGTTGCCCTCTACCACGTCTACTAAATTGTAGACAATGCGGTTTTCCAGACCCATAACAACGTCCAGGTTCCGAAGTCCTATATCCGTATCGATCAGGACTACTTTTTTACCCAGAATCGCCAGTCCGGTACCAACATTGGCAGAGGTTGTTGTCTTGCCTACCCCGCCTTTTCCAGAAGTGATTACGATAATTTCGCTCATACCATATCCTCCTGATTTTAAGGTATAATTTACTTAGCGAAGGCAAGTAAATTATCCGTTCGATGGGCCAAAGGCGAATCGAACTTCCTTTTTCTATTCTACCTTAGTTTTTGGAATATTTCCACACTTTTTTTCATTGGTTTTATTAAGACTTTGTTATTTTCCATAAAAGCCTTCATCGGACCCCGTCCCAGACGCTTGCCTCTTCCGTCCAGACCTGAGGTGCAATCTGCGATGCGCAGCTGGGTCGGAGCCATTTCCAGGGCTGTAATGAGCGCTCCCCGGTTGCCTGCCACACCTGCACATACCGTTCCGGAAAGCTTTCCAAGAACGATTACGTTGCCCTTTGCCAAAACCTTTGCCCCCTTGCCTACATCACCGATGATAACAATACTGGCTTCAGATTCCAAAGTCTCTCCGTTTTGTAGATTGCCTTTAAAGAACTGTCCTGTCTGGCAGGACAGCTCCATGAGTTTCTCGTTCAGTGCTTTTTCGCAGCGCTCCATACGGTTTATATCCGTATCAACCAGGCAGATGATCTCCACATTGGAGTTTTCCGTGATCTGGTTGATGATTGCGAACTCTTCCTCAGGAGTCAGTTCCCGACCCTCCAGGGTCAGAGTCATTTGTACGGATCCCCAGAATTTTGCATGATCCCCGAATTTTTTCCCAATATCAGAAAGAAGCTGAGGGAAGGGGATATCTGGGTCCAGGATGACAGTCATACCTGCTCTGTTGCTTTTAATTACTACGGTATTATGCATCATATCACCTCTTATCCTAGTTAATCGCGAATGTTGACCTTCGCTGCATCCAGGGCGCCGGCATTTACAATCGATTCTAAGTCCGTATAGCCGTAATAATACTTATAGACGTTCTTCGCAATATTGGCGGCGTTGGATGATGAATAGCCATACGGAATATTCACGGTAACACAGATTTCCGGATTGTCATATGGCGCATAAGAAATAAAGAATGCGTGATTGGGCTTGTTGCGGGCCTCCTGGGCAGTACCGGTTTTACCGGCAATTTCCACTTCAAGGTCAGTAAACAGCCTTTTACTTGAACCGTTTGCAATCACTTCTCTCATTCCTTGTTGTACAGTATCCCACGTTGAAGCCGCCGCGTCAATATGAGAAGAAATCTTAGGGGTATAATCTTGTATCAGATTGCCTTCAGAATCCGTAGTCTTGTCCAATAAACTGAGCTCAAATACGGTTCCCCTGTTTGCGATGGCAGCCACATATCTGGAAAGCTGGACATTGGTGTAAGCATGGCTTCCCTGTCCCATGGCAGAACGCTCCGGTGCTTCTTTTGAAATCTGGGGATCAAGCTCTGCGATCTCTACCCCGGATTTGTGATCCAGCCCAAACATGGATGCATATTTCCGTAAGACTTCAAGTCCCTGGTCAGGAGAATATGCTCCACTGGCATCCATTGACAAACGGTGCCCCAGATCAGCAAAGAAGTAGTTACAGGAATTCCCGATTCCTCCCACAATGTTCAGAGGACCATGCTGGCCGGGATAAATCCAGCACTTGATAGGCGGTTCCACATCCGTATAAATACCGGTACAGGTAATGGTTTCATCCGTTGCGACGACACGCTCTTCCAGAGCGGCTACCGCGGTAATGGGTTTAAAGGTAGAACCAGGCGCTTTTCTTGTCTGGGTCGCATTGTTATATAACGGAAGGGACAAGTCCGCCTGCAGCTGGCTGAAATAGGAGCCGTCGCCGATCCGGTTGTTGTCATATCCCGGATAGGATACCAGAGCAAGCACTTCTCCTGTTTTGTCGTTTGTAACCACTACACCCGCATTACATGGGGATAATGCCAGCTGTGCAGGCGTGATTTCCAAGGTGGACAGCTTTTTGATCAGGAAGGCGTAAGCATCGCCTGTAGCTCTCAGTTCTGCAGCATCCTGACCGCTATCTGTTAAAACTCCCTGGTCATATAAGGCAAGGCACAGCTCCTGCCCTGTAATGACATCGTCATTGATCAGATACCGGTATATTTTCTTTGTAAAGTTCCTGTCATCCTTTAATTTGTCCAGCGCATAAGCCACAAGGGCTTCAAAGGTGTCATCCGCGCTTGAATATTTGCTGCCGGTTCCCAGCTTGGTGGTGTCTACCCAACCGCCGGCTATTCCATAATACAAATAGTCCCTTAAGCTGATCTCATCCGATTTCCATGCCTGATATTCCACGCTGGAGGTATCAATGGCGTCTTCCTTGATGATCCCCTCCGTAGGACTGGAAAGATAAGTATATATATAAAACATATAGGCTTTCATGTCTTCCGAAAGATCTTTCATTGGTGTGGCATGAGTGCTCATCAGTTCATTGTTCAGATTGGTGAAAATCTGCTGTCCGGAAGACATATATTTCCGGTATATGTTTTTTTCAGTTTCAGAAGCGTCTTCCGCTTCCATTTCCTTTAAGGAAAGGACATTGTTGTTGATCAGCTGGTAATAAGCATCCTTAACAGGTATCTTCATATTGGAACCATCGGTGGTGGTGCCTGTACGGTAATCACTATTTACAATGGTCTTAATGAGAACTCCGGCTAAAGACTGTTCGATTAAGTGGTAAATGCCTTTCTGAAGATCTGCATCCAGAGTCAGATACACGTCGTTCCCTGCAGAAGCATCAGTTTCATCCTTTGTTTCGCGTATCCGTCCTACACTGTCCTTGTAAATTGTTTTTTTTCCTTTTGTACCCTGAAGATCATGCTCCATGGTATATTCAATTCCAGCCCGTCCTACGATGTCATTGATGTCGTAATCGTCTTTTTTCTTCTGAAGGCCCTCCAGCTGGTCTTCCGGGACCTTTCCGGTATAACCGATGACCGGAGCAAAGGGAATGCTGTCGTTATAGGCGCGGATCGTGGTTTCCTCCACATTTACTCCCTGCATGTCCCCGATATGTTCCAGAATATCCGCCACGGTTTCATCGGATACCTGGCTGGCAACCGTAGTGGCTTCATATTTGCGGTAAGACATGAGGCGAAGGGCGTATTTGATATTGATGATATCCAGTGCCTCCTGGTCCGTCAGGGTTAAGGGCTTTCCATCCTGGTCTTTCATATCCGTAAGGCCATTGTCCTTGCAGGCCTTTTCAAACAGCTCTCTTGCGCTTAAATTAGAAGGATTCTCTCCTTTTTCATCATCTAATTCTTCCACCTTTTTCAGACCGTAATAATCTCGCAGAAAGCGCTTTCTGGAGGGCTCGGAGGGAGAAGTATAGACCATGTCGCCGTTGGGATCAATAGCGACTTCAAATTTTCCCTGTATGGTTTCCCCGTGCTTTTCAAGGATCTGCACCAGCCTTAAGTACATGTTATTTTTGGCTGCTGAATTCTTATAAGCTCCGGTATCCTGTACGGTAACGGAATAGGCCAGCTTATTATAAGCCAGGACTTTTCCGTTCCGGTCATAAATATTGCCTCTTGTTCCGGCAGTTGTAATGGTCTGTTCCGTAAGCTGCAGGTATTCGTTAAGGGCCTCTTCTCCATTGATGATCTGCATGCTAAAAAGTTTATTTATTAATCCTGCATACATGAAAAGGGCAATGATTCCAAGTATAAAAAGCCGTGAAGACACTGCTTTTTTTAAAAATTCCTTTATAATGTCTAACAAATCACTAAACAATTGCCGAATCACCTCTTTTTCCTATCTTTTCCAAGTGCCGGTTCAAAATCAGGAATGCCCGATAAAGAAGCAGGGTCGTTACAACGGTAAAAATGATTTCCGGAAGCATCAGATTGATAAAATAATAACCAACCCTTATTTTCTGTCGGATCAGGAACCGGAAAACATAAATATACAGGTTGTAAGCTAATTCGTTCAGTACGCTTAGAATCAAGGGAAGCGTAATATAATCCTCATAATAATATTTCGTACAAATTCCATTAATATAACCAATGTAGATAAAAATCAGGGTATAAAAGCCAAAAGGCCCGCTGTAAAATAAATCCATTAGAAGCCCGGCCAAAAGCCCGTAATACATCCCGGCTTCTTTTCCATGCATGAAGCCAAAGGAAAAGGTGAGGATCAAGAGCAGGTTAGGTGAGGCCGATAAAAACGGAAGCAACGGAAATAGGCAGTTTTGAATGGTAAATGCCAGAATTATCATCAGCACATTAAAAATTATCCGTCTCATGTTACTCCTTTATTGAGAATTGCTCTCTGTTGTTTCTGCTTCAGAGGAAGCAGGCTCCTGGGGAGCTGTTTCCTCTGAAGCAGCTTCTTCCTTCATCATGTCAGATTTCAGTTTCGTGATAACCAGAACCTCCTGCAGGCTGTCAAACTTTGCAGCCGGAATTAAGTACCCTGATTTGGTGACGTTATTGGTATCATTAGTAATGTCAGAGGCATAACCAACCAGGATGCCGGGCAGGAATACGGAACTGATGTTGGAGGTTACGATCTTATCTCCGTCTTTTACATCACTTTCCTTTAATACGTTGGTGATCCGGAGCCTTCCTTCCTTAAACAGGGTTAAGTCACCGGCAACGATGCAGCTGTTACCGGACTGCATGGCCATGCCGCTCACACGGCTGGAATCATCAATAATGGAACGGACGGTTGCATAATTCGCTCCCACATCCGTAACAATGCCAACCAGACCGCCCCCGGCCACTACATTCATATCCGGGGCAATGCCATCCTTTGAGCCTTTGTCTATGCGGAATATCTGGAACCAGTTGCTTGAGTCATTGGCAATGACCCTGGCTCCCACCTTTGTATATTGGGCATACTCCTGATCCAGGCTGTAAAGCTGGCGAAGCCGTTTTAATTCAAATTCTTCCGCCTGAAGCCTGGTATTTTCCTCGGTCAGCTGTGTGATGATATCCTTCATCTCTTTATTTTCTTTCAGTGCGTCATGAAGCTTTGTATAATCGATAATTTCATCATAAATGGCCGAGCCAGCCGCATTGACGCCAGATTGCACCGGGATCAGGAAATACCCTACCCCGGTCCTAAGGGGCGTCAGCCACTCGTCACGAATGGAGGTCAGCCCGATCAACAGGACACAAAATACCGTTAAGGCAATAAGAACATATTTGCTGCGTTTTGATTCCATTTATAAGATTCCCCGTTCCTTCAAACTGATATAGGAATTATCTCCTATGATAATATGGTCCAACAGCCGGATGCCAACCAGATCCCCTGCCTCCTTTACCCGGCGGGTGAAGCTTACGTCTTCCCTGCTGGGGGACGGATCTCCGCTTGGATGGTTATGGACCAGTACCAGGCTTACTGCATGATATTTCATAGCCTCAATGAAAATCTCCCTGGGAGAAACTGCGGAAGCATTCACCGTTCCCTGAGAGATCATAATGTCCCTTATCAGGGCCCCTTTTGTATTCAGGAGCATGATATAAACCATCTCCTGTTCTTTATGGCGCATGTCCTCCACAAAGTAATTTACAATATCAAGGGGATTACGGAATGAATCCCCTTCGGAGCGGGCGGCTCTTTTCCAGATACGTCTGGAAAGCTCTCCCACGCATAAAAGCTGGGCACCTTTAACAGCTCCGATTCCCTTAACTGACATAAGTTCAGGCATTGAAAGATGCAAAAGCCCTAAAATACCCTCTTTGGGATAATTTAAGGCCAGTATCTTCTGTGCCAGCGCCACGGAGTTGCTCTCCCTGGAACCTGTGCGGATGATAATAGATAAAAGCTCCGCATCGCTTAACCCTTCCGGCCCTTGCTTTAAACACTTTTCATAGGGCCGTTCATCCGCAGGAATGTCTTTCATCGTTATTCGTTTCATATGCCTCCTGACCGTTACTCTCCAGGCACGTTAAAAAAAGACATATGTAAGATAAAGCGGCTGTTTACAATCCGCTTCGATACTTGCTCATGAACGCAGGTGTTCAAATTAACCGATATGTAATGAGGGCTGCCGCCACTCCTATAATGCCAGCCATGGTAATTTTAATGTTAATGCCAAAGGTAATTACCAGAATGCCGAGATTGACGACCAGAGGGGTGTCAAATCCAAAGGATTGTCCTGCGTTTAACCAGGACAGCCAGGAAATTCCCCGGGTCAGATCTCCGACAAAGCCTCCGAGCACTACGCCGGCCAACATAAGAAGAAGCAGTACCCAGCAGTTTTTGTATTTCATCTGCTTTGCTACCCCTTTTGGTTTTATGACAGGATTGTCCATACCTATCAAATCATTTTAACATAGTTTTGCAGTTGTGTATACCGTTTTTTTATAATTTGCCTCTAAGGAATAAGGGCAGGAGCTTGCTTGTGAAAAATTTATTTTTTATAAGCGGATCAGACAGGCCTCCAAAAGCTTTTGCACTGACATTAAAATTCCAAGCTTTGCGTGGTACCAGGTAAGACCTCCCTGAAAATATACTGCATAAGGCGGTTTGATAGGACCGTCGGCGCTCAGCTCAATGGATGAACCTTGTACAAAAGCACCGGCCGCCATGATGACAGGGGCGTCATAGCCCGGCATAGCCCATGGTTCGGGGGTGACAAAGCTGTCAACAGGGGCAGCTGCCTGAATTCCCTGGCAGAAAGCAATCACTCCTTCCGGCTTTCCGAAGGTAACGGCCTGGATAATGTCATGGCGGGACTGGGAACCGTCAGGCACCACCGCAAAGCCCAGCTTTTCATAGACATTGGCGGCGAAAACAGCGCCCTTTAAGGCTCCTGCCACTACGGTAGGCGATAAGAATAATCCCTGAAAAAAGGACTGGTTAAGGCCCAGAGTAGCTCCTACTTCCTTTCCAAGGCCAGGTGCTGTCAGCCGGTAGGAAGCCCGGTCAATGCAATCCGTTCTTCCTGCGATGTAGCCGCCGATGGGAGCAATGCCTCCCCCTGGATTCTTTATGAGTGAGCCAACCACCATATCGGCCCCTACATCAGACGGTTCCATCCGTTCAACGAATTCCCCGTAGCAGTTGTCAACCATACAGATCACATCCGGTTTCAGCTTTTTGACGAAGGAAATCAGCTCACCGATCTGGGAAACCGAAAAGGTAGGACGGGTATCGTAGCCTTTGGATCGCTGGATGGTGACCAGCTTTGTTTTTTCGTTCACCGCTTTTTCTATGGATTCGTAGTCAAAGGTTCCATCGGACAGAAGGTCTACCTGCCGGTATACCACTCCATACTCTTTTAGAGAACCCACACTGTCCCTGATGCCGATCACTTCCTCCAGGGTATCATAAGGCTTTCCCACGGGTGAGAGAAGCTCATCCCCAGGGCGGAGATTTCCGGAAAGGGCAACGGTCAAGGCATGGGTTCCGCTGATCAGGTTCGGCCTTACAAGAGCGCTTTCTGTATGGAATACGCTGGCATAAACGGCTTCTAACGTGTCACGGCCCAGGTCGTTGTAGCCATAGCCTGTGGTTGCCGCAAAATGGATGTCACTGACCCGGTTCTCCTGCATGGCCTTAATGACCTTCATCTGATTATATTCTGCCGTTTCATCGATTTCTTTAAAACGTTCTCTTAACGCTTCTTCGATTTCTTTCCCAAAATCCATTACCTGACGGCTGATTCCCAGGTTTTCATACATTTCATTTATTTCCATTGTTTATTTTCTCCAATCCGTACATCTCATTTAAGTCCTGTGAAATTTTCAAAAGCACCTGATCCAGGTCATTGTTAAAATCAGGAAGATTCAGCCATCTGACATCCCTTTCCCGTTTAAACCAGGTGATCTGGCGCTTCGCAAAATGCCTGGTGTCCCGTTTCAGAACATAAATGGCCTCCTCCAGTGTAGATATCCCCTGTAAATAATCCAGGATTTCTTTATAGCCAAGGCCCTGCATGGAAACCATATCCCTGGTTAAGCCCATGTCCTTTAAATGCATTACTTCTTTCACAAGACCCTGCTCAAGCATGAAGTCCACCCGCCGGTCTATCCGTTCATAGAGGCAGGCCCGGTCTGTATTTACAACATAATAGAGGAAATCATAAGGAGACTTTTTCTGCTTTTCCCGTTTGTTGTGCTTTGAGATCTGCTCCCCGGTCTGCCGGTAATATTCAATTGCCCGGATCACCCGTTTCATATTATTCTCATGGATCTCATCTGCAGAATCCGGGTCAATGTCCTGAAGAAGATTATGGAGAAACGCTGCTCCCCTCTCCTGTCCCAGCCTTTCCAGATCCGTGCGTATGGAGGTATCTTCTCCATTTTCCGTAAAATCAATATCATAAAGAAGGGCCTGGATGTAAAAACCGGTTCCTCCGGCCACAATTGGAATATGACCGTGGGAATAAATTTCTTCCACGGCCTCTTTGGCCATTTTTTGAAAGACTGTCACATTAAATTCCTCTTCCGGATCAAGGACATCGATCAGGTAATGAGGAACACCTTCCATTTCTTCTTTTGTGATCTTTGCGGAACCGATGTCCATATGGCGGTATACCTGCATGGAATCAGCACTTATAATTTCTCCTCCGATTGCCTTTGCAAGACGGACCGACAGAGCGGTCTTTCCCACTGCCGTCGGCCCGGTTAAAATAATCAGCGGTCTCATCATACGATCCTCTTAAATTTCTTCTCTAACTCATATTTGCTCATGGAAATGATCGTTGGCCTTCCGTGAGGGCAGGCATAGGGATTTTCCAGGCTTAAAAGCTGGTCGATAAGCTGGTTGGCTTCCGCTGCAGATAAGCTGTGCCCTCCCTTTACTGCTGCCTTGCAGGATAAGGAGGCGACCCGCTCATAAATGATATCCGGGTTATGGGATGAGCCATCCTCAGACAATCCATCAATCATCTCAATCAGAAGTTCTTTTTTGGCTATGGAAAACAGGTTTGCCGGAACCCCTCTGACCGCGTATTCCCTGCCGCCAAAGGGCTCGATCTCAAAGCCCATATCCGTAAAATATTTTAAATGGCGTTTTAATAAAACTTCTTCATTCTGGTTTAAGGTCAGGATGATAGGGGGGCTTACCAGCTGGGAAATGCATTCCATATTCTTAAGTGTTCCCATGGTTTTTTCATATAAAACCTTTTCATGGGCAGCATGCTGGTCAATGATAAAAAGCTGTTCATTAAATTCCACCAGCCAGTAGGTATCGAACAGCTGCCCGATGAGCTTGTGCATGGACCGGGCCTTTGGTTCCAAAAGCTTTCCATCAAACAGATCCAGTTGTTCCGGCTCCTTTTCTCTTTTAGGAGCCGCATCCATGGCTGGAACCTCTGCCGGCTTATCAATGGGCGGGGCCTGAGATTTTAACCAGTCAATGGACGGGGCCTGGGGTTTTAACCAGTTGTCTGACAGTTCCTCCCCTTCCTTTATAAAGGAAGGCTGGGACGGAGTTAACCTTTTAGGAAAGAGACTTGACGTTTCCTTCATCACTTCCGTGACAGCCTGCTGCTCCATGGCCATAAGCCGGCGCTTTTCAAAAGGCTCCGGGCTTGGCTCGTGTTTTTTCCCCGCAAAGCCCTGCTTTTCCTCCGCCTTTTTCTCCAGTTCCACCTCCGGGATCAGCTCTTTGTGGGCCAAAGCGCTTGATACCACCTGATGTACCAAATGATAGATCATTTCCCCATCCCGGAACCGAAGTTCCATCTTGGTGGGGTGGACATTCACATCGAGCAGTTCCTGGTCAATGGAGAAATGAAGCATGGTGAAGGGATATTTATGCTGCATCATAAATGGCCGGTAAGCTTCTTCAATTGCTCTGCAAATGATGCTGCTTTTTATGTATCTGCCATTGATGAAATAGTTTTCGTAATTACGGTTGCCTCTGGCGATCACCGGCTTTCCGATGTAGCCATGAATGGAAACCTGGGGCTTGTTCACCGAAACCTCCAAAAGGTTTGATGCAATTTCCCGTCCAAAGACTGTGTATACAATATCCTTTAAGTTGTGGTTTCCGGAAGTGTGCAGCTTGTTCTGGTTGTTCTGGATAAAGCGGATGGATACTTCCGGATGAGACAGGGCCAGTTTTTCCACCAGCTCCGCTACATGAGCACCTTCCGTTGCAGGAGTCTTTAGAAAATTCTTCCTGGCAGGAGTGTTATAAAACAGGTTCCTGGCAATAAAGGTAGTCCCTTCAGGTGCTCCGATTTCTTCCACGGACCGTTCTTCGCCTCCGTCAATCTGATATCTTGTACCGGTAAGCCCTGCACTGGTCTTGGTAATAAGCTCCACCTGGGAGACTGCAGCAATGCTTGCAAGAGCCTCTCCCCGGAATCCAAGAGAGGAAATGGTGAACAGATCCTCTACCGATTTGATCTTGCTTGTTGAATGGCGCAAAAAAGCCAGAGAGACTTCCTCTTTTGGGATTCCACAGCCGTTGTCGGTCACCCGGATAAAGGAGGTTCCTCCTTCTTTGATCTCCACGGTAACTGCGGTGGATTTGGCGTCAATGGCGTTTTCCAAAAGCTCCTTTACAACGGAGGCAGGACGCTCTATGACCTCTCCTGCCGCTATTTTGTTAATGGTGTTTTGATCCAGTACGGTTATATTCGGCATGGTACGTCTCCTTTCTCCAGGGCGTGTCAGTTTGTTCGGGATTTGCAGATACGCCTTACTGCCAACGGTTCTTTAGCTTTGTCTGCAGACAGTACAGGGTATTGAGCGCGTCAATGGGCGTCATATTACCCAGTTCTAAATCTCTTAATTCCTTGATGATGTCATCATCCTTTACGGTATCAAAGATGGACATCTGCTGTAAATCCACCTCGTCCGGCTTGGGAACTGCTTTTCTCTGGGGAATATTGGCGTTGATCCCGGCAATTTCCCTGGCCTTAGCTGTGATGTCCGCATCACTTAATTCTAACAGCAGCTCCTTGGCCCTTACAATGACGGTATCTGGTACGCCTGCCAGTTTTGCCACCTGTACACCGTAGCTTTTATCGGCTCCGCCCTTTATGATTTTTCTTAAGAAAACAATGTCGTCGCCCTGTTCCTTTACTGCGATGCAGTAATTATTTACCCCGCTCATGGTTCCTTCCAGCTCGGTCAGCTCATGATAGTGGGTGGCAAACAGGGTCTTTGCTCCCAGGATTTTCGGATTGCTGATGTGCTCCACCACGGCCCAGGCAATGCTGAGCCCGTCAAAGGTACTTGTTCCGCGGCCTATTTCATCTAAGACGATCAGGCTGTTTTTTGTGGCGTTCCGGAGGATATTGGCTACCTCTGTCATCTCCACCATAAATGTGCTCTGGCCGGAAGCCAGATCATCGGATGCACCGACCCGGGTAAAAATCCGGTCGCAGATTCCAATGCTTGCCTCCTCGGCAGGAACAAAGCTTCCGATCTGGGCCATAAGGACAATTAAGGCAGTCTGGCGCATGTAGGTAGACTTTCCTGCCATGTTGGGACCGGTGATGATGGAGACCCGGTTTTTTCCGTTGTCCAGATAGGTATCATTGGAAACGAACAGATCATCCCGCATCATTTTTTCTACGACCGGATGACGTCCGTTTTTAATGTCGATCAGTCCCTTTTCATTGATCTGGGGCTTGACATAATTGTTCCTCGTGGCAACAGAGGATAAGGAGGCCAGGACATCAACTCCTGCTATGGCCCTTGCAGTCTTTTGGATCCGGAGAACCTGGTCTGCCACCGAATCCCGGACCTGACAGAATAAACTGTATTCCAGGGAAAACAGCTTGTCCTCAGCACCCAGTATTACATTCTCAAGTTCCTTCAGTTCATCAGTGGTGTAACGCTCCGCATTGGCAAGAGTCTGTTTACGGATAAAGTAATCGGGTACAAGGTCCTTAAAGGAATTGGTTACTTCAAAATAATAACCGAATACTTTATTGAATTTTACCTTCAGGTTTTTGATCCCGGTTTTTTCTTTTTCCCGTGCTTCCAAATCAGCCAGCCAGTTCTTGCCCTCTGTTTTGGCGTTTCTCAGCTTATCGGCTCCCTCCTGGAACCCATCCTTAATAATCCCACCGTCTCTTAAAGTGACCGGCGGGTCGTCGATAATGGCGCGGTCAATCAAGTCCCTGACATCCTCTAAGGGATCCAGTTCCCCCCATAAGTCCTTCAGCATGTCGCTGGTGAATTCTTCTAAAAGATTCTTGATGTGGGGAAGCATTTCCAGGGAGTTTTTAAATGCGATCATATCTCTGGGATTGGCTGTTTTATAGCTGATCCGTCCGATCAGACGTTCCAGGTCATAAATAGGGTTTAAATATTCACAGATTTCTTCCCGTGATATGAAATTCATATTCAGCTCTTCAATGGCGTTCTGGCGTTTTATGATCTCTGATTTATGGATCAGGGGCTGCTCAATGTAGGTACGCAGCATTCTGGCACCCATGGCTGTCTTTGTCCGGTCCAGGACCCAGAGAAGGCTTCCACGCTTCTGCTTTTCCCTTAAGGTCTCCAAAAGCTCCAGATTCCGCCTGGTAGAAGTATCAATAATCATGAATTGCCCGGTGGAATAAGGGGTAATGGTGGTTATATGGGAGAGGCTGTTTTTCTGGGTCTCGTACATGTACTCCATAACTGCCCCGGCAGCTATGACTCCGGTGTCATAATCTTCCAGTCCAAGCCCTGTGAGTGCGCCTACCTTGAAGTGTTCTTTTAGAATTTTCCGGCAGACTTCATCGGAAAAGAAATGATGATCCAGAGATGAAATAACCGCATGGTGACGGTTCTTTATTTCTTCAACATCTACCCCCGAAACATAAAATGCTTCGTTGCAGATGATTTCGGAGGGGGTAAACTTATTGATCTCATCGATCAGCTCCCGCTCCGATTCTACCTCTGTTACAAGAAAGTCACCGGTGCTGATATCCGCAACTGCAATACCAAAGGTTTCGCCGATATAGACGATACCCATCAGGTAATTATTTTTTGTCTCATCAAGAGCCTGGGCGCTTGTGATGGTTCCAGGTGTTACCACGCGGATGACCTCCCGCTTTACCAGTCCCTTGGCAAGTCTGGGGTCCTCCATCTGCTCGGCAATGGCAACCTTATAGCCCTTCTGGACAAGACGGTTTAAATATGTATCAACGGCATGGTAAGGAACGCCGCACATAGGTGCCCGTTCCTCCAGTCCGCATTCTTTCCCGGTTAAGGTAATTTCCAGCTCTTTTGATACGGTAACCGCATCATCAAAAAACATTTCATAAAAGTCTCCCAGCCTGTAAAACAGGATACAGTCCGGGTATTCCTTCTTTGTTTCCATGTAATGAGTCATCATTGGTGATAATCCAGCCATGCTCTTTTACTTCCTCTTTTCTGTATACCGCCCATGTTTTTGGGCAGAGCACACCGCTTTGCCGGGTGTGATGGCATGCCCGCAGGGCGTTTCTATTATGGTCTTAAAGTTCCCATGTAGTAAAATCCTCTGGATTCATCCAGATATACGTCCACGATTTTTCCTATGAGAGAAGAATCTCCCTTAAAGTGAACGGTAGTGTTATTACCTAAGCGGCCGGTTAAAAGGCCTTCTTCATGATCATTCACTTCTTCTGCAAGTACCTTCTGAACGGTGTGTTCCTCTCTTCCGCAGACCTCGGAGGAAATTTTCTGGACTTCACCCAGCAGACGGTCAAAACGGTTCTTTATTACTTCTTCGGAAACCTGCTCCTCCATCTTTGCTGCCGGCGTTCCGGTCCGCTTGGAGTAGATAAAGGTAAAGGCGCTGTCAAAACGTACCTTTCTCACTACTTCAAGAGTTTCGTTAAAATCTTCTTCTGTCTCTCCGGGGAAGCCTACAATGATATCTGTGGTCAGAGAAATATCCGGCATGGCTGTCCGGATTTTTTCTACAAGCTCCAGATACTGTTCCTTGGTGTATTTCCGGTTCATGACCTTTAAAATCCGGCTGCTGCCTGACTGAAGAGGCAGGTGAAGATGATTGCACACCTTTTTTGAATTTTTCATGGCTTCAATCAGTTCGTCTGACAAATCCTTTGGATGAGAAGTCATAAAGCGAATCCGCTCCAGGCCATCCACCTGATCGATCTGGGTCAGAAGTTCTGCAAAGCTTACGGGTGTTTCCAGGGTCTTTCCGTATGAGTTGACATTCTGCCCTAAAAGCATGATTTCCACAACTCCGTCATTTACCAGCTGCTTTACCTCTTCCAGAATGTCTTTGGGGCTGCGGCTCCGCTCCCTGCCCCGTACATAGGGCACGATGCAGTAGCTGCAGAAATTGTTGCATCCAAACATAATATTAACGCCGGATTTAAAGGAGTACTTCCGGTCCGTGGGGAGATCCTCCACAATCCGGTCCGTTCCCTCCCAGATGTCTACAACCATCTTTTTTTCTTCCAGGCGTTCATACATAAGCTCTGCCAGTTTAAAAATGTTGTGAGTGCCAAAAATAATATCCACAAAGCGGTAGCTCTTTTTGATCTTGGCAACTACTTTTTCTTCCTGCATCATGCAGCCGCAAAGAGCGATCATCATATGGGGATTTTTCTTTTTTAAGCTGTTTAAATAACCAAGACGTCCGTAGACTCTGTCATTGGCATTTTCCCTGACTGTACAAGTATTATAAAGAACAAAGTCAGCCTCTTCCGTGTCATGTTCCACAAACCCGATGGCTTCTAAGATACCTTGAAGCTTTTCGGAATCTCTGGAATTCATCTGGCAGCCAAAGGTGGCGATGTGAAAGGTAAGCTGCTCCTTTCCTGAGACTTCTTTTAATTTTTCCAGAATATCCTGGCAGCGTTCTATAAAAAAGTATTGTCTTGCAGGCTCCTCCTGGGGGGCATGGCTGAGGGCTTCTTCGTAAGTCATATTTATATCATTCATTTACATAACCTCTTAATTTTTTCATTATAGCATATATCCGCAGTGAACAGTATATCATAAATCCTTTTTATTGCAAATACCAAAAAAAATTCCCATAGCAGCCTGCGTCCTGCTCTTATCTAAAATAATTATCCTGTTCCGAAACAACTTCTATGGGCTGCTGTAAATCAAGCTCCTTCATCTTCTGAATCCCAAGTACAATGCACAGCACGGAAAGACCGAAATTGATGATACCGAACATGGGTATGGAAAACGGCAGAAAGGATACAATTGCATTTATCAATAAAGGCAAGGTCCCTGCGCAGACTCCCATTTGCTTCTGTCCTTTCTCTTATGTATCTTTAATGCATATTAAGCTTATCATATGGCTGTATTTAAGTAAAATATTATTTTCTATCGGCTTGCGTAATATACCCTGGATCAAAACTGCTTTTGGAGTCCATTATTTCCAATGGAAAAGAGCCGCTGTACATAGGTGATTACGTTCCTATTTACAACGACCCTTTTACGAAAAATCAGGTGAGGTTTTCTCCGTTTGTTTCAATTATCCGTTTAAACCATTCAAAGGAATCTTTTTTTATCCGGTCCATGGTACCTTCCCCATGATCATCCAGATCCACATAAATAAATCCATAACGCTTACTCATTTGTCCTGTTGTGGCACTGACCAGGTCAATTGGCGCCCATGTTAAATAGCCAAAGCAATCCACCTGATCCATTTCAACTGCTTTTTTTAGCTGGGCAATGTGTTTTTTCAAATAATCAATTCGATTTTCATCATGGATTTTCCTGTCTTCCGTCAATTGGTCTACCGCACCAAGGCCATTTTCTGTAATAATAATCGGGATCCCATATTTCCTGTAAGTATAATTTAGTAAATACCGGAGGCCCACAGGGTCAATGGTCCAGCCCCATTTGCTAGCTTCCAGATAAGGATTTTGCAAGCCGCCAAACAGGGCGCTTTTTCCTTCTCCGGCCCCTTCATATTCAGCAACTGACGATGCGTAATAATTCATCCCAATAAAATCGATTGTTCCATCACGAAAAGCCTGGCGATCTTCCTCATTTAGAGCAATTTCGATTCCCTGCAATTTGTATTCCTGGATTTTATAAGAAGGAAACCGTCCGCTGCACATTGCGTCAAGCTGATAAAAATCCCGGTCCATTTGCTTGAACGCATTCATTACGTTTACTGGATTGCAATCTATGGGATAAACCGGTTCTATTCCAAACACACAGCCGATCTGAACCTGCGGGTCTATGGCATGACCCAGTTTAACTGCCAAACAGCTTGCAAGAGTCATGTTATAACCAATTGTCGCAAGAGTCTGCTTTTTATTCTCCAATTCAGAATATTTTAACCCGGCAATTATATAGGTAAAGATATCACTTGCTTCTGTTTGAGGATCAATATGGTTCATTTCATTAAATGTGACCCAGTATCTTACTTTTCCTTTCAATGCCTCAAACATTGTCCGGCAAAACGTTAAATAATAATCAATTACCTTTCTGTTTGCCCAGGAACCGTATTTTGTTACCAGATGAACGGGCATTTCAAAATGATACAAAGTTACAATAGGCTCTATTCCATACCTTTTTAATTCATCCACAACCTTTTGATAGAACAGGATTCCTTCCTGGTTCGGGAGCTCTTCATCTCCTTTTGGATAAATTCTTGACCAGTCAATGGACAGCCTTAAAGCTTTAAACCCCATTTCTGCAAAAAGGGCAATATCCTCTTTGTACCGGTGATAAAAATCAATTCCATGATGAGACGGATAATGTGCAGATCCGGATAACTGCTTATGGATTTCCCTGGGCTTCCCATATGCTCCCACAGTCACAAGATCCATGATCCCTAAGCCTTTATGTCCTTCCTCATAAGCACCTTCGCATTGGTGGGCGGCAATGCTGCCGCCCCATAAAAAATTGTCCTTTAATTTCATATCTGATTTTTTACTCCTGTTCCAAGACAATATTCATGATCTGATCATCAGCGTGAACTTGTTTGCTTCCCTCAGGAATTACATCCAAATAATCATTGGTATTTGTTATTACAACAATTACAGTAGGATCATAACCTGCATCTATGATGCTTTCAAAGTCCACAATCGCTAATTTTTGTCCTTTTTTTACGATGTCTCCCTGATTAACCATTACCTCGAAATGTTTTCCTTCAAGTTTCACAGTATCAATGCCAATATGAAGCAAAACCTCTTCGCCATGTTCACCCTTAATTCCAATTGCATGTTTTGTAGGAAAAACAGCTGCAACTTCTCCAGCAACAGGTGCAAAGATACTGTCTTTTTTAGGGATAATTCCCACCCCTTTTCCTAGAGCACCAGTTGAAAAGGCCTGATCGTTCACTTCTGATAATTGAACTAATTGACCTTCAGCGGCGGTTAATAAAGGAATTGTACGGAAATTTGGATTTTCGCCTGTTATTTCACTTGGATCATCTTTTTTATCGGTATCATCTTCTGATGGCACTCCTAATAGATAGGAAACGGTAGCTGCACCCACGAAACTGATAATAACTGCTGAGACCATCAGCCATAAATTTTTAAAATCACCTGTACCAATGTAAGCCGGCAGGCCAAACAGGCCCCATGCGATGGAATAAGCCTTTACGCCTGTAATTCCTGCAAACAGACCGCCTAAACCGCCGCCGATCATTACCGCTGCAAACGGCCGGCGGAATTTAACAAAAACACCATAAATGGCAGGTTCCGTCACGCCTAAGATAGCAGATAATGTTACAGTTCCGAAGAGCTGTTTTTGTTTGCTGTTTTTTGTCCGTAAAAAGTACCCTAACATCGCTCCGCCAACAGCGATATCGGAAATCGTGCAAGAAGAAATAAACGCCGGATCATAACCATTAGAAGCAATCAGGGAAGCCACCACCGGCATAATAAAATTACCTGCCCCCAGCATGATAATAAATGGCTGCAATGCAGAGTAAAGCATCATTACAAACCAGCTTCCCACATATTTCATCAAAAAGTTAAAG
>JAISYJ010000016.1:0-24207 GCA_031270005.1 Hungatella sp. | reverse complement strand
TTAATTCCCATATCTTTCCAGGCCAGCGGATAACGGTGGTCTATTTTTCATATCCAAAAATCAAGATAAATTTAATCTAGAAAATTATCAATTTCCTATTGACTTTTTATTTGCAGGCTGGTTTGGAGAAGATGTGACCTTTTCAGGAGAATATCAAAACAGCAGGCTGAGCCAGCTTCCATAATATCCGAATAAGGCCAGCCGCAGGAGTCCAAAAGGATACCCTTTTTTCCAGACTCTTACGGCTCGCCTTTTCATTTTTTTAAAAGAATGAATATGGACATCAATCTAAAAGGAATTACTTCTTTGCAATATACTTTCTGATATCCAGTGCAATGGCAACTACGATAACAACTCCCTGTGCAATATACTGATAGTTGGTGTCAACACCAAGATACTGCAGGCAGGTCTTTAAGATCTCAAATACCAGTACACCAATCAGAACACCGGATACCTTACCAATACCGCCGTTAACAGATACGCCTCCGATGGTACAGGCTGCAATGGCTTCCAGCTCCCAGCCCATTCCCATATTAACGGAGGAACCGCCGGACTTTGCGCCTACAAGGAAACCTCCCAATGCATAAAGCGCTGCTGCTGTTACATAAATAATGATTTTCGTTTTCTTCGTATTAACGCCGGAAACTTCCGCTGCCTGCTCATTTCCGCCGATGGCGTACATATATTTGCCGTGAGGTGTTTTGTTATAAACAAACCAGATCACAAGCCCGACTGCAAGGGCAATTAAGAACAGGTAAGGGATGGCTCCTAAAAGCCTGCCCTTTGCCACCTCTGTATAAGCAGCGCGGTAACCGCCGATAGGGGTTGCATTGGTATAAACAAGGCAGACACCGTAAACGATCAGCTGCATGCCCAAAGTTCCGATAAAGGCCGGAACCTGAAGAAAAGAAACGACCATACCATTGATCAGACCGAAAATTGCACAGACAGCGATACAGATCAACAGCACGACAAATACCCACCAGATTCCGAAATCAGGAAGATTGGGAAAAAACTTTCCGCTGTACCCAGGCTTCTGAAGCAAAGTACCTGCAAGGCAGGCAGAAAGTCCTACCATACGTCCGGCAGAAAGGTCCGTACCTCTGGTGATCAGACACCCGGATACGCCGCAGGCAATGATAAAACGGGGGGCTACGTTTAAAGCAATGTTTTTCAGGTTATCAAAGGAACCAAAGGCCGGCTGCTTAATTACAGTAAAAATCGCCAGCATGATGAGAACAACGATGATTCCATTATTAATAAGAAAATCCTTTAAATTAACTTTTTTTGTTTGCATAGGTAAATCTTTGGCGTTAGCCTTCTTCGCTGTCATGATTTAACCTCCTGTGTGAAATTTTCTGTTACCTTATCGTTTAAATCAAATTTAGTGGCAAATGCCATGATCTTCTCCTGAGTTGCCTCTTCATCTTCCAGCTCTCCGGTAATATGGCCGTTACACATAACGATAATCCGGTTTGACATACCGATCAGTTCCGGCATTTCGGAAGAAATCATGATAATCGATTTCCCCTGTTTTACCAGATCAATCATAATCTGGTAAATCTCATATTTTGCACCAACGTCAATTCCTCTGGTAGGTTCATCCATGATCAGAATATCCGGGTTATTAGCCAGCCATCTGGCGATGATCACCTTTTGCTGGTTTCCTCCTGATAAAGATTGTATCAGGGTCCTGTCATTTGGCGTCTTGATGCTCAGCTTTGCGATGCTGTCCTTTACTACCTGATCCACCTTTTTGCTGTTAATGGTTCCGACTTTGGTATAATTCCGGTAAGAGGCAATGGCCGTGTTATCCGCAATGCTCAAGCAGCCAATAATTCCGGTTCCCCGTCTGTCCTCTGTGATCATTCCTACGGAATCACCTATGGCATCCTGGGGACGTTTGATCGTCACCTTTTTACCCAGGATCTCAATCTCTCCGCTTGCAATGTGGCGCATTCCAAAAATTGCTTCCATTAATTCTGTTCTCTGGGCGCCTACCAGGCCTCCAAATCCCAGAATCTCTCCTCTCTTTAATTCAAAAGAACAATCCCGGAAGGAGCGTGCGTGAATGCTGCTTACATGGCTTACTTTTAAGACAGTCTCATCTGTCCGGTAATCTTCCTTGGGCGGATAAACGTTGCTTAATTCCCGGCCGACCATCTGCTTTACGATTTCATCATCCGAAATGTCCTTTACCTCCCAGGAACCTACATACGTTCCGTCACGCATGATTGTTATATCATCGGCAATCTGCCGGATCTCTGCCATCTTATGGCTGATATATATCATAGAAACGCCACGGGCTTTCAAATCCCTGATAATCCGAAACAGCGCTTCCACTTCATTATCAGTCAGTGATGAGGTCGGTTCATCCAAAATTACCAGCTTCGCATTCTGGCTCACTGCCTTTGCAATTTCCACTGACTGCATTTGTCCGATTGATAGTGTCCCAAGCTTTGCCCTGGGATTAAAATTCATTTTTACATCCTTTAACCACTTTTCTGCTTCCTGGTGCATGGTCTTATGGTCAACCATTTTTAAAGGACCTATTTTTATTAATGGATACCTTCCAAGGTACATGTTTTCCGCAATGGAACGCGCCGGAACCGGCTGCAGCTCCTGATGCACCATGGCAAGCCCTTTGTGAAGGGCATCATCGGGATTTGCGATG
Source organism: Hungatella sp. (assembly GCA_031270005.1). Lineage (GTDB taxonomy): Bacteria > Bacillota > Clostridia > Lachnospirales > Lachnospiraceae > Lacrimispora. The sequence goes on along the minus strand of JAISYJ010000016.1, from coordinate 21,533 downwards.
TTCTCATCTTTCCCGTCAATAAGAACCTTTCCTTCATCCATTTTATAAATGCCGAAAAGGCATTTCATAAGGGTCGATTTACCTGCTCCGTTCTCACCCATTAAGGCGTGAACGGTACCGGGACGTACTTTTAAGTTGATCTTATCAAGCGCTTTAACACCAGGGAAGGATTTGCTGACCCCTATCATTTCCAGTCTGTATTCCTCTGCCATCCCGTTTCTCCTTTCCTATTTATTGCCCATGTTTTCTGGGCATATAGGTATACCTGTAAGGTGTTTCCTATTTATTGCCCATGTCTGTAGATACCTTTAAAAAATGGGTGTGCCTTACCGACACACCCGTTTTTTGCGCGAGCAATGAGCAGAGCGAATATGCCTGCATATCCACTCGGCGAATGCCGCGGCAAATAAGAAAAATACGCATTTTGAATTTTTCTTAGTTTACCGGCTGCTGGAAATTATTTTAATTTGTCAAGAATTTCCTGAGCATTATCCTTAGTTACCTTAATATAGTCTACCATATTTACATTATCAACAGATTCACCCTTGATAAACTTAACAGCCATATCACCTGCTGTACGAGCCTGTGAGAAGTGGTCGTTGAATACAGTACCTGTCTGCTTTTCGTCGATAACGTTCTGAACAGCCTCTGTCAGAGCATCAACACCTACTAAATAGATGTCTTTGTTTACGGTACGTCCTGCTGCCTCGATTGCCTGAAGAGCACCAAGTGCCATAGCATCGTTGTTGCAGAAGATTACTTCAATCTGATCACTATACTGTGTTAAAGCATCCTGAGCGATCTGCTGAGCTTTTGCCTGATCCCAGTCACCACGCTGCTTTAACAGTTCTTTTACCTGCATGCCGGAATCAGTAAGAGCCTTAACAGAGAATTCTGTTCTGTACTGAGCATCTACGTTCTCCGGGTCACCCTGGATCATAATATAAGAAACAACGCCATCGCCGTTAATATCGCCCTTGTTGGAAGTTTCAATAATTTCTTCTCCCTGATAGGTACCGGACTGTCTTGCGTCACAACCTACATAAGTAGCGTTAATCTTGTCATCTTTCCATCTCTGCTCTTCCTGGGTATCTGGCTCACGGTTAATGAAAACAACCGGGATTCCTGCTTCCTTACACATATCTGTGATTTCCGGAGCAGAAGAAGCCTGAACAAGATTTAAAATCAATACATCGTATTTCTGGGTAATGAAGTTCTGGATCTGATTGGTCTGTTCAGCCTGATCACCTTTGCCATCCTGGATTACAACATTTTCTTTCTTAAAGCCTAAGTCCTCTGTTAAATAGCGCTGAAGCTCTGTACGGTAAAGTGTCATAAAGTTATCATCAAATTTGTAAATTGAGATACCGATTTTCTTGTCTGCTACATCTCCGCCAACAGCATCTTTTACTGCTTCTGCGGTGGTCTCTGCCCCTGCCTCCTCCTTAGTCTCTGCTGCCGTAGAAGCCTCTGTTGGTGCAGCTGTTGTTCCCTTGGAACCTGCTCCACAGCCTGCCATGGAAAATGCCATTGCTGACGCAAGGCCTACTGCTAATGCTTTTTTGAGTAATCTCATGATAAATCCTCCCTTATCATTATATTGTTATCGATTGGTATTTTTACCTCACCGACATGCACATTATAGCTTCCTTTTGTGCAGTTTTCCATATAATTTTTTTGGTATATGTATCGAATTTTTTAGATTCTTCCTTTTTCCATTAAAAAACTTCGATATTTTTACTCACAATGCACAACTGACCGCCCATTACTGGGCGGTCAGTGCCTTCTGTCTGCATTCATAATACTTATCCCGGTCCAATTTTACAATTTCCTGTACATTTTGACCAAGAGATTCCGCTGCAGCGATTTCAAAAATAACATTTGCATATTCCTGACAGTCACATTGAACTGTTCCAAACAGCTTTCCCGTGCGCAGCCCTTCAAGCCCCTGAGGCGTGCCGTCAATCCCTACTATTTTAACCGGCCTCATGTCCCCTTTTCGTTCCAGCGCATCGGCCGCTCCCAAAGCCATGTCATCATTGTTGCAGATCACCACTTCCACCTCATCCGGGTACTCCAAAAGCCACTGCTCCATCCAGGCGGAGGCCTGGCTTCTGTCCCAATTGGCAATTCCTCCGGTAATCTTTTCTAAGGGCACTCCGCCATCCTTTAAGGTCTGAATGGACCATTCCGTGCGGATCAAGGAGTCCTGATGGCTGTTTTCTCCTTCCAGGAGAACATAACTGACCTTTCCATCTCCATTTAGGTCAAGGGAAGAAGGATCTGTTTTATAAGCGTCCACCAGAATGTTTCCCTGTAGGATTGCAGACTCTTTTGCATTTTCTCCCACATAGTAAAGCTTTTCCCAGCGGCGCATATCCTCCTCCACCGGTTCCCGGTTAAAGAACACCACCGGCAGGCTGGCATCCATGGCCTTGCTGATGATGTTGGAGGCCACGGAGCGGTCCACAATATTCACGCAGATGGCATCATAGCCCAGGGAGATGAAACGGTCTACCTGACTGTTCTGGGTATTTTGGTTCCCCTTGGCATCTACAATTTCCATGACAACCTTAATGCCTGTTTCCTTTTCATATTCCTTGGCCTGTTCCTCAATATTTCCCCTGAGCGTATTGATAAAGGAATCATCCCCGCGGTATAAGGTCACTCCAATGCGTATGGACTTTTTTTCTTCCTTTCCACCTTCCTTACGACTCTGATAAAACACTCCCCAAAGTGCCAGCAGCAGGATGACCGCCGCTGCCAGAATACCATATCGTTTCTTCATATTCCATCCCCCATCTCAATCAATTGGATACAAAATCCTTTCAAATTTGCTTTCCCGCAGATTGGCCTTCTGAATATAGTAAGAATCTAAAACTATCTGTGTTCTTTGAAGTCCCCCATGGACCGCTTCCACGGACTTTTCGATGCTCATATAGCCGGCATCAAACTGGTCGCTTACAACCAGCCCCTTAATGATTCCATTGTCCAGTTCCTTTAAAAGTTTGGTCGTGCTGCCAATTCCGTAAAGACCTTTAACCGCATTGCCATATACCGTGGTGCCGGAAATGATATCAGCGGCTTCATCAAGGCTTCTGACATCAATCGCTGCAATGACCGCTTTTCCGCTTCCGGGATAAACCATGCCCTGGATGGCCTCCCGGAAGGTTCCCTCTGCCTTCTTCTCATAAAGCTTCATGGAAAATCCGGATTTTGAAAGAGCAGATACCAGCCCGTCATATGCCTCCCTGTTATACCCGTACTCCAGCCCGTCTGTAAAGATCCATACAGGAATATCCGGGGAATTCTCCGCTGCAATTGCCTGCCCCAGTAACCTTCCTTCCTCTTCATAATCCGGTGATATGCCGCTTTTTACCTGGTCATTGGGAGGTAAGCTTCCCAGGATGACGGCAGGGCTGTTCAAAACCATATCATCCATCTTTTTTACACACTCCACCGGCTTTACGGGAATCAGGACCACTACTGATGCGCCGTCATTGATCTCCCTTTGAACCAGTTCTATCTGCTGATCGGCATCTCCCTTCTCATAGAGTGTAATAAAGCTGACATCTACATTGTATTCTTCAGCCGCCTTATCCACACCCTTTCTGAAATTTACATAATAGTCATCGGAAGTATCCCCGATGATGACGGAAACCGGATATATTTCTGTTTTCTTCTCCTTGATGATCAAATCTGTGGAGGATAAAAGAAACAGGAACACAAGCACTCCCGCCAGCAGAGTCCACAATAATTTTTCCTGTTTTGTCATGATCTACTTTCCTTTTCATTGCCCATGCTTCCTGGGCATAGAGGTATACCCGATGGGTGTTTCCTTTTCATTGCCCACGCTTTTCGGGTAGAGCCTGTCCCGTTTCACCGGGCACAGAGGCAGAGCTATAGGGAACCGCAGGAAGCCGGATGGTGATCACCGTTCCTTCGTCAGGCTCTGACTCAATGGTCAGTCCGTACTTTTCCCCAAAATACAGCCTGATCCTTTCATTGACATTTTTTACGCCGATCCCTGAGCCCTTTTTTGAAGTAACATGGACCTGATCAGAAAATAAGCCTGCCACCTGGTCTTCTGTCATTCCAAGTCCATTGTCCTTTACCATATAGCACAGGTCATCTCCTTCTTTCCAGACCTTTAAAATAATTTCTCCGTCCCCATCCATGAATTCCATTCCATGATAAATGGCATTTTCCACAAGGGGCTGCAATACCAGCTTTAAGCTTGCAAGCTCCATGCATTCCTCAGACGCATCGATCACATAGGAGAACTTATTCTTAAAACGCATGTGCTGGATCATCAGATAATTCCGCACGTGCTCCAATTCATCCCTGACCGTGATAATGCTCTTTCCCTTGCTTAAGCTGATCCGGAAAAACCGGGCCAGGGCCGTCACCGCTTTGACAGCCTCTGCCTTTTGCTCGTTTTCAATCATCCACACAATGATGTCAAGGGTGTTATAAAGGAAATGAGGATTGATCTGTGACTGCAAGGTATCAAATTCCTGTTTTCTCTTTGCTTCATGCTCTGCCACGATATCATCCATCAGAACCCGGATCTGTTTTGCCATATTTTTAATGGAATTCCCCAGATGCTGGATTTCGTAGGAACCTCCGATGGAAACAGGCGTTTCCAAATTTCCTTCTTCCAGAATCCCCACGGATTTTTCCAGTTCCTTAATGGGATTAGTGATACGGGAGGAAATATAGGAGTTGATCAGGGCAAGTATGAACAGGATCAGGGTTATAAGGAACACGATAAAAAGCCTGGTTTTAATGGAATTTAAGGAAACCACATTTTTAGGTGTCACTCCAACGATCTTCCAGCCTGTATAACCAATGGATTTTACCGTAATGATCCGGGTCTCCCCCTGAAATTCCTCCCGGTGGTTTCCGTCCTTATAGCCGGCTGCCACCATATTGTTCTCCTGCATCCGCCCGGAGTCGATGAGCTGGATCTTGGGATGGTACAGGATCTGCCCGTCGCTGCTGATTAAATAGACATAGCCGCCCTTTCCTGTGGTCACCCCGTCAAAAAGATGTTCCAGGCTGGAGTAGCTTAAATCCACTAATAGCACGCCCTGGGTGGTAGAGGTGCCCTCTGTCAGCTCCACAGCTCTTGATAAGGATACCACCCACCGGTACTGGTTTTCATTGCTGTCAAAAATATACTGGACATGGGGATAGGAAAAATGCTGGTTTTCCGTCTTCTCCAAAGCATTTAAAAACCAGTTCTCCCTGGTCACATCAAGGCCGCTTTTAAGCCTTGCAGCAGGAACCGCTTCCACCATGGTACCTGATTGGGTAAAGAGGGCGATGTTGTCCACATTATCCTTGTTGTTATCATACAGGAGCGTGATCTCGTTATTAATGGATTCCGAGGATAAATCGGCATTTTTTACGGCTCCGTAATACAGGGAATCCGACAGCTTCATGACCGTAAGCAGATAGGACTCCACGGACCTGGCTACCTGGTGAATGAGGCTCTGGTTTTCCTCCTGTACCATCTCCCCCACCTGGGTGGAAAGACGCTGGTATAAGGAAAAAGTAATCAAAAGACTGGCTGCCAAGGCAGTCACGGTAAAATATACAAAAATAGTATAACGAATGCTGATATTCTTTCTTTCCATATTATCGTCCATCCTTTTGGACAGGGTCCCCCGCTTTACCGGGTGTAAAGCGATACCCGGAGGGTGTTTCCATTACCTGGCTCCTCGGAATTTAGTCGGTGATACTCCAAATTTTTTCTTGAATACGTAGCTGAAATAGTTCTGTTCCTGATATCCTACCTTCGCTGCCACCACATAGGTCTTATCATCGGTTTTGTTAAGCAGCTCCACCGCCTTATTAAGACGGACATCCGTTAAATATGCGATGTAGGCCTGTCCTGTTTCTTTTTTAAATATGGTGGAGAAATATGCAGGGCTCATATGAAGGTGGCGGCATATCATTTCCACAGACAAATCCGGATTCTGATAGTTGTCCATAATATACTGCTTTGCTTCCTGGATCACCTGGCGTGTGGTGAAATCACGCTCCTGATTAATTAACTGGTTCATTTTCTCTGCAATTTTAAAAATCCACTGACCGAATTCCTCTTTCTTCTTAATCCTGTCAAAAATCTCCATGCTTTTAAGCTCCCCGCCCATAATGTCCGTGGGGGCCAGGTCATACTGCTGCATCATCTGAAGGACACTGTTTAAAACGCCGAACATATAAACCTGCTGCTGGCGGTAATGTACTTTTGCTGATTCCATCTTTTCAATGATCCTGGCAACCGCTGCTTCGATCTTTTCACTGGGACCGAATTTTATGGCTGAGATCAAGTCCGCTTCTGTCACACTGTCAAATTCCAGTTTTCCTACTCCCACCGGCTCCATATCATTGATGTAAATAGTAGTGCCCCTGCCGGCTATGGCTTTATAGCCCAGGGCATCAATGGAGGATTGGTAGGCTTCCCGGAAACCGGACAGCTCCCGGAAGCTTTTGCCGATGCCCATTGTGACCGGAACCTCCAGGATCCGCTTTGTTTCTCTGCAGATATCTCCAAGAACATCGATCAACCCTGTGGTGGAGTTGTCATCATCAAGGGCAACGATCACCACCATTTCCGCCTCTGAAACAGACTGGAAAAGGGCAAACCTGCAATAGCCCTCTAATTTTTCCCTTACGATCTGCATAACGGAAATAGGGATCAGTTCCTCCTCATGGTGAAGGGAAAGAGTTTCCCTGACCTCCCCTTTCTCCACATCAATGGCAACGATGATCCATTTCCTTGCCCCCATGACCGGCACGCCATATTCCTTAAGTTTCTGTTCTACCAGGTCCTCTGAAAGATCTTTGTGCACCAGATCATTAAAAAACTGCTCCCTGATGATGGGGAGGCTTTTCCGGTAATTTTCCCGAAGGCGGCTTAAATTCCTTTTTTCCTCTATTTCCTGATCCAGATTCCCCTTGATCCTTTTTAATATGGAGGTCAGCTCTTCCACATTGACCGGCTTTAAAATGTACTCCGTTACATTCAGCTTGATCGCTCTCTGGGCATATTCAAAATCATCGTAGCCGGAAAAGATCACCACCTTCATGGAAGGATACCGCTGCCTCACTTTTTCCGCAAGGACCAGGCCATCCATGTATGGCATCCGGATATCCGTCAAAACCACATCCGGTTCCAAAACCTCGATCTTTTCCATGGCATCTTCCCCATTTTCCGCATCCCCCACCACCCGGAATCCGGCTGCCTGCCATTCAATTTTCTTAATAATGCTCTTACGCACTTCTTCTTCGTCATCTACTAAAATTATGCTATATAATTCCATGCTGTTCTTCCCCTCTAAAAATCCTGCTGGGTATGTCTTTATGTCCCAAGCTATGGGAAATCAACCAGATTACTGCTGCTATATCTGATAAAGCAGGGCATTTACGATTGCCGCTGCCACATTGCTTCCGCCCTTTCTTCCCCTGGCCACAATAAAGGGTATATCAGAAAGGGACATGATCATTTCCTTTGACTGGACCACATTGACAAAGCCCACCGGAACTCCGATGATAAGCCTGGGATGGATTTTCCCTTCTTTTATCAATTCATAAAGACGTACCAGGGCAGTGGGAGCATTTCCCACTGCAAAAATACAATCCTCCGAAAGCCCTGCCGCCTTATCCATGCTGGCACAGGCACGGGTGGTGTGGTGAAGCTTTGCATGCTCTGCTACATCCTCATCCGACATAAAGCAGGTAACGGTACATTTATTATGTTTTAAGGCGTTTTTGTTAATGCCGGCCATTCCCATGTTGGTATCCGTAATGATCCGGACGCCTTCTTTTAATGCCCTGATTCCTTCCCCTACGGCATGGGGGGAAAACACAAGATTATCCGCATATTCAAAATCAGCGGTGGTATGAATTACCCGTTTGATGACCAGTTCATTTTCCGGATCAAGGACTTTTTCCCCAAGCTCCATGGTTATCAGTTCAAAACTTCTTTTTTCTATTTCCTCGGGCAGCACCCGCTCCAGTTTTCGTTCATTGCCTTTCATTGAATTCTCCTCATAAGTCTGCAGTGGAGCTGGCAAAACCTGCGGTTTTGCCAGCTCACGGGCATTCGCCCTATGAAATAGGTCATGACAAGATTTTCTTATGTGCAAGCACAACGAAAATCTTCTCCTGCCCTATTTCACACTGCTCATTGCTTTCGTGAACATTATCCCATAGATCCTTTCCATGTCAAGGCTGTTCCTTAATTGAGCGGCCAGCCGTTCATATTGCTCTTCCTTGTATTCCTGGTAGTTAAAACCGCCATCTGGCTCCATGGTCAGGCCTTTCTTTTTTGCCAAAGCTTCTGTAATGGTCATTGCAATCCCTTCTTTATCAAAGAAGCCATGGATATAGGTGCCGTACACATTTCCCCTCTGGCATCCGTCCATTTTTGCCAAATGGGAGCCTGACTGGGATTCCATGACATAGGAAAGAGGCGGCACGGATCTGGTAGTTTCTCCCATGTGGATTTCATAACCTTCCACCTCCATGCCTGACAGTTCCTCAAAAATTCCGCCTACGCTGGTGCAGGAGCCTGCCACTCTTGTTCTGGTCTTTTCCTTTCCAAACACGGTGCGGACCGGTAAAAGTCCCATGCCACGCACCGGCATGGCAGTTGCTTCCGATTCCACCTGGAAGGGATCGGAGATGCTTTCTCCAAGCATCTGAAAACCGCCGCAGATTCCAAATACAGGGACTTCCCTTGCCTGAAGCTTAAGGATTGCCGCCTCCAGGCCGCTTTCCCGCATCCAAAGCAGATCTCCAATCGTATTTTTACTGCCAGGCAGAATGACAAGGTCCGGATTTCCCAGATCAGAAACACGGTCCACATAGCGCAGGCATACCCAGGGTATGGTAGAGAAAACCTGAAAATCCGTGAAATTGGAAATTCTGGGCATCCGGATCACGGCGATTTCCACTGCGGTCCGGTCCGTTCTAACCGTTCCTGCCAAGTGGTTTCCAAGGCTGTCCTCCTCTTCCAGCTCCACATCCATATATGGGACCACACCGGCAACCGGGATGGAAAGCTGTTTTTCAATCATGTCCAGCCCTGGTTCCAGAATGGATTTATCCCCACGGAATTTATTGACGATCAGGCCTTTGATCAAGGCTCTTTCATCTGGTTCCAAAAGCATTACGGTTCCGTAAAGCTGTGCAAACACACCTCCCCGGTCAATATCTCCCACCAGAAGCACCGGGGCCTCCGCCATTTTTGCCATTCCCATATTTACGATATCATCCTGCTTTAAATTAATCTCCGCCGGACTTCCGGCTCCTTCTATGACGATGATATCGTATTCCTCTGAAAGCTTATGAAATGCCCGTTCAACTTCCGGCACCAGCTTTTTTTTGTATGCAAAATACTCCCTTGCAGGCATATTTCCAATGGATATGCCGTTTACAATTACCTGGGATCCGATGTCATTGGTCGGCTTTAACAGGATTGGGTTCATGGCTGCCTCCGGCTTTACTCCTGCCGCCTCCGCCTGGACCGCCTGGGCCCTTCCCATTTCCAGCCCCTCTTCTGTAATATAGGAATTTAAGGCCATGTTCTGGGATTTAAAAGGTGCCACCCGGTAGCCATCCTGTTTGAATATCCGGCATAAGCCGGCTGCAATCAGACTTTTTCCTGCATTGGACATGGTTCCCTGTATCATGATCGTCTTTGCCATTTGGTTATTTCCCTTCTGTCACTATGGATTTCAATATGGAAAGAAATTCTTCATTTTCCTCCCGCTGCTTGACACAGATCCGGTAATAGGCATCATCAAGCCCTCTGTAATTGGAGCAGGAACGTATCAGGAGTTTCCGGTCCAGAAGCTGCTTATAAAGCAGCTTTTCCTGGGTAAGGGCCTCTGGCCTCAAATCCCTGAAAAAAATATAATTAGCCATGGAATCAAAAACCTGAAAACCAAGGGAAGAAAGGGCTGTTTTTAAATACTCCCGTTCGCAGGCAATCATCTGCCTTGTTTCCTCTACGTATTCTGTCTCCATAAGGGCCGCCTCTCCTGCCGCCTGGGCAAGGCTTGAAACGCTCCAGGGCTGCCGAATGAGATTCATCTGTTCCAGAACCTCTTTTCCTGTGCATATCCCATAGCCCAATCGCAGCCCGGCCATGGCATACAGTTTTGTAAATGCCTTTAAAAGGAAGACGTTTTCATAGCCGCTGCGGCCTATTAAATCAAGGACTGAATACCGGTCCGGCTCCTTCAGGAATTCATTAAAGCATTCATCTACCACGCAAAAGATTCCCCGGTCCCTGGAATATTTAAGAATTGCCGCCATAGCTTCCTTTTCCGCCGCAAAGCCGGTGGGATTATTGGGATTGCATAAAAACATCATTTGGACATTGGTCCTGCTTTTTTCCAGCCAGTCTATCAGTTCCTTTTCATGTAGCCGAAACCCGTTTTCCTCCTTTAAGCTAAAATACAAAATATTGCAGGAAGATGCCTTAAGGGCCTGTTCATATTCCAGAAATGAGGGGGCGATCAGCAAAGCATTTTTCGGCTTTAATGCCTGTACAATCTGAAAGATCAAATCCGCAGCCCCATTCCCGCAGATGATGTTCTCTGCCGAAACGCCGTGAAACCTTGCAAGTTCCTTACGCAGCCTCATGGACCTGCTGTCCGGGTAACAGGAACAGCTGTCGGCTGCTTTATAAAGAGCCTCTTTTACCCCACGGGGAAGTCCCAGGGGATTTATGTTGGCTGAATAGTCTATTGTAACATTATTGGTATAAATATCTCCGCCATGCTGGTATTCCATATTATTTTTCTCCAGTTAAAATATGATTGTCTTAAAAAGTCAAAAGGAACAGCAAACATACAGGAATCAGCCCCAACACATAAGTTACCGTCATAAGATGATTGGCCCTGGGGATATCCTTGTATTCCACCGGTCTTACAGGATCTCCAATGGTGGGCTTTTCATACAGCTTTCCAAAATAATAGGCATCTCCTGCCAGCTGGATCAGCAGCGCCCCTGCGCAAACTGCTTCCGTCTGGGCTGAATTAGGGCTTTTGTGATTAAAGCGGTCCCTTTTAAATATTATGAGGCCATTCCTGCCGCTGTATGAGTTTTCTTTCTTTCTCATACCGTAAATAAACTGGCACACATATCCTGCTCCTATCATAAGCGCCGCAGACAGGCGGGCCGGTATGAAATTACAGATATCATCAAGCCTGGCCGCTGCCCGTCCGAACCAGAGATACCGTTCATTTTTATAGCCCACCATGGAATCCATGGTGTTTACTGCTTTGTATAAAAACACTCCCACTCCTCCAAAAAGAGCCATGAAAAGCAGAGGAGCCACGATTCCATCGGAGGTATTTTCCGCCACGGTTTCCACTGCCGCCTTTGTAATTCCTTCTTCAGACAAGCCTTTTGTATCCCGGCCCACGATCATGGATACGGCCTGCCTGGCTCCTTCCACATCCCCACCGGAAAAAGCCTTATAAACCTTCATGCTTTCTTCCCTCAGGGAACGCCATGCCATCATCTGACCGCACATCACGCTTTCTATGAAAAATCCCGCATAAGAGGAAAGGAAGTAAGCAGTCCAAAGAATTGCCGCAGACATGGTGCCTGTGATAAAAAGCACAAGGATCACCAGCCATAAACCAGCTCTTCTTTCCCCCATTTCATCCTTGGGGAACCTTTCCCTGAGCTTTTTTTCCAGCCAGCTTATGAGAGAGCCAATCCCGCAGACCGGATGCCAAAGCCAGCGGGGATCGCCAAAGCACAGATCCAAAAAGCATCCTGTCAGCACTGCTGCTAAATGTAGTCGTATCATTATTTCATTCCCTGACCTTTTGTCTATTTAATCCGGGTCCCAATTCCGCATACCATACGGTAAACTTCCCTGGAATTCCTGGCTAATCTTACGGATGCCCTTCCTGACACTTCCCTCCATTCCCTGTCTTCCGGGTCAAGAGGCACAATGCCGCAGCCCAGTTCATTGGAGGTAATAATGACATGGGGATTTTGCTGCTGGACCGCCTCAAGAAAAGCATCAACACTTTTTCCTTCTTTTAAAAGCCGTCTTATATACTCGTGAAGGCCATGGATGAGCCGGCATGTCATGGCTGCTTCAAAGCTGTCCCTGCTGCCTTCTGCGATCTCATACTCTTCACTTTTCTCACTTTTGCCTACTGATGAATCAAGCGGATATTCCTGCATATCCAATTGATGCCCTGTGAAGCGGGGCACGCTGTTCACAGGCAGGGGATTAAAAGACGTTTTCCCTTCGGTTTCCGCCATTTTTCCGGCACTCTTTGCCAGCTCCATGGCAAAGGCCAGCTTTCCCTGCCATGCTCCGCCTATAATCAATATCATGCTATCCTCTTTCCCGCCCACGCTTTTTAGGCATAAAGGCATACCCGCAGGGTATTTCCTCTTTCCTTCCCAGCTTTTGGGCATAAAGTTTACTCATAGGGTGTTCCCTCTCCGCTCTTTTATAATGATGCCAGATGAGAAACAACAGCCAGTCCTGCCACAAGTGCCAGTTCACATATCTGCAGAAAATATCCTGCCAAATCGCCGGTGATGCCTCCGAATTCCCGCTTTGCCATGGCATAATAATACCAATAAACAAGAAGAGAAATGGAAAGGCCCACTGCAGCAGACAGCATTCCTCCCAGATGCCAGATTCCCCAGCCCGCCGCTGCCAGGTACATAACCATGGTAATGGCCACTGCCCTCTTCTGGGCAGCCCCGGAAAAGGAGGCTGCCAGCCCGCTTTCCTTAGCCATGGGAAATGTAACAACCGACAGTCCGCTTAAGGCCCTTGTAACCACAAATGTCAGGCAATAAGCCGGTATCATGACCGGACGCATTTCCAAAAAGGCGGCCAGATAGAGAACCAGGTAAACACCGCAGCCGATGATGGCAAACGCGCCTGTATGGGGATCCTTTAATATCTCAAGTTTTTTTTCCCTGTCTCCGTGAGAAGATCTGGCATCCACCACATCCAGAAATCCGTCCATATGTATGCCTCCCGTAACCAGGATGGGAATCACTACCGGAAGTATCTGCCCGAAATAGCGAAAACCCAGAGCATTGCAGCCGAGAACGGCTGCAAATTCCAACAGGCCGATGACCACTCCGATAAAAGGAAAAAAGCACATGACATATTTCATCCGCTCCTTTGTCCATTCCATCTGGGGCATTGGGATACGGGAGTACATGGAAAACGCAATAACTAAGCTGCCAAAAAGATTCATATTACTCCTCCTCATAATACTGAAACCAGGCGGCACACCCGGCATATAAAATTATCATATCACAGAATAAGAAAAATGTCATTTCCATTCAAACGTACTGTCTTTGTTTTCCTATGATATGAAAATTTCCATTACACCCCCATAGTCCAAACAGTTCCAATCTTAATAAAACAAATTATATCCATATCATCGCCTTAACAATGTTTGTAAACTTATTGCAGTGAACTTATTCTGACTGTGAAAATCACTGATGACTCCAGTATCTGGGGTTACCGGCAATCTAATCTCCGGCTCATATGCTTTCTTCAGGGACCCATCAAATATCTGCATTACGAATGGAGAAGATCACTCCCCTTTTTCCAAAACACTAATATCATGCCAAGAACACTTACCAAACCTTCCGTCATAACAAATGCCATCCATACCCCTGTCATTCCCCAAATCCGGCTCAGCATAAGCACCATGGGAACAAGGACAACACAGCCCCGTGCCACCGAAATAATAAAGGCATTCATCCCCCGCTCGGCAGCACTTAAATACATGCATACAATAATATTGATTCCTGCAAAGAAAAATCCGGCAAAGTAGATCCTAAGCCCCTCCCTGGCAAGACGTGTAATTGCAGCATTCTGCTCACTGTTGAATACATTGATCATTTGATCCGAACAGAAAAATACCAGGAAATAAATTGCTGATGCAATTGCCAGGGAGGTGACAACCGCATATTGAAGCAGTTTTTTTATGATAATACCGTTCCCTGATCCATAAGCCTTGCTGACCAGCGGCTGTATTCCCTGTGCAATTCCTGTAAAAGCCGAGATTCCTACCAGTGCTATATTGGCCACGATCCCGTAGGAGGCAACACCCAGGTTTCCCTCCAGTTCCAGGATGATTAAATTAAAAGTGATCAAGACAATAGCCGAAGACACCTCCGTAATAAATGCGGCCAGGCCAAGACCAAGGATATCATGGACAGCCTTCCACTGAATTCCGCTTTGCAACCACCGGAGACCGCTTTTCCCTTTTATAAAGTGGGCAGATAAAACCACAAGACTGATAACAGGCGCCAGGCCTGTGGCAAAGGCTGCACCAAACATCCCCATTCCAAACGGAAACATAAATATATAGTCCAAAATTATATTGGAAAGGCTTCCTGTCAGCATTGCAATCATCGACAGCTTAGGATTATTGTCATTCCTCACAAATGCCAGCATGATATTATTCAGGATAAAAAAAGGCGCAAAGCAGAGTATGGTGCTTAAATATGCCTTAGTCAGAGGCAGTGTAGCTGCATCCGCTCCCAATAATACAGCCAGAGGCCCGGAACCCAGAACTCCTGTGATTGCAAACAGCACTCCTGTCAGAATTCCCAGCTTTAAACTGGCGGTAAAAACGGCATTTATCCGTTTTCCCTCATTCTGGGATTTCAGAATGCTGTAACGGGTGGCACCTCCCATACCGATCATCAAGCCGGTACCATGAATCAGGCTGTAAATCCCAATTGAAAAATTCAGTGCCGCCAAGCCTGCAGCGCCCAGTGCCTTTGATACAAAAAAGGTATCTGCCAGTATATAGCAGGAAAGCCCGATCATTCCCAGAATATTAAGGCTCACATATTTGGCGTAGTTTTTTAAGACAGATTGTTCCATCCCATATCCTCCTTTCAACATAAAAAAGGTGTTCTTAAAATATTCCTTCTGCGACCTAACGGAATATTTCAGAACACCTTAAAATTCTTTACCCGGTGGCAAAGAACAGGTTATTTATTTAAAACCAGAGCTATCATAATACAGTTTTCACTGTTTGTCAATCCTCTGTGATCTTAACCCTTTCTTTATGATATTTCATAATTTACTTTTTTCATCTTTTTTATCTAAAAGATTTTTTTCAACCCACCGAAACCCTATGATGAGCAGTGTGATAATGATGATTACTACAAATATACTAAGCATTCCCTTCCACATAATATCCAGTGACAGGAGAAATTTTTCAAGCATAGCTGGCTCCTTTCTATCAGGCAGCGGAGATTCCATATATGGCTGCTGATCATAATAATGTGGTTAAAAGGTTTAAAATAATTCCGCCTGCCAATACAGAGGCAATCTGCCCGGAAACATTGGCCCCAATAGCATGCATCAACAGATGATTGGTGGGGTCTTCCTTGATGGACAGCTTCTGTACCACACGGGCTGACATGGGGAAAGCGGAAATACCGGCTGCGCCGATCATGGGATTGATCTTATTCTTTCTAAACAGGTTGATGAACTTGGCAAACAGCACGCCACCTATGGTGTCAAACACAAAAGCAACAAAGCCAAGTCCCAGGATAATAAGAGTCTGCCAGGTAACAAATGCTTCTGCCCTCATGCTGAACGAAACAGTGATTCCCAAAAGCAGGGTAATCAAATTTGCAAGAATATTCTGTGCCGCATCTGATAAGCTGGTCAGCACGCCGCATTCTCTGAGCAGATTTCCAAACATCAGAAAGCCTACCAGAGAAACAGACTGAGGAGCTACAAATCCGGCGATCATGGTCACTGCAATAGGAAACAGGATCCGCATTCTCTTAGAAACTGTCATCGGATTATAAGGCATCCGGATCAGCCGTTCTTTTTTAGTGGTAACCAGCTTAATGGCAAAGGGCTGGACTAAGGGGACCAGGGCCATGTAGGAATAAGCCGCTACTGCAATTGGTCCGATGTAATTTGATTTGAGTATCTGGGATACCAGGATAGAGGTAGGGCCGTCGGCAGCACCGATAATACCAATGGATGCCGCGTCAGAAAGGTTGAACCCGAGCAAAACAGCCACGGAAATCGTTAAAAAAATACCAAACTGGGCTGCTGCACCAAACAGCATCATAATGGGATTGGATAACAGAGGCCCAAAATCAATCATGGCCCCGATTCCGATAAACAGGAGAAGAGGCAGCGCTTCCGAGGCTTCGATCCCTGATTCAAACAGCCACTGGATAATGCCATGGGTATTTCCTATGCCGGGAAGAGTCTGATCGATCACGCCGGACATGGGCAGGTTGACCAGTATGGCCCCAAATCCCATGGGAAGAAGGAGCGACGGCTCGTACCCTTTTTTGACAGCAAGATAGATCAGCAAAAAACCGACGAGATACATGATTAACTGTGGAATGGTAACAGAGGTAAGACCTGACAACAAAAAGCTCATATTTTATCTCCCTTCGTATTGGTACTCCTTTTTATCGGCGAAGCCGTCATATACAACGAAAAGACAAGACCTGCCCTAAATTAGGACACAGGTCTTGTCTTTTCAAATTAAACCAGAACATTACTGTTCAGGATGTTGATTTAACTGCATGCTGATATACATAGAAGGCCGTTTTAGCCGACGCATGCTGACTACTCCCCCATATCTGATTATCATTACCATATCATAAATATAGCCATAAGTCAATGAGGCCAGGCACTTTTAATGCAGCAATTCTTCCAAATGAGGAAGCGCTTTTAAGCTCCTTTTTAAAATGCCCTTCATATAAGCGATAGCAATTCCATAATTAGTAAATGGCACACCTGCATCCGACGCACACTTCCTGCGGAATTCCATTTCCCTTTCATTAAGCATACAGCCGCCGCAGTGGATGATCAGCTTATAGGCTGACAAGTCTTCCGGAAATTCCCGTCCGGAGGAAGTCTCCATTAAAAGCTCTTTCCCCGTATACTGCAAAAGCCAGCGGGGAAGCTTTACGGTTCCAATGTCATCGCACTGCCTGTGATGGGTACAGCCCTCGGAGATCAGGATTTTATCCCCATCTTTTAAATCACCGATGGCTGCCACTCCCTTCACGGCATCCTCTAAAAAGCCCTTATACCTGGCCAGCAGGATGGAAAAGGAGGTGAGAAGGATCTCTTCCGGCACATTCTTGCTTACCTGTCCAAAGACCTGGCTGTCCGTAATGACAAGGGCAGGCCTGGTTCCCAGCCTTTCCAGGGTTTCCTTTAATTCCGTTTCACGCACTGCCACGGATATGGCACCGGCCTCCAGAATATCCCGGATCACCTGCTGCTGGGGCAGGATGAGACGGCCTTTGGGTGCTGCCTTGTCAATAGGGATCACCAGAACCACCAGGTCATATGGATTCAGTAAATCCCCTGCGATCCTCATTTTTGTATCCCCGGTGTTTACAAGGCTGCCGATCCGTTCTTTTAATTCGTGGATGAACTGGCCTTCTGACGCGCTGACAGAAAGTCCGTCGTCATAGTTCCGGGGTCCCGTCAAATCACATTTATTATAAGCAACCACATAGGGAA
The DNA here is from genome assembly GCA_031270005.1 of Hungatella sp. GTDB lineage: Bacteria > Bacillota > Clostridia > Lachnospirales > Lachnospiraceae > Lacrimispora. The sequence goes on along the minus strand of JAISYJ010000016.1, from coordinate 3,982 downwards.
TCTTTTTTTCCTTAAACAAAAGGATCAATTCTTCATCGGTTTTTGTCTTTCCAACAGTCCCATCAACAACTAAGACCGCACAATCGGCCCTGTTTAAGATCTGCTTTGTTTTCCTTACCCGCATCTCTCCCAGAGCGCCTTCATCGTCAAAGCCCGGCGTATCAATGATCACCACAGGCCCCATGGGAAGAAGCTCCATGGATTTGAAAACAGGATCCGTGGTAGTTCCTTTTACTTCCGATACAACGGACAGCTCCTGTCCTGTCACTGCATTGACAACGCTTGATTTACCTGCATTGCGGCGGCCAAAAAAGCCAATATGCACCCGCTCAGAGGATGGTGTTTCATTAAGTCCCATGCCTGTCACCTCTTCCTACCGTCAATTTCTGCCATGGCAGCGAGCCAAAATAAAGCTTGCCTAACCTTGGCAGCTGCCTGAAGGATCAGAAACGGAAATCCCTGATTCCTTTTTCTATTTTCTGTAAATGATCTTCACAGATCAGACGCACCTTTTCCTTTGGAATATGGTTAAGCTCCGCTGCAATCAGGGCCTCGCCGATTTTTTTCGTATCTTCGGAAGCGTAATCCATCAAATATTCTTTTAATGTCATCAGGGCATTGGGCTGACAGCAGTTCTGGATCTGACCGCTTTTGCAAAGGCTCATAAAACGGTCTCCCGTACGCCCTTCCCTATAGCAGGCCGTACAGAAAGAAGGAATATAGCCCATATCCATGAGCCAATGGACCACTTCATCAAGGGAACGCTGGTCCGATACATCAAACTGCTCCGTATCTGTAGGACGGACCTCCTCCTGGTAGCCGCCAACGCTGGTTCTGGAACCGCCGCTGACCTGGGACACTCCAAGGCGGATCACCTTTTGTCTTACTGCCTGGCTTTCTCTGGTGGAAATGATCATCCCAGTATAAGGAACAGAGATCCGGATCAGAGCACAAAGCTTTGCAAACGTCTCGTCATCAATTCCATTATCAAAGGCATCAGGATCAATATCATCGGCCTTTTTGATGCGGGGAACACTGATAGTATGAGGTCCTACCCCATGAACCGCTTCCAGATGCTCTGCATGCATCATAAGACCGGCAAACTCATATTTATACATCTCCAGTCCAAACAGAACACCCAGACCTACATCGTCAACTCCGCCCTCCATGGCCCGGTCCATGGCTTCGGTGTGATACGCATAATCATGTTTCGGTCCTGTGGGATGAAGTTTTTCATAGCTTTCCTTATGATAGGTTTCCTGGAAAAGAATATAAGTTCCGATTCCTGCTTCTTTAAGCTTTCTGTAATTCTCCACAGTGGTAGCAGCTATATTTACGTTTACCCGGCGGATGTCGCCGTTCTTATGTTTAATGGAATATATGGTCTTGATGCAGTCCAGAATATATTCGATGGGATTATTAACCGGATCCTCACCGGCTTCAATGGCCAGGCGCTTATGTCCCATATCCTGAAGGGCAATCACTTCTTTTGCCACTTCTTCCTGAGTCAGCTTCTTTCTGGCAATATGTTTGTTTTTCAGATGATAGGGACAATAGATACAGCCATTTACGCAATAGTTGGAAAGATAAAGAGGTGCAAAGATCACAATACGGTTTCCGTAGAAATCCTTTTTGATCTGTTCTGCAAGATCATAGAATTCCTGTATTTTTTCCGGAATCTCACAAGCTAAGAGCACAGAGGCTTCCCTGTGAGTCAGGCCCTTTAAGAGCCTTGCCTTGGCAATGATCTGGTCAACCAGTTCTGCATTGTCTTTGTTTTTCTCCGCATAATCAAGAGTTTCAAGAATTTCTTCGTGGGAAATGAATTCCTCCGCTTTCAGCGATTTTGGATCATACATAGTAATTCTTCCTTTCTTTAGGGTCAGCGTTTGCTTTTCCGTCAGTGGTTTATTAATTTCACAGGTCATTGCCCTGGAAACAGCTGTTTTATTCCTTAACTTTTTTAAATCTTCACACCCTGATAGGCCGTCTTGGAGCTGACTCCCTTTAATTTCCCGATCTTTCCGGTCAGTGCGGAAATGATGCTTTGAGGCGCATCCACAGCAATGCTTATGATGCTTACCTGCTTTTTCGGATAGGGGATTCCCATGCGGCCGATGATATACTTCCGGTATTCATGAAGGATTTCATTCAGCAGTTCCACAGATTCTTCCTCTTCCACAACGATGCCGATTACGGCGATTCTCGTTTCCATGCTTTCCCTCCGTTCTTTTAACCAGGCAATGAATGCTTTATAAAAGTAAAAAAGCCGTGCCATCAAGGCGCGGCAAATCAAAGACTCCTCATATGCCGAACCTTCTACTTCAAACTGTGTTTTTGGTGTCAGGATGCTGTTATATTTTTATCATAACATAAGTGAGAATTTTTTTCAATTTGGTTTTTATGTATATTTTAATTTGTTTATTGCTTTTTAAGGGAATGTCACAGAAGCTCAGAGGGAAACTATAGGACCATTCAGGAAATCATTCATTTAAATAGTATTCCAGGTATGGAAGAATCCACCATTGAAGGTGGAAAGACTTTGATATTTGATTGTACGAATTATAATGGAGTGAAGTAAAGGCCGCCAGCTTAGCTGGCGGCCTGCACTACCCCTATCATTTTCCTTGTTACGCCTTGAAGGGGCTGAAGTTTTTATTATTTGCTGTCATCCTCAATATTTTCAAGCATTTTGTTAAGTGTTGATTTAAATACATCCAGGTCTTCAAAAGATATGCCGTTAAGCACATCAGATTTGAATTTTTCTGCAACATCCAGCATGGCTGTCTCAATTTCTTTGCCGCTATCGGTTAGAATTAAAAATTTCATTCTTTTGTCATCGTTGCCGCTGATGCGGTTGACCCAGCCATACCGTTCCATTTTATCTATTAACCTGACAACACTCGGTTCTTTTAGAGACATTTTATCGGCCAACTGCCTTTGAGTGATCATATCATTATTTTTGATATAATATAATGCAATCCATTGGCTTCTTGTTATATTAAAATTATTCAGCCTCTTTTCTAAAGAATCTGCTAAATCCTTTGCACCTTTACAAGTAACAAAAGCAATACAATCATCTAAATTAAACATAGTACTCACCATCTGATTTTTTTATATCATATATTAACATAAAACGATCTGGTGTACAATGTTTTTCAAAATCTTTTCCTTATATTATGAAAATTCAGGATGATTCGAAAGATACCGCACTATACAGTCCCATACCGCCTGTTCGTTAAAACGGGTTTTATACAGTTCCTTTTCACAGGCTTTAAAATCATAAAGCTTCAAGCTGTCCGTGCTTATTTTTACATTTTGAATCATGTCATCAGCGATTGAGACATACACAGACATATTTCCAAAAGAATAGTTACGCTCCAGTTCCACATCAAATTTAGGCGACTGGGCAAACATCCAATTGTCAGACGAGAGGACTTTTTCTAATGGCGGTTGAAAATTATTTTTATTAATATATTCAACATTTTTGCATTCAAAGGTCTCTATGAAGGCCTGAATAACTGACTGGGCAGTGATTTCACTGTTTATTTCTGATAGATTTATGACTCTGCTCCTTACGGACTCCACACCTTTGGACTTTAACTTTATCTTTGACGGTGTAAGGGCATTTTCCAACTGCTCAAAATTTACATTGACCATAACCGTACCATGATACATGTAATTATCGCCGTCCGTAAAATATGCGTGACCGGAAAATTTTCGGCCTTTGAATAATAAATCATTTCTGCCGCTAAATTCGCAGTCAATCCCAAGCCGCTGCATGGCTGACTGTATCAGCTTGATGAAGTGATCCTGGCTGGCTGATGCCTCTTTTGTAATAAAAGTAAAATTAACATTGCCTTTATATGACGATAGGTAAACTTTTGACATATTAATACGATGATTAATACATCTCCAGTTTTTCCCCCGTCCCACACCGTGCGTGCTAGTTTCCCAGCACACGGCGTTCCATCATAAAATC
>JAISYJ010000060.1:0-3737 GCA_031270005.1 Hungatella sp. | reverse complement strand
GTGAATCAGCTTCGGATTAAGCCCAAGCTCATACTCAAATGTATCATGTTCATATACGGTATGAGCTTCCACACTCTGGATTCTTTCATTTCGGTAGGCTAAGTCAATCATTCCACGGTATCCAATCTGGAACTGGCATTCCAGAATCCCCTTATTCTTATAAGGAATTAAATAAGATTGACCAAGAGGGGTATTTGGCTCTAAACCAAGCTGAGCTGCATTCATCAGAGCCGCAATGAAACTCATAGGAGTACATTCCGCCAGCTTTGGTGTGTTGTTAATTGCTGACAGCGCTATCCTGGTAAACCGCTCCGGCGTAAGGATGCTGGGAAGCGCCCTCTCTATTTCTGGAGCCAGAGCTTTTACCATATCTACAATTGTCATGTTTTTCGTCAGCTTCACCGGGCTGCTCTGGTTTCCAGCCTTTCTTTCCAACTCACTTTTTACATCAATCCCCATTTCTTTTCCCTTCCTTTCCTTAAGCTGCCTTTACCGTAAAGCGCCTGGAACTGGTGACATTTAGAAAGTCCTCATATACCTCAGGTTTCTCCGCTTTAATTCGCTTTGTATCCAACCGTGCCATATCTACATTTGCCCAGGTGACCCTGTATTTATCATTAAAAGCCATCTCGTTCTCCTGCATATACAGTTTAATTTTCTGATCAATCTCCTTTTGCTCCTGTTCCAATTTTTTAATAAAGGAAAGTATTTCCTCTCTCCGCTCCAAATCCTTATCAAAGCCAATTAATGGAATCGCTGACCCCTCTCTTGATAAATGAAAATACTGTTCCAGCACTTCATCACAAGCCTTGGAACCATCTGGTTCCGGCATGATTCCAGGGACTACGTGGTTGTTCCAGAAGTCGGATTCTATGGTAATCAGATTCTGTATCATGACTTCATCCCATGTGATTTTCGCATATTTGAATTCTTTTCCCAGAATCACTACGGCAATATACCACTCCCGTTTTCCCGTCACGATCATGTAATGGCAGCACTGTATCAGGTAATGGGACGGAATCTCCCCGTCTTTCCACTTATCGGAACTATAGGCGCTGGCCGTCTTACATTCCAGGCCGGCATCTTCTCCAACAATGAGACGGTCTACATCAGCGAACATAAACGGATAGTCCGTGCTCCGATACATCATGTTGGAACGCCGTACCTTTAAGCCGGTTTCTTCCATAAATCTCCGGGCCACATAATCCTCTAAGTCACGCCCCTGTCTCATGGTTTCATTATCCTCATCAGAAATCTGCTCTGATACTTTGTCCTGATAAACACTCATAGGACTTGCATACGGATTTAAACCGCATATTGCTCCGGCATCAGAACCGCCGATACCTGTCTTTCTGATTCGGAGCCATTCTTCATGGCTCATTTTTGTTGTAGGAATCATTTCATACATGAATTTTTTCTCCTTTATCCACATGGGGGATAACTACAGCGAGCGTTATCCCCGTATTTTTGACAATTAAGCACAGTCATCCATTTCCCCGTCAAAAAATCCATGTTCCCGGAAACTGTAAAAATTATCTTCTCCAAGAATAATATGGTCTTTCAAGGGGATTCCAAGAATTTTCCCGGCTTCGACAATCCGCTTTGTAATACATTTGTCTTCCCAACTGGGCTCAGGATCTCCGGAAGGGTGGTTATGGAAGCACATGATATAAGCCCCGTTATTGAGAAGCGTGTGCTTAAATAAATTAGGAATGTCAATTCCACAGTAATTAATTCCTCCCACCGCCGCGACCTCGACTGCCTGGGCCTCCATCCGATTATTTAAAGACATGACAAGCATGAGTTCTCTGTCTGCCATATGGCATAAAGGCCTTACGGTTTCCGCCGCCTTTGATGGGGAAGAAAGGCGACCCATTCCATACAGGCTCCGGCTCTCCTTTACCATCTCAAGATGAATGACACTTACCCTCTTTTCAGGAATGGGACGCTTCATCATTTCTTTTAATGCTTCATTTGTTTTCTGTCTGACCAATGATATTTCCTCCTGTGATTTGCTTTGATGATTTCTTTTCATTTCTTATACAATACTACATATTCACTGCTTATTACTTCCAGCCAGTAGCCGTTTCGGAGCTGTCTTAAAGTCGATATTCCACTGCCTGCTGCCGCCATAAGCACCGCCGTGGAAGCGGCTGGCGCTCCCATGACAAATGCCGCCGGTGTACCTGCGACCATGCTCATGACCGCCGACGTCCCAAATGTTGTTGGGGCCGCCAACAATGCGGCTACCGCAACTGCCAGACAGGCAAGACATACGCACCAGAGAAACCGGTCCAGATACCAGATCTTCTTAATCCTTGGCGCCAGCCGGCCTTTTACCCGGATTGTCTCTTCTTCGTTATCAATGGCACTTCCTAAATCCTGTTCATTTTCTACAACCATGCATATCCTCCTGACATAAAAAGAAAGCATATCCCGCTAAGGATATACCCGGCATTCGTTTCTTATTTTCCTGTGGTTAAGCGCATTTCAACAACTCATACGCTTTGTCAATCATGGCGTTCCCATCAACAGTGCGGGAAAACAAACTTTCCTTATAATTGGACCGTTCCCGTAAGGGCTTGGAATGGGTTGCAAAGTCTGATACCGCATTTACAAAACGATAGCCATTTTTTCCTGTGTGCACCAAATCCGGCGCATCAAAATAACGCTGTTTTAAATCTTCTTTTAAACGTATAAGATTCTTTTTCTGCTGGTCTGTGGGTTCTTCCATCAATGGGAACAGGGCATCAATGTATTCATACACCTGTCGGTCGGAAACCTTTATTTTGCAGAGCTGGTCAATGGCCTTTCCTAATTCTCCCATGTACTCACTTGCATAGAACAGAGTGTTATGGGCATCCGACAGTTTTCCATTGATATCTCCGGTATGGTTGGTAGACCAGAAACGCTTGGCCGTGGAAAGAGCCAGGTTCAATGTGTTGTTACATACCACACGGATCGGTGTCATGGCCACCTTTATGGAACCTGAACCATCATGGCTGTTCATGAATACCAGATACGGCTCAATCTCATCACCGGAGATAATATAACGGTGAGGCAACTTTGCCAGTACCCAGGTACGCCTACCCTCCTGCAAACTTCCTGCGGTTTCATATGTAACACCCTCCCCAAGAAGTTCATCCGTAAAGGCAAATGCTTCCTTGTTCTGAACCACCTTATACCGGTTTGTAACCACTCCTAAAATCTTTTCATCAGAGTCCCGGACATTTGCTAAAAATCCCGGAATCAGACCTCCCTCCGTTGTCTGGATCGGCTTCTGGATCACGTTCCAATCCAGGCCCGCCAGTATTAACGCCTCTGCTGATGTCGGTGCTTCCTGCACCATAGTCCCCAGCCCATGCCAAGGTTTTTCCCTAGTGTAAAACATGCTCTCTACTTCTGCTGCCATAATAATCTCCTCCTTTATTGGTTGATTTTGGGTTGTTCCCTATGGCCTGGGAACATAAAAATACCCCAGGCTTTTATACCTGGGGCTTCATCTTTTCTGCCGGTTATTCATCCTGGTTTAAAACATCAATAAGCGATAAGATAACCTTTAGAAGGGCCGTGAGAATTTCTTTATACATGAAGCTTACCTCCTGAAGTATTCTCACAGTTATAATATCTAATTGAAAAGATATTCCTTTTAAATAACCTGTTTTCCGTTTAGTTTATCTGAATTTAAATTGCCACTATTTTTACATCATTACTGTATATCATAATAACCGTCAATA
>JAISYJ010000126.1:0-15579 GCA_031270005.1 Hungatella sp. | reverse complement strand
ACTCATTTTCAGGGAGTAGAGCAGGTGGAAGAATACCTGCAAGTATGGAAAAGCCTGAAAGACAGCCTGGACAAGGAAAGCTACTGCAATGGAATGGACCGGTTGGAAAAACAGCTGGAAAATGCAGTCAGCTGGAGGGATCAAATTAATACCTATTTTTACCGGAAATCGGGAATTCCGGATGAAATGGGAAGAAAAATATATGATTGACGGAAGAGAGGGAAGCTATGCTTGTTTTACCCAGATTAATCAGCCGGGGTTGCGTCCTGCAGATGGGAGAAAGAACCAGGATATGGGGAGAGGCGGACCCTGAAGAAAGGGTTATGTTATTCTTACAGAGCCAGTCGGTTTCCTGTAAAGCCGGACCTGATGGAAAATGGCAGGGATATTTTGAAAATCTGGAGCCTGGAGGCCCATTTCTTCTGGAAATTCAGTGCGAATCCGGAGAAAAAAGAAGCCTGGAGGATATTTATGTAGGAGATGTCTTTGTCTGTTCCGGCCAGTCCAATATGGAACTGCCAATGAACCGGGTAACAGATCGTTACCCGGAGGAATTTGTCCGTCCGAATGAACCAAGGATCCGGCTTTATAAAGTAAAAGAGCATTATGAATTTTGCGGACCTCTTTCCAGCCATGTGGATGCAGGCTGGAATGGCTGTTCCAAGGATACCATAAGTGAATTTTCAGCAGTTTCCTATTTTTTCGGAAGATTTCTTCTGGAAGACCGGGAGATTCCCATTGGGCTGATTAACGTCAGCCTGGGGGGGACTCCTGTGGAGGCATGGCTGGGTGAGGAAGCTTTCTATGACGATCCGGAAGCTATGGAAACCTTAAAAAAATACCGGTCTGAGGAGTTTGTGAAGCAGCAGCTGGAACGTAATGCCAGCTCCCAGTCAGAATGGTATGGAGCCATAGAGCGTATGGATATTGGTTCTGATGGACCGGATGATTTATGGAAACCTATTGCACTGCCTGTATTTTTTGAGGATGTGGCGGAGCTTGACGGTTTCTGCGGTTCTGTATGGCTGCGGAAGCGGATCGTCCTGCCCGGGTCCATGGCGGGAAAAGAAGGAAAGCTGTGGTTAGGGACACTGGTAGACAGCGATAAAACTTACATCAATGGAATTCTCATAGGGGAAACCGGGTATCAGTATCCGCCGAGGAAATATTTGATTCCCAAGGGGATATTAAAAAGCGGTGAAAATGAAATCTGCATCCGCCTGGTTTGTGAAAAAGGAATGGGCAGGATTACACCTGGGAAGATTTATGCCCTGTATGCAGGGGAAGAGCAAATTTCTCTGGAAGGAGAATGGGAGTATCGGGTCGGATACAGGTGCGGATCGGCTCCGGAGGTAGATTTTGTGATACGAAAGCCCACGGGTCTTTACAATGGAATGCTGGCTCCCTGTATTCCTTATATGGTAAAAGGAGTCCTGTGGTACCAGGGCGAAGCGAATGACAGCAGTCCGGATTCCTATGGAGAACTTTTAAAGCGGATGATTCTTTTCTGGAGGAAGGAATGGCAGCAGGAGCGTTTGCCGTTTGTGATTGCCCAGCTTCCGGGATTTGACATTGATTTGGAAGACAAGAAAGATGCCTGGTCCCGGATCCGGGCAGCCCAGGCAGAGGCGGCGATTCTTCCGGATGTGGCGGTAACGGTAAATCTGGATCTGGGGGAGGCCAATGATCTTCATCCTATGGAAAAGAAACAGGTGGCTTTCCGGATGGCTCTGGCGGTAAGAGGAATGATTTACGGGGAGCCTGTAGTATGGAAAGGGCCGGTGCTTTCTGGCTGCAATGTTTGTGAGGGTAATTTATGCCTGTTTTTTGAAACCGGAGATGGACAGGATCTGGTAATTCGGAGAGGAAATGGGCATGAGGCTTTTGAACTGGCCGGAACGGATGAGGTATTTTATCCGGTTTCTGGAAAGGCAGTGGGAAACAGAGTCTGTTTATGGAGCGGGAAGGTGGAAATACCGGTGTATCTGCGTTATGCCTGGTTCAATGCGCCGGAACAGGGGCTTTTATATAATTCCTCCGGTATTCCGGCTTCTCCGTTTTGTATCAGGATATAAAATTATATTGGAAAAGGAGAAATCTTATGGGAAAGGTTGCATTGCTCCGGCAGGAAAAGCGAAAAGGACAGTTCAAATATTATATAAAACGATATTGGACTTTGTATATACTGCTTCTTCTTCCATTTATTTATTTTGTGATTTTTAAGTATATCCCCATGATCTATGTGCTGATAGCCTTTAAAAAGTACAACATTGTCCAGTCTGTATGGGAAATGAAGTGGGCTGGGAATCATGGATTTGAATATTTTATTCAGGCGTTTAAAAACCGGGATTTTCTCTATGCCCTGCGCAACACAATCCTTTTAAATTTTTTGGATTTGCTGGTAGGCTTCCCGGCCCCCATTATTTTGGCGATTTTGTTAAATGAACTGGCTTTCAGGCGGTTTAAAAAACTGACGCAGACCATCGTGTATATGCCTCATTTCCTGTCCTGGGTTATTATTTCCGGTCTGGCACTGCAATTATTTGCGCCTTCTACGGGCCTTGTGAACATTGTTTTGAACAAGTTTGGAATTCCTTCGGTTCCATTTTTAAACAAACCGGCTCCCTGGGTGGCAACCTATATCCTGCTAGGTGTCTGGCAGAGCATCGGCTGGAATTCCATTATTTACCTGGCCGCCATTTCCGGAATCAATCCGGAACTGTATGAAGCAGCATCCATAGACGGTGCCGGGCGTCTTCAGAAGATCTGGCATATTACGCTATCAGAACTTCGTCCGACAATTGTCGTACTTTTAATCATGAATCTGGGACGTATTCTGGGATCTGATTTCGACCGCCCCTATGCTCTTGGCAATAAGCTGGTCAGCAGTGTGGACAATGTGATTGCAACCTTTGTCTATACCAACGGAATCCGGGGACTTCAGTTTTCCCTGACGACTGCGGTAGGACTGTTCCAGTCCCTTGTATGCGTAGTCTTTCTGCTCTTGTCGAACCATCTGGCTGAAAAATTCGGCGAGCGCGGCATTATGAGTTAGGAGGTGGGGAAATGATAAAATCCAAAGCAACAAAAAAAGCGGACCGGGTCATTGCGGTAATCTGTTTCTTTATTATCCTGATTTGTCTGCTTCCGATCTTAAATATCCTGGCAAGGTCTTTAAGCTCAGCGGATGCCCTGATCAGAGGAAAAGTCTTTTTGTGGCCTGTTGACTTTAATTTAACAGCCTATCAGACAGTTTTAAGTGATCCCAAATACATACGCTCTCTGCTGTGGACTGCTTTTTTAACAGTCATCTGTACCTGTGCTTCCATGTTTATGACTACGATCTGTTCCTATCCCCTGATTTATAAAGAGTTAAAGGGGCGGAAAGTATTTTCTGTTTTTATCCTTCTTACCATGTACTTTAATGCGGGTACTATTCCCAATTATTTGCTGTTAAAGGATATCGGGCTTCTTAATACGCCAGCCGTACTGGTCGTTCCCGGCGTCTTAAGCGTGTTTAATGTAGTTATTATGCGTTCCTTTCTTTATGGAATCCCGGAAAGTCTCAGGGAAGCGGCGGAAGTAGAAGGTGCCGGACCGATCCGTATTTTGTTCCATGTTTATCTTCCTTTATCGAAACCGGTGCTTGCCACCCTTTCTCTGTTTTATGCAGTAGGACGGTGGAACGGCTTTTCCGATGCTTTGATGTATATGAACAAGAGAGAATACTATCCCATCCAGTTATTGCTGTATAATATATTAAATAACACTTCCAACGTTGAAGTGGCGACACAGGAAGGATTTTCCACTCCGGGGCTTTCCGAGACCCTGCGGTCGGCGACAGTTATGTTTGCAGTGGTTCCTATCCTGATGATTTATCCATGGCTGCAAAGGTATTTTATAACAGGAATGACGCTGGGAGCAGTAAAAGAGTAAGAAAGCAATGTTAAGATGAGAAAAGGAGGGTTATAAGAATGAAAAAAAGAATGATAGCAGTACTTACATTACTTGCCCTGGCGGCAAGCCTGACCGCATGCGGAAACAGGAAAGCGGACACTGCTCCGGAAAGTTCTCAAAGTGCAGCAGCTTCTGGTGGAACCAGTGAAGAACTGGATGGAGTACGTTTTAAGGAAACCAGAAAAATCACGGTGGAAGTTTTTGACCGCGCCAATGACGGTGGTTCCAAACCGGAAAATAATTTTTACACTGATTATATTAAAGAAGGCATGCTGAGGGATCATAACGTAGAAGTAGAATTTGTGCCCGTTCCCAGATGGACCGAAGTGGAGCAGATGAACAATCTTCTGGCATCTGGTGATGCGCCGGATGTATGTGTAACTTATAATTATCCTACCATTCAGGTTTATGCAGAAATGGGAGGAATTTACAATCTGAAAGACATTGTAGATGACTACAAGGATCTTTTGCCTAACCTGTGGGGACATCTGGGAGAAACCTGCATCTACTGGGATAAACTGCCGAATGGTGATCTTTGGGCATTGGAAGCCCGTCTGGCAGTGCTGGCAAGAACCAATACTTTTATAAGGAAAGACTGGCTTGATAAGCTTGGTCTAAAAGAACCAACAACTATGGAAGAGTTTGAAGCCGCACTGGAAGCATTTAAAGATAATGCAGAGCTTTTGCTTGGCGGGGAAGCAAATAAAATGATTCCCATGTCAATCAGCTATGACGTGGGATGGAGAGGAGATCTTCTGTTCGCCAGCATGACACCGGAGGCGATTACCGATAAAGATCGGTATGTTTATGGGTTTGATGACAGGCGTTTCCTGTATCCTGGAGTAAAAGAAGGAGTGAAGGTTCTCAATGACTGGTATAACAAAGGATTGATCTGGAAAGATTTTGCACTGTATGATGCAGATGATACGGCAACAGAAGATAACCTGTTAAAAGCGGGGTATGTGGGTGCTTTCATCCATAACTGGGATTATCCTTACCGCAATGGAGATGACAGCATTAATGCCGGATTAAAGCGCTCAGCAGGGGAGGATGCCGGATTTGTTGCAGTAGAATGCTTTAAAAATGATGCTGGAATTTACAGGAAATATAATCTGGAGCCGGTAGACCGGAAGGTGTTTTTCCCTGCAACCAACGATGAACCTCTGGCCTCCATGTTTTATCTGGACTGGATCAGCAAATATGAAAACCGTCTGTTTTTACAGATCGGAGAAGAGGGCATCACCCATGAAGTCCTGGAAGACGGCGGTATTAAGACGATTGCAGCAAAAGGTGAGAAGATCATGAATTCTCCAAATAATATTGATTATACCATAACCATTAATGGTCTTTCTTTTGAAGATCCGGATGTGACTGCAAAATCCCTGGCTCAGAATTACAGCGGAATTGAATCTGAAATTGTTCAAAAAGCTTTGAAAATTTCTCTTAATGAATTAAGTTCTGGCAATCCATCCAATGTATTTGGTGCGGTGAAATCCCAGGAGAATGTTGGCGCCAGCTTAACCGAAAAGAGAAATACTATCCTGGATCAGGCGGTAGTGGCTTCTCCGGAGAAATTTGATGAGGTATTTGATAAAGGTATGCAGGATTATTTAAGCTCCGGCGGACAGGCGATTATTGATGAGCGTTCGGAGAAGTGGGAAAGTATGCTGGGCGATAAGACTGACTTTGGATTTGAATAAGCTTTTTTGTCAGGCAGGGAGGAGAATACGTAGATATGACAGGAAAGATACTATGGAATGAGGGATGGGAATTTTCCCAAAATTCAGAGGACCGGTTTCAGCCGGTTCGTCTGCCCCATGACTGGCTGATAGGTGATGCCAGTAACTTCTATAAAACATCCATAGGGTATTACAGGAAAAGATTTCACTGGAAAAAGCCAGAGGAGAGGGGACATCTGTTCCTGCGGTTTGACGGAGTTTATATGGACAGTGAACTGTTTGTAAACGGAATGAAAACAGGAGAGTGGAAATATGGTTATACGGCGTTTGAATTTGAAATAACCGGAGCATTAAAGGAAGATGGGGAGAATGAGATTTTATTAAAAGTTTGTTACCAGTCGCCTAATTCCAGATGGTACAGCGGTGCAGGCATTTACCGGGATGTGTTTTTGATTGAAAAAAACGCCAGTCATTTTATTTCAGACGGGATTTCCATTTCAACCAGAAAGCAGGACAACTGCTGGCACCTGACTGTAACGGCAGAAGTGTCTGCACCTTTGGAGAACCGGGAAATAAGGCATTCCCTGTATAAGGCATCCGATCTTCTGAAAAAACTCCCGGATTTTAAAAAGCTGAATGAGAAGGATGTGAATGAGAAAGATGCGGCTGAGAAAGTACCGGACAATAAAGAATCGGTTTGCATACAGACTTATAAGGCAGGTCATATCATTCCATGGAAGATAGAATCTCCCGCTCTTTATGTACTGCGTTCAGAATTATGGGAAAACGGTATTCTGGAAGATGTGGAGGAAACCCGGTTCGGTTTCAGGGAAATTTGTTTTTCTCCAGAAAGTGGTTTCTCCTTAAATGGAACCAGGGTCACATTGCGGGGGGCATGCCTGCACCACGATCTGGGATGTCTGGGCGCTGCAGTGTATCCTGATGCCATTCGGAGGCAGCTTCGGATTTTACGGGAAATGGGGGTAAATGCTTTACGGTGTGCCCACAATCCCCCGGCAGCCGTATTCATGGATATTGCCGATGAAATGGGGTTTCTGGTAATGTCAGAATTTACGGATGTATGGGAACGGGTCAAAACCCGGTATGACTATGCACGTTTCTTCCCGGAATGGGTGGAAAAGGATGTGGCTTCCTGGGTCCGCCGGGACAGAAACCATCCCTCACTGATTATGTGGAGCCTGGGAAATGAAATATATGATACCCAGGCGGATCCAAAGCGGGGAGAACAGCTTCTGACAATGCTGACAGAGCTGGTCCGCCGTCATGATCCGGAAGAACATGGAAAAGTCACTTTTTGTTCTAATTATATGTCCTGGGAAGAAACGGAAAGGTGTGTGGACCAGATTAAACTGATTGGATACAACTATGGAGAAAATCTCTATGAGGATCACCATAGAAACCATCCGGACTGGATGATCTATGGAAGTGAAACCTGTTCTACAGTCCAGAGCAGAGGTGTTTATCATTTTCCATTGGAAAAAAACCTTCTTTCAGAAGATGATCTCCAGTGTTCCGCTCTGGGCAACAGTGCTACCAGCTGGGGAGCAAAGCAGGCATCAGACTGTATTCTGAATGAAAAAAAATTTCCATATACTTTGGGGCAGTTTCTTTGGGCAGGTTTTGATTATCTTGGGGAACCTACTCCCTATCATACGAAAAGCAGCCATTTTGGACATGTGGATACCGCCGGATTTCCCAAGGATTCTTATTATCTGTTTCAGGCCGCATGGACCTCTCCCCGGAACTGTATCCTTCATCTGTTTCCTTACTGGGATTTTAATGAGGGGCAGATCATTGACGTCCGTGTCTGTACCAATGCATATGAGGCGGAGCTTTTTTTGAATGGGAAAAGCCATGGAAGGCGTCTGCCTGGCGACAGATATCTTTGTGACTGGAAAGTTCCTTATGAAAAAGGAGAGATCTGTGCCATCGCTTATAACTGTGCAGGACAGGTGATAAAACAGACGGTACGGTGTTCCTTTGGGGAAGTGGCTTCCCTTAAGGTAGAGAAGGAACGGATGGGAAAGCTGATATTTGCTTCAATCACAGCTGCTGATTCCAAAGAAAACCCAGTAGAGAATGCTAACAGCAGAGTGAAGGTAGAAGTGAAGTGCGGAAAGCTTCTTGGGTTAGACAACGGAGATTCGACTGATTATGACTTCTTTCAGGGAAACAGCCGCCGTCTGTTTCAGGGAAAACTTCTGGCTGTTGTGGAAGGGGAGGAACATACTCAAATTTCTGTGTCTTTGGAAACTTCTGAAATACCTGTCAGAAAAGTAGAACTTTCCATGGAAAAAGAGACCGGGACATCTGAGTTTGTGATTCACGCCAGAATTATGCCGGAAAATGCCACTTTTCGGGAGTTATCCTGGAGACTTACAGATGCCTCCGGTATTGACAGCCTCCTTGGTTTTATGGAAGTATCCTCAGATGGCCTTATTGCAAGGATAACCCCTAAGGCGGATGGGGAAGTTTATGTACGTTGTTCCCCTATAAATGGAAAAAAGCATTCCGCATTTATCAGCTGTATCCCAATAAATTTTTCCGGATACGGAAAGCCGTTTCTGTATCCTTATTCTTTTGTATCTGCCGGACTTTATCAATGCTCTAATGTGGAATTGACTCCGGGAAATGAAAGAGGAATCGCTACGCTCCGCCAGGGAGAAAGCCATATTGGGTTTCAGGATTTGGATTTTGGGAATTATGGATCGGATGAAGTCACAATGTGGGTATTTGCTATGACACAGGAAGCTGTTCCCTTTGAAGTCTGGGAAGGAATGCCTCTTTCAGGAGGAAAAAAACTTTTTGATGGCGTTTATACCCGGGGCTCGGAATGGAACACTTACATAGAGCAGACCTTCCGAATTCCAAAACGTTTAAAGGGGATTGTAACCCTGGCCTTTGTTTTCCGGCAGAAGGTTCATTTCAAAGGTTTTTCCTTTAAAAAATATGAAAAGGCTTTTCAGACGCTGGAAGCTGCTTCCTGTGACCAGATTACAGGGGATTCCTTTTTCTTGTGTGAGGATACGGGGCTGGTAAAAGAGATAGGAAACAATGTCACCCTCACCTGGTTGGAAATGGATTTTGGAGAAAAGGGTTCAGTCAGCCTGGAGCTTTGCTATCAAAGCGCCTGCATGAATAATTCTGTGCGACTGATTTTCGGAGAATCTTCCGGAGAAAGAGCAGATGTAATACAAATGCTGCAATTATCCTCAGATTCTTCCGGGCCTGTGACCCGGACCTTTCCTTTGAGTGAAAAGATATCCGGTGTACAGAAGGTTTCCCTGCTTTTTCTTCCGGGAACCAGCCTGGATCTTCACTGGATTCATTTCAGGAAGTCTGGGGAATTTTAACATGCCGGTCATCTTAAGTTTTAAAATGAAATAGGGGGGGGACACCGGGGACTTTGGAGAAGCCGCAGAAAGAAAGCGGGGATGTTATTGATGAAGGGATGCTGGCAGTCTGAAAAGGTATCTTTAAAAGAAATCTGACGGTATTTTGCAGACGTAAATTTTCTCCTCCGCTTATGTGTAAGATGGTTTGTGGAGATTTTACTGTACCATGAGCGGAGAGAAAATTTATATAAACGAAGTAAGGAAACCAAGTAAGTAAACCAAGTAAAATCAATGGTCTTGCATCGGTTAACAACGGCTGCTGCGTCAGTTTCCCTGAATTGGGACTGCATTATGTTAAGATTGCGTTTCATTGGCTCCCCGATTCCCACGGTGGAATGGAATATGAAGCAGGAGAATATTGATATCGGCCGGCCAGTATCTTATCAAATAGGAAAGGATCGAATTCCTGTTCTCCCACGGCAGCAGCTGTACAGTCTATATAGGAAGTCTGGTTGCCTAGTTTAATGGCATTCCAGCTGTGTGCGATTCCCTTTTTTGTACCGATTATGACCCAACAGGGGATTCCCAGCTGGTCACATATTCCTTTCAGTGCTCTGGAATAGCCGGTGCAGACGGTATTTTTGGTAACCAGGGCGCCATAGGCAGTACGGTCAAAGTGCATGGATTCCGCCATTCGGCCGGTACCGGAAAGGGTGGCAAGGGCGTAATCGTAGGAAGCATTGCCGGATACCTTCTGGAAGGCCGTGTAAAGAAGATCCTGAGGCAGGTTCGATGGGGCAGTACGGCGTACGTCTTCTGCCATTTGGATCATTGCAGCAGAAAGGCTGTCTGCCGCTGTATTAAGCGAATCTTCAGAGGCCTGCATGGATAACCGGATTTCATAGGTGCTGAAATCTCCCTTCTCCGACAAGGGGGTAAAGCTTAGGTCAGAGGCTTCACAGGGGAAGGAAACACAGTTTATCTCATAGTTGTCAATGAGATTGAAAATGGAATCATCAGACAATCCTTTGGGCAGCTGTATTACAGCAACCGGAGAAGGAAAAGTATTTTCCCATTGGGAAATCAGGCCGGGAATTTCCTGGGTTTCAGCTGTGGATTTGGAAACCGGGGCCGTTAGAATCAGGGAAGCTAAAATAGGCAGGAAAGATAAAAATTGAAAATTCATACAAAATGCTCCTTATAAAAAAATTAGGGTTGATTTTTAAATATAATGCTGTTATAGTGAAAATAAACAAAAAAAGTTAGGTAACCTAAAAAAAATTGTACCTAACTTTTATTATACCATCGTTATTCTCGTTTGAGAATAGCGAATTGCTGTTTTTTAAACATTTTTATTTACATAGATTAGATATTTCCAAACTTAAAATATGTAAGGGGTGAAGAGCCTGCTGCAAAGGCAGAAGAGATTCTGACCGCATCCACTTTGACGGTCTTTACCTTACGGACAAAGTTGTTATCGTAGCCATGGATAAGCATTGCATGGACTGCGTTGACATAAGAACCAGAATCAGCGGGAGATACCGTGCTAAGGAGGCATCGTATTTGCCGGTGTACTCCGCAATGATTCAAGTCTCATCGTGCAAGCTTTTGAGAGAGCAGGCCAGCTCTTTTGGTTCTCTTGCGGTGCGGCGGATTTTAAAGGGTTTTTCCACGATTTTACCCAGAAATTCCAGGATGGTGATTGGGTTTGCTTTTGGAGACATCAAAACCAGTGGCGTTCATAAGTAATGCTCCAATCAGTGATGACAGTTAGTGGGGAGTTATTGTTTGCTCATTGCTGATTTAATTTGTATGGTGATGTGAACGTTCTGTCAATTAGTGGTCTAATCTGCTAAAACGAACGCTGAAATAAGAAGGAAGACTGATAATCCTCTTATTGCAGCCCAGGCACAAAGGGAAAAACATAACTGGATGTTATGTTTGGATCCAAATATTATAAGCAAAGGAGAGGTAGAGAAAAATGAGAAGAAAACATGTGAGAGGCAAGGGAGTATGGAGAGCAGCCGCCTCCATAATGGCGGCAGTAGTCCTTACAACAGCGATCCCTTTAAACCTGCCTGTTTATGGGGAGGAACTGGTAAAGGAACAGGAAAGTCAGGAGCCTGACAAAGGGGTTACTGATGCAGGTGACGAAAGTAATGGAGCGGAGCTGATAGAGGAAAAGGAAACTCAGGAATCTGAAGAAACGGTTGCTGATTCAGGGAAGAACAGTAACAAGGAGACTCAGGAAACGGACGAGAAAGACCACAGCGAGCCGGAGGCTGACAAGCCGGAAGAAAGTCAGGTGGAAGAAAGCAAGACGGAAGAAAGCAAGACGGAAGAAAACAAGACGGAAGAAAACAAGACGGAAGAAAGCAAGACAGAAGAAAGCAAGACGGAAGAAAGCCAGACAGAAAAAGAAAAAGCGGACGAAAATCAGCAAGATGAGAATGAAACAAAGCCGGAAAATGAAAGTCCGGTGACAGATGATGCACAGACAGGAAATGTGGATGGAGAGCAGAATAAGCTGTTGGACCAGGCTGCACCAACTAAAACGGCACGGGTCGCTGTATCTGGCGATGATTTTGAGATCAACAAAAAAGGAGTGATCACCAAGTATAATGGAAATGATACGGAGGTGGAGATACCGTCAGAAATTGATGAGGTAATCGTGACTGGGATCGGTGATCGTGTTTTTGAGTATTCTGACGTTGAAAGAGTATCCATACCTGATACGATTAAAACAATAGGAGAAGAGGCTTTTTCATGCAGTTTTTATCTGGAATCGGTTTCTTTTTATGGCAATGTGCCTTCCATTGGTAATAATGCGTTTTATCAATGCGGTGAGGGAACAGACGGCCTAACGTTCTACTGTCCAAGCAACCTAGAGAGTGAATATATTGAGGCATTAGCAGAGTGGGTATATGGCGGGAGTGGAAATAATGCACTTGAAGGTGACCTTTCTCCATATGAAGGCGATATACCTTCCGTACCACATCCAGAGGATTATCTGGATGCAGAGGAAAACGCATCATCTGGTGGAGTGATTATCAAAGGGTTAAAATCCGGAAGCAAGGAAACTTCTATTACAATTCCGGAAACTCTCAATGGAAAGAATGTTACGCAGATTAAGGCAGGGGCATTTAAAAATAATTTAAGAATTAAAAGGGTAACCATAGAAGCAGGAATAACCTCTATTGGAGATGAGACCTTTAATGGCTGCAGCAGCCTGGAGATAATCACATTCCCCGACACGCTGTCCAGCATCGGTAATGAAGCATTTTATAACTGTAAGAATCTAAAAGATATTACATTCCCCGACACCCTGTCCAGTATCGGCAGTGAGGCTTTTTATAACTGTCAGAAGCTGACCGGTGTAACTTTTCCTGAAAGTCTGAGAGTGATCGGAAGCAACGCTTTCTATCAGTGTCTTGCTCTTGAACGTGTTGACCTAAGTCAGACGGAAATCACGGTTATAGCAAAAAATACATTTGAAAGCTGCCAGGTTTTATCAGATGTGGTATTGCCGGAAGGTCTGGAGACAATCGAACAGTACGCTTTTTTCAAATGCAATGCTATTACAGAGATTACCATGCCCCAGAGTCTTAAGAGAATTGGCCAGGGAGCATTCCAGTATGCCCATTTGACAAAGGTGGATATCCCGGCAGGTGTAGGGCTGATTGGGGACAAAGAATTTGCTGCCGAGGCATTCTGGTGTGATGGACTTAAAGAAATAAATGTAAGTGAAGATAATCCGTCCTATGCGGATGTGGAGGGCGTGCTTTACACCAAGGATAAGAAAACATTGCTTTATTATCCCAATGGAAGGGAAGATACTGTATATAAAATCCCAAAGGGCGTAGAGGAAATCAGCGGATACGCATTTAAGGTTCCTGCAGGGCAGAGACCGGCCAACTGGGATTCCGCCAAAGGCGACAATCTGAATACAATCCTATTTCCTGTTACCCTTAAGAAGGTCGGAAACGGAGCATTTGCTCAGAGGTCATTAGACAGTATAACCATTACGCCAAATATAGAATGGGGAACCTATGTACTTGACAACTGTAAGGTAAAGACCATTGAAATTGCTGAAGGCGTAACGGAAATCCCAGATAACTTCTTCTATGGTGCAGCCGGATTTCAGGAGCTAACTCTTCCCGCATCCTTAAAGCGGATTGGAAACCGTGCTTTTGACAGGTTCCCGCTGGAGAGCATTGAACTGCCGGATGGTCTGGAAGAAATCGGAGTGGAGGCATTTGAATGCAGCAAGCTGACTGGCATAAAAATCCCCAAAACCGTAAAGACCATTGGAGACCGTGCATTTTATCTTAATAAAAATCTTAAAGATGTGATATTTGAAGAGGGTTCCGCCTTAAAGAATACAGGGGCATTTACCTTCAACTCCTGTTCAAGGCTGGAAACCATAACGCTGCCTTACGGGGTAGAAGTCATAGACAACGGCTGTTTCAGCAGCTGCGATTCTCTGGAGTATGTGGGAATTCCAACAACGGTAACGACACTGGGGGATTTTGCTTTTTCAGGAAGCGGCATCCGGACCATGGAATTAACAGACAGCATCCGGTATATGGGAACCGGTGTTTTCCGCAACAGTTTCTTAGAGTATGTAAAGCTGCCGGCATCGCTGGAAACTATGGGTACCTGTACTTTTGAATGGTGCCGGGATCTGGAAAAAGTAATTTTCCCGGATAATATGAAGTTAAAAAATCTTCCTTCTGATACATTTTTCTACTGCACAAATCTTACCGGCCTCACCTTACCGGCCAGCATTGCCAGGACGGAGCCTTGCTCCCTGTCATACTGTGAAAGTCTGGAAAAAGTGGAGTATAAAAATAAAAATTTACAAAGGTCCGTGTTTGATTGCTTTGCAATTAATTTAAACAGTTATTTTGGATATGGAGAGTGGGATGAAGGAACGAACTATGACTTATACATTCCGGCAGACACCACCATTTCTACGAAAAACGGATTTACAGTTAATACAGATATTATAACCCCAGAAGCAGATAAAACGGAGGACCTCTACAATGAGGTCATGAATTACACAAATGCGTCCGACGGCACAAAGACCAGAAGTGCATCTGCTGCTACGGCGAACTGCGGGTGTGCAGGGGGAAACGGAATTTTCAAGTATACAGCAACCATAAGTCCTAAATTCAACTATGTTGTTACTCAGGGTCAGGATTCGGGCGGTAAAGACGATAACCAGAATCCTTCAAACCCTAAGGATAATGAAAACGGGACGAATCCTGGAGATAAGCCTTCTAGAAAAACATCCTCTGAAAAGTCATCTTCTGAAGACACAATTTCAAGGACAGGAGCAAATGCAAGCAGCCCTGTTAACGTAACCGGCGGACCTAGTACTACACGTTCTGATGGAAAGTCTCCGGCGGCAGGTTCCTGGGCAAAGGATGGGAAGGGGTGGAAGTTTAACTATACATCTGACCGGACCAGTGCCTTGGGTTGGGAATATGTTACCTGGAATGGAGTCTCTGGTTGGTATTATTTTAACAAAGAAGGCTATATGCTGATCGGCTGGATAGAAGAAAATGGAAGAAAATATTATCTTGACCGGCCGGGAGCGGCCGTTCAGGGGCAGATGGCCGAAGGCTGGAATCTGCTGGACGGAAAATGGTACTATTTTAATACAATTTCAGACGGAGCCAGAGGTGCCCTGCTTACGGATACCGTGACTCCTGATGGATACAGAGTGGGAGCGGATGGTTCCTGGAATGGGGTATAATAATGAAAGGACCATACCTTCGTATCTGGAATACTGCCTATTACAGGTAAATAACCAGAACCGTGCCAGGAGTTTTTTCTGACAATAGTCATTATGAGAAAAAGGACTGAATCTAACATGAATTACTTGTTAGGTTTGGTCCTTTTTATATCTACTGTAAACTAAAAGTCTTTTCCGTATCCGTTTAACCATGCTCTGTCTTCAAATGGTTTTTTTGTTACACCAGGATTTGCTTCATCTGGAATTCCTAAAGGCATATAGATAGCTACCGTTAAATCTTCCGGTACGCCAAGAAGCTCTCCCATTTTCTTTGCCTTTTCTCCCTCAATCTGTCCCTCAACCCAGGTAGCTGCATATCCCTTTGCATTGATAGCCAGAAGAATATTTTCAGCTGCGGCAGAGTAATCATGTATGTGGTAGGAATTACCCTTATAGAAAATCGTCTCTTTTGACAACAGAAGGATTGCAGCAGGTGCGGTAAGTGCCCATGAGGCACCATAAATAGCAGCCAGATTATACGCTGTCTTCTGATCGTTTACTGCAATAAAACAGGTTGTCTGCTGATTGCAGCCGGAAGGAGCAGCTGCGCCTGCTTCGAGAATCTCTTTTAAATCGGCATCGGGTACATGATCCGGTTTGAATGTTTTACGATAACTTTTTCTTGTGAGGATTGCTTCCATTAAGTCCATTCTATCAAGTCCTTTCCATCTTCCTACTACAATATATTTATGGTTAATATCCCTTACAGCCAGTAAGGAATTATCCATCTTGTTGCTTAACTGTTAGAATGTAGGTAGCAATCGGTATATCGTCTCCCTTCCTTGGA
>JAISYJ010000098.1:0-9125 GCA_031270005.1 Hungatella sp. | reverse complement strand
TCCCATATCTTTCCAGGCCAGCGGATAACGGTGGTCTATTTTTCATATCCAAAAATCAAGATAAATTTAATCTAGAAAATTATCAATTTCCTATTGACTTTTTATTTGCAGGCTTATTTGCAGCAGAAATCTCACAGTACCATAAAAAGCGGTCTTTTGACAGGTTTTTTGTTTGGCCTTCTGGTACTTCCAGGATATGTTGTGGATTCATTCCAGACGGCAACCCTTTACCCCTTTTATGTGGCTCAGCTGATGGTGTTTTCTGTATTCATTGCCTATTTATTTAATGTGACCAAAGGGAATCTGCTGCTTTACATCTTTACCTTTTGGCTCGTTGCCTGTGGAAGTCGGCTTCAGTTTTACTATTTTATTCCCCAGGTTCAGATTATGCAGATTGTTTTTTTCCTGCTGGCGGCTGCAGTTTTGCATTTTGTCCTGAAGATAAAAAATATAGAATACCATCTTCAGGTATATCCGGATTATATATATGAATAGCGAAGAAATGAGGGAACAATATGGCTTTTGGGACATTTGAACAATTGAGTGAGGGGAAGGGAAAAACCCAGTTAATCTGCTTTCCGTATCTGGGAGGATATTCCTCCGCTTTTGCAGATCTGGCAAGGGAGTTGGGCGATGAATATGAGATATGGGCAGGCAATCCTCCCGGACATGGAAGTTCAAGAGGAACTTTGCTGGAAGATATTCACAGGCTTACAGAATATTATATGGAAAGCATCCTGGAATTCTGGAGGGAGGACTGCATATTTTTCGGTCACAGCATGGGAGGAATCCTGTCTTATTTTATGATACAAAAGCTTATGGAAAACCCAAAAGCAGGTTTTCTCCCAAAGGCTGTAATTCTGTCAGCCTGCGGCACTCCGGCGGAGTTTGCTGAAAAGACATATTCCTCACTTCCGGATGAAGCCCTGATCAGTAAGCTGATATCCTATGGAGGAATGCCGGAGGAGGTATTAAGAGAGAGAAGTCTGCTGACCTATCTGCTCC
Source organism: Hungatella sp. (assembly GCA_031270005.1). Taxonomy (GTDB): domain Bacteria; phylum Bacillota; class Clostridia; order Lachnospirales; family Lachnospiraceae; genus Lacrimispora. The sequence goes on along the minus strand of JAISYJ010000098.1, from coordinate 8,120 downwards.
CCGTATTCCGGGCAGATTACCGGGTATTGGAATCTGCGGCTCATTGCGGTTACAAGCCTTTAAAGATACCTTCCTATCTTCTTTGGGGGGAAAACGATAAGGCGGAACCGATGGAGGCATTGCTTTTGTGGGCAGGATATTTTAGCGGAAAAGTCAGTTTCATGAAGATCGAAAATGGAGAGCATATGTTTATCCACCATCAGATAAAACAGGTAGCAGAGAGGATAAGAGAGGCAGATCAAAAGGCAGAGGAGAATGGAAATGAAAGTGGCACTGGCACAGACCCATATCAGCTGGGAAAACAAAGCGCATAATTATAACAAAGCGGAATATATGATAAAGGAGTCAGCCCGGAAAGGTGCCGGAATTGTCTTTTTTCCGGAAATGAGTTTTACAGGTTTTTCTATGAATATTGAAGTGACCGGCGAGACCGGACAGGAGACTGTAAAAAAAATGGCGGAATATTCCTCCGAATATGGAATTTACATAGGATTCGGATGGGTGAACCTAAGAGAGGGAAAAGCAGAGAATCATTACTCTGTGGCGGCTCCCTCCAAAGAGATCATACTGGATTATATAAAAATACATCCCTTTTCCTATGGGAAAGAAAATATATATTTTCGTCCCGGAGACACCATTGTATCCTGTCAGGCGGGGGAACTTCCAATGACTGCTTTTATTTGCTACGATCTGCGCTTTCCGGAACTGTTTCAGGCAGTTCCGGAACCGATCACGCTGGCAGTAGTAGCGGCAAACTGGCCTGAAAGCAGGAGAGAGCATTGGAAACTTTTATTAAAGGCCAGAGCAGTGGAAAACCAGATATATATAGCAGGTGTTAACTGTACAGGCAGTACAGGGGGAGTTTCCTACAGTGGGGACAGCTGCCTGATCAGCCCTGATGGCCGGCTGCTTCAGTCTTTGAAATATGAGGAGGGCCTTATTTTCTGTGAAACAGGGGATGAGGCAAAGACGCAAAGAGAGTCTTTTCCTTTCCGCAAAGACCGAAGAAAAAGTTTGTATAGAACTTGGTATGAATAGAATATGAGAAAAATACGGAGGTACGACATGGATGGTGACATGAAAATCGGTATCGTTGGTGCCGGAGTTATGGGAAGGGGAGTAGCTGTACGGTTTGCATCTTATGGATATCCGGTGGTCATAAAAGATATCAGCGGGAAAAAGCTGGAGGAAGCCCGGCATGAGATCACCAGACAGCTAAAGCTTATGGGGATGATGAATCAGGATATGAATCCTCAGGAGGTAATGGAGCGAATTCAGTTTACTGAAAGGTATGAGGATATGGTTTTATGCGGTTTTATCATTGAAAATGTGCCGGAGGAGGTCGGGATCAAGGAGGCCGTTTACAAAGAGCTGGAGTTATATATTCCGGAGGACTGTATTTATATGGTAAATACCTCCTGTATCCCCATTACTCAAGTGAGTTCCTATACGGACCGTCCCCATAAGGTAATCGGAGTCCATTTTATGAATCCGGTTCCCATGAAGAAATTTTCCGAAGTAATCAGGGGAGTTTATACTTCGGATGATACGGTGGAGCGTGTGGGGAATCTGATGGGAAGTGTGGAGATTGAAATTGAAGTAATCCATGACAGTGCAGGCTTTGTATCCAACCGTCTGTCACACCTGTTCATGAATGAGGCAGCCTTCCTCGTATATGAAGGGGTGGCGGAAGCCAAACAGATTGACAAAATATTTAAAGAGGGCTTTGGACACAGAATGGGGCCTCTGGAAACTGCCGATTTAATCGGCCTGGATACGGTTCTTGATTCGCTGAAGATACTGTATGACCACTATGAGGACTCGAAATACCGGGCCTGTCCACTTCTGAAGCAGATGGTAAGCGCCGGGCTGACGGGCAGAAAAAACGGAAAAGGATTTTATGCTTATTAAAAAGGAGAATGAGAGATGAATGTAAAAGATAAGGTTAGAAATTATTTGGATCGCTATGTAGGACAGGGGACGATTGAGGACGATGACAATATTTTTGAAAAAAGACTTGTAAATTCTCTGTTTGCATTGCAGCTGGTCACATTTATTGAAAAAGAATTTGGAGTGTCCTTAGGCAATGAGGAGCTGGATATAGAAAACTTCAAGGATATTAACTCGATCACCGCTTTGGTGGAGAGAAAACTGTAGGGAGGGATTCTGGTGAGTGATCAAAAAATAAAGTGCGTTGTCTGGGACTTGGACCAAACCCTGTGGAACGGTATTTTGACTGAAAATAAAGAACTTACCATATCTCCTTTGGTAGTCCGGACAATAAAGGAATTGGACTGCAGGGGCATTCTCCAGTCAATAGCCAGTAAGAATGACTATGGGCCTGCCATGGAGCAACTAGAGGCGTTTGGACTGTCTCAGTATTTCATTTACCCCCAGATCAGCTGGAATCCCAAGTCCGATGCGGTTCTTGCAATCGCTAAGGCTATCAACATAGGAATTGACACTCTGGCATTTGTGGATGATCAGGCATATGAAAGGGATGAGGTTGCATTTGCTCATCCTGAGGTCTTGTGTGTGGATGCAGCGGACCTCCCACTGATTCTTACGATGGAGCGGATGAATCCTCTTTTTGTGACGGAAGATTCCAGGAACAGGAGGGAGATGTATCAGAATGATATTAAACGCTCTCATGTGGAACAAGAATTTAAAGGTTCCAAGGAAGAATTTCTACAGTCACTTCAAATGAAATTCACGCTGACCCAGGCTGTGGAGGAGGATTTAAAACGGGTGGAGGAGCTCACAGTCAGAACACATCAGCTGAACTCCACGGGGGATATTTATTCTTATGAAGAGCTGAAAAAGCTAATTGCATCGGACAGGCATGAAGTTCTGGTGGCCCAGCTTGACGACAAATACGGAGCCTATGGAAAAATAGGCCTGTCTCTCATAGAAAAGCATGAAGATTTTTGGGAGTTGAAACTGTTGCTGATGTCATGCCGGGTGATGTCCAGGGGGGTTGGCACCGTACTTTTAAACTACCTGGTAAACCGGGTGAGGAAAAGAGGAAAGAAACTTCGCGCAAATTTTGTTCCAACGGATAAAAACAGGATTATGTATATTACATATAAATTCGGAGGCTTTAAAGAAATTTCTGTTGGAAGTCATCTGACCGTTCTGGAGGCAGATATGGTTCAGGAGCGGGAAATACCGGATTATGTCACAGTTGTGGAAGGATAAGGGTGAAAAAATGGACTTTTTATTGTCAGAAGAGCAGAAAGAATACCACCAGGAGATTATAGATTTTGCAAGAGAGCATTTAAACTGCCAGGAGTTTCTAGAGACATACTCCCCCGAAATGTGGGAAAAGGTCTCCGATTTCGGGCTGTTAGGAATTACGGCGGGAGAAGAATACGGCGGCCTCTCAGAAAGCTATTTGACGGCGGCTATTGCTTTTGAGGCATTAGGCTATGCCTGTAAAAACAATGGTTTTATATTTGTAATTAATAATCACATCTGGGTGGCTCAGAACCTGATATCTATTTATGGGTCTCACCACCTGAAGGAAAAATATCTGAGGGAAATGATTGGGGGACGGAAAATAGGAGCAATTGCCATCACAGAGGCAGAGTCCGGTTCCGATGCCTTCAGCATGGGGACAACAGCGGTTCCAGACGGGGACAGCTATGTTCTGAATGGAAGTAAGATGTTCATTTCCAACGGGCCCATTGCAGATCTGTTTATCGTTTATGCAGTAACCGAGATGGAGCCGGTTAAAAAATTCACTGCATTTGTGGTGGAAAAAAACTTCGAAGGATTCCGCGCAGGGGCAGATATTGAGAAGATGGGGCTGGGTGCCTGTCCTACCTGTGAGATTGTCTTCGACAACTGCAGAGTCCCAAAGGAAAATATTCTGGGAAAAGTGAATCAGGGTTCTACCATTATGACGGGGGCACTGGAATGGGAGCGATGCTATGAATTTGCTCCCCATATCGGCGCTATGCAGAGAGTGATGGAAATGTGCATGGAACAAGCAAAAGGGAGGAAACAGTTTGGAAGAGAGATCGGAGAGAATCAGTCCATATCCCATAAAATTGCAGACATGCAGGCTGCCATCGAGATGTCAAGATTGATGTTGTATAAAATTGCCTGGTTAAAGGATCAGGGACGAACGGCATTCCTTGAAGCTTCTATATTTAAGCTTTATGTCAGTGAAAATTATATAAAAACCTGCCGGGACGCCATGCAGATTTTCGGAGCCTATGGCTATACAAAAGAGTACGATCTGGAGAGAGAACTAAGAGATGCTTTGGCCTGCAGTATTTATTCCGGGACAAATGAAATGCAGAGAAACACCATTTATAAAATGGCAGTGGCCGGAATGTTTTAATCGGTTTCAAAAGGAGGATTAATATGAGAGTTATCGTATGTATTAAGCCGGTGAAAGCCGACCTGGTCTATGCAGATGAACGGCGCAATGAAAAGTTTGTTATAAATCCATATGATATCAAAGCTCTGATGGTGGCTGTAAACCTGAAAAAACAGAGGGATTGCCATGTGACCTGTATTTGTATGGGGAGCCAGGCATCAGGGGAAGCCCTGATCAAGGCTCTGGCCATGGGGGCTGATCAGGCGGTTCTTATGAGCGATCCTGTATTTGGCGGGGCTGATACAGTGGCGACCACTTATGTCCTTGCCAGGGGAATAGAGTCTCTGGGAGGAGGCGATCTGATTTTCTGTGGAGAAAAATCCATTGACGGAGAAACTGGTCAGGTGGCCTTCGGCTTGTCGGAACGCCTGGCATATCCCTGCATATCCAATGTGGATGAGATTCTGGATATTACGGAAAATCAGATAACCTTTAAACAGACGACGGATGAATATGAACAGGTTGTCAGGGTCCCGTCACCGGTTATGGTAGTTAGCCGCGAATTTATGGTAGAGACTGGTAAAATAAGCTTATCTGCTTTGAAAAAGGCCAAAAAGACAGGTTTTATTGTATGGACAGCGGCTGATCTGAATCTGGAACTGGAAAAATGCGGAATAGGTGGGTCGAAAACCAGGGTTCTCGAAATACATAACGACATGGTTAAGAAAGAGAGCCGGCAAGTACAGGGAGATGCTGCTGGTAAAGCAGAACTGATCATGAAACTGCTTGCTGGTTTGAAAACGGAAGGAGCAGCAGCGGGATGAGAGGAAAAATTTTTGTTGTGTGCACGGCTGCGGGGCAGTATGATCAGGAGGTTATGCTCCAGCTTTTAACAAAATCAAATCTTCTGGCTTTCCAGTCAAAGGGCAGTGTTACAGCCGTTTGTATGGGAGAATTCCGGGAAGATCAATTTAATACACTCATGGAGTATGGTGCGGATAACGTATTGTTTCATCAATGCCATGTACCTCTGTCAAGCAACCGTATGCGGGATATTGCCATAGCTATGATAGAAGAAAAAAAACCGGAAGTAGTGCTGTTTCCGGCCACTGATGAAGGAAAACGGCTGGCGGCAGTCCTGTCAGCACATTTTGATGCAGGTCTGACGGCGGATTGCATTGATATAGGAATTGAAACGGATGGGGATTTTTATTTTACCCGGGCGGCAATGAATGATTCGGTCATTGCAAAAATCCGCTGTATGAATTGTGACCTAAAAATGGGAACCGTTAAACAGAGAGTTTTTGTAAAGGAAAAATGCGCGGGGAAACGAGACGGAACCATAGAACATTTCTTTATGGAACCCAAGACGCATCCAGAGGAAATCATTCAAGTGCTGGAGCAGGTATTTCGCAAGAAAAAGAGCCAGATTGATATCGGAAAGGCCTCGGTTGTATTTTGTATCGGCAGGGGAGTGAAACAGAGTGGCACTTATGAAAGAATCTGTAAGCTAGCAGACTTGTGCAACGTAGAAATCACAGCTACCAGAGCCGCGGTGGAAGAGCTGTTTATCGATAAAGAGCGGCAGGTGGGACAGTCGGGGAAAAGCATTTCACCCAGATTATATATCAGCTTTGGAGTCTCAGGGGCAAGCCAGCATATGGTAGGAATCAAGAATGCCGGAATTGTGGTTGCTGTGAACCACGACCCCTATGCGCCTGTTTTTTCATATGCAGATTATGCCATTGTGGATGAGATCGAAGCGGTGGTACGGGAATTGGAAATGTTTTTTCAATGACAGTTTAAGGGCTGTTGTCTGTTGTATAGAATAGCAGTTAAAAGGAAGATGACAAAAAAAACGGTGAATTAATACATTTTGAAAATTTATCATAGAGAGACAATACAATAATATATAGAAAAAGATGCTTTCTATACGCAGGAAGGAGTTCCCATGTTTTATAAAATTATAAAGAAAGATTTTGAAAGAAAAAAAGGAATTACAATTGTACTGTTCCTGTTTATTCTTTTATCTTCAATACTGATTGCCAGTGGTACATACATGATCACGGTGATGATGGGGTCCATTGATAATATGTTTGAGGCTTCAAAGATTCCTGACTATGTCCAGATGCATTCAGGAAACCTGGACGAAAAAGAGATAGAGCGGTTTTCTTTATCCAATCCTCTGGTAGAAGACTGGCAAGTGGTAAAGATGATCAGTGTGGATCCGGGAAATCTGTATCTTGGAAATAACCCGACTGCTGAAATTAACAGTGTCATGGATATTTCTTTTGTAGAGCAGAATCAAACATTTGATTTTTTATTAAATATGGAAAATAAGCCGGTATCAGTAAAGAAGGGGCAAATTGGAGTTCCGGTTTATTATTTACAGAAGTATAATCTAAAAAAAGGAGATAGGGTCAGGCTAAAACTGGACGAAGGAATCGCAGAGTTTATTATTTCAGATTTTGTGCGTGATGCCCAGATGAATCCCACGGTTGTCAGTTCCAAACGCTTTGTTATCAGCCAGGAGGATTACAGTATTTTAACTAATTTTTCCGAAAATTTTGAGTACAGTATCAAATTTCTGCTGAAAGAAGCTGGAAAATTATCTCAATTTTCTAATGAATACCAGGCCGCAGGGCTTCCTGCCAAGGGGCCTACCTTGGATGCCGGCACATTTAAACTGCTGAATGCATTGACAGACGGTATTGTGGCAGCGGTTATTATATTAATCAGTCTCTTGTTGGTGGCGATTTCCGTGCTCTGTCTGAGATTTACTTTTCTTGCTTCCATTGAGGAGGACTATGGGGAAATTGGTGTCATGAAAGCCATCGGCATCAGGCAGCAGGATATTAAGGCCATCTATCTGATGAAATATGTCATCATGGGAGCAGCCGCTTCCCTGGCGGGATACCTGCTCTCCTTCTGGGTAGGCAGATTGTTTACATCCAATATGGTTTTGTATCTTGGAACGCCCTTGACGGGGCCGGCCGTCTATCTTATGCCTTTTATCACAACCGGTATTATGTATTTATTCCTCATATTATCTTGTATGGCGGTGTTGAAACAGCTAAACAAAATTTCTGCATTTGAGGCACTTCGTTCGGGGAGGATGGGGGATATTGGAAAACAGTTAAGAATATTCCATTTAGACAAGAGAACGTATATGAGTCCAGATGTTTTCATGGGATTAAATGATATTATCTGCAGATTCCCTGTCCATACCATGTTGCTGTTTATATTCACCCTAAGTGCTTTTATTATGATTATTCCGGTGAATCTTTATAATACAATAGGTTCTGATGAATTTATTACCTACATGGGTATCGGAAGAAGTGAGATCCGTATGGATCTGCAGCAGTCGGAAGGTATGGAAGAGCGCTATGCCTCTATGATCGAATCCATCAAAAAGGATCCGCAGGTCAGTTTATATTCCCCCACCTTCACTTGTAAGTATAAGGTGAAAAATGAAGAAGGGTTGTGGGAAAATTTAAATGTGGAGACAGGGGACTTTAATATCTTTCCTTTGGAATATATGACTGGAAAGACCCCTTCCAGGGAAAATGAAATTGCCCTGTCCTATCTGGTTTCTGATAATTTAAAAAAAGATGTAGGGGATCAGATTACGCTTATAGTAGACGGAGTAGAGACACCATTGACGGTATCGGGAATATACCAGGGTGCGACTCGTTCCTAACTGAAAAGGTTAGGCACGCTAGAGTTGTGAATTTTCAACAAACTAGTGGAGAACTAGTAATCCAAAGTGTAGAATGAGAGGGTAACGCCTTGA